>CANIHD010000015.1 GCA_947467345.1 Alphaproteobacteria bacterium
CAGCCTCGGCTACCGACCACCGGCCCCGGAAACCGCGACGCCGCCATTGCCGCCTTCCGGTTCCGCTACGCTCCACCTCCAGGCAGCAATGGCCAAGGAGGAAGCAATGCACTAACATTCAAACCGGACCACCTAATGGGGGCCGATCATGGGCGTTGCGCCTGATGGGCTTCGCCGGGGACAAGCCGCACGTGCCCGGCCCCATCAAAATGATGTTCATCGCGGACAAGACCGCCCTCGCGGCACAGCTCAGGCAATGGGCCGCGCTTCCGTCGCTAAAACGGATTATCGTTTCGCATGGCGCCATCATCGAAACCGACCCGCAAGGCGTGTTGCGGAACTTGGCTGCCTCGCTCGCGTAAAAGCCAAGCGCGCGCTTTTGCCTTCGCCCGGGCGCAGCGCCACAGAGCACGCGTGGCAGTCCTGAAAAAACGTTTCCCGGCTACGCGACGACTTGAAAACCCGCGCTGGACATGGGGAGGGAGGCTCTTCTACAAAGCGCGCCTCCCCGCGGCCCGTAAGTCCTCTGGCCTGGGAGAAAGCTTTGGGCCCAGGTAGCTCAGTTGGTAGAGCAGCGGACTGAAAATCCGCGTGTCGGCGGTTCAATTCCGTCCCTGGGCACCATTATATTTCAATGGGTTAGTGCAATCGGACGTGCTGCGTTTCGACGGCGTGTAACGCCTGTATCGCGTCCGGGCTCTATTCGTCCTCGTCCGGGCTGGCACCCGGCGCCGGGGGCCCGCCACCAGCCCCCTCGTCCCCATCTTCGTCGTCATCGTCCTCGCCGGGCTTGGCAGGGATGATATAGGCCCCGCCCAGCCAGCGCCCGAAATCGAGATCGGCGCAGCGTTTGGAGCAGAAGGGCCGATGGGCCAGCACCGCCGGCTTGCCGCAATTAGGGCATTTGCGAAGGGGAACTGTGGTCGCGCTCATGCGGTTTCTACCGAATAGGTTTCGCGCGCGCGCGCCGGCTCGGCGACAATCCGGAAATCAGCGGCGCCGCGCCGCGCCAGAGCTGGCTTCAAGATAGATGCACGCGCATCGAGCCATGCGGCAATCTCGGGCGCAGCGTAAACAATAACCGGTTTTCCAGGCGCAGCCGACGCGTGATGTTCGGCACGGCGCAGGATTTCATGCGCCACCGCGCTCGCCGTGCGCCGGCGCCCATGGCCGTCGCAAACCGCGCACGGCTCGGCGAGACGGCGGTCGAGCGAATCGTGGGTGCGTTTGCGCGTCATCACCACTGGCCCGCCCCCAGGCACGGCAGCGATATCCGCCGGTACGCCGCCGCGCCCCATGGCGGCGCCGAGCGCAGTCACAAGGCGATTGCGATGTTCCGGGTCTGACGTTCCAATAAAATCGATCACGATCAGTCCGCCGATTCCGCGCAACGCGAGCTGGCGGGCAATTTCCTCAGCGGCTTCCAGATTGACCGCAAGGCTCGCGGAATCGCCGTCGCCGACATGCGCGATTTTACCGGAGTTCACATCGATGGCGGTCAGCGCTTCGGTGTGTTCGATCATCAACCAGCCGCCGGCTTTCAATTCGACGCGCGATGAAGCGAGACTCGCGATCTCATCTTCAATACCCAAATCCTCGAACAGTGGCCTTCGCGAGTCATGGGCAACAATTTTACTCGCGAATTCCGGCATGGCCTGTTCGCAATAGACGCGCGCCGCTGCCAACGCCTCGGCGCCATCAAAGACGACGCGCAAGACATCATGCGCATTGTCGCGCAGAGCCTTTTCCAACGGCGGCAATTCGCGGTGAAGAATGGCAGGCGCGCTGGCCGACTCCGACGTAGCTGAAATGCCACGCCATTTTTCGATGAGCGCAAATGCTTCTCGTCGCAAAGCCTCTTCGCTCGCCTCTGACGCCGCTGTACGAACAACAAAACTGCCACCGGACGTACCGCGAATGACGGCCACCGTTTGAATCAAACGCGTGCGCGTAGCGTCGTCGGCAATGCTGCGCGACACATGCACCCCGCTACCGTAAGGCGCATAAACCAGAAGCCTCCCGGCTAGCGAAATTTCTGTGCCGACGCGCGCGCCCTTGTCCCCGATCGGGTCTTTCAAAACCTGTACGAGAATGGCTTCGCCCTCGCGCACGAAATCGCCGATATGTGCGCCGGGCTGCTTGCCGGGCGCAGCTCGGCGAATATCACGCACGCTCAGAAACCCGGCGCGCGATTGTCCGATATCGACAAAGGCGGCTTCCGCCGCCGGCAACAGGCGCCGCACACGGCCCCAAACAATATCGCCAACGTGACTGGGCCCATCGCCTGCATCGCCCAGAATCGCATCCTGCCAATAGCGCGACAGAACTCCGTCGCTCAGAACCGCGAAGCGCAGCTCGGCGATGCCGGCATGGATGATGAGTTCATTGACCATCGCAGCATCTTACCACGCGTTCTTTACGGGGCGCGTAAGCCTGCGCCCGTGAGAAGCCCCAGCGTCTCGTAAAGCGGTAGGCCCACCACGTTGGAATAGGAGCCGTTGATCTGGCGCACAAAGGCCTCAGCGCGGCCCTGAATGGCGTAACCGCCCGCTTTGCCCAGGCCTTCGCCAGAGGCGACATAGGATTGAATCTCGGCCGGCGTCAGGCGTTTGAAATTGACCTTGGTGGCGACCACGCGGTTGCGAATTTTTTCGCCGACCCCGACAGCTACAGCAGTGAGCACAATGTGACGGCGCCCCGAGAGAAGGTGCAGGCAGGACGCGACCTCTTCGTCCGTCTCCGCCTTGGGGAGGATGCGGCGTCCGCAGGCCACCACCGTATCGGCGGCGAGAACGACAGCCCCCTCTGGCGCGCCAGCAGCGCGCAATTTGTCCAGCGTCACGCGCAACGCATAAAGACGGGGTGCCTCGCTCTTGCGCGGCGTTTCGTCCACCGATGGCGTAAGAATTTCGCTCGGCTCGATGCCAGCCTGACGCAACAACGCCGCGCGCCTCGGGCTGGCGCTCGCCAGAACCAGGCGCGGCAAAGCATCCACCTTGGTGGCCTATTTGAAGCGGTAGGTGATGCGGCCCTTGGTGAGATCGTAGGGCGTCATTTCCACCAGGACCTTATCGCCGACGAGGACCCGGATACGGTTCTTGCGCATCTTGCCAGCCGTATGAGCGATGATCTCATGCCCGTTCTCAAGCTTGACGCGGAACGTCGCGTTCGGAAGCAATTCCGAAACGTTTCCGGGAAACTCCAGCAGTTCTTCCTTGGCCATTCAGGTCCTTTTTCGGGTGTCTCGCGCCGGTGGCGCGGGTCGGGCGGGAGGATGCACTTGGGCAGGCGAAAATCAATGGCTGAATGGCGCGATAGGCCCGGGAATGCTGTGAAAAGCCCAGATTGGACCCTTCGCGCCACAGCAATTGCTACGAAGGACCCACAGGAAAGCGCGCCCGGACGCGGCTGGCCAAATTGTCGCGAATTGAACGATAGGCGTTCAAGGTCTGCTCACGCGAGCCCTCGAAAATGCTGGGGTCGAGCATGGGCCAATATTCGATCTCCAGCGCCAGCCGCTCGGTCAACCGCGCCGCATGGTGCTGCGCTTCCGGCGACAGAGACACGATCAGGTTGAAGAAATTGTCGCCCAGATCTTCGAATGTTCGAGAGCGATGATGGCCCATCTCGATGCCGATTTCGGCCATGACCTGAACGGCGAAGCCGTCGGGCTCGCCGCGCGCCAATCCAGCGGAGGCCACATAAATTTTGTTGCCATGGAGGTGGTGCAGTAAAGCGGCCGCCATCGGCGAGCGCACCACATTACGGGTGCAGGCGAAGAGAACGGCGTCGGGCAATTTGCGTGTTTCGTTTGCCATCGCTCAGCCCTTCATATGCAGAACGCAGATGAGGGTGAAGAGCCGGCGGGCGGTGGCGAAATCGATTTCCACTTTGTCTTCCAGCAATTCCGTCAGCAGCCTGGCGCCATCATCGTGCAGCCCGCGCCGCGCCATATCGAGCGTTTCAATGCGCTGGCGCGAGGCATCGCGAATGGCCGCGTTATAAGACTCTACGATCATCAGATATTCTTTGACCTTGCGCGTGAAGGGCACCAGCGACAACACGAAGCGTCCGCATTTTCTTCCCGACGCGTAGTCGACGTCGAACACCAGCCGGTTTTCCGTGACGCTCAAATGTAGGTGATAGGCGCCGCGCGGCGAGCCCTTGGGCGCAAAATGATTGTGGACCAGAAGATCGCTGATGGCGACTTCGCGTTCCTGCGCCAAATCGCGCGACCGCTCCGACGTCCAAGCTTCGTCGAAGGTGATCTGCGCAATGTGGTGAAGGGACGGCTCTGACACGAAGCTTAATCAACGCCGCGTTGGTTCATCCGGATGGAGATGGAGCGGCCATGCGCCGCCAAGCCTTCCGCTTCAGCCATCGCAACGGCCGCAGGCCCAAGCTTAGCGAGCACACCGGAATCACAGGACAGCATTGTGGTCCGCTTCATGAAATCGAGAATCGAGAGGCCCGACGAGAACCGCGCCGTGCGCGAAGTCGGCAATACGTGGTTGGGGCCTGCAATGTAATCGCCCATCGCTTCCGGCGTGAAGCGGCCCAAAAACGCGGCACCGGCATTCTTCACGCGCGCGAAAAACGCTTCCGGATCGTCGGTCGCGATTTCCAAATGTTCGGGCGCGATAGCATCGACCAACGGCGCCGCCGCATTCAAATCCGGGACGAGAATGATGGCGCCGTGTTCGTGCCAGCTTGCGCCCGCGATTTTTGCGCGGGGCAGCAGAGCGATCTGGCGTTCGACTTCCGACGCGACGCGATCTGCAAACGCGGCATCGTCGGTGATCAATATCGATTGCGACGACGCGTCATGTTCGGCCTGGCTGAGAAGATCGGCCGCCACCCAAGCGGCGTCATTTTTTCCGTCCGCCACCACGCAAATTTCGGATGGCCCCGCGATGGAATCGATGCCGACAATCCCGAACACTTCGCGTTTGGCGGCGGCGACATAGGCGTTGCCGGGGCCGACAATCTTGTCCACCGGACGAATGCTGGCGGTGCCATAAGCCAGCGCCGCCACGGCCTGCGCGCCGCCGACGCGGTAGATTTCGCTGACGCCCGCAATTTTTGCGGCGGCCAGCACAAGCGGATTGATCGCACCTTTGCTGGCCGGTGTGACCATCACCATGCGGCTCACACCTGCTACGCGTGCGGGCACCGCATTCATCAGCACCGAGCTGGGATAGGTCGCGGTTCCGCCTGGCACATAAAGTCCGACGCTTTCCAGCGGACCCCAGCGCCAGCCCAGCTTGGCGCCGCTGGAATCGGTGAAGCTCTGGTTCTCGGGAATTTGGAGGCGGTGATAAGCCTCAATCCTTTCAGCCGCGAGGTTCAGCGCAGCGATGAGCTTCGGATCGGTGGCGTTGAACGCGGCGTCGATATCGGCTTGCGGCACGCGCAAAGTCTGCGGCGTCAATTCCACGCCATCAAAACGACGTGCCAGTGCGACGAGCGCTGCGTCGCCGTCGCGGCGCACATCGGCGATAATCTCGCGCACAACGCGCGAGACATCTTCATCGGCATCGCGGTTAGCATTAAGAAGCTGATCGAAGCGAGCCGCGAAATCCGGCTGGCTTGCATCCAATCGCAAAGCCATCAGCCCTGCTCCAGATCGTGCACAGGGCGTGCTTTGGCGGGCCATGGTTCTGAAATATCGCGCAAAGCAGCACCAATATATTCGACTTCAAGCCGAATGCCGCCGCCGCCCGCCAGCCAGAGATCGACCACGCCCGTTCCATCTTCGCCGGGCGTGAAATCCATAGCGAGAAGTTCGATCACCGCTTCCGGATCGTCGCGCCGCAAATTGGTCGATTGCGCGCGCAGGACACCGTCAAAATGCAGCCCCGCACGCACCCGCGCACATGGCGCGTCTTCGTCGCTGCAATCGCTCTCCCACAAATAGCGATTGAGCAGCACCGCGAAGCGCTGCGCGCGCGGCAGCCAGGCGATGTCGCCGACGCGAATGACGGCATCCTGCAAATAGATGGAAAGGATGCGCAAATCCTCTGCATCCTCCGCCATCAGGCGCAAAGACTGTTTGGCCAATGTTTCTGGGTTTTGGGGTGAGTTCATGTCGTCAGCCGCTCGATATCGGCGCCGCATGCGCCGAGCTTCGCTTCAATGCGCTCGAAGCCACGGTCGAGATGATAGACGCGGTTGACGATGGTTTCGCCCTCGGCCGCTAACCCTGCGAGAATCAAGCTCACCGAGGCGCGCAGATCGGTCGCCATCACCGGCGCGCCCTTCAGCTTTTCGCGCCCACGCACCGTCGCTGTGTCGCCGTGCACGCTGATATCGGCGCCCATGCGCAAAAGTTCGGGAACATGCATGAAACGATTCTCGAAAATATTTTCCTGAATGACGGAGGTCCCGTCAGCGACAACCATCAGCGCCATATATTGGGCTTGCAGGTCGGTTGGAAAGCCCGGGAAAGGTTCCGTTCGCACATCCGCCGCGCGCGGACGGCCAGTGCCTCGCGAGACCCTGATGCCGTTCGGCGTGGCGTCGATCTCAGTGCCACTCTTGCGCAGCAAGGGAACGAGCGCGCCGATCAAATCGAGTTCGGTGCCGGAAAGTTCTACCTCACCGCCGGCAATGGCGGCCGCGATGGCGTAGGTGCCGGTCTCGATACGGTCGGGCAGCACGCGGTGGACGGCGCCGTGCAGTTCCTTCACGCCTTCGATCACGATGGTGCTGGTGCCAAGGCCCGAAACATTGGCGCCCATCGCCGATAGGCAATTACCGAGATCCACGATTTCCGGCTCGCGGGCGGCATTGACGAGGGTTGTGCGCCCGTTCGCCAGAGTCGCCGCCATCATGAGATTTTCGGTCGCGCCGACCGACACGGAAGGGAATGCGAACTCCGCGCCCTTAAGCCCATCGGGCGCGCGCGCCAGCACATAGCCGCCGGCGAGCTCGATTTCGGCGCCCATCGCCTCGAGGCCCTTGAGGTGAAGATCAACCGGCCTCGCGCCGATGGCGCAGCCGCCGGGCAGCGAGACCGTGGCCTCACGCACGCGCGCCAGCAGCGGGCCGAGAACCAGGAAGCTCGCGCGCATTTTGCGCACCGTGTCGTAGGTGGCGAGGCTTTGCGGGCGCCCACGCGCCTTCAGCTCCATGGTGCCGCCTTGGCCTACGGGAACATCCATACGCCGCGTCACTGAAACGCCGAGCTGACTCAGGATTTCGGCCATGTACATCACGTCGGCGAGGCCCGGCACGTTGGTGAAGCGGAGCGATTCCTCGGTCAGAAGGCACGCCGCCATCAAAGGCAGAGCTGCATTCTTGGCGCCGCTGATGGGAATCGTGCCCTTCAACCGGCGGCCGCCGCGAACGCGAATACGGTCCATGAAATTGATGCTCCTGGGGACTTGGGGAATGAACGAAGGATGGGACTAAGAAGGATGCAGGGCCGCTTTCTAGCGATGGTTTTCGGCGGCTTTGGGGCCGGTTGCAAATTCTTCTTCCGCCGCCATGCCTTCCCCCTCGCCCGCCTCTTTGGCGCGAGCCTGGGCTTTTCGCCGCTTCAAGTTCTCCCGCAGGGCCGCGGCCAGGCGTTCGGCCCGATTCTGCGGCTTTTTGGGCCTGCCGATAGTTAGATTCGGCACCTTTCGCTCTCCAAGGTCATGGGCTATAGCAACGCTCCTTCGCGCCGAAATTCTCGGCAATGGTGCGCCGCAGTAGCGTAGTGGTAGCGCAACCCCTTGGTAAGGGGTAGGTCGCGAGTTCAATTCTCGCCTGCGGCACCAGCCTCTTCCTGGCTTTTCTTCCCCTTCTGGGGAACATGCGCCCCCTCCCGTGTGAAGGGAGTGCTCTCCCATAGAACTATGGTCTTTAGGCCGGCGCCGCCGACGACCACACCGACCCGGCCAGGAAACGTGCCTCAGGCTTCGTCCCGCTGTTCAGGCTGTTATGGACGTAGGTTGTGGCGATGGCGGCGTGGCCGAGGGCGACCGCCATCTGATCCAGCGCATCCACCACATCGCCGATTGCCCACACGCCTGAGATCGACGTGCGCTGATGCTCGTCCGTGGGAATACACTCGTTGGCCGTCAATTTCCCGCCCATCTGCGTGTAGAGCGACGTGCGCGGCTTGGATCCCATCGCCGGATAAACCACATCGAAACATTTCTCCTCGCCGCTTTTCAATTTCGCGGTGATCGCCTGTCCGTCCCAGTTCAGGCTTTCAACCGGCTCCGTGGGAAGCAAAATGCCTGCTTCCCCCAACTTGCTCGCGAGATCGGATGGGCACGCAACATCGTCCGTACACAGAAGAGTGAGGTTGCTGGTGAACCCACGCAAGAAGAGCGACTTGTGAAGCACCCGGTCCGCGGGCCCGTAAATCGCAACCGGCTTATCCGTAACTTCGAAACCATCGCATACCGGGCAGAGACGCATGCGGCCGGCATTGATGTGCTCGGGCACGTTTTCCATATCCGGCACAATGTCGACCACCCCAGTCGCCAAGATCACGCGCCGGGCGGTGACCGTTTTGCCATCGGCGGTCGCCGCTTCGAACAACCCGTCATCGCGTTCGTGCAGGCGCTCGACCATGCCGTTCTGCACCTCGGCGCCGTAGCGCGCCGCATGCGCCTTCAGCCGCGAGATGATTTCGACCCCGGAAATCCCATCCGGAAATCCGGGAAAATTATGGCTCTTGGGAATGAGCGCCGCGCGGCTTGCGCCGGCATCGATCACCCGTGTTTGCCGCCGGAAACGGGCAAGATAGATCGCCGCGGTCAGGCCGCCTGGCCCTCCGCCTACGACCAAACAATCAAGATCGGCTTTTGTCTGAGACATGTCTGAATTTGCACAGGCGAGCCGACCCAGCCCGCCCCCTCGCCCTGGTCGGATATAAAGAGATTTACAAGTCTACGCCCCTTCGGTGGTGAAATTCCACGGCCTTCACGGTTCCGGAGATGGTGATATAAGACTGCCGGCTTGAAAAAAGAGCCCGGCGCGAGCCACGCACCGGCACCTAGCCCGCACATCATTCGAGAGGAGAATCCCATGGCATTCCGGATCGGAGACACCGCCCCCGACTTTCAGGCGGAAACAACGCAAGGCCCCATCCGCTTTCATGATTGGCTGGGCGATTCCTGGGGCATTCTTTTCTCGCATCCCAAGGATTTCACGCCCGTCTGCACCACCGAGCTGGGCTATATGGCCAAGCTGAAGCCGGAATTCGACAAGCGCAACGTGAAGATCATCGGCCTCTCGGTCGATCCGGTGGACCGCCACGACGGCTGGGCCAAAGACATCGCGGAGACGCAAGGCACAGCCGTGAATTTCCCGATGATCGGCGATCCGGACCTCGCAATCTCCAAGCTCTACCACATGCTCCCCGCCGAGGCCCATGGCGATCCGGCCAAGCGCACCGCCGCCGACAATCAAACGGTTCGGAACGTGTTCGTCATCGGACCGGATAAGAAGTTCAAACTCATCCTCATCTACCCGATGACCACCGGCCGTAACTTCGACGAAGTGCTGCGCGTGGTCGATTCCATGCAGCTCACCGCGAAGCACAAGGTGGCGACTCCAGTGAATTGGAAACAGGGCGAGGACGTCATCATTGCCGGTTCGGTGAATGACGAAGACGCGAAGAAAATCTATCCGAACGGATGGAAGGCGCCGCGCCCGTACTTGCGCATCGTTCCGCAACCGAAATAATCGCCGCACAATAAAAAGCCCGCCTCTCTCACTGAGGGGGGGGCTTTTTTTATGCCTTGTCTTTAGCGCGGATTAGAAACTGACCCGGCCGACCAGTTGGAATACCGGACCCGCCTTTTCCGTTTCGCGCTCAAACTCGTCGAGCGCATCAACGTCGCCCGACAATTGATCGGCGATCGTGTCCCATTTGTTGAACACTTCGTCTTTGTGCGCGTCGAGGAGATTCGATCCCGTCAGGCGCAAAGTGAAATGCTCGCCGAAACGCTTTTCGACAAATACTTCCAGGTCGCCGCCATAGGTCGTCTTCACGGTTTCGCCCTGAACCTGCGAGAAGGCCGAACCTTGCTTGCGATAGGACGTGCCGAAGGACGCGCCCCATTCCGGAACGTCATGAATGAAGCCGACGTTCAGCACCGATTTGGCTTGATCGTTGAAGCGGCGGTCGCGCCCATCCACCGGATCGGTCAGCGAAGAGTTCAGCCAAGAATAGTTCAAGAAGAGGCCGGTGTTCGGCAGACCAATCACGGTGAGCGGCGCAGAGAAGTCGAACTCGACGCCCCAGACCTGGCCGTTGCCGACATTGCGCGGCTGAAACACAAGGCCGTCGCCGGAAGACGACACTTCGCCCGTGCTCGTGAGCTCGATGAGATCCGAGATGTCGCGGTAGAAGAAGTTCACGCCGCTGACTCCGCGCGCGCCCAGCCGCCGCTCATAACCGATATCGAACCCCCAGGCATTTTCCGGTTTCAAATCCGGATTGCCGAGAAAATCGCTTTCGTCGATCGGCTCTTCTTCGAGAAGGACGGGCGCGAGACTGTCAAAATTCGGCCGGCGCACGGTGCGCACCGCAGACAGCGAAATGCGGTCCTGATCGTTAAGCTGAAAGCGGATATGGCCAGAGGGAAGGATGAAGCCGTAGTCGGCCTTGCCGCTGATGTCGGTCACGCGATCGACGATTTTGGACGTCGTGTGTTCGTAACGCATGCCGGCTTCCCAAGAAAACGCGCCGCTGGTGCCGGAAACCATCGCGAACGGATCGATCCGCTCTTCCTCGATCGTGTAGAAACCGCCCGTCACCGGTTCGGGATCGGGATAGGCATCGCCCGGCGAGTCGATTTCCGCTTCGGCAATATCTCCGTCGCGCTTCTTGTTGTTGTAGTCGGCGCCGATCTCCAGCGTCGCCATGCCGATCGGATGTTTGTGATCGATCCGCAAGGACCACGCGCGGTCGACTGTATCCGAGAACGTACGCGTGCCGCCGAAATCATCGACATCGGGATAGGGATCGTATTCGGTTTCCACTTCCGTCGAGACAACGTCTTCGCTGAAGCGTGTGAAGTCGCCGGAGAAACCGGTCTCGCCGCCGAACATCTTTTGCGTGATTGCCGCAGCCAGCGTGTAGTTGTCCTGCGAGATATCTTCGAATTGCGGCGTCAGAACGGTGAGGTCCGCCGGATCCACGCTGGTGAGGTCTTCGTATTCGCGTGAGGTTTCCGATTCGGTTCTGTCGGTGTGAACCACAAATCCCGTCAGCTTGAGATCGCCGGTTCCAACCGGGAAAGCCAGTTCGCCATTAGCGGAGTAATCCGTGCCGTCGCGCACGTCGGACTGATCTTCGCGATTGGCAAATTCCAACACGCCATCGCCCGGCTCGTAGCGATAGCTTTCCTTCTGCTTCGGATTGTGCCGGCCCTGGATGTTGATGCCCAAGAGTCCACGGCCCGGACCAATCGCGCCGGACATCACCGCGCCAAGAACCGGCTTCAACTTTCCGTCATCGAAGTAGAGAGCGCCGGCCCGCGCATAGGTGCCGTTAAACTCAGGGTATCGCGCAGCACGATATTGAGCGCGCCGGCAACCGCATCGCCGGAGCGATTCGTGGACGCGCTGCGCACGATTTCAACGCGGTCGACCAATTCGGCGGGAATACGATCCACCCAGAAGGAGCGGTCCACATCGGCGCCCAGAACGCGTTTGCCGTTGATGAGAATCTGCGTGTAGCCCGGATCGAGGCCACGCATTCTAACGCCGTCGAATTCCAGAATATCCGAAACGAAAGCGACGCTAGGCGTGCGCTTCAGCATATCGCCGACAGTAAGCGGCTCGAAGGGTTGGAAATAATCGAGGCCGTATTCCAGCGTCGGCGCGATAGCGGCCGAGCGATCCCGATAGATATTGCCTGTAACAACGATGTTTTCGTTGAGTGGCTGGGCGGCGGCGGCGACCTGCTGCGCTTGAGCCCCTACGGGCAACAACATGGCGCCCGCAACGCCGATAAGAAAACGCGCGCGTAAAGCTGCCCGCGAAGTGCTTCCAAATTTCATTTTTACCCCCTGCAACTTGCGCGAAAACATTTCGCGTGAACGCCGTTGAAGGACGCGCCTAGGGATTACGAATGACAATTTTATTTCCAGAAGAATGACAGTTTTTTTCGATGTTTTGTGACGCGCAGAATTCACAGAAGCGCGGTTGACAAAGGCGCGCGCCGTTCCGTATCGGCATTGCAACGACTTATGTCGGCAAGCTTTGAGGATTCAATTTTGATGCGCTCGGTCGTTGTTCTCCTTCTCGCCGCAACTGCGCTCTCCGGATGCGCCACGCAAATGCGCGATCCTTCGTTTCCGGTTCTGGCCGCGCGCGAAACCGCTGCAGTAGGATCAATGGATGATGCTGCCGACGATCCGGCGATCTGGGTCGACCGCGCCAATCCGGAGCAATCGCGAATCATCGGAACCGATAAACAAGGCGGTCTGTATGTGTACGATCTGGCGGGCCGCGAATTGCAGTTCGTGCCGGCCGGCCTCGTCAACAATGTGGATTTACGCAACGGGTTTGCATTTGGCGACGGCGCTGCGCCGATTGTCGTGGCGTCAGATCGCGACGATCAAACTATCGGGATCTTTCGCTTCGATCCGGCAACGCGCCAGCTTCGACCGGCGCAGATAGCCGCCATCTCGAGTGGATTTCCGGAAGTCTATGGCGTGTGTCTGTATCGCGCACCCAATGGCACGACACAATTGATCGCCACCAGCGCGCTAGGCGCGGTGAAGCAATGGCGCCTTGAAGGCATGGGCACTAGCGTCACCGCAACCCAGGTTCGCCGTTTCGACCTCGGCTCTATCGCGGAAGGCTGCGTCGCCGATGACGCCACCGGCGCGCTCTATATCGCGGAAGAAAATGTCGGCATCTGGCGTCTCGGCGCGGATCCGACATTCGGCGACAATCGCGTGCTAATCGACCGCACCGGCACCGGACATCTCACGGCAGATGTCGAAGGGCTTGCGATCTATGCCGGCGCCAATGGAACCGGATATGTGGTCGCCTCAAGCCAAGGCAGTTCGCAATTCGTGCTTTACGAGCGGCGCGAAGATAACGCTTACGTCGGCACGTTCTCTATCGGCGCCAATGGCAACGTAGATGGCGTCTCCGGCACGGACGGCATCGAAGTAAGTTCCGCCAATCTTGGACCGGATTGGCCGGGCGGCATCATGATTGCCCAGGACGACGAGAACATGAATCCGACGCAGCCACAGAATTTCAAAATGGTTCCGTGGCGCGCCGTTGAAGAGGCGATTGCCAAGATGCGGCTAAAGTAGACGCACCCGCTTTCTGTTAGACTCTCCGCATAACACATAAGAGGAGAGTTCCATGGAAACCTTCACCGGTGTCAGCTTGATTACCATCCAACCCATCGTGGCGCTTATCTCCGGGATTTTGGTTCTGGTGGTTCCGCATCTGCTGAACTATTTGATCGCCGGCTATCTGATCTTCATCGGCGTCGCCGGCCTGTGGCCGCAACTTTTCAACTAAGCGACGAGTTACAGCGCGGGCTTAGTTTCCATCGCCGCGAGAACAATGGATTCCGTGAGAAGCTGCGGCAGCACTTTCGGCTCGGCGCCGGGCGCAATGTAAATATAAAGCGGCACGCCTGAGCGTCCGTATTGCGAGAGTAGCGCGGTGATCTCGGGATTCTGATTGGTCCAGTCCGCCTTCAGCGCTACGACGCCCGCTTTGCTGAAGGCGTCGCCGATGGCGCCGCCGGAGAGCGCGACGCGTTCATTGACAAGGCAGGTGATGCACCACGCCGCGGTAGCATTCACGAACACCGGCTTTCCCGCACCCCGCAATTCGGCAAGGCGGGTTGCGCTGTAAGGCTCATAGGGAAGCGAAGAGGCGCTCGCGCGTGATGCTTCCGCAGGCTGGCTCTGGCCAACCATGGCGGTGAGTGCAACGGCCAAGACCAACCCCACAATCGCGGCGATGCGTCCGAGTCCCTGGCGCTCGGCGCGCTGGCTGATGCCATAGGCCCAAAATGCGAAGGCTAGCGCGAGCGCGGCACCCAGTACGGCGAACAAGCCATCGGGGCCAGTCTGCTGGCTGAGCACCCAAATGAGCCAGATGGCCGCGCCATACATCGGGAACGCCAGAACCTGCTTGAACACATCCATCCAGGTGCCGGGGTGCGGCAGACGCCGCAGCAATGCCGGGCTGAAACCGACCAAAACAAACGGTGCGGCGAAGCCAAGAGCGAGTGCAAAAAATACGGACAATGCGATGGCGGCACTTTGCGTCGCCGCGAACCCGATAGCCGCCGCCATGAACGGCGCCGTGCAGGGCGTTGCAACCACGACAGCGAGCATGCCAGTGAAGAAACTTCCCGCTGCACCACCGCTCGAAGCGAGGTTTTGACCGGCGCCTGCTAAACGCCCAATGTTGAATCCATAAAGCCCGGAAAGATTGAGTCCGACCGTGAACATCAACAGCGCGAGGCCGGCCACGAATATTGGCTGCTGCAATTGAAAGCCCCAGCCCGCCGCCTGTCCGCCTTCGCGTAGCGCGATCAATAACGCCGCCAAACCCAAAAACGTGACGAGAACACCCCCGCCATAGGAGAGCGCTTCGGAACGCGCCTCGCGAGGGCTATGCGCGTTCTTGGCCAGAGCCAGCGCCTTCATCGACAACACCGGCAGCACGCATGGCATGAGATTCAGAATGAGCCCGCCGAGGAAGGCGAGCAGCATGGCCTGCACCACACCGAGCCCGGATTCGGGTGCGACAGGCACGATTCCTTTTTGCGCCGTCACGGCGAACGCATCGGTGCGGCCGTCGAGGCCGGTCAGAACCAGCACGCCGTCAATATTGCCAGCGGCATCGCGTTTCGCCGCGCTATCGAGATCGGGGCCGGGTGCGCTTTCCAAAGCCAAGCCATCCGGTGTTACGCGCACGCGCTGCTCGGCAGCGGGCATGACAAGACTGCCGGCATTCGGAAAGAAGATGGCTTCGCGCGGATTTGCCGTCGCCAATTCCGGGCTGTGAATCAGCATGCCGAAACGCGCATCACCGGCTTGATAAGTTACATCCCACGGTGCGGGACGCGGCAGCGCACTGCGGGCACGCGCGAAAAGCTCCGTCTCCTGTGGGGGTGAAGGCGTCGCCGCGATGCTGAGTGCGAGATCGAGCTTGGCACTTTCCGGAATGCACACATCGGCACAGACCAGCCAATCGACATCGGCGGGAATGCGCATCGTTTCGCCGACCACCGCATCAGCCGGCACAGTGATATCGACCAGCAGCGCAACCTCGTCGGCATAGCCGAAATTCATCAGCGGTCCGATCGGGATGCGGTGCGGATACGGCCATTGAATATCGCCGGCTTTCCAGCCCGCCGGCAATTGCCACGCGATCCTGGTCGCCGCGCCGGAATCGCCCGGGTTGCGCCAATAGGTATGCCAGTCCTTACGGATCACCTGATGCAGCGCGACGGTGACGGTGGAGCCCGGCGTCACTTGCGCGTGCTCGGCAACGAAGCGCGCTTCCACCTTGGGCAGATTGTCGGGCTGCGCGCGCGCAGGCACACCCGGGAAAACGGCCCCAAAAGCGGCGACGGCAATCAGTGTAAGGACACGCCAAATCATGGCGCCCACCTATACCCCCTCCAGGGCCTGGCGCAAAAGCGCCCTAAGAACTGGGCCTAAGCCCTTGTCGCATCTGTGAGAGCCGGTTAACCGTCGCGGGAACATGTCCAAAGAACCCTTCCAATGCGCGTGACCGCCGGACGTCTAAAGGGCCGGAATCTGGTCGCCCCGCCGGATATGACGGTGCGTCCGACCTCGGACAAGGTACGTCAGGCGATATTCAATATATTGGAGCACAGCGCGCTGGTGGATGGGTTTACGCTCCAGAACGCGCGGGTGGTCGACCTTTTCGCCGGAACAGGCGCGCTCGGGATCGAGGCTCTGTCGCGCGGCGCGCGATATGCGCTTCTGATCGACGATGCCGCCGAGAGCCGCGGCTTTATCCGGCGGAACGTCGAGGCCTTCGGCCTGACCGGCATCACCAAGATCTGGCGGCGTGACGCAACCGATCTCGGTCCCGTTTCTGGAGATGGCTTCGATCTGGCGTTTTTAGATCCGCCCTACCGCAAAAATCTCGTCGCTCCTGCCCTGGCCGCGCTTCTCAGCGGGAAATGGCTTTCGCCCAGTGCCGTCATCGTGGTGGAGATTTCCGCCGAGGAACCGCTGCCCGATACCAGCGGATTCGAAATTCTCGACACACGCGACTATGGCGACACACGCGTGTTGTTTATGGGCGTAGCAGGAATTAATTCACCGCCGGCTGCGTAGGGCGCAAATCCAGATAGATGTCGTTTGGAATCGCGTTGTTCACTGCAGCGTCGACATCCTTCATCGCCAGATAGAGTAGCGCCTTGCCGCGGCGTTCGGTGTCCGGCCCTGAAATCCGAAACTGGTTCACCGCCGCATTCAATGTCTCGCGGATATAGCGGTTGTTGTTCATGGCAACGCTGGCTTTCCACGAGACATAAAGATTCATGCCAAAGAAATTGACGACTTGCGGCTGGATGTGCGGATTCAGGATCGTGACATCGACGTATTTCTTCATCTCCACGGGGCCCTTGAGCCAGAGCGAGTTGAGTTCTGGCGGATCGAAGAGGCCAAGAAAATCGCGAGCGCCGGCAGAGAGAACCGGAATCTCGAAGATTTGCGCACGGGGGTCCGTGATCATGATCGTGCCCGTCGTCGTGCCGGTCAATTCAAGAATCAAATCCGATTCATTTGGCGTCAATTTCTTGTCGAGATAGAGAAGCGGTCCGAATTCGCGTGCGATGTCTTCGCTGATCGCTTGCGTTCCTACGGATTTGCGCAGAGCGGCCGCGACGGCGGGATCTTCGACGGTGATCTTGCGGTCCGTTGCGGAATTGATAGTTGTCGTGGCGTTAGCGGCCGTTGGGGCATTGGCGGGCGTTGTGGCATTAGCGGCCAACGCAATGCTCGGCAAAAGGACCAGCGTTAGAACAGCAATTGTCCGCGTCGCATTCATCGAAAACCATCCTTTGCGTTCGCATTACCGCCGCCCGAACAGGCGTTCGATATCAGCCAATTTCAATTCGACATAGGTCGGGCGCCCATGATTGCACTGCCCGGTATTCGGCGTGCCTTCCATGTCGCGCAACAAGGCATTCATTTCGTCCGCGCTCAATTTGCGTCCGGCGCGCACACTGCCATGACACGCCATGGTGGCAAGAATGTGATCGAGCCGTTCCTTCAGCGTGTGCGCGGCGTCGGTCTCGGACAATTCGTCCGCAATATCGCGGACCAGCTTCTTGATATCGAGCTTGCCCAATTGCGCCGGAATCTCGCGCACCAAAACCGCGCCGGGGCCGAATTCTTCGATGCCGAGACCGAGCCCGGCCAAATCGCCGGCGCGCTCGACGACACGCGCCACCAGGGTTTCATCCAGCTCCACAACTTCCGGTATCAGTAGCGCCTGGCGCGCGATCCCGCCCGCCAACGCAGCCTTCTTCATGCGTTCGTAGACGATGCGTTCATGCGCGGCGTGCTGGTCCACAAGAACCACGCCCTGTTCGGTCTGCGCCACAATATAGGTGTCGTGCAGCTGTGCCCGTGCGCGGCCCAATGCAGGCTCCTCATGCGCATGGTCATGTGCGTGATCATGATTGTGCGCAGAAAAATCGCGGGGCGTATAATCCATGTTCGGCGGCGCGTAGGAAGACGATTCAGATTCCGCGAATCCGGTCGAACGCGCGCGGAAAATATCCGACGCCTGCGGCAGCGTCATAGCGCCCTGCACCGACCCGGGTGCGCGGAAGGCCTGCAGCGCGGCGGAGGAAACCGTGGTGGCCGCACGGTGGCCGGCCTCGTGCAACGCTGCTTTCAGCGCGCCGACAATGAGCCCGCGCACGAGGCCGACATCGCGAAAGCGCACTTCGGTTTTGGCAGGATGCACATTGACGTCCACGAATTCGGGATCGCAATCGAGAAACAATGCCAAAGCGGGATGGCGATCGCGCGCCAGAAAATCGGCATAGGCGCCGCGCACCGCGCCGAGCAGCAAGCGATCACGCACCGGGCGGCCATTCACGAATAGAAACTGCATCTGCGCATTGGCGCGGTTATAGGTGGGAAGCCCGGCGAAACCGGCAATGCTCACATGCTCGCGCGCGGCTGAGATTTGCGCCGCGTTGTCGGCGAAATCGCGCCCCAGAACGCGGGCGAGGCGCGGCAGCCTGCCATCGAACATGGTCACTTCGGCGGCCAGTGAGAACACCACGCGTCCTTCATCGGTTAGCGTGAAGGCAATATCGGGGCGCGCCATGGCGAGGCGCTTGACGGTGTCGATCACCGCCAAAGATTCAGAGCGCGGCGATTTCAGGAATTTCAGTCGCGCCGGCGTGGCGAAGAAAAGATCGCGTACTTCGACGCGCGTGCCGCTCTGCCCCTTTCCGAGAAATCCGGTAGGCTCAGGGCCACGAATAGTTCCGGCATCGATGTGAATGGCATGGCCTTCACTCAAGGCGGTGCGGCTGGAAATCTGGAGCCGCGAGACCGAGCCGATAGAGGGCAAGGCTTCGCCGCGAAAGCCGAGCGTCGCGATGTGGCTAAGATCGTCGCTACCATCGCTCGCGACCGGCAATTTCGAAGTGGCGTGGCGTTCGATGGCGAGGTGAAGCGAGGCCGCATCCATGCCGATGCCGTCGTCTTCAACGACAATCAGCTGCGCCCCACCGTCCGCAATGGTGACCGCAACGCGCTTCGCGCCAGCATCGACGGCGTTTTCGACCAATTCCTTGACCGCGCTTGCCGGACGCTCCACCACCTCGCCGGCCGCGATCTGATTGATCGTGCCTTCTTCGAGACGACGGATCGGCGCGCGCGGGCTCGTCAAGCCCGGCGTCCCTCAAGGTAAGAGCGCGCCAGAATTTTGCCTTCTTCCACCGCCGGCTGATCGAACGGATCAATCGCCATAATGCTTCCCGTGACCATGGTCTCGAGCATGAAATGCATGAACAGCGCACCGATGGCGCGCTCATCCACTTTCGGAAGATGGATCACGCGCACGGGACGACCGCGGCGCGCGAGCGTTTCGACAGTGGCGCGCGCTTCGGCGTCAACGAGATCACCCATGTGCCATGCACCGAGATAGGCCGCGCCTAAATCTTTGGCGGCGTCGGCGGAAATCAAGGGACCTCTTCCCACTGTGTCCGCCGTGACCACTGTAAACAACGAGTTTCCGGGGCCGTCGAGAAATAATTGCAGCTGGCTGTGCTGATCCACCGGACCAAGCGCAGCGATAGGCGTACTGCCCTGTCCGCCTTTGCCAAGGCTCTCGGCCCAAAGTTGGCGCCACCAACCACCGAATGTTTTCAGCCGGTCGCAATAGGGCCAAAGAATAGTCTCGCGCAACTGTCCGGCGCGGGCGAGCGCCATATGGAGCGCGGCGCCGACGACTGGACTGGCATCGCCGAGCGTGCCGTTCCGGCAACCGCCAAGAACGTCGCATGCACCCGCGCGGACGGCGCCAGCGTCTAGCCCCATCAGAAGCGCTGGCAACATGCCGACAAGACTGAGCACCGAATAGCGGCCGCCAATGCCGAGCGGATGATCGAGCACCGGGCAACCAATTTCTTCAGCAAAGCGCCGCAAAGGGCTGGGCTTCGGTTCGGTGACCACTGCGAAATGGTGCTTCAGATATTTCTCGCCGCCGGCTTGGCGCAAAGCATCGGCAGCGGCGAGCACTTGCATCAGCGTCTCCGCCGTGCCGCCCGATTTGGAGATCGCTAGGAAACGCGTGGTCCTCAGATCGACGCTGCTCAACGCTTCGCCGAAGGTGAAGGGATCGGGATTGTCGAGAAAGATCACATGCGGCTGCCGCTTGGTGCCGAAGGGGAGAAGATTTTGCAGCGCCTGACCGCCGAGACTCGAACCGCCAGTGCCCAGGACATAAATAACACTCGTGTTCTGACCTAGGGTTTTGGCCACGATGGAGGCCGTAGCGAGATCGTCTATGCGTCCAGCATTGGAAAAAAGTTCCAGGGGCTGGACGGCGTTCACATAGGCTGTGAGCGCTGTATTCGCCTCGCGCAACGCGTCGGAGTAGACGGCGGAGGACGGGGCGCCTTCGCCCTTGAGGGCATGCGACAGCGAGACTTCAAAAGGCAGATTGTGGGCCATGAATGGGAGACTCCAACGCGGGGCGATGCGGGCGACAGACAGCGAAACTAGCGCGCCCAAACTAGTGGGGTTAGGCGCGCCGGAAAACGCAAATCCCAGACTATCTTAACTCGCCGGCTTAATGTCGCGGCTTAATCGCCCCGCCTATCGCGCAGGCGCGGCGGCGGCCGGTGCCGGTGTTCCGGCGATCACGATGGTGAGCTTGTTCACGTCGTAATATTTCTTCGCCATCGCGTTGACCTGCGCCAGCGTTACCGCCTCAATCATCGCATTGCGCTTGAACACGTAATCGGGGGCTAGGCCGGCACGCTGATAACCGCCCAATGCGCCCGCGATCTTGCCGTTGGAGTCGAGCCCTAAGGGGAATGACCCGGTGAGATAGGTCTTGGCATCGGCCAGTTCCTTTTCAGTGACGCCCTCATTGGCGAAGCGGGTCATCTCGGCCTTGGTCACTTCCAGCGCCGTCAGAATAGTGCCCTTTTCGCTTTCGACGGAACCGCGAACGATCGCCGCCGTGCGCATATCTTCCTGGCCGGTGCCGATGCCATAGGTGAGGCCGCGCTTCTCGCGCACCTCTTCCATAAGGCGAGAGGCAAAACCGCCGCCGCCGAAAATATAATTGGCGACAAAGGTCGGGATGAAATCCGGCGTCAGGCGCATAGGACCCGGTAGGCCGAAAATGGCCGCCGGCTGCGGGACGTTGAGCGCAATCGTTTCGGTGCCGAGCTTCGCTATTGTCTGCGGGCGCGGAACGGCAACGACATTGCCGACCGGAAGTGGGCCGAATGTCTGCTGCAAAAGCGTGCGCAGGCGCGCTTCTGTGATGTCGCCGGCCACAGCGACTTTGGCGCCGCCGCGTACGAGATGGGCGCGCGCGAAGGCCTTGATGTCGTCGGCGGTGATGGCGTTGAGCGAGGCCTCTGTGCCGTCACCTGGGCGGCCATAGGGGTGATCGCCGAAATAGGCAGCCGACCAAGCCTTGCTCGCGATGGTGGAAGGATCTTCCTCATCTTGCTGGAGGCCCGCCAACATCTGTGCGCGCATGCGCTCGATATCGTTTTCTTCAAAGCGTGGCTGCGACAACGCAAGACCAAGAAGCCGGAAGGCTTCGTCAGCGTTCTCGGTCAAGGTCGTCATGGTGACGGTGAGGTAATCGCGCCCTGCCCCGAATCCGATACGGATGGCGCGCTTCTCCATCGCTTCCTTGAATGCGGCGCTATTCAGATCGCCGGCGCCTTCATCGAGCAGCGACGCGGTGAGCGAGGCGAGGCCCAATTTGTCGGCTGGATCGTAAGCCGTACCGCCTTGCAGCGAGATGCTGACGGCGATCATCGGAATCGTATGTTCTTCGGAATGCCACGCCTCCACGCCTTGCGGTGCGGGCACGGTCTTCACGGTCAGCGCATACGCAAGCGACGGTGCGGTCATAGCGAGCGCGAGAATTGCGGTTTTGAAAATGGCGTTCATGGCGCCTCCGGTGACACGCGACCGGTCACCGCCTCCTTCTTGATGAGATATTCGCTGGCGGAACGATGGACATCTTCCGGCGTCACCTTGGCAACGCGATTGGGCCAATCCTCGACATCGGCGATGGTCATGCCGACGATCAGCGAGGAGCCGTAATCCATCGCAAGCGCGTATTGGCTGTCCTGCTCGTAGGTGTGCGCCGCCACCAATCGCGTGCGCGCACGCTCAAATTCCTCGGCGGCCGGCGGCGTCGCCGCCATGGTTGCGATCACTTCATCTATCGCCGCCTCCAGCGCGTCGAAGCTGACGCCTGGGCGCGGTACGGCATAGACGCCGAACTCGGCAGCATGGCGCGCGCCGCCTTGATAATAGGCGCCGGCATTCACGGCGAGGCGCTTCTCCACCACCAAAGTGCGGTAAAGCCGGCTGGTCGGTCCGCCCCCAAGAATGGTCGAGAGCACGTCGAGGGATTCCGGAATGCCGTCTTTGGTGTTGCCGTAAGACGGCACGCGGTAGACGCGGTTGAAGCTCGGCAATTGCACATTGGGGAGCTTAAAATCGATGCGGGTTTCCGCGTAGCGCGGCGGCACCACGACTTTGGCGCGCGGTGCAACTTCGCGGCGGGGCAATTGCCCGTACGTCATTTCCGCAAGGCGCAAAACTTCCGCAGGCTCTACGTCACCGACCACAACCAGCACCGCGTTATTCGGCGCGTAATGGTGCTGATAAAAATCGATCGCTTCAGGACGACCGATGTTTTGAATTTCCGCGTCCCAGCCGATTACCGGGCGGCCATAAGGATGGGAGAGATGCAGCGCCGCTGACATTTGTTCGCCGGCAATGCCGTTGGGGTCGGACTCAATGCGGGTCCGGCGCTCTTCGCGCACCACTTCGCGCTCGGTGCGCACGTTCTCTTCCGACAGATTCAAATTCACGATGCGGTCGGCTTCCAGCTCCATCACCAATTGCAGCCGGTCTTTGGCGATACGCTGAAAATAGGTGGTGAAGTCGTGCGAGGTCATGGCGTTGTCCTGGCCGCCATTGCGCGCGACGATCTTGGACAATTCACCCGGCGGGATCTTCTGCGTTCCCTTGAACATCAAATGTTCAAAGAAATGGGCGATGCCGGAGAGGCCCGGCGGATCGTCCATCCCGCCGATGTAATACCAGACCATATGCGTCACCACGGGCGCGCGATGATCAGGCACCACCACAATCTTCATGCCGTTTTGCAGCATGAATTCGCTGGCTTTGGCGGCGTAGGATGGCGTGGAGGCAAAGGACAGAAAAGCGACGACAATCGCTGCAAGCGATCGGCCAAGAGTCTTCATTGCATCCATCCTAGGAGGTCGGCCCTCGTTGTTATTATTGTGCAGCCGGAGCGGGCGCCGCTGCCGGCGGCGCGCCATTCGGGTAAAGAACGCTATTGGCAAAGCCCGGCCCTTCGTCGGTCTGTCCGGTCTCGGTCGCGATCGCGCGGCGGATCGCAGGATCGGCCGTGGCACCACCCGATTTCGCGAGAAGCGTTTTTTCGCCATCACTGAAATTGGCGCCGAGCGCGGCCGCGGCGGCAGCAGTATCACTCGGGAAAAGCGCAGCACGCGCCAGGTCGGCCGGCGCGCCCTGATTGCGATCGGGGGCGCCCGGCATTGGCGGGCGCAAATTGAAATCCGGCGGAATGATCAGCGGCGCTTTGGTCATCACCGCAAATTCGTCTGGCTGCACCTTGGCCGCGCCGGTAGCTTCGCGAAAGCTTTGGCAACCGACTAGCGCGCCGGCAACGCCAACCAACGCGGCAAGCTTCAGCCCACGCAAGAGATTCGCTCGGAGATTTTCGACTCGTACTGTCATCCTAGTTCCGGATCACCGGCTCCCTTGAACGCGTGAACTCAACACTATGCGACTTCGGCTACTTCAATTCGGGCTTGGGGTCGGGCCGCAAGAACGCATCCAGCAGCAGCACCAGGACGCCGACCGTAATCGCGACGTCCGCCACGTTAAACACATACCAGTCGCGTCCCCAGGCATAAAAGTGGAAAAAATCGGCCACCGCCCCATAGATCATGCGGTCGATCACGTTACCGAGCGCACCGCCGATCAAAAGACCCACGCCAGCAGCCAAAAAACGGCGATCCAGCTGCACCAACCACCAAGTTAGGCCGGCGACCGCGGCGAGTGAAAAAACCGTTAGAATGAGCCAACCCTGAAAGGAGCCGGCCTGGAACAGGCCGTAAGAGACGCCGCGGTTCCATACCATCACCAGCGAGAAGACCGGCAAAAGCTCGATTCGGTCGAAAGGCTGCATGGCCCGGAAGTCGAGGCCGTAAAGCAGGACATTCTTCGACACCTGATCGGCGATCAGCGCCAAGGCCGCGAACAGCAATCCGATGCGCTGGGGCTGCTTCATGCCGAAACGGCCTCTTCGCAGCGTTGACAGAGATCAGGATTGGAGAGTTTACCGACCTCGGGCAACACCATCCAGCAACGCGCGCACTTGCCGCCGCCCGCATGCGCGAACACAACTGCCGCGCCCGGCACATCGTTCAGACGGAACGCGCCTTCCGGCGCCGCGCCTTGAACCAAAGAGGCATGCGAGGTGATCGAGATTTCCGCGAGATCTAGCGTCGCGAACAAAGCGACATCGTCGGCGGACTCGACATAGAGCGTAGGCGACGCTTCGAGGCTGGCACCGATGATCTTGTCGCGGCGCGCGATTTCAAGCGCACCGGTGACGACACGGCGAAGCGCGCGCACGCGATTCCATTTGGCGACCAACGCGTCGTCGCGCCAATCCTCAGGCGTCGGTGGGAAGAGTTGCAGATGCACGCTCTCGTCTTTGCCGAAGCGCATGGTCCACGCCTCTTCCATGGTGAAGCAGAGGATGGGCGCTAGCCACGTCACGATGCGATTGAACAGCGCGTCGATAACCGTGCGGACAGCGCGGCGGCGCGACGTCGTTTTGGGATCGCAGTAGAGCGCGTCTTTGCGGATGTCGAAATAGAACGCCGACAAATCACTGGTGGCAAAATTGAATACCGCCGAGAACACGCGGTTGTAGTCATATTGTGCGTAACCATCGCGAACCAAAGCATCGAGTTCAGCTAGGCGTGCCAGCACGAAGCGTTCCAGCTCGGGCATTTCGGCATGCGAAATGCGTTCGCTCTCATCGAAGCCTTCGAGATTGGCCACCATGTACCGGATGGTGTTTCGAAGCCGCCGATAGGCATCGACATTGGTTTTGATGATTTCTGGACCGATGCGTAAGTCCTGGGTGAAGTCGGAACTCGCCACCCAGAGGCGCAGGATTTCCCCGCCGTTCTGATCCGCGACTTTCTGCGGTGCCACCGTGTTGCCCAACGACTTGGCCATTTTGCGCCCCTGCTCATCGAGCACGAAGCCGTGGGTCAGAACCGCATCATACGGCGCGCGTCCACGCGTGCCGCAAGATTCCAGAAGCGAGGATTGGAACCAGCCGCGATGCTGATCAGAACCTTCGAGATAGAGATCGGCATGCGCTGCTTTCGGCCATGCAGCTTCGACCGGATTCTCAACTACAAACGTGTGGGTACAACCGGAATCGAACCAGACATCGAGAATGTCGGTGGCGGGCTGATAATCGGCTTCCTGATATTTGTCGCCGAGAAAGCGCGCAGGATTACCGTCGAACCAGGCATCTGCACCGTCGCGCGCAAACGCGTCGGCGATGCGCGCATTCACCTCATCATCGCGCAAAAGCTGCCCGTCTTTGCGCGACACGAAAACCGCGATGGGAACGCCCCAGGCGCGCTGACGCGACAGCACCCAATCGGGGCGGTCTTTTACCATGGCGCCGATGCGATTTTCGCCGGCGCGCGGAAACCAGCGCGTGTTGCGGATCGCTTCAGTCGCCAGCTGGCGCAGCGTGTTCGTGCGGCCGCCCGCTTCCACATCCTTGTCCACCGCGATGAACCATTGCGGCGTGGCGCGGAAAATGACCGGCGCCTTCGAGCGCCAGGAATGCGGATATTGGTGACGCAGCGTGCCCTTAGCGAGCAGTGCTTTGCGCTCAATCAATTCCTTGATCACCGCGCCATTGGCGTCGCCGTCTTTGCCTTCCGGCGTGAGGACGCGCTTGCCCGCGAAGATCGGAACGCTCGCGAGGAATGAACCGTCTTCGCCAACCGTGAACGGCACTTCCAAATTGAATTTGCGGCCCATCTCGAAATCGTCTTCGCCATGGCCAGGCGCCGTATGGACAAAGCCGGTGCCGGTATCAGCCGTGACGTGATCGCCGGGGAGCAGCGGCACATCGAATTCGTAACCGCCGCCGGCAAAAGGATGGCGGCAGATAAGGCCCGAAAGCTCGCTTTGTGCGACGTCGCCAACCCGCTTGAGTGTGGTCTTGGAATCCTTCGCGACGTTTCCCGACAATCCGTCGGCCACAACGATGAGCTGGCCTGAAGTGGCAAGCGAACCTTCGCTCGCTTCGGTGATTTCATAGAGGCCGTAAGCGAGCGTCGGCGAGAAAGCGATGGCGCGATTCCCCGGGATGGTCCACGGCGTCGTCGTCCAGATGACGACGGACGCATCCTTCAAACGCTCTGCGCCACGCGCCACCGGAAATTTCACATAGATCTGCGGCGAGGATTTCTCATGATACTCGACCTCGGCTTCGGCAAGCGCGGTCTTTTCCACCGGCGACCACATGACGGGCCGTGACCCGCGATAGAGAAGTCCGTTCATGACGAATTTATGCAGCTCACGCACAATCTGCGCTTCGGCTGCGTACGCCATCGTCGTGTAGGGCTGATCCCACAAACCGATTCCACCCAGGCGCTTGAATTGCTCGCGCTGCACGCCGATCCATTTTTGCGCGAAGGCGCGGCACATCGCGCGAAGTTCGCTGACCGGCACTTCGTCTTTCGATTTGCCCTTGGCGCGGATTTCTTCTTCGATCTTCCATTCGATCGGCAGGCCGTGACAGTCCCAGCCCGGAACGTAGGGCGCGTCCTTGCCGAGCATGCCTTGGCTGCGCACGACAAAGTCTTTGAGAATCTTGTTCAACGCCGTGCCGATATGGATGTCGCCATTGGCGTAAGGCGGTCCGTCGTGAAGGATGAAAAGCGGCCGGCCCTTGGCGCGTTCGCGCAGGCGCTCGTACAGCTTCATCTCCTGCCAACGCGCGAGCCATTTCGGCTCGGCCTCGGGCAAGCCTGCTTTCATGGGAAAGTCGGTCTGCGGCAGGAACAGCGTGCCGCGATAGTCGCGCTTGGAGTCAGGTTCGGTGGTCATGAAAAGAATCCGGGTTCGGGTAGGAGGGATAGCACGTCAGACCCGGCGGCGCGCGAGGCGTCCCTGAGGGACCGGCTCAAGCCGCCGGGCGACGAATTCGCTGTCCTGACCTAATGGTCACGGTCGGCCCTTCCCAAAAGCGGGCCGTTTCTAACAGCGGAAGGCTTAAGGGTCTACGGCGTACGCGCAGGCACCGGTCCGGCCGCCGCCAGGATTTTCCGGGCCTCGTCGCAGTCCCGGGCTAGCTGCCCCTTAAGGGCGTCGAGACCCTCGAACCGCGCCTCGGGGCGCAAATAGGCGATCAGCTCGGCACGAAGGGTCTGGCCGTAAATATCCCCTGCAAATTCAAAGAGATAGGCTTCGAACAAGGGCGTCGCTATTTCGAACATCGGCCGGCGACCGAAATTGGCGACACCGTTATATCGGGCGCCACCGACCTCCACCCGCACGGCATAGATGCCGAAGGCGGGCAGTAGCAGGCCTTCAAGGGTCAGATTCGCGGTGGGGTAGCCGAGCGTCCGCCCGCGCTTGTCGCCATGGATGACAACGCCCTCGACGCTCCACCAATGACCAAGAAGACGGCCGGCCTCATCGGGACGGCCCTCCTTCAGCGCGGTGCGGATACGCGAAGACGAGATCTTTTCGTGGGCGTCCGCGACCAATGGCGGGTAGACGGTAACGCCGAAGCCTTCCATCTCGCCCATATAAGCGAGGACGGATGCGTCTCCGCCCCTGCCCTTGCCGAAGCGAAAATCCTCGCCGACAACGACATGTGCGACGCCGAGATCGCGCACCAGGACATCAAGCACAAAATCCTGCGCGCTCATGGCCGCAAGCGCGGCATCGAAATGGAGGACGATGAGGTAATCGGCGCCCAGGCCTTCCACAATGCGGGCTTTGCTCGCGAAAGATGTGAGGCGCTGCGGCTCGGCCGAGGGACGAAAGAATTCCAGCGGATAGGGTTCGAATACGATGACCGCGAAGGGGCGCTTGTCTTCACGCGCACGCGCCCGGGCGGCAGCGAGAAGAGCTTTATGTCCGCGATGGACCCCGTCGAAATTGCCGAGCGCGACGACCGCCCCGCGTGCCGCTTCCGGCACATTGCGGTGGGTTTGGAGAATCTGCATCGCCTATGTCGAAAAAGCGCTCACGCCTTACGCGACGGAACCATCAACATCGCTTCGGCGTCGATGACGACCGTGTCGCCTACTTTGCAGACGCAATCAAAGATCACGCGGCGCTTGGCGGCGATGATTTCGCGCACCGTGCAAACGGAGATCACCGTATCGCCGATGCGGACCGGCGCCTTGAAGCGGATGGTAGCGCTCATAAAGATCGCGCCGGCGCCCGGTATCTTGGTGCCAAGAACGGTCGAGATGTAGCCGGCGCTCAAGAGACCATGCGCGATGCGGCCGCGAAATAAGGTCTTGCTCGCGTATTCCTCATCGAAATGCACCGGATTGAAGTCGCCCGTCACTTCGCCGAATTTCTGGATGTCGTCTGCTGTAACGACGCGCTCATAAGAGCCCGACATGCCTACTTCAAGCTCTTCGATCGTATAGCCTGTTGGCTGCTCGGCCATAGGCGCTCCTCAGCGTTGGTGATGGCGACAGACCCTCTTATCGAGGCAGGGGACCGGCGGCAAGCGCTACCAGCGGAGTGCGTCCATGCGCGCATGCGCGCGCACGCCGTGATGCGCAAACATCTGTTTCAGGCGCTCATCTGCCTGTTGGGGCGGCAAATTGCCGATCTCAGCGGCGGCAAGACCGCCGGCAATGAAAAGCGAGTCCAAATTCATGAGGTTGGCGCCGCGTATGTCCGTCTCCAAACCGTCGCCTATGAACAGAATGCGCTCTGCCGGAGCAAATGTGCGGACGGTTGAAAGGGCGGCCTCGAAAATGGGGCGATAGGGTTTGCCGAAATAGACCACCTTGCCGCCCATCTCTTCGTAACGCCGGGCAAGAGCACCGGCGCAATAGATGATCACGCCGCCCCGCCGCACGCTCACGTCGGGGTTGGCACAAATGAACAGCAAATCCCGCGAGCGGAAGCGCTGGAGAAGCTCGGTGTAGTCGTCCGGCCCCTCGACTTCGTCGTTGAAGAGCCCCGTGCAGAGCACCAGTTCGGCCTCGTCCGCCCCCACAGGCGAAACAGGCAGGCCTTCATAGGTCGCCTTATCGCGCTCCGGTCCTAAATTGAAAAAAGCGAGATGCCCGGTGACCGCGGCTCGCGCCGCCAGTTCGGCACGCGCGGCCTCGCCGGAGGTGACGATAGCGTCGCAGCAGGAACGGCTGACACCGATGCGATCGAACTGAGCGCTTATGTCGCTCGCAAGCCGAGGAGCGTTGGTGAGGAGAACAACCGGTTTGCGATCCCTACGAAACCGCGTCAGTGCTTCGACGGCTGATTGAAACGGCGTGTGACCGTCATGCACCACACCCCATATGTCGCAAATGAGCGCGTCGTAATCAGCGGCGATTTCGCGGAGTCCGGAAATGGCGCGCGGCAGGATCCCCTTGGTCATGCGCGAAGGGCTCGCACAGCCCTCGGCATCACGTCAATTCCACCGACCCAACGCGCCTAGCCGGCCAGACGCTTATTAAGTTCGGCAGGAAGAATGCTGCCATGGACGGGCTGCGACACGCGCGGATCATGGGCATCCGCGACTTCGCGAATGGGTTTGGGTTCGCCGAAGAGATAGCCCTGACCGAAATCGACATTGTAATCGAGAAGCTGCACGACGGTTTTCTCGGACTCGATGCGTTCGACGATCAGGCTTAAACCATTGCGCGCCAACAAATCTTTCAGATCCTCGGCGGCGACGGCCGCGTGGGCATTCTGCATCCCGGAGATCAGCGTTTGGGCCGGCACTTTGATATGGCGGAAGCCCAAGGCTTTCAGGCGCGCGAAATCCATGTCGAGAACGCTGACCTGATCCATCGAGAGTGCGAAGCCCAGACCAGAGAGGTACTGCAAATTCGCCTCTTCCTGATCGCCCGCTTTCAGCACGGCGCTTTGCGTAAACTCGAACACGATCTGGCCTGTCAGGTCGCGGTGATGATGCAGGAAGTCGAGGAACTGCGGAAAGAATTCCGCATCGCTCAACGTGTGACCGGAAATATTGCAGAAGACGCCGACGTCACGGCGCTTTTGCGTCAGCCGGCGCACCACCTGGATGCAACGGAAGAGAAGAAGATTGTCCACGACGCTCATCAGACCGGCAGGCGCCGCGATACGAATATATTGCGCCGGCATAATCACCCGGCCGCCTCCCGACCGAAGACGCGAAAGCGCTTCATAGAAGCGGATTTTACGCTGCGGCAGTGCGACAACAGGCTGCAAATGGAGATCGACGTGGTTTTCTTCGAGAGCGCGGCGGATGATTTCGAGCATGTCGGTTTCGCTATTGGAAGCGGCGTTGTCGGCGATCGCAGGAGTACTTCCCGGTTGGGATAAAGGCAGTGCCTGCTTTTCCGACTCGGTCTTGCGCGCGACACCGGCCGCGAATTCGCGAACCAGACTCTCGATAATATGCAATTCGCCGATGACCTTCTTTTCCTGGGCATCGGAGCGTTTGGCTAGGGCGAGAGTGATGTCCGTCACTTTCCGCCGCGTCTCTTCGAGCTCGGTCCGAATGGATGCGTTGGAGGCTCTCAGGCTCGTGAGTTCTCGCGCCATTTTCCGCTTCAGCAACCGGTTCAAAACCGTGTTTTGGATCTGCATCGCCACGACAAAAACGGCCGCACCGGACAAGAGCGCACTCGGCACATCTATCTCGATCAGCAACAATGCCGCCGACGTAAGCGCCGCCACGAGGGCGTAAAGCAGGAGCAGAATATCGCTGGACATTGGTGCCGTCTCAGGAGGCTTCGTGGGCATCCTGGCAGCGGCAGAGTTTCCAGACGGTTAACCATAGAAGTGTCAGCAGGAAGAAGCGGCGAGCGCCACCATTCGTAAATACGAATTAACGAATATAACTATTCCCTGTTACTTGCTGGAATACAGGCAGCGGTTTCACCTTCAGCGTGCTGCATCTTGTGGATGGCCCGCTGTGGCGGGCCATGACAAATTTAAAAGCAAGCGTGCGAAATCTACTCAAGTCACCGCTTGCAACACAAAACCACACTAAATACTCGATGTCATGGCCCGCCACAGCGGGCCATCCAGGTGACGCAACCACGGAGCTAGTCTCGGCACCCTCTCCCACAAGGGGAGAGGGACGTTCCATCCTCAGCCGCGGCGCGCTTCCAGCACGATTTCCACGCGGCGATTGCGCACCTCGGTCGTGTTGTCCGGCGTTTGAATGCGCAAATTGGATTCGCCGTAGCCGCGCGGCGAGATGCGGCGGGGATCGATGCCGGAGCGTACGAGTTCATCGGCCACCGCTTCGGCACGCAGCTGCGAGAGCTGCGTATTGTGTTCGCGCGTGCCGATCGTGTCCGTGTAGCCGTTCACGCCGACATAGGTGTCGCCGTATTTCTTCACCACGAGGCCAACCGAGCGGATGATGTCGCGCGCACGCGGCTCCAAATAGGCGGCATCGACACGAAACAGAATGTCGTCCTGCATGTTGAGATAGATATTATTGCCCTGGCGTGTGACGGACACGCCGGCCTGGCGCAATTGCTGACGCAGCTCGGCCTCCTGGTGGTCCATTTGGTTGCCGATGACGCCGCCGGCGACCGCGCCGATAGCGCCGCCGATCAAAGCGTTCTCAGTAGCGTCGCGCGGATTAGAAAGCGCGCCGATGGCTGCGCCTGCGAGACCGCCGATGACGGCACCGCGCGTCGCGTTCGAGGTTTGGGTTTGGTCCGTATACGCGTTTTGTGTCTGACAGCCCGTCAGCAGCACAGCGCACAGCGCGGCCAAACCAATGCATTTCTCACTATTCAACATTGCATGCTCCAATATTTGGACGGGTGTTTCGAGAACTGATTGAAAGCCCCAAATAACCGCTCGTCGGATCCCGCCCCTCCACGATTCGCCTATACTACGCCGAAGCGTGGCAAGATTGTGGTGCAGCGAAAACGCTTAATAAAGCCTGAGAATTTCCTCGGCATGTATGAAGGATAGGCCCTGCGCCTGGGCGACCGCGCCATAGGTGATGGCGCCCTTGTAGATGTTCAGGCCGGCGCGCAAATGCGGATTGTCCGCCATGGCGCGCTCGGGCCCTTTGTCCGCCAATTGGCGTATGAACGGCAGCGTGGCGTTGTTGAGCGCAAAGGTAGAGGTGCGTGCGACGGCGCCGGGCATATTGGCCACCGCGTAATGCACCACGCCATGAACCAGATAGGTCGGATTGGCGTGGGTGGTAGCGCGCGACGTTTCCGAACAGCCGCCCTGATCGATGGCGACATCGACGAGCACCGAACCCTTTTTCATCTGACCCACCATGTTTTCGGTGATCAGCTTGGGTGCTTCCGCGCCGGGCACCAGCACAGCGCCGATGACGAGATCGGCCGCGAGTACATGTTCTTCGATCGAGTCGATGGTCGAGAAGATCGTGTGCATCCTGGCGCCGAATTGCAGATCGAGCGCGTAAAGGCGCGGCAGTGAAATATCGAGAATGGTGACATGCGCTTCCATCCCCATCGCCATGCGCGCCGCATTGGTGCCGACAACGCCGCCGCCGAGAATGACGACCCGCGCCGCCGGCACACCGGGAACGCCGCCAAGCAATTGCCCGCGCCCACCGGCTTCCATTTCCAGACAATGCGCACCGGCCTGTATCGACATGCGGCCCGCGACCTCGCTCATCGGTGCCAATAACGGCAATCCGCCTTGCGCATCGGTGACGGTCTCGTAAGCGATGGCGACGGCACCGGAGGCCACCAGTGCTTTCGTTTGCGCCGCATCCGGCGCGAGATGAAGATAGGCTAAGAGCGTTTGCCCCGGCCGCAAGCGTTTGATCTCTTCGGGTTGCGGCTCCTTCACCTTGACGATCATGTCGGCGACGCCGAACACCTCGGCAGCGGACGACAATATAGTGGCGCCGGCGCGCACATAGATCGGATCGTCAAGACCGATGGCGGCGCCGGCATTGGTTTCGATATAGACCTGATGGCCGCATGCCGCGAGTTCGCGCACCGCGGCGGGTATCATCCCGACGCGAAATTCGCTGTTCTTGATTTCCTTGGGAACGCCGATGCGCATTCTTAGCTCAGCTTTCCAAGAACTGCGCGAATGGACTCTGCCATACGCGTGATCTCGTCGGCGCTGGCGATAAGGCTGGGCGCCAGAACCAGCGTGTCGCCCGAGAGGCGCAGCACCAGGTTTTGCTCCTTGAACAATCTCTGCATCGCTTCGTATCCGCGCTTGCCCGGCGCACCGGAAGCGGGCTCCAACTCCACCGCTGCGGCCATGCCGATGCTACGGATATCTATGACAAAAGGTGCGCCTTTCAGGGCATGAACCGCATCTGAGAGCGCCGGTTCCAAAGCCTTGCCGCGTTCGAACAATCCCTCTTCCCGATAGAGATCGAGCGTCGCCAGCCCCGCCGCCATCGCCAGCGGATGGCCGGTATAGGTGTAGCCGTGAAAGAGATTGATCGCGTGATCATCGGCTTGCGCGAAAGCGTCGTGAATTTTTTTGGACACCAACACGCCGCCAAGCGGTACGGCGCCATTGGTGATGCCTTTGGCAAAACAGATCATGTCGGGAATGATGCCGTAACGCTCGGCCGCGAATGCATGGCCAAGTCGCCCGAAAGCGGTGATCACCTCGTCAAGGATCAGCAGCAATCCGTGGCGGTCGCATATCGCGCGCAGACGCTGCAGATAACCTTTCGGCGGAGGAAAGACGCCGCCGGATCCCGTCATAGGTTCAACGATCACAGCGGCAATGGTGTTGGCTCCGTGAACGGCGACAATGCGTTCCAGCGCGTCAGCATAGGCGTCCCCGCCCTCCCATTCCGTCGGGGTGAAGCCGTGGCGGGCGCGGTCATAGGGCAGCGGCAAATGATCGTCCGTACCCGGAACAAGTGGGCCATAGGCTTTGCGGTTATTGCCGATGCCGCCGACCGACAAGCCGCCGAAATTGACGCCGTGATAGGCGCGCTCGCGGCCGATCAGCCGGAACCGCTGCCCTTCGCCTTTTGCCTGAAAATAAGCGCGCGCGATCTTGAGCGCGGTGTCCGCCGCTTCCGACCCGGAATTGACGAAGAAAACATGTTCCAGCGAGGGGGGGGCCAGCGCGACAATCCGCGATGCGAGCTGAAAGACTTTGGGATGGGCGAATTGAAAGCTGGGCGCGAAATCAAGCTCGGCGGCTTGTGCTGCGATCGCACGGGCGATGGGCGCGCGCGCATGCCCGGCATTGACGCACCACAGACCCGCCATGCCGTCCAGAATTTTACGGCCTGCGACGTCCCAATAATACATGCCCTCGGCGCGCGCGAGGAGACGCGGATTGGCCTTGAAATGACGGTTGGGGGTGAACGGCATCCAGAACGCATCGAGGTCGTTCGGAACAGGCGATATATCGGTCACGGGAGCTCTGCTGAATCAGACGCGGGGGCACTGTCGATTTCCGGGCAGGTGGCGTCAAGGAATCGCTGAGTTAGAGCTTCTTAATCCGTAACGACCGGATCACCGCGCAAGACACGATAAATATTCAGAAAAAAGCGAATGACGCCGCCAGGAGGGTGGCGGCCTCATTCCTGCCAGAGGGACAAGTTTTACCAGCGGTCATTCCAGCGACCGCGATAGGGATATGCGCCGCGATAGCTCTGACGACATACCGGCCGCCACGCGACGTGACGTTGACCCCAACGATCGACCCAGACCTGGCGCACAGGGCGACATGCGCGATCACGGTAGCGATAACCCGGGTCGCCATAGGCATAGCCGGGTCCGCCGCTATTGAAGGAGAAGCCGAAGCTCGGCCCATTATCGTAATAACGTTGCGCCATTGCCGGCGCCGGGACGGACACTGTCGTAACCGCTAGGGCGCCAACAATCAGGGCCGCCTTAAGAAGTGTAGTCATGGTTGCCTCCGTTTGCGTTGCTGCACCAACGCCCCTCTCGCAAGCATGATCAGGCTATGGCTTTTCGCCTGAACCCCGCCTGAACGGCAGAGGCGTCCGAATTGAAAACGCGGTTCCACTAGCGTGGTTTCGGCTGGACCTGCCCTTGACGGAGTCCCAGCGCTTTCCTAAGTAACCGCCCGACGGCTGGCACTCGTGCATGCTGAGTGCTGCCATTTTGGCACATTCCGTCTAAACGATTGAATTCACTACGCTATAGGAGGCATCAATGAGATTTCGTCCGCTCGGCGACCGTGTGGTCGTACGCCGCGTCAAAGAAGAACAGAAGACTGCCGGCGGGATCATCATCCCGGACACCGCTCAGGAAAAGCCGCAAGAAGGCGAAATCATCGCAGTGGGCCCCGGCGCCCTGGACAAAGACGGCAAGCGCGTTGCCCCCGAAGTGAAGGCTGGCGACACCGTTCTGTTCGGCAAATGGTCCGGCACCGAAGTGAAGCTCGACGGCGAAGACCTTCTGATCATGAAGGAATCCGACATCATGGGCGTCGTTGAAGGCAAGAAGCCTTCTAAGAAGTCCTAAGCCACCTCAATTTTACAACTCAATCTGGAGAACAAAAAATGGCAGCCAAAGAAGTAAAATTCGGCGCCGACGCGCGCGAGCGGATGCTGCGCGGCGTGGACATTCTGGCCGACGCGGTGAAGGTGACTTTGGGCCCCAAGGGCCGCAACGTCGTGATCGACAAGAGCTTCGGCGCCCCGCGCACGACCAAAGACGGCGTGACGGTGGCGAAAGAAATCGAACTTGCCGACAAGTTCGAGAACATGGGCGCGCAAATGGTGCGCGAAGTTGCCCAGAAGACCAACGACAAGGCCGGCGACGGCACCACGACGGCCACCGTTCTGGCCCAAGCGATCGTTCGCGAAGGCTCCAAGTCGGTTGCCGCCGGCATGAACCCGATGGATCTGAAACGCGGCATTCAAAAGGCCGTCGAAGCCGTCGTCGCTGACCTTAAGAAGCGCTCCAAAAAAGTGAAGTCGAACGAAGAGATCGCGCAAGTTGGCACGATTTCCGCGAACGGCGACGTCGCAGTCGGCAAGATGATCGCGCAAGCGATGGCGAAAGTCGGCAATGAAGGCGTCATCACGGTTGAAGAAGCCAAGAGCCTCGAAACCGAGCTCGAAGTTGTCGAAGGCATGCAGTTCGACCGCGGCTATGTCTCCCCCTATTTCATCACCAACGCCGACAAAATGGTCTGCGAATTGGATGAGCCGTACATCCTGATATACGAAAAGAAGCTTGGCTCCTTGCAGCCGATGCTTCCGATTCTGGAATCGGTTGTGCAGGCCGGACGTCCGCTCATCATCATCGCGGAAGATATTGAAGGCGAAGCTTTGGCCACGCTCGTCGTCAACAAGCTGCGCGGCGGCTTGAAGGTCGCAGCGGTGAAGGCACCGGGCTTCGGTGATCGCCGTAAGGCCATGCTGGAAGACATCGCCATCGTCACCGGCGGTCAGGTGATCAGCGAAGATCTCGGCATCAAGCTCGAGACCGTGAAGCTGAACATGCTGGGCTCGGCGAAGAAGGTTCGCATCACCAAAGACGACACCACCATCATCGATGGCGTCGGCAAGAAGGGCGACATCCAAGCCCGCGTCGGTCAGATCAAGCAACAGATCGAAGAGACGACGTCCGACTACGACAAAGAGAAGCTGCAAGAGCGTCTGGCGAAACTCGCCGGCGGCGTTGCGGTTATCCGCGTCGGCGGCGCGACGGAAGTCGAAGTGAAAGAGAAGAAGGATCGCGTCGATGACGCGCTCAACGCCACCAAGGCGGCAGTCGAGGAAGGCATTCTTCCCGGCGGCGGCACGGCGCTTCTCTACGCCACCAAGGCGCTGAACGGCCTGACGGGTTCGAACGACGACGAGACGGCCGGCATCGCGATCATCAAGAAAGCGATCCAAGCCCCGATCCGTCAGATCATCGAGAACGCCGGCGTGGAAGCCTCCATCGTGGTGGGTAAGCTGCTTGAGCAGAAATCCTCCACCTATGGCTATGACGCGCAGAACGAAACCTTTGTCGATCTGGTCGAAGCCGGCATTGTCGACCCGACCAAGGTTGTGCGCACGGCGCTGCAGGACGCGTCATCCGTCGCGGCTCTGCTGATCACCACCGAAGCGATGGTTGCCGAACGTCCGAAGAAAGAATCGGGCGGCGGCGGTCATCCTGGCCATGGCGGCGGCGGCATGGGCGACATGGACTTCTAAGTCCTGTTGTCATCGTCGTTTGAGTATTAGTGGCGAAAAGGCCGGGGCATTCCCCGGCCTTTTCTATATGTGGCGCCGAAAGTGGACATTAGGCCTATGGGCGGGCGGTAAACGGAACCATTACGGCGAAGATACGTTTCCTGGCTGACGCAATGTGACGGGCGCGAAAATATGCGTACCCCGAACGTGTGAAATCCAGGAGGACTCCCCCGTGAGAAAATCTCATTTCTTTTCCGCCGCAGCTTTTATCGGCGCGACATGTTCGATGGCCGCTCTGGCACAACCGGGCTATGGCCCGCCGGGCGGTCCGGGGCAAGGCGGTCCTGGTCCTTGGGATCGCATCGGTTCGGTGCAAATTGACAGCCGCCCCGACCGCGAAGTCGCCTACACGAATTTCGGCGGCAGCGTTGAACGCTTGGCGTTTCAAGCCAATGACGGCGACGTGACGTGCCGAAACATTTCGGTGCTGTTCGCCAATGGTCAATCGGCCGTGGTGTTCAACGGCACTTTGCAGCGCGGTCGTCAGACCGTGGTCGATATTCCGGGTACGGCCCGCAATATTCGCCAGGTCGCTTTCAACTGCCGCGTGAATGGCCCGGCACGTCAAACCGATGTCGATATCGCCGCCGATGTCGGCCGCTATCGCGCGGAATGGCGCAACGGACCGAATTGGGAACGCCAATGGTCGCGCGTCTTCGCTTGGGCGAATGACCGCGACAACAATCGCGGCCCAGATCGTGGTCCGGATCGTGGTCCAGGACGTCCCGGACCGGGTAATGGACCTGGCGGTTGGATGCCGATCGGATCGGAACGTTTTGAAGGTCCGCGCGACCAAGAAACGACCTATGCCGGCGCACGCGGCCAGGCCATCGAGACCGTTGGCATTCAGGCGATGGACAACGATGCGCGCTGTTCGCGCCTGACGGCGACGTTCGACAACGGACGCACGACCGACCTCTATGTAAATCGCGGCGGCATTTTGAATCGCGGCCGCATGTATGAGGTCGATCTGCCCGGCAATCGCCGCAACCTCGAGCGGTTGGACATGACTTGCCGTGGCGAGCGCGGCCGCCCCGTCACCGTTCAAATTTCAGCCCATCGCTAATAGGAGCTGTCTATGAAAGACCGCGATCCCATCACAGACGACACCGACGTGTCGGATGACACGATTTTCACGGGGCCTACGAGTGTAGGCACAACGTCGAAACCGACTGTAGGCCACCGTCATTTTCATGACGCCCTGCATCCCGGCGGTATCCAGGGCGTGAAGACGACCATGGACACTGAAGGCTCGCTGGGCTCTCAAAGCGGTCCGCAGCCCAGCGGCGGCCGCACGGGAATGGCCGAACATGTCGGCGCCGAAGATCGCTCCGGCCAGACCAGCCTCACAGACGAATTGTCTGGTGTTGAAATCGGCCATTTTGGCGAAGGCGGCACCGGCAAGCAGAATGGGCCCAAACCGAGCGGAGTTGCCCCCGCTACGCCACTTCGGATCGTTAAGCGCTGAGTCGCGCCCAAGAGGCCCAGATCAGGAAGCCCGGTCGCCCCAAGCGATCGGGCTTCTTGCTTTTAGGAGTACTGCAACCCTCGCCATCGGGCGCGTGTATTTCAGGTTCTTGCATTTAAGGGGCGAGCTTCATAGGTTCGCGCCGATTGGGGAGGCCCGCCCTTGAGGCTGCTTCCCTGGCCCTTGCAGTTGTAGCTCAGCTGGTTAGAGCGCCGGATTGTGGATCCGGAGGTCGGTGGTTCGAACCCACCCAACTGTACCAATTGTTCATGACTGAATTCGGCAGCCAGACTTGGGACTTCGTCGCTACTTGACGTTGCGTCGCTATCGCCTGGGTAAAAGCTGTTAGTTCACCAAAGCTCAATCGCTCTGAACAGGATCACGGCGAGCAAGCATTTCCAGATACGCCGGTATAGTTTCATAGGTAGGGATGGGATCGGTCTGTTCCGTGACCAGAGTTCCCGACCACAGAATATTTTTCGGATAGAAAGCTCGGCTCTCCCACTCGCCGCTTTGGAACGTCCAATGCGTTGCCTCTGGAAGGAGCGCATTGGGCAGCGCATAGCGCGCATATGGATTGTGGAACACCTCAAGTTCGGCGCACCAAGGCTCGTGCATTTGCGGCCAAATGGAAAGATATTCTTCGCTGGTCACGTCCATACAAAAGGGGACGCCGTCTAGCGCGCCAGGTGTCCAATCCGCAAATTTTCCGTATCGAACATAGCGTAGGTCATGATTCGTCGCGCCACTCGACACAGCGACGCGATTAAGTTTGCTGAGTGTGCACGCATTGGTGAAAATTATGGCGGACAATTCAGCATGCCGGTCATCGCGAAAGAGTCCGGTAGGAAACTCTGTAGTTCCCTGAAGCTGATCTGCTTGAAGCACAACAGCTACGCGCTCGCCATTTACTTCGCTGATCTCAGCGCCCAGACCCGTAAGGTAGCCCATCAGAGCTTCTCGACTCCATATCATGGAGGCGGGCGCATGAAAGTCTGCCAACGCGAGTGCAAACGGTTGGCCGACGACATGTGGCAGTTGATCATAACGGCGCTGAAGTTTATTGCCGATCGTCTTGGCGAAGCGGAGCGCGGCCGAGCCGAAAAAGAGATCGATATTTTTTTGGGGTTGAAGCGTTGGAATCGCATTTACATGTTCGTAGCGAGCCGCCGGGTTGGCGGTCACTGCTTCAACCCAAGCACTCCCGCCTAGACGATTTTCAATTCGGAAATCGGGATTTTCCTTCGGTTGGGTAACCAGCAAACCCTGCTCTCGAAAGCATGCCAAGAGTTGCGCTTCCCATAAGCGCGTATGGAAATTTCCGGTCTGGCAATCTGATGCCCAGTTTCGGTCCGGTCGTGGAAGCGCGAGATAAAGCTGGTTGAGAAGCCAGCCGGCATTTCGATGACTTCTGCCACAGAACAATTTGAATATTTCGCTCGGCGATCGGTCGCCAAAATCATGCAAGGCCATTCGGCGTGGGGTGCCAGGTGGAACGGGTTCGCATGGCAAGCCTTCCCTAAGCTCTATTTCAGCTTTGTTCCGCGGAGCATCAATCGTCTGAATTCCTGCAGCCTCGCATGTGACAGTCCAAACATCGTCCACACGCCGTCGCATAACGACCACGCCATAGTCTCTTGTCTCACAGTGCAGCGTCACCGCCGCCCATCCATAACCGTCATCACTGCCCCACGCCTCCACCGGTGGGCGTTCGCCGAATCCATGGCCGCGAGGCAATGCAAGCGCGCAAATATCGAAAAGACCGTTATGCATCTGTCTCATAAGGGCTTATTTCGCAGTATTAAGCTGCGGTGTCACGAGATCTCAGGTCGTCAGTTCGCCCCTTCACCCCCACATGAGATCGCAATTTCGCAAGGGCAGATCGCGGTAGCGTTTTCTGGTGATCTGGAAAATCCATCCACGATGCCCGATTGCAGCGAGGTGCGCCGCTCGCGCCTGGACGGAACATTACCAAGCTAAGCCCGTTAGATGAGCGCGCCTCTGTTCAAGGGGCCGAGAGAAATCGAACGAGGAACACACACCATGAACAGCATCATCTATCTCGTCGGTCTTGTCGTCGTGGTTGGAGCCATCCTGTCATTTGTTGGGCTGAGGTAGTCTCCGGCACCACGACCGCCGACCATCGAAAACTGCATCATCATTGTGGAGCGTTGCGACTGCGACGTAGCTGCAAGCTCTTGCGGTGTTCTAGCCTCTCCCCGTCACGCGTCCCCACGCATTTGCCTCACGTCACCAAGCATTTGCGTTTTTTCATCCGTTCAAATCGGCGCCGCATCTCTCCTTGCACAAAATTTTTGCAAATGAGGAACCGACGCCTCGGCGGCTCGTTCGTGATTCACGATCCCATGGGAAATTTTCCTGGCGGTACGCCCACGCCGCGCACTTTCCAACAAAGGCACTCCGATGGCCAACGCGCCGGTTCTCACGCAAGTGATCGAATATGACATCGACAATTTCTCTTGGACGGCTGTGATCGCCGGCGCCCTGGTTGCCACGGCGACTATGGTCTTCCTGCTCGCGCTGGGCGCGGGGGTTGGCCTTTCCATTACCACCGCGTGGGAAGCGGATACGGGCACCGCGAAGACCATGCTGACCCTTGGCGCCATCTATTTTTTGGCGGTGCAGGCTTTCGGGTTCCTGATCGGCGGCTATCTGTCCGGCCGGTTGATCGGCCCATTATTGGAACGCCCGGCGGAGGAGCGCTTTCATTCCTTCGCGCATGGTTTGGCGACATGGGCGTTGTGCGTTGTTGCCACCGGGTTGCTCGTTACTGCTTCCGGCACGGTTCTCGGCGGCTCGGCGCTGAACGCATCGGCGCAGGTCGGCGCCGCTGCCATTGAAAGCGAGACGGCTGGAGACGACATGAACGGTTACTGGGTTGATACGCTGTTTCGCCCCGATGCGGCGGCACAGCTTACAGCAGCCCCAGCGTTCCAAGATCCGGCGAATCCGGTTGTCGGCGTAGCGCCCATCATGCCCCGAAACAATGACGCCGCGGGGGGAGAAGCCGGCCGGATTCTGACTATGGCCGCCGTGCCGGGCGACAAGCTTTCGCCGGCCGACCGCGGCCGCTTGGCCTCGCTGGTTTCAGAGGAAACTGGTCTGTCTACCGAACAATCCAGTCAACGCGTGGATACAATCGAGACGCAGATGGAGCAGCGCGCGCTCGCGGCCGCAGAGGCGGCGCGGCTGACCGCGCAATATATCGCGTTCTGGACGGCGCTCGCGCTGATCCTCGGCGCAGCGTGTGCGGCGGTGGGCGCACGATTGGGCCGCGAGATGGACGACGAGGCGCGCGGACTGGTTCGCGCCTAAGCTTAGATTTGAAGGGAAGCGAGCCCCGCCCTCATCGGTGGGGTTTTTCCCATTCACCCCCATGTCAGATCATAATTGCGCAAGGGCAGATCGCGGTAGCGTTTGCCGGTGACCTGGAAAATGGCATCGGCGATGCCCGATTGCAGCGACGTGCCGCGATCATGGCCCATGCCGTCCAGCCAATGCTCCGACTTGAAGAAGTGAATGTTGAGCTCGGGCGGATGTTCATTGAGCCGTGAAAGGATGAAACGGTCGAAATTGTTTTCCTTCATGCGTCCGTCAACGACATTGCTCTCCTGATACATCGCGTCGTTCAAGAACCAGGTGTTCTGACCCTCTAACTGTTTCTTGACCGACAGCGGATTGATCAGGCTGAGGCCTTCGTCGTGCGCGATGTCGGTGCGTAAGAGGCGCACCTCGCCCTGCTTACTGATCGAGATCTTATGCACCTGCGCGCTGAAAGTGGCGTGGCCGTCGCCTTCCGCGCCGCGTTCTTCGAGCGCGATGACACGCACCGTGCCTTGCGGCAGCGGCGTGCCCCAGTTCGACATCTCGGCCGCCATGTCGAGTGCTTTGATCATGTCGTCCTTATAGAAAAGGTTGCCGCGCTGGATGAGTTCGCGGCGATAGAGATAGGGGTCTTTGCCGGCGGCGTGCGCCAGCTCGTCCATGAAGCTTTCGCGATAAAACGTTTGCGCCGGCGCGCCGACGCCGCGCCGCGTACCCACCGGAATATGAAACTTCGCGGTGTGGGTGGAGAAGCGGTAATTCGGCACGTAATACCGCGCGGCGATGTCGAACCCTGCGGCTGGACCAGGCGCATTCTGGTCCGCCGCCGTTCTTACCTCCATCGCGATGGGCCAGCCATCGGCGTCGAGCGCGGCGCGCAGGCGCGCAACGCCGATGGAGCGATAGGTCGTGTTGATGAAATCTTCCTCGCGCGTCCACAAAAGGTGTATGGGCGTGCCGCGATTTTTATTGGCGATGTACAGCGCCTGCTCCGCCTGCGGCCCGTTGCCGTTGCGCCCATATCCGCCGCCAAGATGGCAGAGATGAAGATAAACGCTGGTTTCCGGCAGGCCGGTAATTTGCGACGCGGAGTAGCGCGTTTCCTGCGGGCTTTGATCGCCGATCCAAATGTCGACGCGATCATCGGTGACCAGCACGGTGGCATTGCCCGGCTCCATGCGGGCGCGCGGCAGATACGGTACGGAATATGTCGCCTCCACCATGCGCGTGCCGCTGGCAAAGGCCGCGTCGCAATCGCCGATATTGGTACGCATGGTACCGGGCGCATCCAGCGACGCCATCAGCGCGGCGCGAATCTTCGCCGTGTCCATGGCGGCGTTTTGCGGGGGGATGTCCCATTCGATAGGCATTTTGTCGATGGCGGTTTTGGCCTGATACCAGGTGTCGGCGAGCACAGCGACGCCGCCGCCGAACACACGGCCTCTGATGAGAGCCGGATTGGGAATGGGAAACGGAATCGCCAAGATGACGCCCGGCTCGCCGCGGACTTTTTCGAAATCATAGCTCTTCACCGAACCGCCATAGACGGGACACGATTTCACCGCAGCCCATTTCATGCCGGGCAAGCGCACGTCGATGCCATAAATCGTCTTGCCCCTTACCTTGTGGGGCACATCGAGATTTTTTTGCTCGGTGCCCATCAGAGTCCATTCCGATGGCGGCTTGATGCGTATGGCTTTCGGATTTGGATGCGGCGTCTGCCCGGCAAGCGCGGCAACTGCGCCGTAGGTAGTCGTGCGTCCTGTGGGCTTATGTGTGACGACGCTGTTGGCGGAACTCACCTCCGCCACCGGTACGTTCCAAACCTTCGCCGCAGCAAGCAGCAAACGCTCGCGCGCTTCGGCGCCGGCAAGCTGCAGATAATAGCGCCCGTCTTTCACCGACGCCGCCGCGTTAGTCCGCATCCGCCGATAGAGGCTATCCGGAATTCCGGTGACGCCGGTCTTAGAGCGGTCGAGAAAATCGGGGGAGCCACCGCCATTCGGATCTCTGCCGCCATTGCCCATGACGTTGAGCGTCCAATCCGGCGCCATCTCGCGCGCGTCGCGATTGACCGACGCGTATTCAGGGCGAACTTTCGCCCAGTCGCATTGCAGCTCTTCGCACACCATCATGGGGTTCGACGTCCACACGCCTTGTCCGATTTCCGTTTGCGCAATGCGGATGGTTACCGTCTCGTCGGGCGCGACGACAACCCAGGCATTGACCTCAGGGTTCGCCGTTGGCTTGGTCCATACCGCGCCTTCCGGATTGATGATTTGCCCCGCGGCCTTTGTCGGGATCCAGAACCCGATAATGAGCGCGCCTGATGCAGCGAGTATGTCGCGCCGGGAAAGCTTTGCGGCGGCCATCAGGGCGTCCCCGCTGCCTTCATCATCGCCGCCGACAGACGCACGGCCTAACGGATGCGATGATAGGTGCTGCAGCGGCACGCATTGGTCATGCCTGCGTCGATCTCCGCGTCGCTGGGATTCGGGTTTCGCGTCAGCAGCGCCGCGGCACTCATAATCTGGCCAGATTGGCAGTAACCGCATTGCGGCACGTCGAGCGAGATCCACGCCTGCTGAATGGGATGGTTGCCGTCAGGCGACAGGCCTTCAATCGTGGTGACGTTGCGCCCCGCAGCGGCAGACACCGGAAAGCTGCAGGAGCGCACGGCCTGCCCATCGACATGCAGCGTGCAGACGCCGCATTGCGCAATGCCGCAGCTGAATTTTGTGCCGGTCAATTCCAACTGTTCGCGGACGACCCAGAGCAGCGGCGTGTCGGGCGCGACATCAATCGAATGGCGCACACCATTCACCGAAAGGTCTATTGCCATGGTGCTATCCCCCGATCCCAAGCCGACCTTAGATATCGAATAGAATGCCGGGCACGTTTTGCACGCAAGCCGTTTCGCCGCGTGCGTAATGAACGCGGCGTAATGAGCCCCGGCGCGGCTTCGGTGGCGGCCCGATTTCATGAGGCGGGGCGACCGCGTCATCAGCTTGCCCCCTCCCGTCCGCCGGCCGGTTCGGCCGCCCTGTGGATAACCGCCCCCGACCGACCAAATTCCCTAGCAATTCCGCGGGATACTGGCCTTCCTTGCAGCCCCCTACCCAAGCCGCTATTTAGGCGCACTTTTTCAAAGGCCCGGCACATTCATGACTCAGGAACAGTACCGCCCTAGAGCGCGGCTGCCGCGTGGGTTCCGGGATCGGACCGCCAGCGAGATCGCCACCGAGCGCCAGATGCTGGATACGATCCGGCGCGTCTATGAAAGCTATGGCTTCGAGGCCCTAGAAACCCCGGCCCTCGAATATGCCGATGCGCTGGGCAAATTCCTGCCTGACCAGGACCGCCCCAATGAAGGCGTGTTCTCGTTCCAGGACGACGACGAGCAATGGGTGTCGCTGCGCTATGATCTGACCGCGCCCCTCGCGCGCTACGTCGCCGAGAATTTCCAGAACCTGCCCAAGCCCTTCCGCCGCTATCAGACCGGCACGGTGTGGCGGAACGAGAAGCCGGGTCCGGGGCGCTTCCGCGAATTCATTCAGTTCGACGCCGACACGGTGGGCTCAGCTTCGCCCTCCGCCGACGCCGAACTTCTGATGATGCTGTCGGATACCTATGAAGCGCTGGGGCTGAAACGCGGCGACTATCTGATCAAGCTGAACAGCCGCAAGCTGCTCGACGGCGTGCTGGAAATCGCCGAAGTCGATGCCACGAGGCGCGGCACCGTTTTGCGCGCCATCGACAAATTCGACCGCCTTGGCGCACGCGGCGTGGAGGCGCTTTTGGGCGCGGGCCGCAAAGACGACTCCGGCGATTTCACCAAGGGCGCGGATTTGAGCGCGAATGCGATTTCGCGCGTGCTGGCTTTCGTAACATCGGAGCAAGCGCAAGATTCGAACGAAGCGCTCAGCGCGTTAGGCGATGCCATTCGTGGCAGCGCTGTCGGCGAAGAAGGCCTAGCGAATCTGCGCGCCATTCTCGGCCTTGCTGAAAAAAGCGGCTATGGCCCAGACCGCATTCGCCTGGACACCGGCATTGTGCGCGGCCTCGATTATTACACCGGCCCCGTGTTCGAAGCGCAGCTCACCTTTCCGGTCACCAATGAAGCGGGCGAAACCATCGTGTTCGGTTCCGTCGGCAGCGGCGGGCGCTATGACGATCTTGTTGCGCGCTTCACCGGACAGCGCGTTCCGGCCAGCGGCGTTTCCATTGGCGTCAGCCGGCTTCTGACCGCGTTGAAAACACGCTCCACAGCAGATGCTTTTGCGGCCAATCCGCTCGTCGTGGTGCTGGTTTTGGATAAGGCCGAAGCTGCATCAAGCTTCGCCATGGCACGCGATTTGCGCGAGGCCGGATTTCGCGTCGAAGCCTATACCGGCGAAGCGGGCATGAAGGCGCAGTTCAAATATGCCGACAGACGCAATGCCGCTGTCGCCATCATTGAAGGTTCGGATGAGCGCGCGCGCGGCGAAGTCATGGTGAAAGATTTGGTGCTCGGTGCCGAGTTGGCGAAGTCCGTCGAAGGGCGCGCCGCCTGGGTAAAAGACCGCCCAGCGCAAGCCGCCGTGCCGCGTGATCAATTGATCACCTATTTGCGGAATTTGTTTGAAGTGCGGGGAGGCGAATAATGGCTGCCTTGCCGGATTACGATTCCGACCAGCTCGATATCTTAAGCGCGCAAAGCGGCGCCACGCTGGGCGTGTTCGCTGGCAAAGGCTATGCGCGCGTGGAGCCAGCGATTCTGCAACCGGCAGAGCTCTTCCTCGATCGCTCGGGCGAAGAAATTCGCCGCCGCACCTTTGTGCTCACCGATCCGGGCGGGCGCGAACTATGTCTCCGGCCTGATCTCACCATTCCCGTCTGCCGCATGTTTCTGGCGGGCGGCGGCAAAGTGCCGGCCCGCCTCGCCTATCACGGCCCTGCTTTTCGCTTTCAGCCCGGCGAGGCCGAACGCCCGGCGCAATTCTTACAAACCGGCGTCGAGTGCCTCGGCGTCGAGTCGCGCGACGACGCCGATATCGAAGTCTTGAGCCTCTGCGTCGAAGGCATTCGCGCGGCGGGGCTGAAGGATTTCTCGGTCAAGATCGGCGATGTCGGTTTGTTCGCCGGCCTGATCGATGCGCTCGACATTCCGCCGCTGTGGCGCGGGAGATTGAAGCGCCATTTCTGGCGGCCGCAATATTTCAGCGAGTTGTTGGAGCGTCTCTCCGGCAATGGCCCGAAACCGACGCAAGCCTATCTCGCGCATCTCGGCCAGCTTGGTCCGACGGAATCGCGCGCGGCGCTTGAAGGGCTGATGGATTATCTCGGCGCCACGCAGGCCAAAACATCCGGCGGGCGCACGCGCGACGAAATCATCGACCGCCTGATCGAACAGGCGGCGGAAGCGGCGGCTGTGCATCTCGACCAGAAATCGGTCGCGTTCATCGAGCAGGTTTTGTCGGTCTCAGGCAGCGCGAAAGAATCGCTCGCCTCGCTGCGCGCGCTTTCCAGCGAAGCGAAGATATCGCTCGACGCACCATTGGCCGCAATGGAGCGGCGCATCAATGCGCTCGAAAAACTCGGCGTCGATAAAGCGAACACGAGCTTCGCCGCGCGCTTCGGGCGCAATATGGAATATTACACCGGCTTCGTGTTCGAGCTGTGGTCCAAGGACTCCGAGGGCGACGTGCAGATCGCGGGCGGCGGACGCTACGACACGCTGCTGAAAATCTTGGGCGCCACACGCGACATTCCGGCCGTCGGCTGCGCTATCCGCACCGAGCGCGTGCTGGCCGCACGACGCGCCACGGGAGCCCTGTCATGAGCGCGCTCGTCATTGGCCTTCCCTCCAAGGGACGTCTGCAGGAACAGGCGACGGCCTATTTGCGCGACGCTGGGCTCGTCGTGAAACAGACCGCGCGCGAATACCGCGCGACGCTTGCCGGCCAACCCGATATCGAAGTGAAGCTTCTCTCCTCTGCCGATATCGTTTCGGCTTTGGGCTCCGGCGAATTGCATCTCGGCGTCACCGGCGAAGATCTCTTGCGCGACACGCTGCCCGACATGGATTCGCAAGTTGCACTGCTGCAACCGCTCGGCTTCGGCTTTGCCGATGTGGTGGTCGCGGTGCCGAATGCGTGGATCGACGTGTCGACCATGGCCGACCTTGACGATGTCTGCTCGGCCTTCCATGTGCGCCATCACAAGCGCCTTCGCATCGCCACCAAATATACCGGCCTCACGCGCAATTTCTTCGCGGCGCACGGCATTGTCGACTATCGCATTGTCGAAAGCCTGGGCGCCACCGAAGGCGCGCCGGCGTCCGGTACGGCAGAAGCCATCGTGGATATCACCACCACAGGTGCAACGCTGGCGGCGAACGATCTGAAGATTCTGGACGACGGAGTCATTCTGAAAAGCCAGGCGCAACTCTCGGCGTCGCTGAAAGCACGCTGGGACGATGCGGCATTGGCAGCTGCAGGACGCCTCACCACGCGTATCGCAGCGCGTGAATTGGCGCGCGGCTCGCATATTTTGCGGCTGCGCATCGAAATCGCCAGTGATGAGATTGTGGACATGCTCGTGCGCGACGCGGATTGCACGCTGCTGTCGGGCCCGGCGCAAGGAAACCGCACCGGCGAACACGCCATACTCTGCCCGCGCGAGAAATTGATGACCGCGCTGAAAGTGTTGCGCGCACGCGGCGTGCACAACGCCGTGACGGTGCATCAGGCGGATTACGCTTTCGTCGAAAGCAACCCGATGCTGGCAAAGCTCAAGGCTGCTTTGGCGAAATAATTATCTCGGCGCCGCCGGGGCTTGCGCCGTCGCTTCCGGAATCAATGGCGGCTGCGGGCCGATCACGGCGATCAGCGCGTCACGAGCGCATGTTTGCTCATCATAAGTCGGCGTGCGGTCACCGCCTGGAATACCGCCGACGCCGATAGCGCCGATCATTTGCTTATCGACGATGATCGGAAATCCGCCCTCCTGCACCGTCAGATCGTATTGCAGCATATGCGTCTCGGTGAAGGAATCGCGCGCTTGCCGATTGGCAAGAAGCACCGAAGGCGCACGCGTACGAAGCGCAGTCTGTGCTTTGTTGACGGCGGCGATGATCGACACATAGCCGATCCCATCCATGCGGTGCTGATGCACCACCTGGCCGTAAGGATCCAGAATCACGATCACGGCTTGGCTATTGTGCTGTTTGGCGATCTCCTCGCACGCCATCGCAAGTTTTCGCGCGGTATCGCCATTGATGGAGATGCGGTCGTTCAGCCGCTCCGCCGCCTTGCCGCTGATGACGAATTTCTCCGGCAACTGTGCAGCGGCCACGCTTGCGAGAAGCACCGCTCCACAGATCGAAACCATCAGAGTCCGTGCGCGCATGCTTCCCTCCCCAGAGAATTTACGGCAACGAGTTTACGGCAACGAATTTAAGCCAGCGCGCCGCGAACACGCTCCGGCGTTAGTGGTCCACGGCGAATGCGTTTGCCGGTAGCTTCGAAAACTGCGTTGCTAACGGCCGCTGCCAGGATGCGGATGGTGGCTTCGCCGGCGCCGGTTGGCGGAATTTCCGGATGGTCGAGCAAAACGATATCCACTGTCTCGGGCGCCTCGGTGATATCGAGAATCGGATAGGTGAGCCAATCGACGCTTTTGACGCCGCGGCGGTCGAACTTGACCTCTTCGTGCAGCGTGCGCGACAGGCCTTGCACGACATTGCCTTCAATCACCGTGCGCATCGTGCCGGGATTGATAACGAGGCCGCAATCCTGCGCCACGGTGAATTTGCGCGCATAGACTTGGCCAGTGCGCATATTCACCTCCACCTCGGCAATCATCGCCACGATGGTGCCGCCGCGCGAAGCATAGGCAACGCCCTGCCCTGTCACGATATCGCCGCGCCTTCCGCGCCGTGTTCCGGCCGGACCAGGTTTCCAGCCGGCCTTCTCGGCCACCGCTTTGAGCGCCGCGACGTCACGCGGGCGGGTGATGAATTTCAGGCGGAATTCGATCGGGTCGACACCGGCAGCTTCCGCCACTTCGTCCATGAAAGATTCACTGCCGAAATGCACTTGCGGTCCAATCGGATCGCGCAAATGCGTCGTGCGCAAGGGCGAGGCCTTGGCCAGAAGCGTCGGCACGGTTTCCCAGGCAATGCGGGCCACGGGAAATTCGTAAGCGCCTTCTGGCGAACCGAAATTGACAAGCCGTTCGCCTGTCATGCCCAGCAATTGCCCGGCCAACGTATCCTTGGGTTCGGACTCATTGGTGTCAGTATCGTTGCGCGACATGCCACGCGAGGTGAACTCCAGAGCAATCATATTGCCGGCGGCATCCAGCGCCGCGCGCGCTTTGTGAACCGAGGGCGGTCCCTTCGGATCCCAACCGGTGCCTTCATGCCGCATATATTGCACGCGCACGGGGCGGCCCAGCGTTTGGCTAAGCACGCACGCATCCATCAACGCATCGCCGGCGTCGTTACGGCCATAAGACCCCGGCCCCTGAACCCAAATGCCGTGGACATTCTCGAGCGGCAATTTGAGAATGGCGGCAGCGCCTTCCGCCGCGTAATGCGGCTTCTGCGTGCCGGTCCAAACGGTGGCGCGGTCGCCGCGCACATCGGCGATGGCGCAACCGCCCGCCATGCTGGCATGGCTCTGATACGGCCATTCATATTCGGCTTCGACAATGCGCGCCGCACCAGCGAAGGCAGCTTCTACCGCGCCCTTGTCGGTGGTGACCTGGCGTTTCGTAACGGTGGACGCGCGCAGATGGTCATAAATTCCCGCGTCGCCGGGGAATACATCGACCGGCGCCGACCACGTCACTTTCAAATCGCGCGCCGCGCGTATCGCATCCCATTCCTTAGGCGCGACAACACCGAGGAAATCATTCTTGTGCACCACCTGCGCGCCCGGGATATGGCGAATGGAAGCTTCGTCCACCGCTACGGGAACCGAGCTGGCATTCTCGGGACGGATCATACGCCCGTGCAACATGCCTTCGACCTTGATGTCGGTGACATAGGGCCGATAGGCGAAAACTTTGCCGCGCACATCGGCGCGCGGGGCGGATGTACCAACCACGCGATATTGGTCAGGCGTTTTCGGCTTCGCTTTTGCGGTGAGGCCGAGCGCATTTCCGTATTGATTATTCCAGGCGATCTTGTCGTTGAAATATTTGCCGCCGATCAATGCGGCGCAGGTCATGCTGCGCGGATCGCCCGCGATGGTGATGACGCCGTCATTCACGCTAAGGCGCTCGGGCGCGACGCCCCACGCGATTGCCGCGCGTTCCACCAACATGCGGCGCGCTTCGGCGCCCGCCTGGCGCAACGCGGCGCCGCCTTGCGCGACGCCGGTGCTGCCTGATGCGCCGCCCTGATTGCAGGTCAGCGCCGTATCACCCATGATCACATTTATGCGCGAGACGGAGATGTCCATCTCTTCGGCAACAATCTGCGCAATCGCGACGTCCGTTCCTTGGCCGCCGTCGATCTTGCCAAAGAAGATTGTCACCGAGCCGTCCGGCGCGATGGCAATCCAGCTATCCATTTCGGTCGGATGCAGCGGCGGCTTAACAGCGCCGGCGGCTTGCGCCAGCGCGGTGCCGACACCACCGGCGTTGAAAGCAATGACCAAAGCACCTGTGGTTTGCAGAAGCGTGCGGCGAGAGAGCGAAAAATCTTGCGTGTTCATGGCCGGCCCCTAGCCCATCGCCGCGGCGCGTTTGATCGCGCGCAGGATTGCCATATGGGTTCCGCAGCGGCATTTCAGGCCGGTCATTGCCTCGCGGATTTCCGCGTCGGTCGGCTTGGGTGTTTTCTTCAGAAAGGCCGCCGCCGTCATGATCCAGCCATTGATGCAATAGCCGCATTGCGGAACTGCTTCTTCGACATAGGCCGCTTGCACCGGATGCGGTTTCTCTTCGGTGCCTAGCCCCGCCAATGTCGTAACTTGACGCGTCCCGACCGCACCCATCGGCGTGACGCAGGAGCGCGTGGGTTCGCCATCGAGATGGACCGTGCAGGCGCCGCATTGCGCCAAGCCGCAGCCGAAATGTGGATTATGCAGGCCGAGATTGTCGCGCAGCGCATAGAGCAGCGGCATGTCGGCGTCGGCGTCCACCTGTTCGGCGCGCCCATCCACCTGAAGAGTATAACGCGGCATGATCCGACCTCCTCGCGCGGGGCTCCGGCGCCCGCTTTGGGCAGAATCCTATCACCCGCTACCCGGTTTGTCGCCCGAGTGGAGGCCGCCCGGGGCTCAAATCCCTGTTTTCCATTCCCATTTCGGGCGCTGTTTTCTTGCCCGGGAACGCGCTACGCCTCAAGCATGGCCATTGTCGACCGCCATGAAACCTCGCCACTCCCGCCGCCCCGTGCCGGCCGGGCCTGGGGAAAATTTTGGGGGCGTTGGACGGGGTTCGACGTGGCTGCCTCCGCAATCGCTCTTGTGGTCGTCATACCCATTCTATCGGTGGTGGGTATTGCCTTCACCGGCGACGGCACGGCCATCGCCCATCTGGCCTCGACATTCCTGCCCGAATATGTGGCCAACACGCTGGCCTTAGGCCTCTTGGTTGTTGCAGGTGTCCTTCTCATCGGCGTGCCCGCGGCCTGGCTGGTGGCGGCGTGCGAATTTCCCGGACGCCGCGCACTGGAATTCGCGCTGGTGTTGCCGATGGCCGCACCCGCCTATGTGCTGGCCTACGCCTATGCCGATTTTCTCGCGGCATTCGGGCCGGTGCAGAGTCTGTTTCGCGCCTGGACGGGATTTGAAGTCGGCGCCTATTGGTTTCCCGAGATACGGTCCTTGCCCGGCGCGGCGTTGATGCTGACGCTGGTGCTCTACCCTTATGTCTACATCCTGGCGCGCGCGCATTTTCTGAATCAATCGGCAGCTGCGCTGGATGCGGCACGCTCATTGGGACGTAGTGCCTGGGGCAGTTTCGTTGCCGTGACCTTGCCGCTGGCGCGGCCCGCCATCGTTGCCGGCGCCGCTTTGGCACTGATGGAAACCTTCGCCGATTACGGCACAGTCTCCTATTTCGGCGTGCAGGTGTTCACCACCGGCATTTACCGCGCTTGGATTTCGCTCAGCGATCTCGCGGGCGCGGCGCAATTGGCAACCGCACTTCTGGTGTTTGTCGCGTTGGTGCTGATGCTCGAACGCAATGCACGCGGCGCACGCGCCTTCCACGAAACCGGCCGGCGCGACCGACGGCCAGAACGTATTGTGCTGCATGGTGCGCGCAGCGTTGCCGCGATGGTGGCGTGCACACTGCCGCCGATTTTCGGTTTCGTTATTCCTGTGGCGGTCTTGATATCGCTTCTGCTCGGGGCCGGTCCGCCGGCGCGCGAGTTCTCTCTGCACCTCTTACACAGCCTGGTGCTGGCCTTTCTCGCCGGCGCGGTTGCGACCTGCGTCGCTTTCGTTCTGGGCCTCGCGCGTAAGCAAGGACCGGCCAGCATTGCGAGCCGCGCTTCCTTCATTGCCGGATTGGGCTATGCCGTTCCCGGTGTCGTGGTCGCCATCGGCGTTCTGATGCCCTTCGCATGGTTCGACAACACGCTGGACAGCGCTTTGCGCGCTAGCTTCGGCGTCTCCTCCGGATTGGTGCTGACAGGAAGCATCGCCGGGCTCGTGTTCGCCTATACGGTGCGCTACCTCGCCGTGGCGCTGCAAAGCGTCTCCGCCGGCTTGGAGCGGATCACGCCATCCATCGAAGCAGCAGCCAAGCTCTTGGGGCGCGGGCCGTGGGATGCGGTGCGGCGCGTTTATCTGCCGTTGATTGCGCCCAGCGCATTGACCGCCGCGCTTCTCGTCTTCGTGGATGTGATGAAGGAATTGCCTGCGACGCTCATGCTGCGGCCGTTCAATTTCGATACGCTTGCCGTGGCGGCACACAATTATGCCGCCGACGAACGCCTCGGGCACGCCGCGGCGCCGTCACTGGTCATCGTCGCTGCCGGTATTGTGCCGTGCATACTTTTGCTACGCACCATCTCGCGCATGTCGGAAAAAAACGGGACGCCGGAAACGTAGAATTTCTGAATGATGGATCAGCACACCGGGCAGTGATCGATATCCTCGGTCGCCTTATAGCTCCGCCGCGCGATCTCCTCGAGCACGCCCAAATCCACATCGGCCACCTTGTTGATATAGAGACAGGCCTTGGAGGTTTTATGCTTGCCGAGCTTCGCGAGCAGCGCCTCATATTCAGGAAAGCCGCCGACATAGAGCACGAGATTAGCCGAGCGCGGCGAGAAGCCGATGCGGCACATGTCGCCCTCGTGTCCGCTGGCGTAGCGATAGTGATAGGTGCCGAAGCCGACGATTGAAGGACCCCACATCATCGCGGGTTCGCCGGTGACACGCTCCATCATCGTGCGTATCGCCTTGCCATCGGCCTGACGAACAGAGTGCGCCACGCCGTCGAGGAAGTCGTCGACGCTCACATCCGTGGGCTTGGTCTTAATCTCCGCCATGTGCGCTTCTCTAGTGCGATAGGCTTTGCATCACCGCCAACCGGCGCGATCGAAAATCATCTGCGCGGTAGCCTGGTTCTGGCCGTAAAGCGACACATTCGTGGGATCGGTTTTAAACTTGCCGAGCGCCGCCAATTCTTTGCTGCGCGGCACGCTGGCGACGGCGGGGAATTCGTAATTGGCGTTGCCGAAAATATGCTGGGCTTCGTCGCTGGCGAGATATTCCAGGAATTTAATGCCCGCAGTCTTATGCGGCGCAGTCGCGACGAGCCCCGCGCCCGAAATATTCACATGGGTGCCGACGCTATTGTGATCGGGGAAGATCACCGTAAGTGCCTTGGCGGCGGCCCGCTCGCTCGCGATCTTTGAATTCTGCAGACGTACATAATAATAATGATTGGCTATGGTGGCACCGCACGCGCCCGCCGCAACGTCGAGCAGCAACGAGGTATCCGCGCCTTGCGGCTGGCGGGCGAAATTGGCGACGACGCCTTTGACCCAGCCTTCCGCTTTCGCCGCTCCCAGCCGCGCAACCATACCGCCCAGCAGCGACAGATTGTACGAGGCCGTGCTGGAGCGCATGCACAATTGCCCCTTCAACTTGGGATCTGTGAGCGCCTCGTAACTGACCGCGAGCTTGGGATCGACCTTCTTCGCATTGACCACGATGATTCGCGCGCGCGTCGAGAATCCGAACCACAAATTCTTGGGACTTTTCAGCGGCGCCGGAATCCGCGCATCCAGAATTTTGGAAGCGACCGGCTGAAACACGTTCTGCTTCTCGGCAATCGAGAGATTGCCGGCATCTACCGTTAAATAAATATCGGCGGGAGAATTGCGCCCTTCGGCGCGCATGCGCGCCAGAAGTTCCGGCCCGCCCGCTTCGATCACGTTGACCTGAATTCCGGTCGCCTTCTCAAAGCCGTCATAGAGAAGCTCGTCGGAGTCATAGTGCCGCGCCGAATAAATATTCACGGTTTCAGCGGCAATCGCCTCTGAAGCGCCGAATGCCGCCATCAACCCGATGCCGAGCAGAGTTCCTTTGAGAGCGGCGGCGAAACGCGTCACGAATATGGTACCTTTGGAAAACGGATGGTCGGCAGATTTGAGAACGATTATCATTTGGCGCGCCGTGAGAGAAGTCCGCCTTTGGGACCTCTCTGGAGGCCCGAGCCCAAGGCACCGCAGCAAATGTACCAAACGGAGCATATGCTTAAGGAAACGCCGCAATGAGGGGCAAAACTCGTTGGGTGCTCGCGGCGACGGTCGCGATGGCAGCCCTGGCGGCCGCCCTGCCTTTCCTCGTCTCAGCCGCATCGTTTAAAGACGTGATTGAGGCGGCGGCAACGCGCGCCGTTGGCCGCGAGGTGCGCATCACCGGCGATATGGGTTTCACCCTCTATCCCGAGACCGGAATCACCGCGCGCGATGTCCGGATGGCAAACATGCCGGGCGTGCGCCATCCCGAAATGGTTGCGGTCGAGCGACTGATCGTCGGCGCAAAATTCTGGCCCCTGCTTTCGGGTCACCTAGAGGTGACGCGGCTGCATCTGGAAAATCCGGTTGTCCATCTCGAGACAAATGCGAGCGGTGTTCACAACTGGGAATTGCCGGCGCCGCAGCAGCCGCAAGTGGCGAACGATGGTGAAACCGGCGCACGCGCTGAAGCGGGCACACAAGATGTGCGCATCACCGGTGGGACCATCACCTATGACGACGCGACGACGCAGAGATCGCTCGTCTTCTCTGATGTTGCTCTCTCCTTCGATTTTGCTGGTGTCGATCAGCCATCGCGATCGACATTGCAGCTACCTACAATGGCGAAAGGCTGAATCTGAAAGCCGAAATCGACAGCCTTTCGGCGCTCGACTCCGATCAAGGCGCCACCACAAAGCTCGCTGTGACATCGCCGCTGATGACCGCGATTTTCGACGGCGTGCTGTCAACGAGCGGTGAAACGAGCGGGGCCTTGAAAATCGAAGCGCCTTCGTTCCGTCGTGTTGCGACTTGGGCCGGCTACGCGATGAGCAATGGCGAGGCTTTCGGACCATTTACTTTGGACGGATATATCTCCCGCACGCCGGACCGCGTAGCCTTTACGCGTTCTATCGTGACGCTGGATGCCATACGAATGGCCGGCGATCTGACGGTCGATAGCAGCGGCGATATTCCGAATCTGACCGGGGCCGTCGGCGTCGAAGGTCTCAAGCTGGACGCGCGCACCGCCGATTCAGCAGCAAATGAAGAGAACGGCCCCAGCACTGAAAAGCTTGATTTCTCCGTGCTGAAATCGGCCAATGCCGATCTTACTTTGCGTCTCGGCAAGTTTGTCGCGAGCAGGCTGACCGTCGATTCCGCGAACGTACATCTGACGCTGAAAAACGGCCTGCTGACTGCTGCCTTGCGCGATGTCGTTTTCTACGGCGGCAAGGGCACCGGCACGCTGGTGATCGATGGCGCCAAGAACGTGCCTGACCTCGCTGCCCGGCTCAGTGTGGCCGGAATGACGATGCAGCCGTTCTTGCGCGATTCTATCCGGGCCGACCGCGTCAGCGGCACCGGCAATTTGGAATTGGAAGTTTCGGCGCGGGCGGCAACCGAAAAGGGCATTTACGAAACCCTGTCGGGGGAGGCTCGCCTGGCTCTGGCTGACGGCGACATACGCGGCGTCGATCTGACGGCGGTTCCCAACATCGTGAAGAACCTGATCGCGACACGGCAAACCGGGATTATCGGTGACGACGCGAAGACCCCATTTGATCGGATGAGTGTCGTCTTCACACTCCTCAATGGCGTGGCGCATACTGACAATTTCAAGCTGGAAGCACAGAAATTCCGAGTCGCCGGCGCAGGTGAAATCGATATTGTGCGCCGGACGCTGGACTTCCACCTTGAGACCCGAACCGCGGCCGCCATCCTGCCCGGCAGCCGGATGGAGATACCGCCGCTCGGCGTGCCTTTCCGGGTGCACGGAGATTGGGACAGTCTCAGCTACGGACCTGATGTCGGCAGGCTGGCCCGGGGGCTGATGGACGCCATCGCCCGCGACCCGTCCCGGATCATCCGGAACCCCGGGCAAGCATTGCAATCGCTGTTCGGTTTGGGCAGGTAGTTTGCATGAGATTTCCCCGTTGGTTGAAATACGGTCTCGGCATTTTGGGCGCGGTCCTTGTGGCCGGTGCCGCCTATATCGCTTGGCCGATCGTATTTCCGCCGCCGAATTTAACAGTTGCGAGCTGGGGCGAAGACTATGGCCGCGCGCAGATGGTCGCCATGTTTCATCCGTTCACGGATGAAACCGGCACCGATGTGGACGCCACCATCTATGGCGGCGGCCTCGCCGACATTCGCCGCCAAGTCGAATCCGGCATGATCGAATGGAACGTGGTCGATTTTGAATTGGCCGACGCCCAAGCCGCCTGCCGCGAAGGATTGTTGGAGCCACTCACCGATCTCGAATTGCCACCCGGCGCAAACGGCACGCGCGCCGTGGCCGATTTCGTGCCCGGAGCTTTGGGCCCATGTTGGGTCGGCACCTCGGTCTATTCGCAAATCATCGCCTATGCGCCCAAAACATTTCCGGAAGCGCCGACGAGCCCCGCCGATTTTTTCGACCTGGTGAAATTTCCCGGCGCGCGAGGGATGCGCGACAACGGCCCGATGTATAATTTGGAATTGGCGCTGCTCGCCGATGGCGTCGGCCTCGTCAATGTCTACCCGACCTTGGCAACGAAGGAAGGCGTCGATCGAGCCTTCGCCAAGCTGGACACGATCAAGGAGACGCTGCGCTGGTGGAAACGGCTGAACGATCCCGTCGATTGGATCGAGCGCGGCGAGGTGGCCATGACCACCGTTCTGAACGGCCGGGTCTTCGATGCCGTTCTCGCGGGTAAAGAAATTGCCCCGGTCTGGAACGGGCAGCTTTATCAAATGGACGTGTTCGGCATTCCCAAAGGCAGCGCCAATCTGGATGAGGCGCGCGATCTGATCCGCTATGCCACCTCCTCCGGCCCGCAAGCGGCGCAGGCCAATTGGCTGCCTTATGGCCCGGCGCGGCGTTCGGCCATTGCCCTGATGGGCAACCATCCGACGCGCGGCACCGTCATGCGCCCCTTCATGCCGACGGCGCCGGAGAATTTCGCCAATGCCTTGGCCATCAATCCGGACTGGTGGGACGAGCACGGCGCCGCCATTAAGGAGCGGTGGGCCGCCTGGCGGATTCCGAGTGAGTAGGCTGGCGGTGAATTCCCCAGGAGGGGCAAGGGCCTGGTGAGCAATAAGAAACTGGACTTGGTCCCCCGCTCCCTGTTCACTACCCGCTAAGCAGAACGCGCCGCTTTTCCGAGGAGCTCCACGCCTTCGATGTTGTCTTATGCGATCCGGCGAACTCTGGGCGCGATTCCCACCCTGTTCCTGATCATTACATTCGCGTTTTTCATGATGCGGATCGCCCCTGGCGGTCCCTTCGACGGCGAAAGGCGTCTTCCGCCCGAGATCGAGGCCAATATCAACGCGGCCTACAATCTCGATAAGCCGCTCTATGAGCAGTACTTCATCTATCTTGGGCGCCTGGCGCAGGGGGATTTCGGCCCCTCCTTCAAGACCAAGGATTTTACCGTCACCGAGATGATCGCCTCCGGCCTGCCGGTCAGCATCAAACTGGGACTGACCGCCATTGTGCTGGCGCTTCTTATCGGGACGTTTCTTGGCGTCTTCGCGGCCCTACGGCAGAACCGGCCCGCCGACTATTCGGTGATGACGATTGCCATGGTCGGCATCACGATTCCGACCTTCGTGACCGCGCCACTGCTGACGCTTCTGTTCGGCGTCTATGGCGTTCACATATTCGGGCTCGATATCACGCTGCCGGTCGGCGGCTGGAACAATGGCGCGCTGCGCAACATGATCCTGCCGGTGATCGTGCTGGCGTTGCCGCAGATCGCGGTGATTGCGCGCCTGACGCGCGGCAGCATGGTGGAGGTTCTGCACTCCAATTATGTGCGCACGGCGCGGGCTAAGGGGCTTTCCTCCTGGCGCGTGGTTACACGCCACGCCATGCGCGCCGGGCTCTTGCCGCTGGTCAGCTATCTCGGCCCCGCCATTGCCGGCCTCGCCACCGGCTCGCTCATCGTGGAGCAGATTTTCGGCATTCCCGGCATTGGCCGCTATTTCGTGCAAGGCGCGCTCAACCGCGATTACACGCTGGTTCTGGGCGTCGTGATTTTCTATGCGACATTGATCATTCTCCTCAATCTTGTCGCGGACATTCTCTACCGCGTGCTCGACCCGCGCGTGAGATACGATTGATGTCGCCCATTCTACCCTCCGAACGCGCCGAATTGATGCAGGCCGCGCGCGCCGTGAAAGGCCGCAGCCTATGGAAGGATGCGCAGCGCCGCCTTTTCCGCAATAAGGCCGCCGTGGTCAGCATGGCAATTCTCGCCGTCCTCACCGTGCTCGCCATTTTGGCGCCATTGCTCTCGCCTTACTCCTATCAAGTCATCGACTACGCGCTGGTGAGCTGCGCCCCGCCTTGGTGGGGCGGCGATCCTTTGTGCCGCGCTACCGGCGCGCATTGGTTCGGCATGGATTCGGTGGGGCGCGATCTCTTCATCCGCACGCTCTACGGCGCCCGCGTTTCGCTGGCGGTCGGATTGGTGGCGACGACGGTGAGCCTCTTGATCGGCGTGCTTTATGGCGCCACGGCAGGCTTTATCGGTGGCCGCGTCGACGCCGCCATGATGCGCTTCGTCGACATTCTCTATTCCCTGCCCTTCATCTTCTTCGTCATCATCCTGATGGTGATTTTCAACCGCAATTTCATTCTGATGTTCGTGGCCATCGGCGCGGTAGAGTGGCTGACCATGGCGCGGATCGTGCGTGGCCAAACGCTTTCGATCAAACAGAAGGAATTCATCGAAGCAGCGCGCGCCGGCGGCGTGGGCACATTCGGCATCATCACCTGCCATGTCATCCCGAATGTTGTGGGCCCTGTCATCGTCTACGTCACGCTGACCATTCCCGCCGTCATCCTGGCGGAAAGCTTCCTCTCGTTTCTCGGTCTCGGCATTCAAGAGCCGCTGACCTCCTGGGGCGTGCTGATTTCCGAAGGCGCCAACACGCTGGAGACGGCGCCCTGGATGCTGCTCTTCCCCGCCACTTTCATGGCGGTGACTCTGTTCTGCTTCAACTTCATCGGCGACGGGTTGCGCGACGCGCTCGACCCGAAGGAGCGCTGAGGCGATGGCGGAACCCGTTCTCAGCATCAAATCGCTCGACATCCGCTTTAAGACGCCGGACGGCGAAGTGCATGCAGTCAAACATATAGATCTCGATATCGCGGAAGGCGAAGTCGTCGGCGTAGTCGGCGAATCCGGCTCCGGCAAAAGCCAATTGTTTCTCGGCGCCACCGGGCTTCTCGCCGGCAATGGACGCGCCACAGGCCAGGTCTTTTATCGTGGCCGGCAAATCCTGGGCGCGTCGCCGAAGCAGCTGAACGACATTCGCGGCTCCAAGATCACCATGATCTTTCAGGACCCGCTGACCTCTTTGACGCCGCATATGCGCATCGGCGACCAGATCATGGAGGCGTTGCGCATCCATCTGAAAATGAGCCGCGAAGCTGCCTTCGCGCGAGCCGTGGAAACGCTGGAATTGGTGCGCATTCCGGAAGCGAAGCGCCGTATGCGGCAATACCCGCATGAACTCTCGGGCGGCATGCGCCAGCGTGTCATGATCGCCATGGCCACCGCCTGCGGGCCCGATCTTCTGATCGCCGACGAGCCCACCACGGCGCTCGACGTGACGGTGCAAGCGCAAATCCTCGACATCATGCGCGATCTGAAAACCAAGCTGAAGACATCCATCGTCCTGATTAGCCATGACATGGGCGTAATCGCCGCCATGTGCGACAGGGTCGCCGTTATGCGTCACGGCGAATTCGTGGAGCAAGGATCGGCGGAGGATATTTTCTACCGCCCGCAGCATCCTTATTCGCGCATGCTGCTGGACGCCATGCCGCGCCTGGACCGCCCCGAGCGGCCAGGCCACGCGCCGCTGATCACTGTTGCCGACCGCGAAGCGCGGCCGTTTCTTCTGCAGGTCGAAGACGTGAAAGTGCATTTTCCTATCCGCGTCGGCGGTACGCTGTTTCCCAAATACAAACCCTTGCGCGCCGTGGACGGCGTCAGCTTCGAGCTGCGGGAAGGCGAAACGCTGGGCGTGGTCGGCGAATCCGGCTGCGGAAAATCCACGCTCGCGCGCGCCGCCATTGCGCTTCTGCCCAAGACGGCAGGCCGCGTGGTGTGGTGCGGACGCGACATGAGCGAGACGACCAAGGAAGAATTGCGCCTCCTGCGCAAGGATTTCCAGATCGTCTTCCAAGATCCGCTGGCAAGCCTCAATCCGCGCATGACCATCGGCCAGAGCATTTCCGAGCCGCTGCGCACGCTGGAGCCGGACCTCTCGCGCGTTGAGGTGGCCGAGCGCGTGCGCGCGATGATGGAGCATGTCGGTCTCGATCCCGCCTGGATCAACCGCTATCCGCACGAATTCTCCGGTGGGCAGAATCAACGCGTCGGCATCGCTCGCGCCATGATTGTCGAACCCAAGCTTGTGATTTGCGACGAAGCCGTGAGCGCGCTGGACGTTTCCATACAGGCGCAGATCGTCGATCTCATCCTGGCGCTGCAGCGCAAATTCGGCATGTCGCTGATTTTCATCAGCCATGATTTGTCGGTGGTGCGCCAGGTTTCGCACCGCGTAATGGTTCTCTATTTGGGGCGCGTGGTGGAGCTGGCCAACCGCAACGCGATCTATACCGACCCGCGCCACCCTTATACGCGCGCGCTGATCTCGGCGGTGCCTATTCCGGATCCCAAATTGGAACGGGCGAAACCCCGCGTTCCTTTGCCCGTGGACCTGCCGTCGCCAATGGATTCGCGCTCCGCCCTGACGTTCCTGAAATCGAAGCGCATCGACGATCCGGACGCAGTGCAATACGTGCCGCGCCTGGAGGAAGTCGTTCCTGGGCATTTCGTGGCCGAGCACGATCCTGTGTAGGGGCCCGTGTAGCTCCGCCCGTTGCCGGGAAGGCCTGCGGTTGTGTTAGATTCTGTGCTGCAAACACGCTGCCCCGGAGCGCTCATGATTGCCGCTATTTTCACCCGCGCCCGCTTCGCTGCCGCTATTGCCGCCATTCTCGTCATCAGCGCTTGCGGCCAGAACGAGCAACAGGCTCAGACGGATGCGCCGGCAGCGCAGGCGCAAATGTCGATTACTCGTGGCGAAGCCGGCGAGCCAGACACGCTCGATCCGGGACTGGCAACAACCACGTCAGAGCACGCAATTTTGGGGGAGGTGTTTCTGGGCCTGACAACTGAAGACGCCAAGGCGCAGCCGATCCCGGGCGCGGCCGAGCGTTGGGATGTGTCCGCAGACGGATTGGTATGGACATTCCATTTGCGTGATCACACCTGGTCGGACGGCACGCCCGTTACCGCCGAAGATTTCGTATCCGGGTGGCGCCGCGTGCTCGATCCCAAGACCGCCGCGGCTTACGCGCTTATCCTTTACGACTTCAAGAATGCACAGGCGATCAACGCCGGGAAAATGCCAGTGGAACAACTGGGTGTACGCGCTGTCGATGCTCGCACCGTGGAAATCACGCTTGAACACCCGGCGCCTTATCTGCCGCAGTTGTTACGACATCAAGCCACCTTTCCGTTCCCCCGACATGTTTTTGCTGCGCACGGCGCGGACTGGATCAAACCAGGAATTCAGATCGGCAATGGTCCCTATATTGTTACCGAGTGGCTGCCCAACGACCACATCACGTTGGTCAAGAACTCACGTTTCTACGATGCAGCCAACGTCGCCATCGACCGCATCACCTTCATCCCCATAAACGATCCCAATGCCGCTTTGCGGCGTTACCGTGCGGGGGAAATGGACGCGTTGAACTACATTCCTGAGGATCAGATCGACTGGTTAAAGGCCAATCTCGCTGATCAATTGACCATCGTGCCGAAACTGACCATTGCAGCGGTGGTGCTGAATGAAACGCGCAAGCCGTTTGATGATATTCGCGTTCGCGAAGCGCTGAACCTTGCCTACGACCGCGATCTCATGACCAAAACCATTATTCGGACAGGTCAGGAACCGGCCTATTCCATCGTTCCTCCCGGTATCGCCGACTATCCGATGACGGCCCAATTATCCTTTAAGAACTTAACCCAGCCCGAACGCATTGCGCGGGCCAAGGAATTGATGCTGCAAGCCGGCTACGGCCCACAAAAACGCCTGGCACTTACGTTCTCCACGATTGCTTCTCAGGACGCCAGGCGTGTGACGGCAGCCATTCAGCAAATGTGGCGTGAGGTTTTTGTCGATCTTGAGATTGCTCAGTTCGACGGGCGAGTTCTGGTTAGCAAACGGCGCGCCGGAGATTTCGATGCCGCCCCGACCGGATGGCTCGCCGACTACAACGACGCCTACAATTTTCTATTTCTATTCTTGAGCGACAATGATCTTAACGACGCCAAATATAAGAATCCGATGTTTGATGCCCTTCTCGGCGAAGCTCAGAATGAACCGGATTTGGCAAAGCGTGGGCAAATATTGGCGCGGGCCGAGCAAATGCTGCTCGACGATCATGTCTGGATTCCCACTCGCTACGAAGTTGTGAGCAATCTGGTTCAACCACATGTGCGCGGCTGGGTTACCAATTCCAGCGATATCAACCGCACGCGCTGGCTGACGATTGAAAGATAGGAATTTCCTTATGCTCATGCGCCGCCGCGACTTTGCGATTCTGGCTTTGACGTTTGCGCTCGCTGCCTGCGGGCCCAACGCCGAAGCGCCAACCGAAGGCGCCGCTACAGAAATGGTCCTTCACCGTGGCAATACTGCTGAGCCAGAATCTTTGGATCCTTCGCAGACCTCGACTCTCTGGGCGGCACACATTGAGGGCGATCTTTTCCTCGGCCTCTACACCGAGGACGCTGAAGGAAAGACGATTCCCGGAGCAGCCGTCGAGTCTTCAGTGTCTGAGGACAGCCTCACCTGGACGTTCCATTTGCGCGACCATCTGTGGTCCGATGGCACGCCGGTTACGGCCGGCGACTTTGTCTTTGCCTGGCACCGCATGGTGGATCCCAAGACGGCCGCCAAATACGCATCCATTCTTTACCCATTCAAGAATGCGCAAGCGATCGTCGAAGGAAAAATACCTCCATCGTCGCTGGGCGCGCGCACTATTGACGACAAGACCATCGAACTAGAGTTGGAACAACCGACACCCTTCCTTCCCGAACTACTGACGCATGGAACGACCTATCCGGTCCCCCGCCACATAATTGAGTCCAAAGGTGACGCCTGGGTAAGGCCAGGAAATCTGGTTTCCAATGGGGCCTATACGCTTTCAGAATGGGCACCACGTGACCACATCACGCTGGTAAAAAATCATCGGTTTTACGACTCCGCGAATGTCAAAATCGACCGTGTTGTTTTCTATCCAACGGAAGACTCGCAGGCGGCTCTGCGGCGCTTGCGAGCGGGCGAATTGGACACGCAAGACCCTTTACCCGCTCAGCAGATAGATTGGATTCGTGCCAACATTCCGGAGATGCTCAAACAGTCTCCCATTCTCTCGCTCGATTATGTCGTCATGAATCAGATGCGCAAGCCGTTCGACGACGTTCGCGTACGTGAGGCTCTCAACCTCGGCTACGACCGCGAGACACTTACCAATGTCATTTATCGGCTCGGCGAAGTGCCGGCCTACAACATTGTTCCGCCCGGCGTCGCAAACTATCCCGGGGGTGCGTCATTTGCTTTCAAAGATACGCCGAAGGCCGAACGCATCGCTCGCGCGCAAGCCTTGATGCGGCAGGCTGGTTATGGCCCCGATAAACCGCTCCGCACCACCTATATGACCTCAGCCCTGCCCGATGCTCGACGCGCGGCCGCTGCTGTTCAAGACATGTGGAAGGAAATTTATATCGAGCTGGAGATTGTCCAACTCGAAGGCCAGATCGCTTATGCCCGCCTGAAAGAACAGGATTTCGATATCTCCGCCGCAGCTTGGATTGCGGATTTCAATGACGCGTCCAACTTTCTCTTTCTGCTGACCACAAGCAATGGCGGTCTCAATTACGGTCGCTATAGCAGCGAGGAATATGATCGGGCCTTCAAAGCGGCTTCTGGCGAGATCGATTTAGCCAAGCGGGGTCAACTCTTCCTCGAGGCTGAAAAAATCGCATTGCGGGATCATGCCTTAATTACTCGTGATTTCCGCTCCACTAGGACGCTTGTTCAACCCTACGTAAAGGGCTGGATTCCGAACGCCAAGGACGTCAATCGAACGCGCTGGCTTTCAGTCGAGCGGCCCTAAGGCTCAAAAACCAGGCAATGGCGGCCTAGCGACAGGCGGCGGCGCCTTGTTGTATCGTTCGCCCAGCTTCAAGAACAACGACTTCGCGAACGACGACAAGGATTGAACTATGGCAGGACATTCGGGGATGCGTTTTGGGCTTCTTCTGGGAGCGCTTCTCCTTCTTGGCTCATGCGGCCAGAACAACCCCGCGGAAACCAACGCGGCCAATGCTCCGGCCGGCGGTGAAGTCGTTTTGAATTGGGGTAATGCGGCCGAGCCGACAAGCCTCAATCCCCATCTTGCTCAAGGCACATGGGACCATCAGATTATTGCAGACCTGTTTGTCGGGCTTGCAACTGAAGACCCTAAAGGCAATCCGATCCCTGCTGGCGCGGAGCGTTGGGAAACCTCTCCTGACGGTTTGACGTGGACATTCCACCTTCGACCGCACAATTGGTCCGACGGTAAGCCGGTGACGGCAGACGACTATATTTTTGCTTGGCGCCGTATTCTGGAGCCCAGCTTGGCGGCGCCGTACGCATATTTTCTGTATCCCGTGAAGAATGCGCAAGCGATCAACCAAGGTAAGATGCAGGGGGGGGCACTTGGTATTTCCGCTCCCGATCCGATGACCGTTGTTGTGGTGCTGGAACATCCGGCGCCTTACTTGATCGAGTTTATGACGCACTACGTTACGTTCCCTCTTCCTCGCCATGTGGTGGAAGCGAAAGGGGCGGACTGGATTAAGCCGGGAAATTACGTCAGCAACGGCCCGTTCATGCTGACGGAGAATATTCCCAACGATCACGTCACGGTGGTCAAGAACCCTCGCTTCTATGACGTTGCCAACGTCAAAATCGACAAAGTCATTTTTTATCCGACGACGGACTACGAAGCAGCTTTGCGCCGTTTTAGGGCCGGGGAGCTAGATTATCAGGACCGGCTCCCACAAGCGCAGATCGACTGGATTCGCGCTAACATTCCCGAAACACTCCATCTCGATCCCATCATGACGGTGGAGTATTACGCTGTAAATCAGGGACGAAAGCCGTTTGACGATATTCGCATTCGAGAAGCGTTGAGCTTGGCGTTAGACCGCGAAACCATTGTGAATACCATCCGTAAATTGGGTGAACCGCCAGCGTATTCCATGGTGCCGCCGGGCATCGCTAATTTCGCCGGCGGCAATTCGCTTCCGTTCAAAGACATGCCCTTTCCGCAGCGCCTCGAACGCGCGCGGATGCTGATGCAACAAGCCGGTTATGGACCAGATAAGCGGCTGAAAACAACTTTGGATACGCGTTCACTAGCGGCCGAACAGCGGCGCGTGCCTGCGGCGGTGCAGCAGATGTGGCGTGAAATCTATGTCGACGTTGAAATCGTTACATCCGATCCGGCGATGTTTTACGACAAGGTTCAGGAGCACGATTTCAACATTGCGCAGGCCGGTTGGCAGGGAGATTACAACGACGCGTCAAATTTCCTGGACCTGATCAGAACAGGAAACAGCAACAATTACGGACACTATAAAAATCCAGCCTATGACGCGCTTCTCGATCAAGCGAATATCGAATTGGATTTGACCAAGCGCGGTCAATTATTGGCGCAAGCCGAAGCTATAGCGATTAAGGATCAGGTTTGGATTCCGTCTTTCTTCTGGGTATTCAATGGTTTGGTGAAGCCATATCTGAAGGGCTTTGAATCCAACGTCGGTGACAAGCACCGTATCCGCTGGATGTCGGTCGAGCCGCATTGATCGCGGGCGTCCGATGCGTTTTCTCGCCGGTCTTGCCCTTCTCATTCTCGCCGCGTGCGGGCCAGCGGATGCGCCGACATCTGTGCCCGTGATCACCGAGAACGTGCTCCGCCGCGGCAATATGGCGGAGCCAGAAACGCTTGATCTGGCGCATTGCGACACCGCGTGGGAAATGAATATCGTCGCCGATCTGATGACCGGGCTTCTCGCCGATGATCCGCATGGCGATCCTATTCCGGGCGTTGCGGAGCGGTGGGACGTGTCTGCGGACGGCCTTGTCTGGACGTTTCATTTGCGCGACGACCATTGGTCCGACGGACAACCGGTAACCGCCGATGACTTCGTCTTCGCCTGGCGGCGTGCGCTCGATCCCAAAACTGCGTCGGATTACGCGTCGATCCTCTACGTCTTCAAGAATGCTCGCGGCGTAAACACCGGAAAAATGCAATTGGATGCGCTCGGGGCACGAGCGGTCGATGCTGCAACAGTAGAAATCACGCTCGAACACCCGACGCCCTATCTCACCGAGCTGATGACACACGCGACCACCTATCCGGTGCCGCGCCATGTGGTGGCGGCCAAAGGGAATGAATGGACCCGGCCGGGGAGTTATGTCGGCAATGGCGCTTACACACTGTCGGAATGGGTACCGAACGATCATGTGACGGTGGTGAAAAATCTGCGTTTCTTCGATGCCGCGCATGTCGCCATCGATCGCGTGATCTATTACCCCACTGACGATAATGAAGCGGCGTTGCGGCGCTTCCGCGCGTTCGAGTTGGATACGCAGGAACGCCTGCCGCCGCAGCAAATCGATTGGCTGCGCGCCAACATGCCCGACACGCTGAAGATGGTGCCGTATTTGCGCAGCGAATATATCGTCTTCAATCTGACGCGCGCGCCATTTTCCGACATCCGCGTGCGCGAAGCCATCAGCCTGGCATCTGACCGCGAAACCCTCTCGTCTAAAATTCGTCGTCTGGGCGAACCGCCCGCCTACACGATCGTGCCGCCAGGCATGCCGGCCTATCCCGGCGGGAACGGGCTGACATTCAAGAACATGCCGGTGGAGGCGCGTCTTTCACTGGCGCAAGATTTGATGCGCAAGGCCGGGTTCGGACCGGCCAAGAGATTGGCTGCGCGCCTCGCCGTACGTTCAACGGCTGCCCCGGAACGTATTGAAGCTGTGGCATTGCAGGAGATGTGGCGTCGGATTTATGTCGACGCCGAGATCGTCGCCTCGGATGCAGCCATTTTCTACAACTCCCTTGAGCAGGGCGAATTCGACCTTGCCAAAGCCAGCTGGGGCGCCGATTTCAACGACGCGAGCAATTTTCTTTTCCTGCTCGCCGGCGATAGCGGACCAAGATTGAATCCGGGACGCTATCGCAACCCTGCCTTCGATGCCGCCCTGGCGGAAGCGGAAGCCGAACCCGATGCGGCGCGGCGCGGCGCAATCCTCGTGAAGGCCGAAGCACTCGCCCTCAAGGACCATCCCTGGGCGCCCTTGTATTTTTGGGTCACCACCGATCTGGTGCACAATTATGTGAAGGGCTGGGTACCCAACGCCATCGACGAAAATCGCAGCCGCTGGCTTTCAATTGCGCCACACTAGAACAGAGAAAAAAACGGGGAGGCAATAATGCGCATGTGGGTGAAACGAATTGCAGCATGCTTGATCGCGAGCGCGACGTTTGTGGCGTCCGCGAGCACAGCCGCGGAAATCAAAGTGGTGACAGTCGGCGCGTTGACAGTCGCCTTGCGCAGCATGACCGCTGAATATGAAGCCGCCAGCGGCAATACAATCGCGTACACCTTCACCAACCCGGCTAATCTAAACATGGTGCTGGCCGGCGGCACATTCGACGCCATCATCGTGGCCACGCAGACCGTCGGCGAATTGGAGCAGGCGGGAAAGTTGGCGGCCGGCTCACGCGCGCGGCTGGCACGCACCGGCATAGGCCTCGCCATCAAAGAGGGCACGCTCAAACCCGATGTCTCAAGCCCGGACGCGTTCAAGCGCTATCTGACCGGCGTGCGCAATGTTCTGGTCACCGATCCATCGACCGCGACCGGCAGCGGCGTACTGACGGTAAGCATTCTAGCCGATGCCGGGCTGACCGAGACCGTGCGCACCAAATCGCTGCAAACCAATCTGGCTGGCGGTAAGGAACGCCTCGCCAAGGGCGAATATGAGGTTGGCCTGTTCAACCTCAGCGAGATCGAGGCGCCGGGCGTGGTCGTCGGCGGCGCGGTCCCTGCTCCCTTGCAGCTCTATACGAATTACGACGCGGCGATTTTCGCGAGTTCCACCATCAAGGACGCCGCCAACGGCTATTTGCGCCTCCTCGCCTCGCCGCAGGCGGGCCCGAAATGGAAAGCGGCCTGGTTGGAACAAGTGTCAAATTAGGTCGCCACCCCGTCTTGGCCTGGGACGCTTCGCTCCAATTCGATACGGCAGGCCCCGAATAGCCGCAGGTTAACAGCCCTTAAACCCTTGATATGCCACAAAGCCGGCATGGCAAAAGCTGGCCGCCGAATTGCATCATCCAAAGCGGTGATCACAGCTCTCGATATTGTCATGACCGATTCTCATCTTGCCGATACTGGATTGGCCCTTGGCGCCCCGCACGAGGGCGAGCAGCGCACGGCGCCGCGCAAACGCGTTGTCCTTGGCGGCTTAGCCATCTGCAACAACGGCTCGTTCACCACCAAATGCCGCATCAAGGATATTTCGGAAACTGGGGCGCGCTTTGTCCTTCCGAAAGGACAAGTGGCGGCCGAGAACACCATTCTTATCGAGATTCAAACGCGGGTCGTTCACGAAGCCACCGTGGCGCGCATCGACGCGACGGAATATGGCCTCGAATTCACCAGCACCTACGCGCTGGACGGACCGCTGCCGGGAAATCTCCAGTTCGTGAAGCGCTTCCGCTAACAGTGCCGCCGCGCTCAATCTCCGTCGCATGGAACTTTCACATGGCGCCGGATTCGTCGGTGCTAGGGGCGCGGACACCTATACGCGTTGCGCTTCCCTGACAGTGTATTGACGGTGCACTGCACAACGCAGGTGCACTCAGCCGAGCGCCCTGCTCGCATAGAAATCTATGCATCCATAAATCCGCAGACCATTTTCGTTTGGACCGATGAAGGCATAACGCCGCCATTGTTTTCCGTACGGATTGGACTCACGAGCGGACAATATCTTCGGACGATCATCGGGAGATGACGCGTATGCCCCCTGCCAATGCCCAGCGCATTCTGGTTATCGACGATGATGTATCGATCGGGCGCGCGGTGTGTGAGGTGCTGACCTTGCGGCACTTCAAGGCCATCTCCGCGAACGATCTTTTCCAGGCGCGTGATGCCCTTCATGAGGATGACGACATCGGCATTATACTTGTCGATTGCCATTTGGGCGGCATTGCCGGCGTCGAGGTCATCGAAGCGCTCACCAAAGAATTCCCACGTCCGTTGGCCTTCATCATGATGACAGCTGACGAGACCCAGGCCGTGGCCGTGGATACCACGCGCGCCCAAGCGGTGGACGTCCTGACGAAACCTATCGATGGAAAATCCATAGAAAAAGCTGTTCAACGGGCGATAGCAAAGCGCGAAGGCGAATTCACCGACGAGGATATCGGAGCGCCGTCCCCCTTCGTCTGTGAGAAATTCCTTCAAGAGCGTATGCGGCTGAAGCAAATGCCCAAGCAATGGCACAACCTGATTGGCGACATAGCAGCGGGAACATCCGAGAATTACATCCAGCTCCTGCAAAACAACCCTGTCGACGTCGGCGCCCTATTGCGGCAGTTGCTTTCCGCCATGGAGCGGACAGCGGAAGATCGGCAGCTCCATATCAAATTCCGCATGCCTGTCTCGCTCCCACTCGTTTATGCAGACAACACGGGGCTTTCGTTCGGCATTCACGACATCGCCGTTTTCATGACCAGTGCCATGGAGCCGGGAGACGGTCTCACCCTAACGGCTCTTCGGGAAGACGACGATCTGATCCTCTCCTTTCATGTGCATTCGGCGAATATGCCTTTTGAGGCTCTATCTGTCCTGGCTGCGAATCCCTCGACCATTGACGTGGGCAACAGCAAGACAACGCTGCTCGGTGCGCGCCTGGTGGTAGAATTACATCGTGGACATTTTCGCATCGAAAAGCGCACCGACGATGACATTCTCCTCCGCATGTTCATTCCGATTGCGCGCGCGGATACCAGAACAACTCGTTCGAAACTTGCTGTTTTCTCCTAATTTCAAGGGCACCATGTATCCAGCGCTATATTCGATAAATTCAAATCCCAGCGGTGCCGCACTTGATCGGCTCTCCTCTGCTGTCAAATTGATCACGTCCGGCCGTCCCGGCCCTGGCGTGATCTCAAAGGTTCTCACGGTCATCGTCGAGCTTGTTTTGACGAGTACAGATGCGACATACGCCTCATTGGTTTGCTGTGAGCCGGGCGCAAATGCGCGGCCCTTTAGCAATCTGAATCCCAGAGCGTCCGCCCCTCCTTCGAAGCCTGATCCGGAAATTCTCGCGATGATCTTGCGCGATCCGCAGAGCCGCGAGGAAATTTCAGGCTGTTTTGATTTGGGACCTTCCGGTTTAGGTGACAGTGCCGCGCACCTTCTAGCGTTACGCATCACCGACGAATCCGAAACGATCACTGTAGGTTATGCGCGCTTTCCCGAGAGGCCCTCAGCGGAGTCACGAGAAGCGGTTCTGGGCATTTGCGGCTTCGGTGGTGTGCTTCTGACGCTGACCCGTAATTCCCCGATAAAAAACAGAGCGGCGGTGGCAGTGGCTCAATTCGAGTCGGGGGCTCAATTCGATTCTCGCATTCGCGATGCGATGCACCTCATGGCGGAGGCCTATTGGGAAGCCGATGAGATGGGAATTGTCCAACGTGTGGTTCTTCTCAATTCGTCCTCGGAGACATCGCGTCTGACACAGTTAGAAGGAAAGACTCTTCGCCATCTTCTTGGCTCGGAATTAAACCTCAGCCGCGGCGAGTTTTACGACGTTCGCGCCACTATTGAGCAAGTGGCGCAGGACCATATGGTCGTAGATATGACCGGCCAGCTGGGCGAAGACGGCACTTGGCACGGCTTCATGCGCCCCGCAAAAACTGCGAGCGGTGCGGAACGCAGCGGTGAAACACCGCGCGCCCTCGCGTGTTAAATCTGAGTCGGATGTGATGAGCGAACGAGGCTTCGCCGCGAGATCTTAAAACTGGCGATCCGCTCTTTGCATAGATCTCGTCTGCGGGTCGAAATGCCTGCGGATCGATGAGCTGTCGGCCAGAAGTGCGCGCAAACCCGCTTCATTCAATGGCGGTGAGAAAATCTCACCCAACGCTACATCGCAGCCGGCTTCTTTCAGCGCGTCAAGCGTCTCGGCGGAGCTCACACCATCGGCCACAACTGTGCAGCCCAAGGAATGACCCAGATCGGCAATCGACCGCATGATGGTCAATTCGACGGAGTGCCGTGTCAGGCCAGCGATAAATACGCGATCCATCTTGATTTCCGACAGCGGCAGTCTTTGCAACTTGCGGAATGATTCATGCCCATTGCCGAACCCATCGACCGACAAATAGATGCCGGCGATGCGCAATTTGACCCAGGCTTCGACGAGCTCTTCGAACGCGGGTGACGCTTCGGCATCCGTCAACTCGACCGTCAGCTGTCCTGGCCCTAAGCGGTACCGATTTCGCAGATCGTACAAGACGGATTGAAATTCATTGCCGAGCACGACCGTTGAGGGGAGATTTATCGTGAAATTCAGCTCGCGGCCCGAAGCATTGAGAGCCGCACATAACTCTGCGGTCTTCTCCGCGACGCGGAAATCATAGACGAATTTGCGCCCCTCGACATGCTGCAGCGGAGAAATTTTTCGTCCGTCCGCTGCCACTTCCGATGGAGAATAGGCTTGCGCGCTAACGATTTCGCCCCGTTTTAAGTCGACCTTCGGTCGAAAATACGGACCAACTCTCCCCCCGAGTGCTACCTGACGGCCTTCGACGGGCGCGGCTTCCGCACTTGGTGGCAGCGCTGCTGCCAGCAAATTCGCAGAGGTGAATGGCTTGGGCAGTACGCCCACCACGTTCAAACCGCTTGCCACAGCAATCCGGCGCGCTGCATCAAGAACGCGTTCATGCTCGTCGCTCATCAGAACGACATCGCCGGTATATTTTCGCTCGCGAAGCTCACGCAACACATCGATGCCGTCATGCCATGGCATCGATAGGTCGATGAACACAAGGCTGGGGTGGAAGTCGGCGACCTCACTCAAGAATGCCGCTGCGATGCTTGTGAGTCTGACCGGGATATCCTGGTGACGAAGGCATTCTGCAATATGTTCCAGAATGCCGTTGTCATCATCGACCACGAGAACGCGTTTCGACGGGCGCGAAATATCGTCGGCCGCAGACATATCGGATATTCCTTCGCGGGTGCCCATCAAATGGCCCTGGCTATGCCGCCGACGCCGGTGTTTTGCGGCGCGACTCCGAGAGGTGGCGGCAGATATGTTTTTCAGGTCTGCGGCAGAATTTTCGCGACTATCAGCGATCTTGTTGAGCACATCGCGGAAATGCTCCGAGGGCTGCTCGCCCCGCATGTAAATGCCCGCCGTCAGCGTGCCGAGTTCCGGAAGGAAGCGATCGCGAGCCACGATAACGTTGCTACCGTCGTCGCCTTTCAAAACCGTGCTTCGGACCATGATTCCGAAACCGAGGCCCGCAGCGATCGCCGCCAAACGGGAATCCGGATAGGGGCTGCTAAACGCCAGGCGATAAGGAACGCCAGCTGTTTCCAACGCCTTAAACGCAATTCTGTCGGGCTCGCGTTCCGGCCAGCCCACTAGCGGAACTGGGACTCCCGGCATCAGCCCGAAATCGCGGGCGCGATTCCAGACCAATTCCTCGCTCCACTGCCGGTCAGGCGTAAAATTGAGGCCGGGCGGGCAGATAAAACAGCCGGCGTCGAGATACCCATCCGTCAACCCCTTCGCGATCTCCTCGGAATTATCCGCGATGGCATAAAGGCCGCGATTCCAGGTTTGGATGAGATCCGCATTCTTTCCCAAAACGGCCAGGAATGAATCGACAAACAGAGGCGATATACCCAGCCGCGAATGACGCTGACCCGAGTTACCGCCGGCCAAGGCCAAAAGCTGATCATTCTGTTCCAGAATAATTTTCGCATGGCGCAGCACGAGTTTGCCGCGTTCTGTGAGAACCGTCGCGCCTAATTTTTTCCCGAATACCGCGCCGCCCACCAGAACGCTGAGACGCTTCATCTGCCCGCTGACAGCGGGCAGAGATAATTTCAGGGTTTCCGCTGCCTTGGAAAGGCTGCCCGAAATAGCGACCTGTATGAGCGTTCTGAGTATCTCGATCGGAATGTTCGCAGATCCGTGTCGATGATGCATGCAACTCTCCCTCCGACGTGGGTTACCAACGGACGTGCGGCGCCAAATCCTCCGCCAACCGCCAATCGGCGATTGTTCGGAACACATACGACCCAGCTGGTCCTATCTATTCGGACCATTGGGTGATTTTCGGAGGAGGTCCGGAAGTCTGCCGGTAGCTGTCGAGCGAAGAATCGAGAACTCGCTGCATTAGCGGGGAGTGCGTACCGCGATGCACGCTCGAAACGAAAAAACGCTCGAATGCGTATCTCTGGCTGCCTCCCCCGATAACAAGCCAGGTCATCACTTCAGTTTCGCTGCGCGTCTCCCATAAGATGCAGAACCGAATCGATGATACATCACGGCGGATGAATAAAAGGCTGCGAATTGTGCCGGTTAGTGTGGTGAAAACGTACACGCAGTGTGGTGAAAACGAATACACCGCTCCGTGAATAGTGAGGCAATATTGCCGTTTCTTATGTCGCCATCACATTTGGACCATTGGTCCGACACCCTCTGTTCGAGAGCGTAAGCACTTTATTTAGACGCCTCAATCATCCGTTACCGGATGTTCCATGTCTGAAGCGAGCTAAGTATTTTCTCAGGAGATTTCTCGCCATCGCGAGCTGTTTCCATGGCAGATGCTCCATAAGACTTTCTGCAATGCAGCAGAAAACTGACGCTTCGCCTCGTTGAGTGGGCGATAATCAGCCTTACCTCGGAGCGGAAATCAGACCGCATCATCGATTGAATTGTGGGGAGTTAGAATCGCACAATTTATTTTCGAGAACTTGAAGGGGAAATCTAACGGCAGGGAACCAACCGCTCTACGCCTAGAGAATTGTCTACCAAATTGGGCACGATAACTCTGTTCAAACCGCCTCTTCCGGTTTCCATGTGGAGTTTCAAACAATCTCGCCCAGGTGACTTCCACGGATCGAGCTTCGCGTATAATTCGCGGTCGATGTTCACATACACCTCTTTTGCGTTTGGGTACGGAAACACTGTCGCACTTCGACTACCTTACCGACCAATCCCTTTTCTGATTACCTCCGCTTTTATTTCAGAATGCAGTGGCGTTTGGCCGGTGAAATACGCCACCTCCACATCAACACGAGCGCAGTAGTAGCAGATGAAACAGCTGAATAACGGTATTGCAAAGATCACGGATGCCATCGAAAAATCGCGGCCCATCTTTGTCACCGCTGATGCGACTACAATACTCAACCAAACACCAATGCCTATTCCTGCAACTACGCAGAACACGAATAGAAGGGGATGCATCGGATCGGTTAGCCTAGTGCGATCCAAACAGGCCACCGCTAAAGCAATTGCGATGACCATCAGAAAGCCTAGAGCTCGCTTTCTAGTGGTACTCGACGGTTTAGACGTGTCGTCTGACATTGCGTATTGTTTGGATATCGACCACCGACAATCAATCCGGGCGATTAAGTTTTGTTGCCTTCCGGTCTAAACAACCGGACGGCGAGCCAAGAGACCTAGACCCTCCAGCAGGTCCAAACGAAAATGCCTCTATGTTTGGACCATTTAGGTATGCCCCCGCCGCCTTCGAGGGCCCCTTCACACATGCGGCCTGTGTGATAGAAACACTTCCCGCTGGAGCGTTCCTGGAGGCAATGGCGAGACAAACGGGATAGTCTTCCCGCTAAGTCGTTGAAAGACCCCGTAGCTCAGCAGGATAGAGCGGCAGATTCCTAATCTGTAGGTCGCACGTTCGAATCGTGTCGGGGTCGCCATTGAAACCGGCGCATCTGTGTTAGTGAGAGTCATAAACCTGTCGAATTGGGGGCCATCTTGCGAGTAGGCGTAGCAGTGTGCAGTGCAGTTGGGATTTTGGCTGTTTCTCCGGCCCGTTCCGATAACCTCAACATCACAACCAAGACCACCAACGCCGTTGCAACCGCCACGGCCGCCAACGCCAGCCCCGGCAACATCACCATATCGTCGGCGGGCTCCGTCGAAACCAATGCTATCGGCGCCGCGGTCACGATCGATTCCAACAATTCCGTAATAAATAGCGGCACGATTTCGAACAGCGTGGGTACCGGCGCGGTGGGCGTCCGCCTTACTGCCGGCAAGAGTGGCTCATTCACGAACAATGGAACCATCACGATTACGGGCACCGGCTCGCCACTGACGTCGACGGGTCAGTCCGGCATCCTGCTCGACGGCACAGGAATATTCACCGGCGATATTTCCATGAATGCCGGATCCAAATTGACGATTTCCGGTTCGGGACCGATCGCCATCTCGCTGAGAACCGAGATGGTAGGAAATGTGAATCTTGGCGGGACGATTGAGGCGTCGGGAACAAGCGCGGCCGGCCTTCGCACGTCCACCACGATTACCGGCGCCATCGTGCAATCGGGCTCAATCACCACAAAAACGGGAACGTCGAGTACCTCGACTCTGAACACGACGCCGAATTCGCCGTTCGGCATCGGTGGCAGTGTTACGGGCGGCATCTTGAATGTCGGCCCTACGAGCACGTCGAGCGCGGCCCAAGGTGTCATAACCTCTCTCGGCACCCTCCCTGCAGTCATTATTGCGCCCAGCGTCGGACTTAACACGGCGGGGATCACCATCGGCGCAGTCCAGGATGCGACAACCGCAGGTTACGGGTTCATCAATCGCGGTAGGATTCTCTCCATCGGCGATCAGCCGAGCACCAGCACCATCGGCGTGCAAATCGGTGAAACCGCCGACAGCAACGCCAATCAGAGCACAACGATCGTGGGCGGTATTTTTAATCGCGGCACGATTTCCGCGACGGCCACCAGCGCGAATACGAATGCCACCAGCGTGCCGGTAGCAGCGTCAAACGCGACAGCCATATTCATCGGCGGCAAGGCAATCGTGCCCGCCATCAGCAATGACGCGACCATATTTGCGGAAACCGGCGGACCCGCGGGCGGGAATGCCATTGGTATTACTATGAATGCCAGTGCCAATGTGAGCTCTCTCAACAACGCCGGCGCGATCATTGCGAGCGCGAGTACCACCGACAACACGATCGCCTCGTTGTCCGCGGCTGCAATTCAGGACTTTTCCGGCAAACTGAACAACATCAACAATGGCGGCAGCATCACGGCGACGGCAACGACATTGACCAATGGAGCGCAGGTCGCCATTGCCGCCGACTTGCGCAACAGCACGATCGCAACAACATTCAACAATGTGGGCCGGGTGACTGGCGATATTCAGTTCGGCATCGCAGCCGGGCACAAGCTTACGATTGAAGGCGTCAACGCCATCGTCTCAGGCCGTGTCACGACCGTTTCTGTCGGCACCGTAGATATTGATGTGGCGAAGAACGGTGGCGGCGGCACGCTCGATACAGCAGGCGTCAGCCGCGCGCGCACGTTGACCGTCGGTTCAAACGGCAAATTGAATTTGCGTCTCGGACAGAGCGCTGCCGCGATTGTCGCGACGACGGGAGACGCAACATTCAGCCCGGGCTCCCGCATCACCGTGGTTCCTGCGGCGCTGGTTACAACCGGCAATTACACGCTCGTCCAGTCGGCCACCGCGCTCACCTTCGGTGACTTTGCGGGGACCACCTCGCAGATCGGTGTCCCTTTCCTCTTCAACGGCGCGGTCAGCAAAACGGACAAGGCGCTGTCGCTTTCGATCACGCGCAAGACGGCTGATCAGCTCGGTCTCACTGGCGATATCGCGGCCATCTATGAACCCGCAATAGCGTCGGGACTTCTGGACAACCTACTTGGTGCAGCCTTGGTGGGCCTGCCCTCGGCTGCTGCCTTAACTGCCGTTTTGGAAGACTTGTCGCCGAAGCTCAGCAATGCGCCGAAAGCAACGGCCGCAGCACTTACCGACTTCGCTACCGGCCCCGTTGGCGCGCGCCAGCGTACGCTGCATTTCGCCAATGAAGGCGGTGGCGGCTTCGGGGTGTGGGGCCAGGGTTTCCGCCGCTCCTTCACCGATTCGCGTCCCGGCAATCTCGATTGGGACGGATATGGCGGCACATTCGGGCTCGAATGGGCGCAGCCGGGAGCAAGCCATTTCGGCGTGGCCGTCACCTATTTCAGCAGCGACGACGATGGCGGCAGCACCGCGAAATCGAAACTCGATAACGACATGACCCTGGTGTCGTTCTATTCCAGCCTTGGAAGCCCAGGCGTGTTTGTGGATTCGCAGATCGGCATCGGCTTCGGAAATGCGCACGGTACGCGCACCGTCAATATCGGCTCGCTGACACGCGTCGCCAACACATCGAATTGGACAACGCTTCTCGCCAGCGGCGCGGTTACGGCTGGGTACGCGCTTGAAGCAGGTGGATTAAAGCTTACGCCGCAAGTCGGGATTAGCGGATTCACGCTGGCCCATAGCGGCTATTCCGAAACTGGTGGCGGCGCAGGCGTCAATCTCGCGATCGAGAACTATTCGGAACAATCGGCAAGCGGTTTTGTTGGCCTCGGCGCCGGCGGCGCCTTCGAAGTGGCCGGCACACGCTTCTCGCCGCAAATGTTGGTCGGATGGCGCAGAGAATTTTATGCCAACACGCCGCATGTCGGCGTGACATTCGACACGGGCAGCGCCAATTCCTTCAATGTTACGGCGCCCGCAGGTGAGAAATCCGCGGCCGTCGTCGGCGTAGGGCTCGATATGAGCTACGGCGCCTGGCTTATGACAATTGGATATGACGCGTCGTTCGGCTCGAAAGTCCGCTCGCAATCCGTGGGACTTACACTCGGCACGCGGTTTTAAAACAGATTGGTGTGGCGTCAGCTATTGGGGAAGAATTTCTCCATGCGCGGCGTCACGCCGTTCTTCTTCAGCTCGTCCAGCCACATTTTGTGAATACGAGGATCCTGATCCTCATATTCGATCTGATCGCCGCCTTCTTTGAGGCTGAGTGAAACCGCGCCCTTGTCGCCCGGCTTCACGCCGATCAATGAACGGCGATTGGCGAAGGTGAAGGGATAGCGCAAACTGCCCACCGCCGTCGCGAGATAGCGCGCCGGCGCATTTGATGTGGCGAAGTGCTGATGGAACTAGCGGTCGCAGGGCGGGAATACCGTGCCGTGTTTCCAATCGATGCGCACAAAATCCTTGTCGTGCTCGTACCACAGAAGCGAATAGCCCTGCCCGGTGACGCATATGACGTGGAAGCTGGGCCCGTGACGATGGCCCTTCTTGTAGGTGCCGACCGGCATTTCCGAGATATGCGCGTGCATGGTGCCATCAGCCAAAACGAACATGATGTTGGAGCCGCCGGCGCCGCGGTCGCCCCATGATTTGAGTTCAATGCCCGCCAGATCGGGAACGAAATTCGTCTCCCACATATGGTTGCCCTGCTTGACGGTGATGAGATCGCCTTCGCCGGTGTAATAATCTTCCTTGCCGCCGCGTTCCGCGAAATCGAAATCGTTTTCGAATACGAAGCGTTCATTGTGAAACGTGTTCATCACCAACGGTAAATCCGTGGTGCTCACCACGAGTGCGCGCTCGCGGCCAGATGCGTTGTAGAGCCGATGTTTTGCATTCAGCGGAATCGCGAAGAGGCTTTTCGGGCCCCACTCGAAGCTACGCCGCTCGCCGCCAGCAAGCTCGATCTCGGTGCTGCCGCGACCCTCAAGAACGTAGAAAACATCTTCGTATAAATGGCGTTACGGCATGGTTGAGGCGCCGGGCGCGATGTCGAACAGGAACATATTGCAAAAATCGCCGCGGCCTTTGAGATGAACAGCGGCGCCGTTCACGCCATAGCGCGCCCATGGCTTGGTTTCGACCGAGAAGAGATCGATGCCGTAATGCTCGGTAACGGGAAGCCCCTCGTTCTTCAACCAATCCAGATAGGGATCGATGCCGTAACGCGCCGCTGGCGTAATCTCATTCATGTTCGTCTCCCCGCCGCCGGCAAAACCGGCGATCATATTTTTATGAAAACAGCAGCGACTTGATCACCACCGGCACCACACCCGGGAGGTTCACCAATTCGCCCACGTCAACAAAATCCAGATCCTGCAATTGCACGCCGTCGATCGATACCAACGGGCTGGTAAGGCCAAATTCATCCCGCAGAAGATGCCCGAACGTTTTTCCGAAATCGCCATCGATCACCAGGATGAGGAGCGCGTCGCGCCGCTTCGGTGAGACGGTATCCGCAATGGCGCCCGCTGCTGCGGCCAATTTCGCGTATTCGGGCGCGTGCGGCCAGGTGAAAGCTAGAGCAAGACGCGACGCGGGATCCAAATCGGCACGGGCGATCGCGGCCGAGATGGAATGCGCCAGAGTGGTGCGATTCGGTTCACTCTCCATATCGATGCGCACCACCGGCACATTGTGAACCGGAAGCACGTTCGGATTGGGAAGATAAATGGTCTTGCCGCTGACCTGTACAGTGAACTGTGAAGCGCCGATGACGGTAGCCCTAATCCCCTGCCCCGGATCCAGAATAGGGATCTGAAGCCGGCGCGAAAATTCGGCGCGCAACGCTTCCGCCAGATCCATGGCAATATCGCCGAACGCGCGTTGCTCGCGGCCAAACAAATATTCCGAAACGCCGCCTGAAAATGTTACGCACTTGGGGCGCCGTAATGACGCCAATGCTTCCGTCAGCATGAGCTTGCGGCCCAATGCATCCGGCGCCTGACCGATGATGAAATCCACCGCAACACCGGCAAGGCGTTGCGCAACGGCGCGGCGCACCTCCGCATGTGCGAGAGTTTCCGGATCGGTCGCCACGCCAAGATCTTCGGCTGCGGCCAAAGCCGAGTCATCGACGCGCGTCCACGCGCCATCCGCATCGGCGGCAATCAGGCGCCCGCCCACGGCAAAAGCACTGACGCTCACAATCTTGCCGCTGTCGATAAGCGCCAGTTTGGTCGTGCCTCCGCCAATATCGACATGCAGGAGGCATTGCTTACGGCTCTTCGGAATATTCACTGCGCCTGAACCATGGGCAGCTAGGGTGCATTCCAGTCGATGCCCCGCCGTAGCGCAGACGAATTTCCCTGCCTCTTCAGCGAATAGCTCGTCGATGGCTTTCGCGTTCTTACGCTTAATGGCCTCGCCCGTAAGAATAACCGCGCCGCTATCGACGTATCCGCGTGCGAGACCCGCCTCGCGATAGGCATTCTGAATGAAGCCGCCCAATGATGCGGCATCGATTGCGCCGTCACTTAGAAACGGTGTCAGCATGATGGGAGAGCGCCAAATCACATCGCGTTTGGTCACCATGAACCGGCTGGATAGGCTCTGCGATTGGCGCTGCATCAGGATTTTCGCGAAAAACAGATGCGATGTGGAGCTACCAATATCGATGCCGACTGTCGTCAGCTCCAGGCTCTCTTGCCCCCAGATGAAGCGTGCCATCTCCTCGCGTTCGTTGTCGGAGACATGGCTGTGCTCGAGTTCGTCGTCATGCATGCGGGTTCGACATCGTTCCTGTGACGAAGAAGAAAGCAGGAGCTCCACTGAACGTATTGGCGCGCTTTGGCGAGCAACTCGGGTGGTGTAGCCGCGGCTTCGACCATTAGCTTTTGCAGCTCGACACCTGAGATCGGCGAAATCTCAAGCCGCAGCCGTTTGGCGTCTTCCAGAAATTCCGAGTCTTTCACCATAGCGTCGAAGGCATGCTGCAGCATTACGGCGCGTTCCGGCGGAATGCCCGGCGGCGCCAGGAATGGCCGTCCCAAGGTGAGGCGCAAAAACACCAAGCGCAAAATCTGCCGGTCTTCCTCGGTGCGCGAGAGATCCATGACCCACGGCACATCCAGCATATCGGGATGTTTCTTGAGCGCGACCTGCAAAAGGATTTTTATGGCTGGCTCTTCGCGTTTTTTAGTGGGCGATTTTTGCGGGATTTTACAACGCGGACAAGCCTGAGGTGAGGATTTTGAGTTTGAGGTATTCCTCGTCGCGCAGGCCATAGGCGCGGCGTTGGAGGACGCGGATTTTGTTATTGAAGCCTTC
>CANIHD010000016.1 GCA_947467345.1 Alphaproteobacteria bacterium
CAACCGAGCCGGGCTATCTGGCGGGCGCTATAGAAGCGTCAAGGCAAGCTGCCGTAGCTTCCCAAATATCTCTTCAGCGTTATGCCGTTTTCTAGCCATTCCTCTTCTCCTCCGTGGTCAAACCCATAATTCAGGTCGGACCACTTCAAGGGGGGCGGCCAAGACTCTGCGGACTCCGCTGGCGGCCATTCGCGCCGGGCGAATCCCTGCCTAGCCGTTGGCGAAAGCCCTGTTGAGCTGACGAAGGCCATGGCGGGAAGCAAGCATTCACTGGCCGAGGCCATTCAGTTGATTGCCAAATCGGGCGAGACGCCAACGGCTGCGAAATTTGAGTATGAAGATGGAGCGCTTCATCTCGCGGTTTACGCTTCTGCAAAGGGGATGAAGGTCGACGCGGAGCACAACGTTCTCAAGGAGCATAAGGGTAATCCCTTAGCCTCGGCCTGGAAACCGCAAGTCGAGATTTTCAAGGATGTGGAACATGTTTCGCGAGCTGCCGAATATCATACGCTGATGGAGCTTTCTGGCTTTTCACTGCTGGACATCGCGTCGAAGGCGCGGACAGAAGGCACCCCAGTTTGGGCAATTCCTTATGTCCTTAATGGCAAGCCCTTGTTCGACGTAGGTAATCTAAAGAATGGCCAGCTGAGACACATCCGCTACGGTGCCCTTGACGGCAAGAAGAATTAGAACGCGACGGGCATCGATGGTTCGATCTGTATATTGCGCAGATCAGCCAGCAGCCTCGAGCTGTAGCGAAGCTTCACTATCTCCAGTACCCCCACCATTTACAAATCTTGTAGAAAATTCCAAAATCATGGGGTGTTTAAAAATCATCTATTTATGGGGAGTTACCGATGAAGAAAAGTATTTTTGTCGCCGCTGCGGTTGCTTTGCAGTTTGCGGTTTGTTCAATAGCGGTTGCGCAGACGCCTCCAGCTTCCCCACTAATTGGTGCCCCTAGGGCTGCAATTAGATCAATTGTTAAAGACGCACGCAGCCAGATCAAGGCAGTCGCCGGTCCCGGCAGCGCCGCCGCTCTTTCCGCACAACAGCGTTCTGCTGTCCATGCTATTGTACAAACAGCTCGCACAAATGCTGTAGCGGCTGGCGCAACGCGCCGTCAGGTACAAGACATTCGAGCGGCTGTGAAGGCGAGACTTCGAGTGGTTCGCCGCTAAAAACACAGCGTGTATTTTTGCGGGCAGGGCCAAAAGCTCTGCCCTTTTTTTTGGGGTTTAACCATGAAAGTTTTTTTCCCAGCCATAGCGGCACTAATTTTTAGTGCCTGTGCTTCTACTGCTGGCGCACAAGAAAACAAGTCTTCGTCAGAGAAGGATAATGGATTTACCATTTCAACTGGCTTTGACTATTCCAGCGGAAAATATGGCACACTGCAGTCAACCGATGTTCATGTCACGTTGACTGATCTCAGTTATCAAAGTGAAAACTTCCGCTTTTCTGCAACTTTACCGTATTTATATATTAAAGGACCTGCATACGCAGTTATTGGCAGCAACAATTTACCAGTTCTTATAAGCCCCAAGGCGGGACCTAATACAGTTAGCCGCTCAGGATTAGGTGACATTAATCTTGCCACAACTTATTCTGTTCCCAATGAAAAACTTGGCGATTTCGACTTAGATATAATGGCGCGTGTGAAGTTGCCAACTGCGGCTATATCCAGTGGGCTTAGTACCGGTGCTGCTGATTTCGCTTTATCTACTGATCTTTCTTACAATATAGGTTCTTGGTCACCTTTTGTCAGTCTTGGTTACAATTTTTTCGGTCAGCCTACGGGCTACAGTTTGGAAAACAGCGCTTCAATATCCGCTGGAACAAGCGTACTTGTAAGCGAGAAACTTCTCGCCATTCTGTCTTACAATTACGCTGAGGCAAGCAGCTCATCGATTGCGAATTCGCATGAAATCTTTGCTTCCGCAAGTTGGCTATCTAACGATGCATTAACCCTGACCGGCTATGGTGGACTTGGACTCAGTTCTGGCGCCCCGGACATTAGTATCGGTCTTGTCGTCAGCTGGAAGATACGGTGATGAGCGCCCACAGACTCTACGGACTCCGCTGGCGGGCATTCGCCCCGGCTGAGTCCCTGCCTAGCCGGGCGGACGTATGGGGCTGGACGAGTCTGTAGGAGGCGCTAACGGGGTCGCATGCCGCGAAGACGCTGGATGGACCAATCCTGAAAATGGGCAAGCGGCCCTAGCCGAGCCTCCAGCCATGATTTCGGATCAGGAACGATTTCCAGATCGGCAAAGCCTTCGGCTTTGTGCTGCTTAGGACCGGCTTTTTTATAAATGAAGCGAACAAGTGGTGATTTCCCTATAGGTATATCTAATAGGGGAATCGCCACCTGATCGGCTGATTTGCGCTGATATGACCGCGCTGAATCTTTGTCCTGCCAAAGCTCGGGTGCCGCCGCCGTCGCATCGGTCGGGCTTCGTAGCGCAATCCCTGTCTCTGAAAGCGCCAAATCGCACCAATTAGGGTTTAGCTCGTCCCAGCCGACCGCCTCGGTCGGAATCCCTAATGGCAGGCCGCCCAAAACCAAGATTTCAAGCGGGTCGCGAGCCGTCCGATTAGCGCCCCGGCCTCGGCCTATGGCTTGGAGAACTTCGCCTTCCGCAATGGCCCGGCGGACCCGCTCGGCGATGGGGTCCGGGTGGAAGACTGCCTCGATTAGCTGGCCCCCGGCGATCCCGTCACGTTGGCTAAACCAACCGGGCAGCCGCTCGACCGCTCGGCCAGTCAGGGCTTCGGCAAGGCGCTCAACGTCCACCGGGCTGGGCATGGTCCTGCCTGCAAAATCGCGCCCAATAATGACCCCACCCCCAAAGCGCTTTACATCGTTGAACTCGCTGCAAACAATTCGAATTTGTGCAGTTGCGTTTCGCGTCCAATCGTGACACCACAAAATCAGCCATTTCGAAATAGCTGCAATGTGTTGCACGCTATAAAAGGTGGGGGCATTATTGGGCGCGATTTTACACCACAGGAACACCAGTAGTAAGTTTTCCCGGCTTCTACTTCTACCATATAGGGCTTTTTCTGGGCTATAACCGGAGATGTCATAATTACTCCTTAATTCTTATAGATGAAGAAAAAAAACGAAAATACATTTCAGATTTCAAATCAAGGATACTCTTTCAATGCCCCGTACTATCTCCCTGAAAACCATCCAGGCTCGTATCGCTGAACTTCAAAAGAAGGCTTTAGCCCTTGAGACCAAGGTGAAGCCTGGTGTCGACAAAGCCGTCGCCCTGATCAAGAAGCACAAGCTGACACTTGCTGACCTCAAGCACGCCTTCTCAAGCAAGGCTGGTCGTCCCACCAAGGGCGCCAAGAAGTCCAAGCGGGTCAGCAAGCTCAAGGGTAAGAAAGCCTCCGTGAAGTTTAAGGACGCTGAGGGGAACAAGTGGACAGGTCGTGGACGTGCCCCACTGTGGATCGTGGCAGCTGAGAAGGCTGGTAAGAACCGTTCGTCATTCGCTGTGAAGTAAGCGATCTAGCCTGTAGCTAAGAAATTCAAAGCCCTGACGGCTAACCCCGTTGGGGCTTTTTCGTAGCTGGTCCCCTGATCTGCCCCCTTCAGGGTCCAGACTAAAATAGTCGATGGACCACTCTGAAGGGGGCAGATCAAGCTCCTGAACCCGCGCGCTGATGATCACATCGTTCTCTGCACGCCGATGACGATGTTGACGGTGATCGTCTACGACCGCGACGCTCAACTCCGGCGCGTTGTGCCGATGCGCTGGGGCTTTCCGGATTGGAAGAATCCGAGGCTGCCGAAGCCGATTCACGCGCGCGCGGAAACCATCGACTCGCTTGACATGTTTCGCGATGCATTCGTCCACGGCCAGCGCGGTATCGTCGTGTTTCAGACCTTCAACGAAGGCAAAGAGATCACGCCGAAGAAGACGGAGCAGTGGACCATCGATCCTGGCGACGGAACTCCGCGCGGTTTCGCCTTTCTCTGGCGGCGGTTTCACCCCAAGGATTTTCCGGCGCCGATGCTTGCCTGCGTCATGGTCACGGTGCCCGCGAGCCCGTTAATCGCACCGATCACCGATCGGATGCCGGCAGTCTTGGAACAGGACGATTGGGAGATCTGGCTGGGCGAGCAGGGCGCCGATCCTGCGGTGGTCAAGTCTGTTCTAAAGCCCCTGCATGATGCGCGCTGGACTATGAAGCGCGAGCGCAAGCCTTCCGAGGCGGGCGAAGGTTTCATTTAGCGGGGGGCAACGCCGTCCGCCGTCAAATCGCGTCGAGGTCGCTGGCGATTTCCGCGAGGATTTTCACCTCATAAGGGCGGCGTTCGCCGTCCGCATCCACGATGGCGCGGGCCGCTTCGATCAACGCCACCAAACGCGCCTTGGGCTCGTTTCCCAGCCGTTGCAATGCTGGCGTGAGTTGAGCGCGCGTCGGCCGGAACTCGCGCAAATAGTCCGCCAGCGCAGAGTGCTGATCGGTGGAGAGCGTAACGCCCGCAGAGCTAGAGGCGGGGGCCAGCACGTCGGTGCCAGGCGGCCAGCCCGAACGCGCCGCCTATGTGGCGGCGGGCGAGGTTGAGATTGCGGATCGCGTATTCACGCCGGGCCAGATGGTCGTTTTCACCGAGGGTGCGCAGCCGGTCATCAAGGCCAATCAGGCGGCAACGCTGATTATGATCGGCGGCGAGCCGGTAGGACCGCGCCACATATGGTGGAATTTCGTCTCCTCCCGGAAAGAGCGGATCGACCAGGCGGCGGACGATTGGCGGGAGGGCAGGTTCACGCTCCCGCCCGGCGACGACCAGGAAGTCATGCCGCTTTCGGAGGTACCGCGCCCCTGAGGGCTGCCGGCCTCCTCACATTTCAGCGCGCGGGCGAGGAACAGCGGTTTTCCGGTGGTTCCGCTGCCTCTCTATGATAGTTTGGCGGAAAGATAAGAACGCTTTTCCGGGAGAAGATGCATGATAAAGGCAGCTGCGGTGCTTGCTCTGGGCGCCATTCTGACCTGTTTTTCCATGGCGCATGCGGCCGACGAGCCAGCAGCGGCGGGTGGCCGGGGCGGCGGGCGTAACGCTGCGCCCCCGCCTTTGCCGCAGGCGACTCCGGGCGGCCCCGTTTATACCCCGCCAGCCAACCAGAACATTTCGGGCGTGTGGTGGATTCAGAAATACAGCCCCAAGATTGAGATCGTCGGCGGCGGCGACCTGCCGTTCACGCCCGCCGGCTTGGCGAAATATCAAGCCAATATGAAGGGGCTCAGCGACGGCACGTTGAAGGACGAAGCGCGCCGCGTCTGCGTGCCTGACGGCGTGCCGAGAATTCTCGCCAATCCTTATCCGTTCCAGATCGTACAAACGGCGGGGCAGGTCACGATCATCTATGAATTGAACCACGTCATTCGTCCGCTGCAATTGGACAAGCCTCTGCCGCCCGCCGACGAGCTGGAAATTTTCCCGTGGTATTCCGGTCATGCCGTCGCGAAGTGGGAAGGCGATACGCTTGTCATCACCTCCGCCGGCTTCAATGAGAAGACGTTCGTCGATGCCACCGGCGCGCCGCACTCCGACCAAATGCGCGTCACCGAGCGTGTGAAGAAGATCAACGACAAGACACTGGAAGTCGTCGCGGAAGTCACCGATCCGGTGATGTACACGCGGCCGTGGCAGGCGCGTTACGTTTACGACCTGCATCCGGAGGTCAGGATTGAAGACTATAATTGCGGTGATCCGCACCGGGACATTTATCACATCCCCGGCGTGCGCCGTCCGCAGTAGACATATCGTTGTGTAGAGGAGAATGAACATGAATCGTTACGCTGCGATGGGCGCTGTTGCCGCGGGTGCATTGGCGCTCGCGCTGTCGTCCGTCCCCGGCCAAAGCCAAACTGCGGTTCCGGATTTTTCCGGCTATTGGCAGCGCGGCGGCGCGTTGCCCTCGACATTCGAGAATCCCACCAACGGCATTGCGGGCCCGGTGGTCGATCCGCAGCCGCGCGACGGCGACGGTATTCCGTGGATCGGCGATTTCACCAACCCCATTTTGAAAGCGCACGCGGCCGACGTGGTGAAGAAGCGTGGCGATTTCATCAAAGCGGGCGGTGAAGATTTGCCAGCGCATTCGCTGTGCTGGCCGTCTGGCGTCCCGCAAGTGTTGAATTTGCGCGAACCGGTTCAGTTTCTCCAGGAACCGCATCTGGTGACCATGCTCTATCAACGCGACCATCAGGTGCGGCGTATTGTTTTGAACGGCGAGCATTCCAAAGCACCTAAGCCGAGCTGGTATGGCGAATCGGTCGGCCATTATGAAGGTGGCAATACGCTCGTGATCGACACGATCGGACAGAACAACAAAACCGACGTCGATAAATTCGGCACGCCACACAGCGACAAGATTCATGTCGTGGAGCGCTACACGCTTTCCGATGACAAGCGCACGCTGACAGTCGAATTCCAGGTCAGCGATCCTGAGACCTTCACGACGACATGGGGCGCGAAGGCCACCTATCGCCGCGTTGCCGGGCCGGTGGAAGAGGTTGTTTGCGCCGAAAACAACAAGAACGCATCGACCGGGCTGGACTATCCGATTCCCGTTTCGGCCAAGGCGGATTTCTGATTTCGCGAGGCACACACAGGTCCGATTCTCTGGGACTTTGAAGGGAATAGGCCTGGGTTAACGCAAGTACAGTTGATCGGCGTCGTGAAAAGCTTTATGCGAATCCTGTCAACTGATTGAAATGATGATGTTTTCCTGTCCGCTTCACGCTTTGGCGACCTTGTCTCCAGCGTGTTGTCGGCGAATTGACATTATGTAATGTCTAGGGTTTCTGAGCACATCCGAAGGTATGATATTGTCCGGGTGCCAATACATAGGATTGGGAGGTCCGCGTGCGCGCTAGCCATCTGCTATCAACGGCTGCCATTATTTTCTTAAGTGCCGGCGCTGCCGTCGCACAAAATGCTGCTCCGGCGGCACAGACTGCCGCTCTTACCGGGGTCGTCACCTCGCCGCAGGAAGGCGCGATGGAAGGCGTTCTGGTCACCGCGAAACGCGATGGCTCGACCATCTCCACGACGGTCGTGACCGACGCGAAAGGGCAATATAGTTTTCCGGCGGCGCGGCTTCAGCCCGGCCATTACGCCATCAAGATCAGAGCCGTAGGCTATAATATTGATACCGGCAGCGAGACCGATATCGCCGCGGGCAAAGCCACCAAGACCGACATCAAACTGCGCAAGACCGGCAACCTCTCAGCTCAACTGACCAATGCCGAATGGCTGATCAGCATGCCGGGCAGTGACGACCAAAAGAAATTGCTGGGCGACTGCCTCGGTTGCCACACGCTGCGGATGATCACCGGTTCGGTTCACACCGCCGCGGATTTCAAACGCCTCATTCCGCTGATGGGCACGTACTTTCCAGGTTCTATGCCGGGCAAGAAGCAGGTTCTCCCGCAAGGTCCGCGCGGCAATCGCGGCGTGACCAATACTGCGGTTATCGACAAAGCGGCCGCTTACATGGAGACGATCAACCTCTCCAAGACCGGCAAATACGAATACGCGTTGAAGACCCTGCCGCGCCCGAAAGGCCGCGCCACCAAGGTCATCATCACGCAATACGATCTGCCGCGCGCTGACGCGATGCCCCATGACGCGATGGTCGTGAATGGAAAAGTCTACTACTCGGATTTCGGCGCGCTCTTTATCGGCGAGATGGATCCGGCGACCGGCAAAGTCACCGATTACAAGCTTCCGCTGCTGAAGCCCTCCGCGCCGCAAGGCGTGCTCGGCCTGCATCCGGATCGCGACGGCAATCTCTGGGTCGCGATGATGTATCAGGGCGGCTTGGTGAAATTCGACACCAAGACCAAGAAGATGACCGCGTATCCGCTGCCGGCCGAATGGCAGAACGGGAGCACGCAGGAATCGATGGTCAGCCCGCGCAACAGCCATGTCGATGGCAAGGTGTGGACCAACGACCAGTCGGATCACACCTTCCTGCGTCTCGATATCAAGACCGGCAAATACGAAAAATTCCCGCCTTTGAAGGATCAAAACGGCGACGAGATCAACGGATATGAATTGCCGTCCGATCAGTACAACAATCTCTGGGCGCTGGAATTCGGCGGCGCCGGCCAGAAGGTCGGCAAGGTCGATGCAAAGACCGGCAAGCTGACCACGTGGAAATCGCCCTTCGCACGCGCGCGTCCGCGTCGTGGCCAATTCGACAAAGCCGGCGTGTTGTGGTTCGCGGAATTCGGCTCCAACGCCATCGCGAGCTTCGATCCGAAAACTCAAGCCTTCAAGGAATGGGTTGTTCCGACGCCGTGGGCACAGCCTTACGACGCCATCAAGTCTGAGCGTACCGGTGAAGTTTGGACCGGCTCGATGTCGACTGATCGCGTAACGCGCTTCAACCCGAAAACGAGCGAGTTCGTCGATTATCTGATGCCGGAAAACACCAATATCCGCCGGGTCTATTTCGACGACGCGACCAATGCATTCTGGACCGGTGCGAATCATCGCAACGTCCTGGTAAGGGTCGAACCGCAGGATTGAGACTTGTTTTAAGTACGCAAAAGGGCCGGAGATGCGAGTCTCCGGCCCTTTGTTTTTGTGCTGTGGTGGAGATCTACGGAATGAAGAGATCGGCGGGCGCCAGCATGGAGATCGGAACATAGCCGATGCCTTCTCCATTGCGGCCGACAAGTACCCACTCATAGCCGCGCACCTTGGCCAATGCGTCGACGCGCTCACCGCGCTGCAACTGGCCCGTAACTTTGCTGCCATACATATAATGATTGGTGAAAATACTGGTCGGATTGGCGACGACATATTGCGTTGTCAGAGCTTCGAAACCTGCTGCCTTGGTGACGTCCGCGGCCAACCGGGGATTCACCGCATCTGCCGCGATGGCGCTTCCAGCGGCGCTGACGGCAACGATGGCAGCCAATATGAATTTGCGCATTTCTCTCTCCTTGCCCTGGAGTTTACTCCCAGATGTCCGCGCGCCTTTTCGGCCGCGCGCGATCGCAAAAATGGCATGAATTTGGGATAAATTTTGGCAACTGCACCGCCAGCTCATTCACACCCGCGTGCGTTGGGTGACCTTCGTCGTCGACTTGGCTCGCGCAACAAATCCCTCTCCCCTTGTGGGAGAGGGTGCCGAGGAGCTTTGCTCCGAGGCGGGTGAGGGGAGAAAACTAAACCGTGAAATCACCCCTCACCCTGCTAGCGCCCTGCGGACGCTAGCTTCCCTCTCCCACAAGGGGAGAGGGATTTGCGGTGGTGCGAGGTTTTTGTCCGACTTAGCGTTTCGGCTCGCGGTGCATCCAGGGCAAAGCCAGACCCACAGGTATGATCCAGAGCGTTCCCGCCAAAGCGTAGAAGAGAAGCTCGACCAGCCAATGGGCGTTCGGGAGAATGTCGACCGCCAGCCGCATCACAATCAGCGCGTAGATCGCAATCCATACGGGGATTGCCACGGCGCCGATGAGCTTTTTCTGACGGGGCGTCATAAGATTTTCCGGTCGCATTTCCGAACTTAACGTCTGCCGCATGGACGCGCGGCGCGCCAGGGCCTAATTCAGGCGCCATGGTATCCGTGCAATCCACCCGCCCTCAGACACTGGCCGGTCCAGTCCGCACCGACCGCAGCGTCGCGCTATGGCTGCTGGTCATAGCGGCCATGATCGCCGCCATGGTGGTCGTCGGCGGCCTGACGCGCCTGACCGATTCCGGCCTCTCCATCACCGAATGGCGCCCCGTCACCGGCGCGATCCCGCCTTTATCGGAAGCCGATTGGCAGGCGGAGTTCGCGAAATACCAAGGCACCACGCAATTTGAGGCGATCAATCGCGGCATGGGATTGGCCGGGTTTAAATCCATCTATTTGTGGGAGTGGACGCATCGGTTTTTGGGCCGGCTGATCGGCTTCGTATTCCTAATTCCGTTCGTCTACTTCGTTGCCAAGCGGCGCATCGACCGCGCACTTGCGAGCCGCTTGGTGGTCATCTTCCTGCTGGGCGCGGCGCAAGGCGCGCTTGGCTGGTGGATGGTGCAATCGGGGCTCGTCGGCCGCGTCTCAGTCAGCCAATACAGGCTGGCGGCGCATCTCGGGCTCGCGTTTCTATTGTTCGGCTATCTTCTCTGGACGGCGTTCGAAGTCTTGGGGCTTAGCCGCGAAACTGCGCCCGCGGTGAACCGATTGAGAGCCGCATCCGTCGCGCTTGCCGTGCTGGTATTCGTGCAAATTCTCTTGGGTGCGTTCGTCGCGGGTCTCGATGCCGGCCACGCCTTTGCCGATTGGCCGACCTTCGGCGGACGGTTTATCCCGCCCGGATTGTTCGATCTCATGCCGTGGTGGAGCAATTTCTTCGAGAACCACGCGCTGGCGCATTTTCAGCATCGCAATGTCGGCTATCTCACTGCCGCTTTAGCCATCTTCTTATTTGTGCGCTTGCGCGGCGCAGGCGCTAGTAAACCAACGCGTATAGCTGGCGTTCATGTCGTGGCCATCGTGGCGTTGCAAATTATGCTCGGCATCCTGACCGTCGTGACACAGGTGTCGTTGCCGATGGCGGCCTTGCACCAAATCACCGCTCTAGCGCTGTTCGGCGCCAGCCTGTGGCTGGTCTATGTGTTGTCTACGCCCGCATCGCCTGATCGAGATCGGCGATAATATCGTTCACATCTTCAATGCCGATCGAGAGCCGCACGACTTCCGGTCCCGCGCCTGCCTTCACGCGCGCTTCATCTGACAATTGCCGGTGCGTCGTCGATGCCGGGTGAATGATCAGGCTGCGCGTGTCGCCGATATTCGCGAGATGGCTGAAGATGCGCACATTGTTGACGAGTTTCACGCCGGCCTCGAAACCGCCTTTGAGGCCGAAGGTGAACACCGCGCCGGCGCCCTTCGGGCAATATTTCTGGTGCTGCGGATAGAGCGGATGTTTCTCCAGTCCAGCATAGTTCACCCACGCTACGCGCTCATGCGCTTCCAGCCACCGCGCTACCGCCAGTGCGTTGTCGCAATGGCGGCGCATGCGCAAAGGTAACGTCTCGATGCCGGTGAGGATCAGGAACGCATTCATCGGCGCCATGGTCGGCCCGAGATCGCGTAACGCCAGCGCGCGCGCCGCCACGCAGAACGCAAAATCGCCGAATGTCTCGAAGAATTTCAGCCCGTGATAGGAGGGATTTTCCTCCGTCATGGTTTTGAACTTGCCGCTCTTCGCCCAATCGAACGTACCGGCTTCCGTAATCAGGCCGCCCAGCGAATTGCCGTGGCCCCCGAGAAATTTTGTCGCCGAATGTACGACGAGATGCGCTCCCCATTCGAACGGGCGGATCAGATAGGGTGTCGCCAACGTGTTGTCGACGATCAGCGGCACGCCGGCATCTTCGGCAATGCGCGCGAGAGGCTCCAGATCGGTGATGACGCCGCCCGGATTGGCGAGGCTCTCGCAGAAGAGGGCGCGCGTGTTGTCGGTGATCTCGCGTTTAAAACTTTCAGGATCCGTCGCATCCGCCCATTTCACATGCCAATTATATTTCTTGAACGATTGGTTGAACTGATTGACGGAGCCGCCATAGAGCTGGCGCGCGGAAACGAATTCCGCGCCGGGCTCCATGATGGTGTGAAAGATGAGATGCTGCGCCGCATGGCCGGACGCGGCCGCAAGCCCCGCGGTGCCGCCTTCGAGCGCGGCGATGCGCTCTTCCAGAACAGCCGTCGTTGGGTTCATCAACCGCGTGTAGATGTTGCCGAACACTTGCAGGTTGAACAGCGAGGCCGCTTGGTCCGCGTCCTCGAACACATAGGCTGTCGTCTGATAGATCGGCGTGATGCGCGCGCCTGTCGCGGGGTCCGGCTGCGCGCCGGCATGCACCGCCAATGTGTCGAATCCGAACTCAGCCATTCTCGTCTCCAAATCCAATTGTGCGCGAGGCTTAGCCGCGCGTCAGCGAGCCGCCTTTGTTGAACGCATGCGGCTTGCGGTTGTCGATGGTGCGACGGTTGACGCCGTACCAGCCGATCTCGCCGGAAAGGCGGCCATATTCGATTTTCGGGCAGCGATTCATGATGACGGTCAGGCCCGCAGCTCCCGCACGTTTCTCGGCATCTTCGTTCACAACGCCAAGCTGCATCCAAACGACTTTCAATCCGAGCCGATCTTTATTGGCGATCGCTTCATCGGTGACGCCGAGCGCCGCGTCCGAGGCGCGGGAAATATCCACCATGTCGACAGGCCCCGGCACGTCGCTGAGCGTGGCGTAGACTTTCTGCCCGAGAATTTCTTTGCCCGCTTGGCCGGGATTGACGGGAATGATTTTGAATCCCTTATCGAGCAGATATTTCATCGCGAAATAGCTCGGCCGCACTTGGTTGGGACTGGCGCCCACCATGGCGATTGTCTTCACGCTGCGTAAAATCCGCGCGATCAGAGAGTCAGGGTATGTCGTTGGCATGTTCACTCCGGCCAGTTCGGCAGACGCTTTTCCAGAAACGCGCCGATGCCCTCTTTGGCCTCGGCGTGCAGCATGTTCTGCGTCATCACTTCTGAGACATAATCATAGGCGGATGACATTCCCAGTTCGGCCTGGTGGTAAAATGCTTCCTTGCCGAGCCTGAGCGTGGCGCGCGGTTTCGCGGCGATGAAGCGGGCCAGATTTTGCGTGTCGGTCACGAGCTCAGCGGGCGTTGAAACGCGGTTCACCAGGCCGATGCGCCGCGCCTCTTCGGCGTCGATGGCTTCGCCGGTCAAAAGCATTTCCATCGCGACTTTACGCGGCACGTTTCGGCTGAGCGCCACCATCGGTGTGGAACAGAAGAGGCCGATATTGACGCCGGGCGTTGCGAATTTGGCGGCGCTCGACGCCACTGCCAGGTCGCAGCTCGCTACCAATTGGCACCCCGCCGCCGTCGCCAGCGCGTGGACGCGCGCGATGACCGGTTTGGGGTGGCGCACAATGCTCGTCATCAGATGGCTGCACTGGGCGAAAATGGAGCGATAGAAGGCGAGACCCTTATCGGCATCTGCCCGGTGCGCGCTGAGTTCGCGCAAATCGTGCCCCGCGCAAAAGACCGGCCCGTTGGCGGCCAAGATAATCACCCGCACGTCCGCATCATCGGCGGCCTCGGTCAAAGTCAGCTGCAGCGCCCGCATCATGAATTCGGACAAAGCGTTGCGGCTCTCGGGGCGGTTGAGGGTGATGGTCAGCACGCCGTCCTGGCGCGTGGGGAGAATAGGGGGGAGGGTCGGTTCTTTGCTCATGAGTCAGTCCGTAGCATATTTGACGCGGAGAGCGGATCGGGCGCTTCGTTTGAAGCGGTATTAGGATACCGTATCAAAACAATGGCCGAATTACCGCTGTTTTCGGCCAAAATGCTTGACGACATCCGCTTGTCCCGGTACACGCCGCCCCTGGTCCGGTCTTTATTCGCCGGCAAGGAGTGTCCCATGCAGACCTATTCGGCGAAAGCGTCCGAAATTACCAAGAAATGGGTGCTGATCGACGCCGAGGGGCTGGTTGTTGGCCGTCTCGCCGCCATCATCGCTACCCGTCTTCGCGGCAAGCACAAGCCCATGTTCACGCCCCATATGGATTGCGGTGACAATGTCATCGTCGTGAACGCCGACAAGATCGTCCTCACCGGCAATAAGATGAAGGACAAGGTGTATTACTGGCACACCGGCTATATCGGCGGCATCAAAGAACGCACGCCTGAGAAATTCCTTTCCGGCAAGACGCCCACACGCGTGGTCGAAAAAGCCGTAGAGCGGATGTTGCCGCGCGGTCCCTTGGGCCGTCGCCAATTGTCCAATCTGCGCGTCTATGTCGGTGGCGAGCATCCGCATGAGGCGCAGCAGCCCCAGACGCTTGACGTCGCGGCGCTCAATCCCAAGAACACCAACTACCGGAAAGTGAAGGCCTGAGACCATGGTTGAACAGGTTCGCGATTTTTCCGAATTGAAGACGACGCTGATCAAAGCGCCGGCGAAGCCCGCCGAAACGCAGGCCGCGGCCGGTGAAAACCGTCCGAAGCTCGACAAAAAGGGCCGCGCCTATGCGACCGGCAAGCGTAAGAACGCTGTCGCCCGCGTGTGGATTAAGCCGGGTGCGGGTCGCATCAAGATCAACGACAAAGAAGAAGGCGTCTATTTCGCCCGCCCGGTGCTGCGCATGATTTTGCGCCAGCCGCTGGTCGCGGCGGGACGCGATGGCCAATTTGACGTGATCTGCACGGTTGTCGGCGGCGGGCTTTCGGGCCAGGCCGGCGCGGTGCGTCACGGCATCTCCAAGGCGCTGATCGCTTTTGAGCCGGGTCTGCGCCCAGTTCTGAAGCAAGGCGGCTTCCTCACGCGTGACCCGCGTGTTGTCGAACGCAAAAAATACGGTCGTCCCAAAGCACGACGTTCGTTCCAGTTCTCCAAGCGCTGACGTTTTCCACCACTCTGGTGGCAAGAGGGCGTCACGCAAGTGGCGCCCTTTTTGTTTTTGCGCCGATGTTCATTACAAAAGGCAGTTGTTAAGAACGGAACATTGCAATGGCAACCAAGGTTTTCATCGACGGTGCAGCCGGCACGACCGGCCTCGAAATTCGCGAGCGGCTTTCCGGCCGGCGCGAAGTCCAGCTCGTCGCGCTCGACGACGCGCGGCGTAAAGATCCGGCGGCGCGTGCCGACGCGCTGAACGAAAACGATGTGGTCGTGCTCTGCCTTCCCGATGACGCGGCGCGCGAAGCGGTCAGTCTCATCACCAATCCCGCCGTGCGCGTGATCGACCCCTCGACCGCGCATCGCACCATGGAAGGCTGGGTTTACGGCTTTCCTGAAATGGCGCCCAAGCAGCGCGAGGCGATCCGCCATTCCACGCGGCTGTCCAATCCCGGCTGTTATTCGACGGGCTTCATCGCGCTGATGGCGCCTTTGGTGCGCGCCGGACTTTTGCCCGCCGATGCTCCGTATACGTGCAACGCCGTTTCCGGCTATTCCGGCGGCGGGCGTGGCATCATCACGGAATTTGAAGACAAGGCCGCGCCGAATTTCACGCAGGAAGTGTTTCGCACCTACGCGCTCGCGCTTCAGCACAAGCACGTAGCCGAAATGCAGATGCACTCCGGCCTGACGCATCGGCCGCTCTTCGCGCCCAGCGTCGGCCGCTATTATCGCGGCATGCTGGTGGAGGTGCCGCTGCAATTATGGTCGTTGAAAACCACGCCGAGCGTGGCGCAACTTCATCAGGCTCTGGCGGATTCTTACAGCGGCGAACCGTTGGTAAAGGTCGCGCCTCTGGCCGACTCCGCGAAATTGAAAACGCTCGACGCGGAAGGCATGAAGAACACCAACCGGATGAAGCTCTATGTCTTTGGCGATGAAGCTTTGCGCCAGGCGCGGCTTGTCGCTGTGTTGGACAATCTGGGCAAAGGTGCTGCCGGCGCCGCCGTGCAGAACCTCAATGCCATGATGGGCTGGCCGGAGACGGAAGGGCTGCTCTAATCCATGTCGCGCATCGATCTTCGCTCCGACACCGTGACCAAACCCACTGACGGCATGCGCCGCGCGATGGCGGAAGCGGAGGTCGGCGATGATCAATATGGCGAAGACATCACCACCAACCGCCTGCAGGAACGCGTCGCGGCGCTGCTCGGGAAAGAGGCGGCCATCTTCGTGCCCAGCGGCACGATGGGAAATCAGATCGCGCTGAAAATGCTCACGCGCCCCGGCGACGACGTCATTGTCGGGCAAGAAACCCATCTCGTGTGGCACGAAGCGGGCGCAGGAGCGATCAATTCCGGGGTGCAGTTTACCGCCATCGGGCAGGGTGGTTGCTTTACCGCGACGGAGTTTGTCGAGGCCTGCAAACCCGCCTGGAATTCCGTCATGCCCCCGACGAGTCTGGTGTGGATCGAGAACACGCATAATCGTGGCGGCGGAGTCGTATTCCCACAAGGCGAAATTCTGACGATTTTGGAAGCTGCGCGTGCGCGCGGCATTCGCAGCTTCTGCGACGGCGCGCGTCTCTTCAATGTGGCGGCGATTTCAAATCAAAGCCTTGCAGAGCTCGCGGCACCGTTTGATGCTGTTTCGATATGCCTGTCGAAAGGGCTTGGATGTCCGATCGGCAGTATCGTGGCCGGTTCGCGGGAGGATATGTCGCGAGCCCGCCGTATCAGGCGCATGTTCGGCGGCGTCATGCGCCAATCGGGCATTCTCGCAGCCGCCGGGCACTATGCGCTCGATCATCATGTGTCGCGTCTGCCCGAAGACCACGCGAATGCGCGTCTGATTGCAGAGCGGCTTGCTGGGTCACGGGGGATCGAACTCGATCTTGGCATCGTACAAAGCAATATCGTGCTGTTTCGTCTCGCGCCGTCAGTGCCCGATGCCGCCGCAGTGGTGGCACGCGCCCAGGAAGAAGGTGTGCTGGTGAACGCTTTCGCGCCGCGCACGGTGCGCGCCGTGACGCATCTGAATGTTTCAACGGAGGAGTGCCGCCGCGGCGCCGATATTCTTGCGCGTGTCGTCGGCGGCTGATTAAACCGAAAAAGACGTCCCGCAGCCGCAGGACGAGGTGGCATTCGGATTATTGATCTTGAAAGCCGCGCCGATCATCTCGTCCACGAAGTCGATCTCCGCGCCCTTGAGGAAATCGAGCGAGACTGGATCGATCAGAACCACCGCGCCGGATTTTTCGATCACCAGATCGTCCTCGGCGCGGGCACTCTCGAACGCGAAATCATATTGGAAGCCGGAGCACCCGCCGCCATTCACCGCCACGCGCAGCACGCTGCCTTCCGGTTCGGTTTTCAGAATCTCGGCAATGCGCCGCGCCGCCCTCTCGGTTAGCGCGACTTGCCCGTCGGTGCTCGTTTCAACACTCATGCGAATAGTCCTATCATACGATTCCTATGTAGGCCCTGAAGATCGGCGAGCAAGCCCCTGATGGTGAAAGCTTTCGGCGAAGGGCCGGCAGAGGCGCTAAATCGCCCGCCGGGGCGGCTTTTGGGCCCGCTTTTCGCGGCCCCGCCCAAGGCACCCTACGCCACTTTACCCCAAACCAGCCGGGGACGGCTGTTCCCTGAGCCCGAAAGCGCCACACGCATCTGCTATCAGCGAGATCGGGACCGCCTGATCCATTCCACCGCCTTTCGCCGGCTCAAACACAAGACCCAGGTCTTTGTGCAGCACGAGGGTGATTACTACCGCACCCGTCTGACCCACTCCTTGGAGGTGGCGCAGATCGCCCGGGCCATCGCCCGCCAGCTCGGCATCGATGAGGATTTGGCCGAGGCCTTGGCGCTCTCCCACGATTTCGGCCATCCGCCCTTCGGCCATGCCGGCGAAGATGCGCTCGATGCCTGCATGCAAAATTATGGCGGCTTCGATCACAACGCCCAGGCTTTGGCCTTGGTGACGCGGCTGGAGCACCGCTATCCGCATTTCGATGGGCTCAACCTCACTTGGGAAACGCTTGAAGGGTTGGTCAAACACAACGGCCCCCTGATCACCGAATCACGCAGCGCGTCCGACCTGCCGGAAGCCATCACGCGTTTCGAATGGGATTTGGAACTTTCCAGCCATGCCGGCCTCGAGGCGCAAGTGGCGGCCTTAGCCGACGACATCGCCTATGTGAATCACGACATCGATGATGGCTTGCGCGCCGGACTGTTCGCTTTCGAAGAATTGGTGGAAGTTCCTTTGGCCGGCCCTCTGATGCGAGCGGCCGTTGCCGAACTTCATGGCGTGGATGTCAACCGGGCGATTGCCGAGGGCGTGCGCCGGCTGATCGGCGTCATGGTTGGCGATGTGGTCGCTGAGACGCGGGCGCGCCTCGATAAATATCGCCCGGAGAATGTGAGCCAGTTACGGGCGCTTCCGGTTCCCATGGCCGCGTTCTCGCAGGTCCTCTTGCGCGAAGTGCCCATCCTGAAGGCATTTTTGTACCGGCGCATGTATCGGCATGACCACGTGATGACAATTATGGGACAAGCGCAAAACCTGCTGACGGAGCTGTTTGGCGCCTATATAACGAATCCACAATTGCTTCCTGCCGATTGGCAGGACGCGTGCGCGGGTGTGGGTGACACGCGGACCGCTAGGGCGGTATGCGATTATATCGCCGGTATGACCGACGGATTTGCCCAGCAAGAATATAAGCGGGTCTTCCACATGGAATTTCCGCTCCACGGACTTAAACCGGTGTTGTTGCCGTGATTCGACCGGCGCCGGGTGGTAGATTGAAACCAGTCACGATTCGTTGGAATCTTGCTCATGGCCAGTAATCTTCGTCAGGTTTACCAGCCTTCCTTCGAGGACACGCAGTACTCCTATGAGGTGCAGGAGGACGATATCGAGGACGCACGCGCACGTTTGCCGCTGCTGATCGTCATTGCGCTTCTCGTACTTGCGGCTTTCGCCGGCGTTGTCTGGCTGGCGTATAATCAGGGCGTCAAACATGGCCAGGTCGGACTTCCGACCGTCATAACCGCGCCAGATGGTCCCGTTCGCACGCCGCCGGATACGCAAACCGCCGAAGTCCCCTATACCGGCCTGAAAGTATATGGCGAACCTGTTGCGCCAGAGCAGGAAGCCGCAGCTTCCTCACTTGCGCCCGCCGCTCCGGAAGCAATTGTCCCGGCTGCGGAGCCAGCGCCAGTCGTTGCGGCCGCTTCACCTGCTGCGACACCGCCACCCGCAGCGCGAATAGTTACACCGCCACCGGCTCCTGTTGTAGCTGCTGCGCCTCCGCCGCGTCAGGCTCCTGCAGCACCCCGCGCACCCGTAACCCCGCCGCCTGCCATTGCCGTTTCATTGCCGGCTGCAGCTGCACCGCGTCCGGCACCCGCTCCTCAAGCCGCTGCCGCGCCGGCCTCCGCCGCGACACGCGCTACGGGTCCGATGCTTCAAATCGGCGCCTATCCGTCGGAAGAACTTGCGCTCAGCGCTTGGAATAATTTCCGCGCCCGCTACGCCACCGCAATTGGTGGGCTGACGCAGAATGTCCAAGTGGCAGACCTTGGCGAACGCGGCACCTGGTATCGCCTCCGCGTTGGTCCGTTTAATAGCAAGGATGCGGCGGTGGAGAAATGCGAACAGCTGAGAGAGGCCGGCGGTACCTGCTTCGTCGCGGCGCCCTGACGCTGCCTGCACGAGAGCAAGATCACCATGTCCGCAAGCGCGGCGATTTACGGATGTATGGGCACGGAGTTGTCGCCCGATGAGCGCGCGTTTTTTCGCGATGCCATGCCGTATGGCTTCATTTTATTCGCGCGCAATTGCGCCGCCCCCGATCAAATCCGGCGACTCTGCGAGTCTTTGCGCGACATCACCGGCCAATCCGACACGCCGATCCTCATCGACCAGGAAGGCGGCCGCGTTCAGCGTCTTCGCCCGCCGCATTGGGCCGCAAGGCCGCCGGCGCGCCAATTCGGAAATCTCTTTGATGCCAATCCCGATGCCGCGCGTCAGGGCGCCTATCTCTGCTCGCGCCTTATCGCGTCCGAGCTCATTGCGCTTGGTATCAATGTCGATTGCGCGCCTGTGCTCGACGTTCCGGTTCCGGGAGCGCACGATGTGATTGGCGACCGCGCTTTCGCCGAAGATCCGGAGCTGGTTATCGAACTGGCGCGCGCTTCCATGGAAGGTTTTCTCGACGGCGGCGTTCTTCCCGTGATCAAGCACGTACCGGGGCATGGCCGCGCCAATGCGGATTCGCATCTTGCCTTACCGCGTGTCGATGCTAGCCACGCAGAACTCAGCGCGCGCGATTTCGTCACCTTCCGCGCACTCAACAGAGCCCCGATGGCGATGACAGCCCATGTCGTTTACGAAGCGCTGGACCCTAAGCATCCGGCGACGACGAGCAAAAAAATCATTCGCGACATCATTCGCGGCGAAATCAGATTCGACGGGCTTCTGATGAGCGACGATCTTTCCATGTCGGCCCTCGAAGGGCCGCTTGGCACAAGAACGCGCGATTCATTGCACGCCGGCTGCGATGTGGTTCTGCACTGCAATGGCCGCATGGATGAGATGCGCGAGATCGCTGCCGAAGTCATTCCGCTCGCGGGCCGTGCGTTGGCGCGCGCTGAATCCGCACTGGCGCAATTGAAGTGCCCCTTAGAATTCGACGTCGCCGCAGCCGATATGTGGCTGAATAATATGATCGGAGCCGCGGCGTGAGCGAACCGGAAATGACAGCGCCCGCCGCCTTTGAAGCTGCCGCCTCAGCCGCGCCTGAAGACGCGTTGATCCTTGAGTTGGACGGCTTCGAAGGGCCGCTCGATCTTCTGCTCGCATTGGCGCGGTCGCAAAAAGTCGATCTCGCGAAAATTTCAATCTTGCAACTCGCCGATCAATTTTTGGCATTCATTGAATCCGTGCGTAAACATCGTCTGGAATTAGCCGCCGATTATCTCGTGATGGCGGCGTGGCTGGCTTATCTCAAATCGCGGCTGATCCTGCCGCAAGCGCCTGCAGCTGAAGGCGGCACCGCCGAGGATGCGGCAGCCCAATTGCGCTGGCGTCTGCAGCGTCTCGAAAACATGCGCGAGTCTGCGGCCCGCCTAATGGCGCGCGAGCGCCTCGACCGTGACGTGTTTGCGCGCGGCATGCCGGAAAATGTCCGCGTCATCCGCACGCGCAAGCAGGTGGATTCACTCTACGAATTGCTGTCGTCCTATTCGCAGCAGCGGATCAAGCAGACCGGCCACAAAGTCTACGAGATGAAACGCCCGGAGATTTTCTTAATCGAAGAGGCGCGGTCTCGTCTGGAACGGGTTCTCGGAAAAATCCCGGAATGGACCGTTCTGACTCGCTTCCTGCCGCTGGAATGGCGCATCGAGGGGCGCAGCCGCACGGGCATCGCCAGTACATTTTCGGCCTGCCTAGAACTTGCCCGCGACGGTAAGTTGGAACTCAGGCAACTAACGCCATTCGGCGACATTTTCTTACGAGACCGTGCAATGGAGGGCTCGACGTGAACCACGTCATTCGACTAACCGAAGCCGACGCACAACCCATCGACACACTAGGGGCCAAGGACCACATTAAGCTGATGCCTGCACCCGAGCCTCAAGAGAGCGAATTGGAATCCAACGGCGAAGCGGAAACGGTGGAAGCCGCGCCGGGACCCGAGCTCACCCATATTCGTATCGTCGAGGCTTTACTGTTTGCGGCGTCCGAACCTTTGGACATCAACGCGCTCGCCGCCGCGCTGCCGCAATCCACGAATGTGGAAGCGATCCTCACTGCCCTTCAGCGCGACTATGAAGGTCGCGGCGTCAATCTGTTGAAGGTCGCGAACAAATGGCAGTTCCGCACCGCGAAGGATCTCGGCTTTCTTCTGCATAAGGAGAAAACCGAAGAGCGCCGCCTGTCGCGCGCCGCCATCGAGACCTTGGCTATTGTCGCCTATCACCAACCGGTGACGCGCGCCGAGATCGAAGATATTCGCGGCGTCATGGTGTCCAAGGGCACGATCGACGCGCTCATGGAAGTCGGTTGGGTGCGCATCAGAGGCCGCCGCCGTACGCCTGGCCGTCCAGTTACTTACGGCACGACCGAAGCCTTCCTGGTGCATTTCGGTCTCGAGAATGTCGGGGATCTGCCCGGTATGGATGAGCTGAAAGCCGCAGGCTTCCTTGAATCGGCGCCGCCGGCAGGCTTCGCGGTTCCCAATCCGTCGGACATGCTGGCTCCGGACGAAGATCCCTATGTCGAAGGCGAGGATGGGCAGGACGATCTGTTCGCCGAGCCAACGCCAGAACAGGCCATCGAACTGGAGAATTAATGCGGCGGGGTGCCAGACCGGGTTCTTAGACGAGCACACGCTGTGGTAGCGTGCGGCCCGCGTTTCAAACGCTCCCGATTTCTCGCACCCGGTTCCGCAACTCTATGTCAGACGCAGCAGCACAAGCGCCCCGCGCAACCATGTCTAAGGGCGTTCTGTTTGTTCTGATCGTCGTCTTCATCGACATGATCGGGATAGGCATCGCGATGCCGGTTATTCCGGTTCTTGTCGGCGAGTATGTCGGCGACCGATCTCTGCAAACCCATTGGTATATGGCGATGACGGTCGCCTATGGCGGCATGCAGTTTCTTTGCGCGCCCGGTCTCGGCGCACTCAGCGATCGTTATGGACGAAGGGCCGTTCTTCTCGCCGCCATTATCGGGCTCGGGTTTCACTATCTTCTCATCGGCTTTGCTGCGTCGTTGTGGCTGATATTTGTGGCGCGACTGCTTGGCGGCATAACGGGCGCCAGCTTCTCCGTCGCTAATGCCTATCTGGCCGATGTCAGCGCGCCGGAAGAGCGCACCAAGGCCTTCGGCATGATCGGCGCTGCGTTCGGATTGGGGTTCATCTGCGGCCCACCGCTGGGCGGGCTGCTTGGCGAAATCAATTTGCATTTGCCGTTCTTCGTCGCAGCGGGGTTGTCGCTTGCTAACGCGGTATACGGCTACTTTGTGGTTACGGAATCTCTGCCGCCCGAGCGGCGCAGCAAATTCGCGATCTCCAAGGCCAATCCCTTTCGCGCGCTGATTGCTTTGGTGTCGAGCCACGCGATTGGCAATCTCGTGATCATCTATTCGCTCTACATGCTGGCGCACGCGACCATGATCCAGACCTGGGTTCTGGCCATGCATTTCCGCTTCGATTGGACCACGGCGCAGAACGGCATCGTTCTGGGATGCGTAGGACTATTGTCTGCGATAGTGCAGGGCGGTCTCGTCGGCCGGCTGGTGAAATGGCTGGGTGAAGAACGCCTCGCGATGTACGCCGTCGGCACCAATATGATCGCGCAATTTCTCTACGGCATCTCTTGGGAAGGCTGGATGATCTACGTCATCCTCTTTGCCTCATTCATCGTGTTTAGCGCCGGTGCAGCTCTGCAAGGGTTGGTTTCGAAGGGAACCGATCCGCGCATGCAGGGCGTCACTTTGGGCGCGCTGACCTCGATCAGCAGCCTGTGTTTCGTTGTTGGTGCTTTGGCCGGAAACGGAATTCTGGGCGTCGTCAGCGAATTGCCGCAAGGTGATTTCCGCTTGGGCGCGACGTTCTATTTCACCTCGGCGCTCAATTGCATCGCCTTCACCCTGCTGGTGCTGCGCCGAAAAGATGCCCGTGCGGCGGCGGGTTAACCCAGCCTCAGCTGCGCGGCTTGCCGGTCACGCGCGCAATTTGTATAAGCACCTGTCATTGGGGAGTAGCCGCCCGGACCTCCACCGGGGCACGTATCAACAGACTTGGCCCTCGCGGGCTATGGTGCGCGCTGGAAGCATCCGCCAGAAAAAAGTGCCTATCGCACTTTTTCGTCCGGCGGTGCGACCGATAAAACGGCGAGACCTTTGGCTCTTCGTTTTCCGTCCGGGGTCGGGCGAAAACGAAAAGCCATTGGTATGTCCTGCCTGACCCCCCAGTGAGTTCATCATGGATGTGTTTCTCATTTCTGTGGGCGCCGTCGCTTTGGCCGAGATCGGCGACAAGACGCAGCTTTTGGCGCTTGTGCTGGCCGCGCGCTACCGCGCGCCAATTCCCATCATTCTCGGCATTCTCGTCGCCACCACTGCAAACCATCTCGCGGCAGCATGGGTCGGCGTATTGGCGGCGGATTTTCTCTCCGGCGATGTTTTGCGCTGGGTCATCGCCGCGTCGTTCATCGGTATGGCGCTATGGATGTTGATCCCGGACAAGCTCGATTCCGGACCGCGTATCGGAGATAAATGGGGCGCCTTCGCTGCGACCGCCATTTCGTTTTTTATTGTCGAGATAGGCGACAAGACACAGATCGCGACTGTGGCGCTGGCGGCGCGCTATCACGCTGTGCTTCTCGTGGGTGCCGGCACGACAGTCGGGCTGATGCTCGCGAACGTGCCCGTTATTCTCGCCGGAAAAATGGTGGGCAATCGTCTGCCGTTGCGGCTGATACACACCATCTCGGCGGTGATATTTCTTGTGCTCGGTGTCGCTGCGCTAATTTTTTAAACGCAGCGAAGAAACTTACCGCGATTTGGCGCGGGATTTCTTCTCCGGCACGACCGCGTTTTCCACCACGACGGCTTCGCCATTGTCGAGCGCAATGGCGAGGCGTCCTTCCGCCAGCGCGCGCGCATCATTGCCGAACACTTCAGCGCGCCAGCCTTGCAGGGCCGGCACATCTTCGTCGCCGCCTGCGAGGCGTTCCAGCTCATCGCTGTTCGCGATGAGCCGCGCAGCGACGCCATATTGCGTCGCCCTAAGGCGGAGCAACGTCTTCAAGAGATCTAGCGCTGCCGGCGACGGCTCGCGGCCGCGCCGACGCGACTCAAACGGCTGTATCTCGGGTAGGGGCGCTTCAAGCGTTTCTTTAATAACGGCAAGCAAAGCCTTGCCCTGACGCGACGCCGCGTAACCGTTCGGCAGCGCGCGAATATCGGAAAGCGCTTCCGCCGTGGCCGGCGGATGCGACGCGATTTCCAGAATGGCTTCGTCTTTGACAACGCGGTTGCGCGGCACGTCGCGCGATTGCGCCTCACGCTCGCGCCACGCCGCCATGGCCATGACGAGCGCGACGAATTTCTTATTGCTGGAGCGCAGCTTCAAGCGGCGCCACGCATCTTCCGGTTCCAGTTTGTAAGTCGCTGGATCTTTCAGCGTCTTTTCTTCTTCTTCCAGCCAAACGGCGCGGCCGCTTTTTTCCAGCTCTGCCGAAAGCGTTTCGTAAATCGTGCGCAAATAGGTGACGTCGGCCAGCGCATATTCCAGCTGCCGCTTGCTCAGCGGCCGGCGGCTCCAATCGGTGAAGCGCGCGGATTTGTCGATGTCCGCTTTGGCTATACGGCGCACCAGCGTTTCGTAGGAGGCAGCCTCTCCGAAGCCGCACACCATCGCGGCGATCTGCGAGTCGAACAAAGGCTGCGGAATGATGCCTGCCGAGTGATGGAAGATTTCGATGTCCTGCCGCGCGGCATGAAACACCTTCATGACCTTCTTATTGGCGAGTAGCTTATGGAATGGCGCGAGATCGATGTCCTTAGCCAGGGGATCGATGATGCCTTCCGCGGTCGGGCTCGCCGCCTGGATCAGGCAGAGTTTCGGCCAATAGGTCTGGTCCCGGATGAACTCGGTATCGAGGGCAACATAAGGGCCCTCGTTCAACTCGGCGCAGAAGGCCTTAAGATCAGCAGAATCCGTGACAATACGCATGGTCAGCTCTTAGCGGGATTCGTCCCCGCTGTCCCCGCCGGCTATGCGTTATGGCTGGAAATTCACGGTTCCTGTGCGTTTGGGTCACGGCGGGTAGGCCAGGGAACCGCCCCTTGACTTAGGGCGGGGTCCTTTCCACAAACACCGCATCTAGCGGGATCCCACCATGCATATTTATCGTACCCATACGGCTGGCGCCTTGCGCCAGTCAGACGTCGGACAGCGGGTCCGTATTTCAGGTTGGGCCCACCGGGTGCGCGACCATGGCGGGCTACTGTTCATCGATGTGCGCGACCATTACGGGGTCACGCAATGCGTGCTGGAACCCGACTCTCCGGCCTTCGCTGAGGCCTCGCGGGTCCGCTCGGAATGGGTCGTCACCGTCACCGGGCCGGTCGTGGCGCGCAAAGGCGATACCGCCAATGCCAACCTGCCCACCGGCGATATCGAGATTCGAATCGAAGAGCTGTCCATTCAAGGCGAGGCCGGCGAGCTGCCGCTGCCCGTCTTCGGTGAAGCCGAATATCCGGAAGATATCCGCTTGCGCTACCGCTTCCTCGATCTCCGGCGCGAGAAGCTGCACAAGAACATCATACTGCGCGCGCAAGTCATTCAGTCCATTCGCCGCCGCATGGTGGACCAAGGCTTCACCGAGTTTCAGACGCCCATCCTGACCGCCTCCAGCCCCGAGGGCGCGCGCGACTTCTTGGTGCCGTCGCGCATGCATCCGGGCTCGTTCTATGCGTTGCCGCAGGCGCCGCAGCAGTTCAAACAGCTCATCATGGTGGCGGGCTTCGACCGTTATTTCCAAATCGCGCCCTGTTTCCGCGATGAAGATGCGCGCGCCGACCGTAGCCCGGGCGAATTCTATCAGCTCGATCTGGAAATGAGCTTCGTCACGCAAGACGATGTTTTTGCTGCTATTGAGCCGGTTCTGCATGGCGTCTTCACGGAGTTCGCCAATGGACGGCAAGTGTCGCCGATACCGTTTTCGCGCATTCCTTATTCCGAAGCGCTGGCCCTCTACGGCACCGACAAGCCGGATCTTCGCAATCCGCTTCTGATCGCCGACGTGTCGGATATTTTCACGCGCGATGACGTCACGTTCCAAGCCTTCAAGAAAGTTGTGCAGGCGGGTGGCGTCGCACGCGCCATTCCGGCGCCAGGCGCCGGCGCGCAATCGCGCTCATGGTTCGATAAGTTGAATGAATGGGCGCGCGGCGAAGGCGCCGCCGGGCTCGGTTACATCATTTTCGAGGAAGAGAACGGCGTGTTGGTCGGCAAGGGACCAATCGCGAAATTCCTTTCGTCGGAGGCATTACAGAAGCTTGCGGTTCGCGCCGCCGTGAAAGCGGGCGACGCCGTATTCTTTGCCGCCGACAAACTGGCGCGCGCCGCCGATCTTGCAGGCAAGGCGCGCACGCGCATCGGCAGAGAGCTTGGCTTGATCCGCGAGGATAAGTTCGAGTTCTGCTGGATCGTCGATTTTCCGATGTATGAATATAACGAGCAGGAAAAGCGCATCGATTTCTCGCACAATCCATTCTCGATGCCGCAAGGCGGAATGGAAGCGCTGGAAAATCAGGATCCGCTCACCATCAAAGCGTTCCAATACGACATCGTTTGCAATGGCGTGGAATTGTCGTCAGGCGCCATCCGTAACCATAAGCCCGAGATCATGTTGAAAGCTTTCGAGATCGCCGGCTATGCGCGCGCCGAAACCGAAGCGAAATTCTCCGGCATGCTGAATGCGTTCCGCTACGGCGCGCCGCCGCATGGTGGCTCAGCGCCGGGCATCGACCGCATGGTCATGCTGATCGCGGGCGTCGAGAATTTGCGCGAAGTGACGATGTTTCCGATGAACCAGCAGGCGCAGGATTTAATGATGGGCGCGCCGTCGGAAGTTTCGGCGAAACAATTGCGCGAACTTCATATCCGCGTCGTGCTGCCGGAGAAAGAAAAAGCGTAATCATCGAAAACATAAAGCAAAACGGCGCGGGAGATTCCTGCGCCGTTTTTTGTCTGCCCTCTATGAAGAGGATTAGTTCAGCTTACCGGGAATTTCTTTCAACGCGCTCTGGACCATGTCCTGGGCGCGTTTGTCGTCGAGGCGGGCAGCGATCAGCTTCTCGGCTGCCGACACGGCTGCATCGGCGGCGAGGGCGCGGACTTCCGCGAGTGCCGCGGCTTCCGCTTGTGCAATTTTATCCTGTGCCTGCTTGCCGCGGCGTTCGATCGCCTGCGCGATCTGCACGCGCATTTCCTTGGCATAGGCTCCCGCTTCGGCGCGCGCCGCCGTCAAAATGCCGTGCGCTTCTTTTTCCGCATCCGCCTGCTTGCAGCGATATTGCTCGAGAAGGCCTTGCGCTTTCTCGCGAAGACGGCGCGCATCGTCCAATTCTTTGGCGATTTGGGCGGAGCGCGCATCCAGCGTTTTGCCGATCATGGCAGGCACGCCCTGCCACAGAAGAAGGCCAAGAAAGATCAGCGTGCCGACGCCAACCCAGGTTTCCGCATTCGAGAAGAATTCCATCTCAGCCTCGAATCGATTGGACGGCTTGAAGCGCGTCAGCCGAGGAGACTTTCTCGCCGATCAAACGTTCGACAATATCGGCCGCGGCCTCGCTCGCCACTTGCTGGACATGGCCGGCGGCGCGCTTGCGGGTTTCCTCAATGCGGGCCTCCGCTTCCGTCAGCGCCGTTTGCGTTTGCGCATCGGCGGCTGCCTTCAGGCGATCCATTTCTGCGTTGACGGTCTTGCGTTTCTCGTCGGCCAAAGTCGTCGCGCGGCCACGTGCGCTCGCGAGAGCGCTTTCATAAGCGGCGAGAGCGTCGCTGGCCTCCTTGCGTAAGCGTTCGGCGGTTTCAAGATCGCCCGTAATACGATCCTTCCGCGCCGCGATGACGCTGCCGATCTTTGGCAGCGCCACTTTGCTCAAGACGACGAGCAAAAAGCCGAATGTAAGCACCAGCCAGAACAACTGGCTGGCGTAGGTTTCGGCATTCATTTGCGGCAGGCCGCCCTCGGCGTGTTCTTCGCCGGGTACGACAATGCCTTCCGTCGTCTCGATGTCTTGCATGGCCGGAAATTAAACCGGCGGCGCGTAGAGCATGATCAGCGCGATCACGAGGCCGAACAGACCCGTCGCTTCGCAAAGCGCGAAGCCGAGGAGCAGGTTCGCCGTCTGGCCGGCAGCCGCGCCCGGATTGCGCAGTGCGCCCGCGAGGAAGTTGCCGAACACATTGCCGATGCCGATGCCGGCGCCGATCAGCGCCATGGCGGCCAAACCGGCGCCGATAAATCTTGCTGCTTCAACGTCCATGTTTTTCAAGCTCCTAGAAAGAAATGACCGCCGGCTCTGCCCAAAGCCGGCTTGGTTTTAGTGATCGTGCAAATGAAGGGCGTCGTTGAGGTAGATGCTGGTGAGAATGGCGAACACATAGGCCTGCAGAAACGCCACAAGAAATTCGAGCGCGGTGACGCCAATGATGACCAACATCGGAATGACCGACAGCGCCGATAACGCGCCGCCCGCCGCCGCCAGACCGACGACGAAACTGCCGAACACGACGAGCATCGTATGCCCCGCGAGCATGTTGGCGAAGAGACGTACCGAAAGGCTAATGGGGCGGCTGAGGAACGAAATGATCTCGATCGGCGTCAGGATCGGCAGCATGTACCAAGGCACGTGCGGCACGAAGAGGGTCAAGAAGCGAAAGCCGTGCTTGGCGATGCCGACGACAATCACCATTGCAAACACTGTAAGCGCCAAAGCCAGCGTGACGATGATGTGGCTTGTGACCGTGAACTGATGGAAGGCGCCGCCGGTGATGAGCTGGAACGGCAACAGGCCCAGCATGTTGGAGAACAGCACGAACATGAACAGCGCGAAAATGAAGGGAAAGAATTTCAGGCCTTCAGTGCCCGCTGAAGAGCGGATCATGTCGGCGATGAAGGTGTAGCTGATCTCGGCAAGCGATTGCAGGCGCGACGGAACCATCGAGCTCTTCGACATCGCCATGGTCAGCAGCAGCGTGATTGTCGCCACCACAATGACCATCCACAACGATGCGTTGGTGAACGATACATCGACGCCGCCGATCTCCAGCGGGATGATCGGATGCACCGCGAATTGTTCCATCGGTCCGGCTGCCACGCGAACCTATCCTCTAGCTGTGCCAACCGATCATTTATCGGGCGGCGTTTCACTCAGTCTCTTGGCGGTGCGGAACACGTTGCGAAAGCCCGTGGCCACTCCGAATAAAAACATGACGAGAAGGAAAAGCGGCGAAGTCCCGAATACGCGGTCCAACGCCCAACCAATCGCGCCACCAACCACAACCGCCGCCACCAATTCGGTGCTCAGGCGCATTGCAATGCCCAGTTGCGAAGGTGCCGCCCCCTCTTTTGGAACAGGGATGCGCCCTCGTGCCTTCCGGAGTTTTTCCTCCAGTTCGTTCAGCGCTTCTGGGTCGGGATCGCGGTCGGACATGGTCCCACGTCAATCAGCCGTTCCGGGCGCTGCGAAAATGGAGAATCCGCTTGCGAAGGCGGGCGGACCATATGAGCGGGTTACAATACTGTCAAGTGCAGGAAACATGGTGTAACCCACTGAATAAGAAGACAAATTTAAGATGTCGCAGGTGCTAAAGCGTGGTCCTGCTGCAGCGCGAAAGGCGAGGCTACGCAGCGATGACTCGCTCGGCTTCCGCCAGTGACACAGACACCAACTGGCTGACGCCCCGTTCCGACATGGTGACGCCGAAAAGCCGGTTCATCCGCGACATGGTGAGGGCGTGGTGGGTGATGATCAAATAGCGGGTTTCGGCCATCCGGGTCATCTCGTCCAACAGGCGGCAGAAGCGGTCCACATTGGCGTCATCGAGCGGCGCGTCGACTTCGTCCAGCACGCAAATCGGGGCCGGGTTCACCAGGAACACCGCGAAAATCAGCGAAATGGCCGTCAGCGCTTGCTCACCGCCCGAGAGGAGGGAGAGCGTCGCCAGCTTCTTGCCGGGCGGACGGGCGAGAATCTCGAGGCCGGCTTCCAGCGGATCTTCCGATTCGGTGAAGGTGAGCCGTGCTTCGCCGCCCTGGAACAATTCCTTGAACAGGCGTTCGAAATTCGCATTCACCTTTTCGAAGGCCGCGACCAGCCGCTCGCGCCCTTCGCGGTTCAGGCTTTGAATGCCTTTGCGAAGGCGCTGAATGGCGCCGTCGAGATCGGCGCGATCGGCTTGCAGCGTGGCAAGACGCGTTTCTTGCTCAGCGGCTTCTTCTTCCGCCCTGAGATTCACGCCGCCAAGCTGTTCGCGTTCACGCTTCAATTTTTCGGCTTTGGACTCGGCCTGGTCGAGGGGCGGCAGTTCGGCGCCGTCCTTCAGCTCCGCGCGCTCCGCCAATTCCTCGGGCGCCGCATCCAGTTCTTCGCGAATGCGCTGTGCCAATTCGGAGACACGCGCGACCGCCGATTCAGCGCGGGCCTGAGCGGCAGCGCGCGCTTCGCGCGCTTCGCCAAGCGCTTGATCGGCGATACGCGCCGCGCGGTCGGCGTCGGCCAGAATGGTTTCGGCTTCGGCGCGGGCATCGGCGGCGAGTTTGCGCGCGGTCTCGGCAACGCCGATGGCGTCCAGCAATGCATTGCGTTTTTCGGCGATCTGCTCGGGCTTGCCTTCGATGATCGCAAGTTCGCCTTGCATGTCCGCAATGCGGGCGTCGATCTCGACAATCTTCTGGCTGGCGGCATTGTGCCGCGCATTCCAGCGCGATGTTTCTTCTGCAACCACGCGCGAACGTTGCGCCCTCGCCGAAGCGGCACGGCGCATCGTTTCGACAATCGCCATGGCTTCGCCGGTGCTGGCACGTTCTTCGGCGGCAATGGAGCGCGTTTCCGCTAATGATGCCGCCAATGCGGCGCCATCGGGCAGGGAAGCAAGGTTGGTTGTCGCTGATTGTTCTGCCGCCTGCGCATTGGCCAAGGCTTCGTCCAGATTGCGGCGTTCGGATTCCAATGTCGCCAGTTTGGCGGCGCGATCCGCCGCGGCGCGTGCGGCTTTCGTTGCCGCGTCTTGTGCGGCGGCGAGCGCGGCTTCGCGTTGGCGCAATTCTTGATCAGTGGAGCGGGTGAGTTCGCGCGCAGCCGACGCCGCTGTTTGCATGCGAACATAGACGCCATGCGTTTCAGCGCGCGAAGCTTTCGCACTTTGAAGTTCAACCTCCAATGCTTCGAGACGATTACGCTGCTCAAGACGCAGCGCTGCCGGGCTCTTCGCTTCGGCGGAAACGCGATAGCCGTCCCAACGCCACAAATCGCCTTCACGCGTGACAAGACGTTGTCCGGCGCGCAAATATTTCTGCGCTTCCGGTCCGTCTTCGCGTGCGATGACACCCGTAAAGGCGAGGCGGCGGGCCAGTGCAGACGGAGCATTAACAAAAGTCGCTAAAGCAACGGCACCGTTGGGTAAAATGGGAGAGTCGATGCCGCCCAAATCATGCCAATGCTGCGGCGCCGCTTCATCAAGCGGTGAATCGAGATCGTCGCCCAACGCGGCAGCGAGCGCGGCTTCATATCCGGGCTCCACGCGCAACGCGTCGATCACCGGCGGCCACAAATCCTGATCGGTCGGACGCAGCATTTTCGCGATGGCATTTGCTTCGGCGGACATGCGCTGCACTTCGCGCTCCGCCGCTTCCAGCGGACCACGCGCACGGGCTTCCGCGTCCTGCGCGTAGACTTCGTCGTTGCGCGCGCGCTCTGCTGTTGCACGCGCCGAAACGGCGCCTTCGCGTGCGGCTTCGACCGTTTGCTCAGCCGCGCGGACGTCCGGAGCATTGGCAACTTCCGCTTCGGCATCAGCAAGACGCGGCGCCAAGGCTTCGCGCTGGCGTGTGGCGCGCGCCGCATGTTGCGCCGCTTCATTGCGCGCGCGTTCAAAGCTGGAGCGCATCGCGTTTAACTCGGCGAGCTCGCCGGTCAAACGTTCCAGTGCACGCTCACGATCGGCCAATTTGGCTTTCAGATCCTGCGCGGTTTCTTCGGCTGCAGCCAATTCGCTGATCGCGCTTTCGCTAGCAGCACGAAGCGTCTCCGCTTCCGCCAATAGCCCCGCTAAAGCGGTTTGCGCGTCGTGTTCCAACGCCTGTTCGCGCTGTTTGTCTTGTTCGGCATGGCCGAGACGTTGACGCAAACGCTGCGCTTCTTCGCGGGCACGCGCCTCTTCAGCGTCGAGAGCTTCGCGTTCATGCACCAAACGCTGCAAAGCGGCGGCGCGAATAGCTTCCGCTTCGCGCAAAGGCGGCAAAGACGAGGCCGCATTGGCGCGCGCGGTTGATGCTTCGGCCGCCGTACCAGTGCGATCCGCGACCAATCCCGTTGTTTCATCGAAGGCGCGAGATGCCGTCTCTTCTTGTTGCCGCGCACCGACCCAACGCAAATGAAATGCCAGTGCCTCGGCTTTGCGGATCAACCCCGACAGATTGCGATAACGCACCGCTTGGCGCGCCTGGCGGCGCAGGCCCTGAAGCAGCGTGTCGACTTCCGCGATGATGTCGTCGAGCCGCGCCATATTGGTTTCGGCAGCGCGCAAGCGAAGTTCGGCGTCGTGACGGCGCTGATGAAGACCGGAAATGCCGGCGGCTTCTTCCAAAATCGCACGCCGTGCCAGCGGTTTCTGGCTGATGAGGATGCTGATCTGCCCCTGACGCACGAGGGCGGGCGAAGCCGCACCGCTGGAGGCATCGGCGAAGAAAATCTGTACGTCGCGCTGGCGAACGTCACGGCCATTGATGCGATAGACGGAGCCCGCCTCGCGTTCGATACGGCGCGTGATCTCAATCGTTTCGGATTCATTGTAAGGCGCCGGCACTGAAAGGTCGGAATTGTCGATGACCAAGGTGACTTCGGCATTGTTGCGCATAGGGCGCGAGCCCGTCCCGCCGAAAATGACGTCATCCATGCCGCTGCCGCGCATAGAGGTCGGGCGGTTTTCACCCATAACCCAGCGCAAAGCTTCGAGAAGATTGGATTTGCCGCAACCATTGGGCCCGACAACGCCCGTCAGCCCCGGTTCGATATGAAGTTCGGTCGGGTCAACGAAGGATTTGAAGCCGCTGAGACGAAGTCGGGTGAATTTCAAGGCCACGCGTCTTTCATTGGTCGCTGGTTTCACGGGTTGCCGATAGACGCTGGCAACTCATTGGCTCGGGGTTTCGCGACTCACCCCTCCAGCCAAGAGCATAGAGCCTGATTCCGGAAAACCGGGTCAATCAAGCGCGAAGACTTATCACCAGTCGAGCGCGGCTATTTGGCCGCCAAGCCTACTTATCAGCCAAAAGCGGGTCGATCTCCGCCTTCATGGACGCGAAGGAGATCTCGCCCCGATGAAGGTTGCCGTTGATAAGGAAGGTCGGGGTGGACGCGACGTTGTAGCGGGTCTGGCCTTCGTTCCAATTCGCATCTACCAGGGCCAGCTTGGCGGGATCGCGCGTGCAGGCAATGATCTGCTCGCGGCCCATGCCGGCCATGCGGCCCATGCGGGCCATGCCTTCTTCAATGTCCTGCTGGGACATTTGTTTGTCGCCGTCGAAGTCCTGGATCCAGCCTTGTGGGCCGGTCTGATTGCGGAACAGGAGGTCGATGAAATTGAGCGCGGCTTCGCCTTCGAAGCAGCGTGCGGCGGCAGAGGCGAGGCGAGCAGCGCCGTCAAGCGGATATTCACGGAACACCAGCCTAACTTTGCCGGTGTCGATATATTCCTTTTTCAGCTCGGGAAGCGTACCCGTCGCGAAGGCCGCGCAATGGGGGCAGGTCATCGAGGCGTATTCGACAATGGTGACCGGAGCATTGGCGCTGCCGTGAACCAAATCGGTGGGCTTTATTTCGACTTCCATCCCGCCACCGCCGACGCCGGCCAGCAGGCTTCCGCCCGTGCCGCGCGTAGAGAAATAGGCGATGATGCCGACGGCGATCACGATGGCGACGCCGAGCACGATGATGATCTGGTTCCGCTTCACGCGCGACCTCCGATATTTTGTTTTGACGTTTGTGGCAGACGGAGCCCGGGCATTCAATTGGTAGCCCGGAAAGGTTGACCGGCCAGGATTGTTAACCCCGCCTATTCCTTGAATTGACGGCGTAGGGACGACAGGCGGTCGATGGCACCGGTCAGGCCAGGTTCGGCCTCCGGAAGCGGTTTTCGGTCGAGGCCTGGGTGGTCGGGAGGCTCCTTCGACCGGGCGATAGTGCCTGAAACCAGGCGGATGCGGCTGATCCGCCCCGAACCCATAAAGGCATTGACCCGGTTCAAAAGGGCCCGCGTCTCATGCTGCAGGAACACGGCGGCGCCGGCTTCGCAGCGCAAAGTGAGCACCGCACCTTCCGCGCCCTCCAGCAATTTCACCGGCTCGGCCACGGCGGCGACGGCCTCTCCGGCGATGTCCGGCCAACGGGTCACCAGGCTGAGGTCGGAAAACCCGGCACGCTGAAACGCAGCTGAGGCGTGGTTCAAAGCATCACCCGCAACGGCGCCGACGCGGCCACGCCGCGCCGCCGGCTCTTGCAAATTCTTGTCGTTCGCGTTCTGGCTCATTCATGCCGCCGAGGGTCAAATCGCATCATAGAGAGGGCGCCGCGCCTCACAAGCGCTCTCCCGCAGCGTCGCTGCTTGCCTGGTACGATTTGCATCGCCGCGAATTGCCGTGGCGCGCGAAGCCGGACGAGATCTCTGATCCATATTTTGTTTGGATGTCGGAGATCATGCTGCAGCAGACCACGGTGGCGGCGGTTGGTCCCTATTTCCGGGCCTTCACCCAGCGTTGGCCAAATCTGCAGGCCTTCGCCACCGCCAGCCAGGATGAGATTTTGGGCGCGTGGTCTGGCCTCGGCTATTACAGCCGGGCCCGCAACATGCACCGCGCCGCCAAAACTATTGTGGCCGAACACGGCGGAAAATTTCCCGGAAGTTCTGACGCTTTGCGGGCGCTCCCGGGTATCGGCCCGTATACGGCGGCAGCCATCGCCGCGATTGCGTTCGGCGAGCCTGTTGCAGCCATGGATGCCAACGCCGAGCGCGTCATAGCGCGGTTCTTTGCGGTGGAAGAGGCGCTGCCGAAAGCACGCCCGCATCTGGCGGCATTGGCTGCGCCGCTTGTGCCGGAAAAACGCGCCGGCGATTTTGCGCAAAGCCTGATGGATTTGGGTTCACAAATTTGCACCACTAAGAAACCCGCCTGCGGAATTTGTCCTCTGGCAGAAGAGTGCCGCGCTTTTGCATTGGGCATAGCCGAAACCCTGCCGCGAAAGGCAGCGAAACCTTCACGGCCGCTGAAACGCGGCGCAGCTTTCGTCGCGCTTGATTCAAAAGGCGCGGTTTACGTTGTGCGGCGTCCCGAGAAGGGCCTACTGGGCGCCATGCTGCAGCCGCCGCTTGGCGAATGGAGCGAAAAATTTCCGTCGTCAAAGAGCGCGATAGAAGCCGCGCCATTTACTGGCGACTGGAGCCGAAAGCCAGGAATGGTTCGGCACGTCTTCACCCATTTCGAACTCGAAATGGAAGTCTATGTCGCTGAGTTTCGCCGCCGCCCCAACGGCGAAGGTTTTTGGCTTGCGCGCGACGAAATGAAAGCAGCGGCACTACCGACCGTCATGCGCAAGATCATCGACCACGCGCTCGACGAAGATGCGCCGCTGTTTCGCAAAGTGAATGCGGGCCGCAATTAAGCGGCCCGCAATTCTCACATCAGTTCGGCGCGGATGCTTTGGCGCAATATGTCGATCGGCACCAAGCCATTGGCGCTTTGGAAATGCCAGAACGTCCAGCCATTGCACGCATCCAGGCCCTGCACATGGGCGCCAATGCGGTGAATGGAACCGGTGGCATCGGCTGTCACCAGCGTGCCGTCAGCGCGCACCTTGGCGCGGTGGCGCTTGCTGGCGCAGGTGAGAATCTGCCCCGGCTGCAACATGCCGCGTTCGACTAGAGTTCCGAACGGCACGCGCGGTTCTGATTTCTTGGAGCGGGTGACAGCAAGCGCTTCGGCCTCAATTTCCGTCACGTCTGCAATGCGCTTGCGCGCCAGACGCACGTAATTGGGATCGCGCTCGATGCCGATATATTTGCGGCCTAGCTTCTTGGCGACCGCGCCAGTGGTACCCGATCCGAAGAAGGGGTCCAGCACCACATCACCGGGATTGGTCGAGGAAAGCAGCACGCGGTGCAGCAGCGATTCCGGCTTCTGCGTCGAATGCGCCTTGTCGCCGTTCTCGTCCTTCAGGCGCTCATGGCCGGAGCAGATCGGCAGATGCCAGTCCGACCGCATCTGCAGATCATCGTTCATCGCCTTCATGGCTTCATAATTGAACGTGTAGCTTTTCTGATCGCGCGACTTGGTCGCCCAGATCATGGTTTCATGCGCGTTGGTGAAACGGCGGCCGCGAAAGTTCGGCATCGGGTTGGCTTTGCGCCAAATAACGTCGTTGAGGATCCAGAAGCCGAGATCCTGCAGCGCGACGCCGACTCGGAAAATATTGTGGTAGGAACCGATGACCCAGATGGCGCCGTTGTCCTTTAGGACATGTCGCGCAGCAGTCAGCCATTCCCGCGTGAAGCGGTCATATTCTTCCAGGCTGGCGAATTGATCCCAGGCATCGTCGCACGCATCCACCTTGGAATTGTCGGGCCGGCGGAGATCGCCTTCCAACTGCAGATTGTAGGGCGGGTCGGCGAAGATGATGTCGGCGCATCCAGCCGGCAGAGCATTCATCGCCGCCACGCAATCACCCTGATAAATACTGTTCGCAACCGCCTCTAGACTGGCCGTGCGTACGGCTTCGTCGGCTCGCGCCGTTTTCTTGAAACTCATGCCCCACCCCGAAAAATTTCACGCTTGGAAGAAGGGGCGCCGGTTGGAACCCCTGTTCCCAAGAATCGTGATTCACCGGAGTCTGTGGGTCAATAGGCGTTTTGAATCAGGGAGTTAAAAATGAGTCCCATTTGAGTCCCCATGATTCACAGCACACAATATCTGGTAGACCGGTGCAAAAGATCTTCGGTGGTGGCGGGTGGGGCCGACCGATTTCAGGGCGGTGAGATGCTCGTCGGTGCCGTAGCCTTTGTTGGTCAGCCAGCCATAGAACGGGTGCTCATCGTGTAGAGCGCGCATCATGCGATCGCGCGTGACCTTGGCGATGATCGATGCCGCTGCAATCGAAACTGAGCGCCCGTCGCCGCCAATCAGCGTGTCGCAGCGGCAGGGCAGGGCCGGCGCATCATTGCCGTCCACCAGCGCGAATTTTGCGGCGGTCGTCAGCGCGCGAACCGCACGCGCCATGGCGAGATGCGTCGCCTGGCGAATATTGAGAAGATCGATTTCATCGACCGAGGCTTCGCCGACGCCGACGCAAGACGTCTCCATGATCCGCACGAACGCGTCTTCGCGCGCGGCGGCAGTCATCTTTTTGGAATCGTCGAGCCCTTTGGGAATGCGCTTGCGGTCGAGAATGACGGCGGCAGCTACCACGGGCCCAGCCAATGGTCCGCGGCCAGCTTCGTCAACGCCGGCAATGGGGCCTTCGACAGTCTTCAGCCAGCGCGCTTCGTAAATGTAATGCGGCATAGCCGGCTCGGACTCGTCATCGCAGGGTTACGCGTTCAACCATACGCTGCTGGAGAGGGTAGGGAGCAAGGGTGGAAAGCTCCCAACTCACAGGCATGACAACCCGCTAGACCGAATCAATTTTACGTAAGTCTTCTTATCCGTGCATTGGCTGGCGTTAAATTGCCAAAGCGAGCTGATCGCCGACGCGCGGCGGCAGGCGGAATTGGGTGAGGTCCAGCGGTGTGCGCTTCTTGTTGAGGCCAAGGCGCCGGCACGCCATGGCAAAACGCTGCGCTATGATTTGGGCATAGGGACCGTTGCCGACCATGAGCGTGCTCCAATCGGCGTCGTAATCCTTGCCGTTACGCATGTTGCGGATAAGGCTCATCACATGTTTGGCGCGGCCGGGCTCATGGGTTTCCAGCCATTCGCGAAAGAGATCTTTGATCTCCAGCGGCAGGCGCAAAAGCACATAGCCCGCGCTTTGCGCGCCAGCTTCGGCAGCTTCAGCCAACAGAGATTCAATCTCGTCGTCGGTGAGAGCGGGAATGATCGGCGCCATCATGATTCCGGTGGGAATGCCCACCGACGACAGCACTTTGACTGTTTCCAGACGCTTGCTGGGCGTTGCCGCGCGCGGCTCCATATGGCGTGCCAGCTTGCGGTCGAGCGTCGTCACCGACAACGCCACCTTCGCCAAGCCTTGCGACGCCATTTCTGACAAAATGTCGATGTCGCGCGCGATCAAAGCCGATTTGGTGACGATGCCGACCGGATGTTTGAACTTCAGCAGCACTTCCAAAATCGAGCGCATGATGCGGTATTCGCGCTCAATCGGCTGGTAGGGATCGGTGTTGGTGCCGATCGCAATCACTTGCGGGCGATAAGAGGGCTTGCGCAATTCGGCTTCAAGCAGTTTCGCCGCATCCGGTTTGAACAGAATCTTGCTCTCGAAATCCAAGCCGGGCGAGAGGCCGAGATAGGCGTGGGTTGGCCGCGCGAAGCAATAGACGCAGCCATGCTCGCAGCCGCGATAGGGATTGATCGACTGGCTAAACGAGATGTCCGGCGAATTGTTGCGCGCGATGATGGTGCGCGATGCATCGCGCATGATTTCGGTTTTGAGCGAGGGCGGCGCTTCATCGTCGCCAGTCCAGCCATCATCGAACCCGACATAGTTCAGATTGTCGTAGCGGCTGGAGGCGTTCGAGCGCGCGCCGCGCCCATTGATGCGGCGAGAATCGACGGCGGCGGTCAGGAACTCTGTCATGCCCCGACTATAACGACCGAATAGAACAAAACAAGAACATATTTGCCGAAGGCGGCCCAGTGCGCCATTATCGACGATGAGGGCGGGGACCGACATCTATGAAATTAAAGGCAGCGGTGGTGGTTTTCGCCCAACCGGCGCGGGTTGAGGGCACCCGGCTGGCGCGTCAGCTTGGCGCCGCCGATGCCGCTATGGTGCATGGCCGCCTTCTAAACAGGACCCTTAGACATTTGAGGGCTGGCGGCGTGCCAGTCGTCGTCGCCTTAGCGCCGGATGCAACCGGCTATCGCGACATCGCCGAGCGCGCGGGCGCCCAAATCATGGTCCTGCCGGATGGTGACCCCGGCACGCGCCTCAATGCTGTTCTACGCCGCGCGAGTAGCGGTGCCATCCTGATCGATTCCGATACGCCGGGGCTCGATGCTGTGCTGGTGCGCCACGCGGCCGAGGCGCTGGGATTATTCGACCTTGTCGTCGGGCCAAATTGGAGTGGCGGCACCTATCTGATCGGTGTGCGCGCCCCCACCTTCGCGTTTCGTCTGTTCGAGCATGTGCGGTGGAATACAAGGCATATGATCGAAGACCTTATCGAAGGCGCGCCGTCGCATTGGCGCGTCGGATTGCTGCCGGTGCTGGCCGACGCGATGGATTCTGCAAGTCTGGGAGAACTGGCGAGCGATCACGCGCCGGCACGGCGCCGCTCGTCACGCCTTGGATTGATTGAACTGAAACGGCGCTAGCGCCGTAGGGCGAAGCTCGTCGCATTTCGGATATGATGGCCTATGACAGAAGTTCTACTCGGTGCAGGCCGAATGTTCGCGAGTCACTATCAGTTTGTGGTTTGCCAGGATCCCTTCGCGGCAATCAGCGACGATTGGCACTGGGGCGACGAAAGCATGAAGCTTGGCTTCACTGGCGCCCGTCACTTTCGAATAATCGGTACGGAGGCTGATTCAAACCAACACTGGATCGAACTCGTGGCGTCAGATTACCCGCCTAATTTTGCGGAATGGCAGCGCGTGACATGCGCTCATTTCCAAACATCCAGCGGCAACATTCACGTTATGCCGATCTTCGGGGGCGAACCTGTCATATCGGCCCATGTCAGCCATGGATATTACGCTCTTTATGTTGCCGGACAAAATCTCGGAGTTGACCAGCATAGTCTTGGTGAGATTTCGGACACGGACTTCGCCAGTCGCAAAGACTTAGAATGGTATCGGATTTTTTTAGTTCCGGGGGCGCCTGATAAACAGGGCCGTCTCAGTGACGCGCCGATGCCCATCAAATAAATTCCAGCTAGCGCCGGTGTTCTTCCAGACGCGGCATGATGTCGACGAAATTGCAGGGCATGTGACGCGAATCCAATTGGAATTTCAGGATTCCGTCCCAGCCGTCTTTTACCGCACCAGGAGAGCCCGGCAGTGCGAAGAGATAGGTGCCGTTGGCGACGCCAGCGCAGGCGCGGCTTTGAATGGTCGAGGTTCCGATTTTGGCGAAACTGATTTGGTGAAACACAGTTGAGAAGCCGTCGATCTCCTTCTCGAACACGCTGCGGAAGGCTTCCGGCGTGACGTCGCGCCCCGTCAGTCCGGTGCCACCAGTGGAAATCACCGCATCGATTTCAGGATTGGCGATCCAGCTTTTCAATTGCGTGGCGATTTCCTTGATGTCGTCGCGCATGATGGTGCGGTCGGCAACAGTATGGCCGGCGGCTTCAATGCGCGCCGTAAGCGTGTCGCCTGACGTGTCGTCGCCGCGCGTGCGCGTATCGGAGACGGTCATGACCGCAATCCGGACCGGAATGAATTTTCGTTTTTCGTCGATGGGCATGGCGCGAGTGTAAGGCGAGGGCGTGGACGCGCCAACTAGTTCTCAGCGGTGGTGGCGCTTATCGAGCGGTATTGCGGCCATTTGCCCGCGGCGAAATCGTCCAGCCCGTCCATCGGTTCACCCATATTAAGGCGATACATCCACAGATTGACCATCAGTCGCTTGATGTAATCGCGTGTTTCGGCGGTCGGGATGCTTTCGATAAAGAGGAGCGGATCGGATTTGTCGGCTTGCGCCTCGATCCAGCGCGAAAGATTGTTGGGGCCGGCATTATAGGCGGCGACCATCTCGACCAGATTGCCGTTCTGCCGCTCGAGAAGCCCGGACAGATAACGCTGCCCCAGCGTCAGATTAAAGACGGGGTCGTCTAATTTGCTTCCGTTCTTATTCGCCAGCGTCCTGTCCTTGGCGATGCCGGCTGCGGTCTGCGGCATCAATTGCATAAGCCCGCGCGCGCCGGCGCGCGAGCGCGCATCGACATCGAAGCGGCTTTCCTGACGCGCAATCGCAAACAGTACCGCGCGGTCGATGCGGAAGCCGTCTTCGGGCACGTAAGCCGGCATCGGATAGAGGCTGGTCAGGTAGACGCTGCGATGCGCCGCCGTTTCTGCGGCACGTAGTTCCAACGTCGGCAACTCAAGCGCTCGGGCAAGCGCCGCGAAGGCGGGATCCAATTCCGGCGAGATGTCGCCGAAGGCGCGTCCGAGTTCGCGCTCGGCGGCCTCGTTATCGCCCAATTGCCAAAACGCCACGGCGCGGCGCGCGGCCGGCGTCTGCATAAGGGCAGCGAAGCTTTCCGGTTCGAGCGTCGGTTCGGTCAAAGTGTGGCCCGGCGTGTTGCCGAGCAGCCGCGCTGACAGCATCCCGTAAAACGTATCCGGTTGGTACGAGGCGTTGGTGAGCAATGCGACCACGCGTTCCGGTTGGCCCGCACGGATGCGTGCGCGTGCCGCCCAGAAAGCGCCGCCGGCGATGTTGCGCGCCGATGCGCCGCTGGTCTCGATCATCTTTTCAAAATGCGCGGCGGCAGTGTCGAATTGCCCCATGCGATAGGCGGCGAGCCCGGCAGTCCAGCGCGAAAGCGCCGCGTTGTTGGCGCTGCGTGCGATCAAGTTTTCCGAAAGACGAAACGCATCTTCGTCGTGACCTTGAGCCAAGTAGGCGGACGCCACATAGCAGGCCAGCCGGTCGATGTCGGCTTGCGGCAGGTTCGGGCCTGCTGTCAGTTTTAGCAGCGCAGCTTCGGCATTGCCTGGATGGTCATCGCGCGCGAACGCGCGGAACTGCGCCATCAATGTTTCGGCGCGCGGTGATTTCACAGGCAGATCGACATTGATTTCGAGATCGTAGCGTTGTCCACGCCAGCGTGCCTGAACGACACCCGCCGGAGCTTTCGCCTTTTTAGGCTTCTTGTGCATCGCTAATGCGCGCACGCGGTCGGCTTCGAAATGATCGCCATATTTGCTCAGCCACGCGGCGAGTTCGGTATAAGTGCTGCTATAGCCAGGGCCGAGATAACGCTGCTGCAGAACGTATCCGACCAGCGATTTGTCGGTGAGCTTGTCGATGAGATCGTCGGCGTTGCGGAATTGTTTCTTGTCTTGCGCCGCGAAAATATCGCGATAGAGCGTGACGTCGACGTTTGCGAGAAATGACGGCGCTGCTGCACGCGGCGCAACGCGTGCAGGTGCAATACCTGAATCATTCGATTGCGCTAAGGCGAATGTCGGTGCCGCAAGCATAGCGGCAGCGCCGAGCGCGAAGATGCAGGCCAATTTCATTCAGATGCCCCCAGATGGACGAAACCGTAACCGTCCACCGTACTCAGCTCAGCTAAGCCCCAATTGTTCCATCTTCTCGGCAACGGAGCAGAGATCACGCCATGCCAAGCGCTTCGCCGCAGGTTGCCGGAGCAGATAAGCAGGGTGAAGTGTGGGCAACGTCGGCACGGAACGCAAGCCGTCCCCGGAAGTGGTTTGATAAACGTCCCATTTGCCACGTAAGCGTAGGATTCCCTCGGACGTGCCGAGAACATGACGCGCCGACACAGCTCCAAGAAGAATCAAAATTTCCGGATTTATGAGTTCGATATGGCGCTGCAGGAACGGCAGGAGCGATGCTGCCTCCTCGGGAGAAGGATCGCGATTTTGCGGCGGCCGCCATGGCAGAACATTGGTGATGTAGACTTTCGTGCGGTCGAGCCCGATGGCGGCGATCATCTGATCGAGTAATTTTGCTGCGCGGCCCACGAAAGGGATGCCTTGCGCATCTTCGTCGCGTCCGGGTGCTTCGCCGATCAGCATGATCTTCGCTGTGGGCGAGCCATCGCCGAATACGGTTTTGCTGGCGCCGCGTTTCAACTCGCCGCCGTCGAACGCTTCGAGCGCGGATTTCAATTCGGAGAGCGTACGGCAGGTGGAGGCAAGCGCGCGCGCTGCACCCGGTGCGGTGGATAGCGACACCTCCGCCGCTTGCTGGACGACATTAGGCGAGGACGGTCTAAGGTTGTGTGAGGTTTCGCGCGGAGGCTCAATGCCACGTTGCGCGGGCGGTGAGGTGGCCCGCGACAAACGGTCCACCGGCTCTTCTAAAATGGCTTCGTCAGCGCCGGCATCTATCAGCCAGCCCAGCGTCGCGAGCGCATCCTCCTTGGTAACACCGATCATGGCGGCACTAGAGCCGAAAACGGCGCCGAGTCGAAGCCAAACTTGCGGCGTTTGCCTCATGCCCGGGCGGGTCCCATAACTCGACCGTGAGCGATGCGCGCGAATCGATGGAATTCGATGTGGTGATCGTGGGGGCAGGGCCCTCGGGGTTGTCCGCCGCTATCCGGTTGAAGCAATTGGCGTTAGCTCAGGGACGCGAGGTCAGCGTCTGCGTGGTTGAGAAGGGCTCCGAGGTCGGCGCCCACATTCTTTCCGGCGCGGTTATCGATCCGATTGCCCTCAACGAACTCTTTCCGGATTGGAAGGCGCGGGGCGCGCCGCTCGAAACGGAGGTCACCGAGGACCGCCTGTATGTGCTGGGTCCTGCCCGTGGCTTCCGCTTTCCGTCCTTCCTGCTCCCGCCGCTGATGCACAATCGCGGCTTCTATATCGGTAGCCTGGGTCTTGTGTGCCGCTGGCTGGCGCGCGAGGCGGAGGCGCTGGGCGTAGAGATCTATCCGGGCTTTGCGGCGACCGCGCTGCTACGCGGGGACGCTGGCGAAATCCTCGGTGTTGTCACCGGTGACATGGGCGTTGGGCGCGATGGCCGTCACAAGGACAGCTTCACGCCAGGTATGGCGCTGCTCGCCAAATACACGCTGATCGCGGAAGGCGCGCGCGGCTCGCTGGCCAAGCAATTGATCGCCGACTTTGATCTCTCCAAAGACCGCAGCCCACAGAGCTTTGCCATCGGCTTGAAGGAATTGTGGGAGCTGCCGGCGGAAAAGCACCGGCCCGGCCTTGTCGTTCACACGCTGGGCTGGCCACTGGACAACAGCACCGGCGGCGGCACCTTCCTCTACCATTACGGCGAGCGCTTTGCCGCCGTCGGCATGGTCGTGCATCTCGATTATAAAAATCCGCACCTCTCGCCCTATGAGGAATTTCAGCGCTTCAAAACCCATCGAATGATACGCCCGATGTTGGAAGGCGGACGGCGGATCGCCTATGGCGCGCGCGCCATCACCGAAGGCGGCTGGCAGGCGGTCCCGAAACTCGCTTTTCCAGGCGGAGCGCTGATCGGATGCGCGGCGGGCTTTGTCAATGTCCCGCGCATCAAGGGTGGCCATAACGCCATGAAGACCGGCATGCTGGCGGCGGAGGCTGCATTCGCCGCCATCAGCGAAGGCCGAGCGCATGATGTGCTCACGGACTACGAGAACGCCTACCTGAATTCGTTTGTGTATAAGGACCTCTTCCGCGTCCGCAATGTGAAGCCGTTGTGGTCGCGCTTTGGAACGGCGTTCGGAATTCTGCTGTCTGGTTTCGATCTTTGGACGAACCAGCTCTTCGGGCTCAGCCTATTTGGGACGCTGACCAAGGAGGCGCCGGATTATGCCGCGCTAAAACCGGCATCCGCATCTCGCCGCATCGCATACCCCCCGCATGACAATGTCGTAAGCTTCGACAAAATGTCGTCGGTGTATCTTTCCGGCACATCCCACGAGGAAGATCAACCGGTCCATTTGACGTTGAAAGACGCCGATGTACCGATCCGCGAAAACCTGCCGCTTTATGACGAACCAGCGCAACATTATTGCCCGGCAGGCGTTTTCGAAATCGTGGCGGAAGCAGGCGCTAGCAAATTCGTGATCAACGCGGCGAATTGTGTGCACTGCAAAACATGCGACATCAAAGATCCGGCCCAGAACACTGTCTGGGTTCCGCCCGAAGGCGGAGATGGCCCAAATTACGCCAGTATGTGACTTGGAAATGAATTGCGCCTAGATTGGCGCCGAAATCCATAAGGCGCCGCAATGCGCAAGACGATACTTCTCGGTTCGGCAGTCGCAGTCTCCTTGGCGCTCACCGCTTGCGCCACGCCCGGCGCGCGGTTGGACGGTTCGGCGTCGGTTGCGACGCCGGGAAATTCCACTGCTGGAACCTATCTCGCCGCGAATTTTGCGGCAGCTGAAGGCGACATCGGCAACGCCGCGCAATTCTACACCGAGATGCTGAAACAGGATCCGGGCAATCCGCAGCTTTTGGAGCGCGGCTTTGTGTTCGCGGCTTCGGGCGGTGATTTCGATACGGCGCTGCCTTTGGCGCAGCGCCTGGTCCAACTCGATCCTGACAATCTTCTTGCCCATCTGGTGCTGTCGATCGGCGCCTTTAACAAAGGCGACTACTCAGCAGTGCTCGACCGCATCGGCCTGGCGGGACGCGGTCCCTTCGCGATTCTGACAAGCACGGTGATCGAGGCGTGGGCGACGCAGGGCAACGGCCGCACCGACGACGCCATAAAGATTCTCGACAAGCTGAACGGCCAAATGGGCGTCGAGGGTCTGCAAGCCTTTCACAAGGCGCTGATCCTTGATGAAGCCAACCGGCCCGAAGAAGCTGAAGCGGCGTATAAGCGCGCGCTGCAATTGGTGGGCGCGGCGCCCCGCGCCAGCGACGCCTATGGCAGGTTTCTTCGCCGCCAGCATCGCAACGAGGAAGCGAAGGCGGTCTATGCGCGCGTCGCGCAAGGCGCGGCTAATCCTATGGCGGCCATGGCGTTGGCGGAAATCGCGGCCGACCGGACCACGGAGCCTCTGGTTTCCACACCCGCGCAAGGCGCTGCGGAAGGCATGTTCGCCATCGCTGCATCGCTCAACGCCGAGAATGGCGCCGAAGTCGCCATTCTCTATCTCAATCTCGCGCTTTATTTGCGCCCCGACCTTGATCTGGCTCGCGCGCTTCTCGGTGACCGTTACGAGCGTGGCGGCCAATATCAGATGGCGAACGAGGTTTACTCTCACGTCTCGCCGCAGTCGCCCTACAACGCGCTGGTTCAGGTACAGAGCGCTCTCAATCTGGGCCGCATGGGCAAGACCGATGAGGCCGTCGCGAAAATGCGTGCGCTCGCGGCACAAGAACCAAACAACCCCGATGCGCTGACGGCGCTGGCCGATCTTTTGCGCAGCGAAGAGCGTAATGCCGAAGCCATCCCGGAATACAACAAAGTCATCGGCATGTTGCCGCCGAATGACCCACGCATGGCGAGCCTCTATTACGCACGCGGCATTGCCTATCAGACCACCGGGAATTTCGACGCGGCGGAAAACGACTTCAAGCGGGCGCTGGAGCTCGCGCCCAACCGCGCCGATGTGCTCAATTTTCTCGGCTATAGCTGGGTGGATCGCGGCAAGAACCTGCCCGAAGCCGTTCGTATGCTCGAGAAGGCGCGCTTCTTGCGTCCGCAAGACGGTTACATTGCCGACAGCGTCGGCTGGGCCTATTACAAACTCGGTCGCTTCCGGGAAGCCGCCGAGATTCTGGAAGAAGCCGTGCAGCTTGCGCCGGGCGCTTCCGAAATGAACGACCATTTGGGCGATGCCTATTGGCGGGTGGGGCGCAAGCTCGATGCCCGTTTTGAATGGAGCCATGCGCTGCAATTGGGGCCGGAGCCGGATGTGCGTCCCGTGATCGAACGCAAGCTTCAACTTGGGTTAGACGCCGCGACCGATAGCGGGACGTAGAACCGCTAGCGCCGGTGTTTTATATGTATGGGGATTGATTTGCGGCGCGAGGGTTCGCGCGGCATTGAAAAAAATGGGGTCGACGATGCGGATGGGTATGTATTTGACAGCGATTGCCGGGCTTCTCTTTGCCGCGCCGGCTCTTGCGCATCACTCCTTTGCGATGTTCGATTCCGAAAAGACGATGACGATCGAAGGAACGGTGCAGGAATTCGAATACGTCAATCCGCATGCGTGGCTGCACATCGTTGCGATGGACGGCGCCGGCAAGGCAGCGAAATGGTCCATCGAAATGGGCGGCGTCAACGCCATCGTGCGCAGCGGCTGGAAGGCCGACACCGTCAAGCCGGGCGATCGTCTAACGATCCAAATCCATCCGCTGAAGGACGGCTCGCGCGGCGGTCAATATCTGGCAGCAAAACTTCCCGACGGCCGCACCATGGATGGCGGCGATCTCGGTCTGCCCCCAATAGCGCGCTAATTCTGATTAGATTGAATTAAGGCGCCGGCGGCGCAGCCGCTTTGCCGGCGAGGCTGCTGCGCGCAATCAGCCCGCGTCCATATTCGGCGTTGCCGGCAATCCATTGCAGCGAATTGGTGAAGCGCACGGGATCGGCCGAGAGCTTTGCGTCCTCGCCCGCCTGCATGCCGATGATCGCGTAGAGTTTTCCTTGGGTGAAAAAGAGATTGACGCTGAGCCGCGCACCGGCGGGGCAGGTGAACGAAGCCGCGTCCTGGAACAGGCGCTTCGCGCGTTCAACCTGTAGCGGACCATCCGACACAACATTGTCGCGGCAATCAATCGTGATGAAGCGGCCATATTCCATTCCGATATTGAGGCGCGAAATCGTATTCACCGCGACCGTGCCGAAATGGCCCAGCCAATATTCGAACTCGCCCATGATGACCGTGCCATCCTCAAGACGGCCCGTATCGACGACCAGCGCCATGAAGGTCGCGTCGCCGTCGCGGAAACTTGAATATTGCGTCGGCGCGGAAGGGATGAGATCGCTTTTATAGTTGCCGCGCGCTTCCGTCGGCACGCCAGGAAAGGTGACGCTATAGCCGAGCGGCTCGTTGTTGTAGGTCGTCCATGCTGCCGCGGCCGGCGAGGCCACGAACAACGCGAAAATAGCGGTCAATAACGCGAACTGGCGCAAATCCGTTCTCCTGTAGGTCGCTGCAACTGGGACTTACACTATCGCATCGCGCTGCGCCTGTCCTTGTGCTAGGCGGGGCCTATGACGCTTTCCTTACGTGTCCGCGCACCGGCCAAGGTCAATCTGTTTCTCCATGTGGGGGAACGCCGCCTGGATGGCTACCATTCTCTGCAAAGCCTCGTGGCCTTCACCGAGGCTTGCGACGTCGTGCATCTGTCGTTTGCCGAAGAGTTGAATTTGGAGACAAGCGGGCGTTTCGCGCAAGGATTGCCGACGCACAATAATCTGGTACTCAGGGCTGCGCAGGCTTTGGCAAGCGAACGCGGTGTGGAGATTGTTCTCGAGAAAAATCTTCCGGTTGCCGCAGGTCTCGGCGGCGGGTCGGCGGATGCTGCAGCCGCTTTGCGCGGTCTCAACACGTTATGGGAATTAAAGCGCGACAACGCGGAATTGTTGAATCTGGCAGCGACTCTGGGATCAGACGTTCCGGCCTGCGTCTATTCACGGACAGCATGGATGGAAGGCCGTGGCGAACGCCTGACCATTCTTCCGCCGCTGCCGCCGCTAGACATCGTGCTGGTGAATCCGGGCGTAACGGTGCCGACGCGCGATGTCTTTCAGGCGCTCAACATGCGCAGCGGCATCGATATGATGACGCCGCCGCGCTCCGAAATCCGCGACGTGTGGGATTTGGTTTCCTATCTCGCCGATGCCGGCAATGATCTCGAAGCACCGGCCACGGTGATGTTTCCGACGATCGATCAGGTGCTCGCATCACTTGAACACGAGCCCGGATGCGTTCATGCGCAAATGTCCGGCAGCGGCGCAACCTGTTTCGGATTGTTTCAGGAAGGTCCGTGGGCGCAAGGCGCTGCCGAACGGCTGCAGCTCGATCATCCTTTGTGGTGGGTGACGAAGACGCGGTTTGCCGGCCCTGAATTCGCAATACCGGAAATCGTAATTTAGTACGCGCGCTCGACCACGAAATCGGCGATCTCGGAGAGCGCGGATTTGATATCGCCTTCAGGCACCCGTGCTAATGCGGCGCGAGCAGCCGACGCATAGATGCGCGCGCGATCGATGGTTTCCGCGAGTGCGCCGCCGCGTTCCAAAAGTTCGATGGCACGTAAAAGATCGCCTTCATCCTGAACGCCGACCTCCATGGTCTTACGCCAGAAGCGCCGCTCGTCGTCGCTTGCGCGCGCGGCAGCGAGGATCACCGGAAGCGTCATTTTGGATTCGCGGAAATCGTCGCCCACCGCTTTGCCCATCACGGCCTGACGGCCGGAATAATCGAGCGCATCGTCTACGAGCTGGAATGCGATGCCGAGATTGAGCCCGTAATCGGAAAGCGCCTGGCAATCTTCCGTGCTGGCGCCAGCAATCATCGCGCCGGATTTCGCGGCGGCGGCGAAGAGCGCGGCCGTTTTAGCGGAAATGACGCGCAAATAATCCGCTTCTGTCGTGTTCAGATTCTTGGCCGTCCGCAATTGCATCACTTCGCCTTCGGCGATGATGGCGGACGCGTCGGAAAGAATGCCAAGCACCGAAAGCGAGCCCGCCTCGACCATCAGTTGGAAGGCGCGGCTGAACAGAAAATCGCCGACCAACACGCTCGGCTTATTGCCCCAGAGCACGTTGGCCGCAGCGCGGCCGCGCCGAAGCGCGCTCTCGTCAACAACGTCATCGTGCAAAAGCGTTGCGGTGTGGATGAACTCGACCGCGCCGGCCAGCCGCAAATGCGCCGTGCCGGCATAACCAAACAGATGCGCTGCCGCGAGCGTAATGAGCGGGCGCAGGCGCTTGCCGCCAGAATCGACCAGATGCGCGCCCAGCTGCGGGATCAGCGCCACTTCGCTGGTCATATGCGAATGAAGAACTGCGTCTACTGCATTCAGATCGTCGCCGACCAAAGCAGCGAGATTCTCGACCGGACTGGTCGAGGCTCCCATATCCGCGCGCCGCGCGGATGGCGATTCCGAGGCATCCCTAGTCATCGGTGCTTGCCAGCCCGTCCTGGTTTGCGCCATTTAGTGAGCCCGATGCAGGCAGGTCAAGGAACTCGCCTACGAGGAGGGGAAAAGGCGTGAAAGAACTCCTCCGCACCAACAACCCCGTCTACCTCTCTTTCGCCCAAGCCCTTCTGGCGGATGAAGGAATCGACGCCATTGTTTTCGATGCCCACATGAGCGTCCTGGAAGGCAGCATCGGCGCTTTGCCGCGGCGGCTTATGGTTTCCGACGATGACGAGAGCAGGGCCCGCTGGCTGCTGGCCAGGGCGGAGCCGCTCCCTCCTGTCGAACCGGAGCCCGAAGGGACCCCGTGACGGTCGAAACGACGCAGGACGGCTTTCTCGACCGGCGCCTACTTCTCGACCAGCCGCGCCGTGGCTTCCGTGCCGGCCACGACAGCGTGCTTCTAGCCGCCGCGGTTCCGGCGCTTTCAGGGCAGTCTGTGCTGGAGCTTGGATCCGGCGTGGGTGTCGCGAGTCTTTGCCTCGCCGCGCGCGTTGCGGATTTACGGATTCTCGGGGTGGAATTAGATTCCAATCTCGTCGCATTGGCGAACGGAAACGCCGCGCGAAACGGATTTGGCACTACTGCGGGCTTCGTGATTGGCGATGCGCGCGATTTTGCGCCCGCAGAAGCGCCATTCGATCATGTGTTTTTCAATCCGCCATTTCATCCGATGAGTGGGCAGAGTTCGCCTAATGCCGCGCGTGATCGCGCGATGCGCGACATCGACGACGCGTTGGTGCAATGGACGGCACACGCGACAACGCTTCTGCAGGACGGTGGCACCATCACGGTGATCATGCGTGCCGACCGGGTGGAGGAGTGGTGTGCCAGCGCCCAGGGCGCGATGCGTGTGACGCCTCTGCTCGCGCGAGCGGGTGAGCCACCTAAGCGGGTAATCGCGCGGCTGACGCCGGGCGGAGAAGCCAGCCTCATCTCCCAACCGCCTTTTGTGCTCCATCAGGACGACGGCAAGCCAACAGAGGCGGCTGAAGCAATACTGCGCCACGGAGCCGCGTTCCCATGAGGGGCCCGCCTTGTGGAAGCCCGGACGGGCGGCTATCAGGGCCAGCTAAGGGCATCCGTGCGTTCAGGGGTTTTCCGTGTCTCAAACATTGACGTTTCAGGACCTTATTCTGACCCTTCAGGCCTATTGGGCGCGCCAAGGCTGCCTCATCCTGCAGCCCTATGACATGGAAATGGGCGCCGGGACGTTTCATCCGGCCACGACCTTGCGCGCCCTCGGACCTCGCCCGTGGCGGGCCGCCTTTGTACAGCCATCGCGTCGGCCTAAGGACGGGCGCTACGGCGAGAACCCGAACCGGCTGCAGCATTATTACCAGTACCAAGTGATCCTGAAGCCGTCGCCGCAGAACGTGCAGGCGCTTTATCTCGACAGTTTGCGCGCGCTCGGCATCGACCCTAACCGGCATGACATCCGCTTCGTGGAAGACGACTGGGAAAGCCCGACGCTTGGCGCCTGGGGCCTGGGCTGGGAAGTCTGGTGCGATGGGATGGAGATCACCCAGTTCACCTATTTCCAGCAGGTCGGCGGCTTCGATTGCGATCCCGTGTCTGCCGAAATCACTTACGGCCTCGAGCGGCTGGCGATGTATGTGCAAGGCGTCGAGTTCGTCTACGACCTCAAGTTCAATGAGAATTTCCGCTACGGCGAGGTGTTTCACCAAAACGAACGCGAATATTCGGAATATAATTTCGAGCGCGCCGACACCGACATTCTGTTCCGACATTTCGTCGATGCCGAAGATGAATGCCAGCGCCTAATTGCTTCGAAGCTTGCGCTGCCCGCCTATGACCAGTGCATCAAGGCGAGCCACGCTTTTAATCTGCTCGATGCGCGCGGTGTGATTTCCGTCACAGAACGCGCCTCCTATATCGGACGCGTGCGCGCGCTTTCCAAAGCCTGTTGCGAAGGCTGGTTGGCCAGCGGGCAGGGCGCCTACGAGCCGAGGGCGAAATAATGTCGGAACTCCTCCTCGAATTGTTTTCGGAAGAAATTCCGGCCCGCATGCAGCAGGGCGCCGCGAAGGATCTTGAGCGTCTTGTCGTTGGCGCGTTGTCGGATCGTGGGTTTCTGTTTGAAGGCGCGCGCGCTTTCGCGGGGCCACGGCGCCTTGGCCTCGCCGTTTCGGGGCTTCCCGCTAAACAGCCGGACGTCACCGAAGAGAAAAAAGGGCCGCGTGTTGACGCCAATGAAAAGGCGATTGCGGGGTTTTTGAAATCCGCCAGCGTAGCGCTAACGGATTGCGAGAAACGGGAAGACGCTAAAGGCGCGTTCTATGTCGCGGTAATCAAACGTTTGGGCCGTCCGACGCCGGATGTGCTGGCGGAGATGTTGCCGGAAGTACTGGCGAAGCTTCCTTGGCCGAAATCGATGCGTTGGGGCTCATCGAGCTTTCGCTGGGTACGGCCCTTGCATAGCGTGGTCTGCACTTTCGATGGGGAAGTCGTGCGCTTCGAATTCGGCGGCGTTTCGTCCTCCAATGTTACGCAAGGACACCGCTTCCTTTCAAAGGGAGCGATAGAAGTCCGCCGCTATGACGACTATGTCGCCAAGCTAAAAACTGCCCATGTCATCGTGGATGCCCCCGAGCGCCGCGAAATCATCCTGCACGAAACGAGGCAGAAAGCCTTCGCCTTGGGCTTGGAGCCCATTCCTGACGAGGGCTTGGTCAACGAAGTGATGGGGCTCGCCGAATGGCCGGTGGTGCTGGTGGGCACCATCGATCCTGCCTTCATGGATGTGCCGGCGGAAATCCTGCAAACCTCCATGCGCACGCATCAGAAATATTTCTCGCTGCGCGATCCGGCGTCGTTGAAGCTCGCCAATAAATTCGTCGTCGTCGCCAATATGATCGCGGACGATGGCGGGCGCGAGATCATCGCCGGCAATGAGCGCGTTCTGCGCGCCCGCCTATCGGACGCGAAATTCTTTTGGGATCAGGACCGCAAACGTAACCTCGAATCCCGCGTCCAGGATCTGCAGCAGATCGTCTTCCACGCCAAGCTCGGCACCCAGCTCGAACGGGTGAAGCGTGTTATGGCGCTGTCGGGTGAGATCGCGAAGATCATCGGCGCCGACGTCGAGAACGCAAAACGCGCCGCGCATCTCTGCAAGGCCGATCTGACCACCGGAGTGGTCGGAGAATTCCCCGAACTGCAAGGCGTGATGGGGCGCTATTACGCGTTGCACGACGGCGAGGATAAACACGTCGCTGACGCCATTCGCGATCATTATCGCCCGCTTGGCCCCTCCGATGAGGTTCCTGCCGCGCCGCTTTCCATGGCCGTCGCGCTTGCCGATAAGCTCGATACGTTGATTGGGTTCTTCGCCATTGGCGAGAAGCCCACAGGCTCCGGCGATCCCTATGCGCTTCGCCGCGCGGCCCTGGGTGTCATTCGCATCGTTCTGACGAATGAGGTTCGCCTCAAACTGCGGCAGACCTTTGAAAGCCGCGCCGATACCTTCAAGGCACATTTCTCGCGCAAGGAAGCGGACGAGCTGATCGCGTTTTTCGCCGATCGTCTCAAAGTCGCGCTGCGCGAAAAAGGCGTTCGCCACGACCTCATCGACGCCATATTCGCGTTGGGCGACGAAGATGATCTGGTGCGCCTGGTTCGCCGCGTTGAGGCGCTACAAGCATTCTTGAAAAGCGATGACGGCGCCAATCTTCTGGTCGGCTATCGCCGCGCCGCGAACATTCTGCGCATCGAAGAAAAGAAGGATGGCCGCGACTATCGTGGCGTTCCCGACGGCTTGCAGCAGGACGAAGAAGTCGCCCTTCAACGCATACTCACCAAAACCAAGTTGGAAGCTGCAAAGGCGCTGCATGCCGAAGATTTCGCCGGCGCCATGGCGGAGCTCGCGCGCCTGCGCGTGCCGGTGGATGTTTTCTTTGAGAAAGTCACGGTCAACGCGGACGACAAACTCCTGCGCGAAAATCGATTGAAGCTGCTCTCCCAAATCGTCGAGACGGCACATCACGTCGCCGATTTTTCGAAGGTGGAGGGATGATGTTCCTGGCGCCGAGAGATAGGGCTGCATGACGCAATGGGTCTACCGTTTCGGCGGGGGTAAGGCGGAAGGGCGCGCCGAGATGCGCGTTCTCTTGGGCGGCAAGGGCGCGAATTTGGCGGAGATGTCCAATCTCGGCCTGCCAGTGCCGCCGGGCTTCACCATCACCACCGAAGCGTGCACCCATTACTACAAGAACGGGCAGTCCTATCCCGCTGGGTTGACGGACGAAGTGGCGTCGGCGCTGGCGGAAGTCGGCGGTCTTGCCGGCGGCATTTTCGGCGACACATCAAAACCATTGCTCGTTTCCGTGCGTTCCGGCGCGCGCGCCTCCATGCCGGGCATGATGGACACAGTGCTCAATCTTGGCCTCAACCGTGAGACTGTGGCGGGCCTCGCCAAACTCACCGGCGATGAACGCTTTGCCTATGACGCTTATCGCCGCTTCATCCAAATGTATTCCAGCGTCGTTCTTGAAATGGATCACGCGCATTTCGAGTCCATTCTCGAAGGCGAAAAAGACCTGAAGGGCGCCGAGCTCGATACCGATCTCGAAGCGGAGGATCTTCAACGCATCGCCGATTTGTATAAGGCGAAGGTGAAGAAGACGCTGGGGCGCGTGTTTCCCGACGATCCGCACGAACAATTATGGGGTGCCATCGGCGCTGTGTTCGGATCGTGGTCAGGCCAGCGCGCGAAGACCTATCGCCGGCTGCACAATATTCCCGAGGATTGGGGCACTGCCGTCAATGTGCAGGCCATGGTGTTCGGCAATCGTGGGCCGACATCGGCAACCGGCGTTGCGTTCACGCGTGATCCTTCCACCGGCGAGCGCGCGCTTTACGGCGAATTCCTGATCAACGCGCAAGGCGAAGATGTCGTCGCCGGTATCCGCACGCCGCAATCCATCACGCGCCGCGCGCGCGAAGCCGGCGGCTCTAAGCGCTCCTCCATGGAAGAGGCGATGCCAGAGTCGTTTGCCGAACTCTCACGCATCGCGGACAGGCTCGAAGCGCATTACCGCGACATGCAGGACGTGGAATTCACGGTGCAGGAAGGCCGTCTATTCATGTTGCAAACGCGGTCCGGCAAGCGCACTGCGAAGGCCGCGTTGCGAACCGCGGTGGAAATGGTGCGCGAAGGTTTGATCAGCGAGGATGAGGCGGTCTTACGCGTTGATCCTGCGGCGCTTGATCAAATGCTGCATCCGACGCTGGATCCCAAGGCGCCGCGCTCGGTGATCGTATCGGGTCTTGCCGCGTCTCCCGGCGCTGCAACTGGTGAGATCGTGTTCACCGCAGACGAGGCCGAGCACGCCGCAAGCGAGGGTAGAGACGTCATTCTTGTGCGCCTCGAAACGAGCCCGGAAGACATTCACGGCATGCATGCGGCGCGGGGCATATTGACTGTGCGCGGCGGCATGACATCTCACGCCGCTGTTGTTGCGCGCGGTATGGGACGGCCATGCGTGACCGGCGCGGGCTCGCTTAAGATCGATATGGAACGCAGGACCATGACCGCCGGCGGCGTTACCATTGGAGCTGGTGAAACTGTGACGGTCGATGGCGGCGCGGGCAAAGTCTATCGTGGCCGCATCCCGACGCTACTGCCGGAACTTACCGGCGATTTCGCTACGCTGATGGGCTGGGCCGATAAGAAGCGGCGCTTGAAGATACGTACAAACGCCGACACGCCGGCTGATTGCCGGATCGCGCTAACCTTCGGCGCCGAAGGTGTCGGCCTCTGCCGCACCGAACATATGTTCTTCGAAGCCGAACGTATTCTCGCCGTTCGGCAGATGATCCTTGCCGATGATGTGGAGGGCCGCAAAGCCGCCCTCTCAAAATTGCTGCCGATGCAACGCGGCGATTTCACCGAGATCTTCCGCATCATGGCGGGCTTGCCGGTGACCATTCGTCTGCTCGATCCGCCGCTGCACGAATTCCTGCCGCACACCCAAGCGGAAATCGCCGACGTTGCGGCGGCATCGGGTGCCGATCCGCACAAATTGCGCGCGCGGGTGCAGGCTCTGTCGGAATCCAATCCAATGCTGGGCCATCGCGGCTGCCGCCTCGGCATCACCTATCCGGAAATCTATGAGATGCAGGCGCGCGCTATTTTCGAGGCGGCGATCGATATTGGCGTGGAGCTTGGCAAAAGCGTCGCGCTCGAAGTCATGATCCCGCTTGTCGGTTTCAAATCCGAGCTCGATCTTCTGGCTGAAAAGATTGCGCAGGTCGCCGCGGCGGTGGCAGCAGAAAAAGGTACTGCGCCGATTTACGCCATCGGCACCATGATTGAATTGCCGCGCGCCGCCTTGCGGGCGGCCGACATCGCCAAGACGGCGGAGTTCTTCAGCTTCGGCACCAATGATTTGACACAGACGACGCTTGGCGTTTCGCGTGACGACGCCGGAAGTTTTCTCAATGAATATTTGGCGCGCGGGCTTATCGAGCGCGATCCCTTCGTGTCGCTCGATACCGAAGGTGTCGGCGAATTGATCGAAATTGCCTCCGAGCGCGGCCGCAAAACGAGGCCAGACATCAAGCTCGGCATTTGCGGTGAGCATGGCGGCGATCCGGACACGATCCGCTTCTGCGAAAGCGTTAAATTCGATTACGTTTCCTGTTCACCATATCGCGTGCCGATCGCGCGGCTCGCCGCGGCGCAAGCAGCGCTGAAATCCGCGCGCGAACGCGACTGACGCGATTAACTTTCATCGCGCCGCAATTCTCGTATTTTCATAGTTAACTTATGATGCGTGTACGGAATATTTGTACACGGAATGATGCGTCAACATTGACGCCGCGTCACGTTAACTCTCTGTAGAGGTTGACGAGGGGTTACAGCGCTGGTAGCAAACTTAGAGATTGTCCCGGTCGTGGAGGTTGGGTGGGAACGCCACGGCATTTTGATTGTTGTTGCAGACAAGATTTCGAGGTCTGAAGATGACAACGCGTTCCGCCCTTCTTCGATCGGATAGCGGTATTGTTGGTGCCGCCTTTGTCGTTCTCCTTACGGCTTCGGTTGCGGTAGGCATTGATATCTATGCCGAAAATGCTCCGCTGAAATCCGCGGAATCGTCGCCGCAATTTACCCAATCCCCCGCCGAATTGGCCGCAGCGAAACTGCAGCGCGAGCAGCAATGTCTCGCCGACGCGATGTATTATGAGGGCCGGAGCGAAGGTTCCGAAGGGCAGAAGGCCATCGCCGAAGTGATTCTGGCCCGCACCCGCAGCCCACATTATCCACACACAATTTGCGGCGTCGTGGACGAGGGCGTGGAACGCGGCAAAAGCTGCCAGTTCACATTCCGCTGCGACGGCTCGATGAAACGTCCGAAAGAACGTCAAGCCTGGGAGCGTTCGCGGCAACTCGCGGCGCGCATTCTCGCCGGTGCGGAACGCCTTAGCGGCGAAACAGGCAACGCCATCGCCTACCACACAACCGAAGTTTCGCCGATATGGGCGGGCACAATGCTGAAGACGGCGCAGATCGGCCGTCATGTTTTTTATCGCTTCGCGCCGCGCAACCGCGTTGCCGTCGAAACGACACCGCGCGGCGGCGAGCTGCTGTCGACCGGCGAAATCGTTCCGGTCGATGCACTTCCTGTGTCGGATACGCAGCCCACAATCGTCGCGGGCGAGCAAGTCGGCGGGACCTGAAGCCGCATCCTTCGAGACGCGCGCGTCGCGCGCTCCTCAGGATGAGGAATTATACTTATCCCTCATGGTGAGGAGGTCGCGAAGCGACCGTCTCGAACCATGAGACGCGCTTCCATCGCGCGATTTCAAAGAAAATCGAGGCCGAGGTCGAGATTGCGCGCGCTGTGCGTGATCGCGCCCGACGAAATATAGTCCACTCCGGTTTCCGCGACGGCGCGAACGCTGTCCAGCGTAATGCCGCCGGACGCTTCCAGCACGGCGCGCCTTGCCGACATTGCGACAGCGCCGCGCAATTCATCCGGCTTCATATTGTCGAGCAAGATCGTATCGACGCCCAAGGCCAGCGCGATTTCCAGTTGCGCCAGGGTATCGACTTCAAGTTCGATCTTGACCATGTGCCCGAGGCGTTCGCGGGCGCGCGTGACGGCGGGCTCAACGCCGCCGGCGGCAGCAACGTGGTTGTCTTTGATCAGAACGGCGTCGTCCAAGCCGAAGCGATGATTGAATCCGCCGCCGCAGCGCACCGCGTATTTTTGTAGGATGCGCAGGCCCGGCAATGTTTTGCGCGTGCAGACGATGCGCGCTCTTGTGCCCGTTGTTTGGCGGACCAACGCATTCGTCGCAGTTGCGACGCCCGACAAATGGCCCATGAAATTCAACGCGGTTCGCTCGGCTGAAAGCACCGCGCGCGCCGGCCCTTCCAATTCACACACAATTTGCTTGGGCTCGACCTTGCTGCCGTCCGGCATATGCGGTGTCAGCCGTACACTCGGGTCTACCAGACGGAACGCAATGACCGCCGCAACGAGGCCGCAAATAATTCCCGGCTCGCGCGCCGCGATAACCGCCCGCGCGGTTTGATCTTCCGGCAGTAAGAGGTCTGTCGTGAGATCGCCGGCGCGGCCGAAATCTTCCTCCAGCGCGCGGCGCACTTGAGGTTCAATCAGGAAGTCTTGCGGCGGATAGACGTGAACCAGAGCAAGCCTGCTCATGCGGTCGCCGTCAGCGTATCCACGGCGCTTGCATTTTCAGCGATGCGCTCAGCTTCGGACAGATGAATGAATGTGCGATGCGGGTTCGCATCGGTCTGCGGGAAGTCGGTGCGGAAATGGGCGCCGCGGCTTTCCTGCCGCTGCAAGGCCGCCGCTGCCGCGAGCTTCGCAACCGCCATTATATTCAACAGCGACGCGGTGTAGGCGCCGGCGCGCTCAATGGCCGCAATGCCTGCCAAGGCTTTGTTAAGACCCGGGGCGTCGCGCTCAATGCCAAGATGCGTCGACATGATTTCACGCAAGCGCTTGGGCGGCGGCAGCATAGCGGCAGGGCCAACTGAGTGGCGTAACGTACCGGATATTTTCAGTTCGCCGGCCACGCGATTTTTCAAATCTTCCGCTGCGCGTGCGCCGAACACCAAGGCTTCCAGCAGCGAGTTGGAGGCGAGACGATTGGCGCCATGAACGCCGGTGGAAGCGACCTCGCCGCACGCCCACAGCCCTTCAAGGCTGGTTCGCCCATTGGCCTCCGTGGCAATGCCGCCCATGTGGTAATGGGCCGCCGGCGCCACCGGTAAAGGCCGCACTGCGGGATCGATGCCGGCTGTAATCGCCGCCGCGTAAACAGTCGGAAATTTCTGCTCGAACGTTTGGCCGAGATTGCGGCAATCCAGGAAGGCGCGGCCGCCGCGCGCGATTTCGCGGTGGATGGCGCGGGCAACGATGTCGCGCGGCGCGAGTTCTGCGTCCGGGTGCAGCGCGATCATGAACCGCGCGCCCTTTTCGTTGATGAGTGTGCAGCCGGCGCCGCGTAAGGCTTCGGTTGCCAGCGGAGCAGGGTCACGGCCTTCGGCGATGGCTGTCGGGTGAAACTGCACGAATTCAGGGTCGGCGATCAGCGCGCCGGCGCGGGCTGCCATGCCGAGGCCTTCGCCGCGCGATTCCGGCGGGTTGGTCGTCACCGCATAGACCGCGCCCAGTCCGCCAGTGGCGAGCACCACGGCTGGCGCCCGGAACAGAACCAGGCGGCCATTAGCGCCGCTGCCTTCACGCGCAAATACGCCAACCACGCGCCCATCCTGGAGCGCCAGTTCGACGGCGTGAAACCCGTCCATCAGCGTGATGGATGGCGCGGCTTCCACAGCCGTCGCAAGTGTACGTGTGATGACAGCACCGGCGCGGTCGCCGCCGACATGCACAATGCGCGGCCTGGCGTGCGCTGCTTCCAGGCCGAACGCCAAGTCGCCATTCGCGTCGCGGTCGAAGGGCGTGCCCAAAGCGACGAGATCGAGGATTCGATCCGGTCCTTCACGCACGAGTAGCGACGTCATCGCCGGGTCGCACAGACCGGCGCCGGCGGCGATCGTGTCGGCCAGATGGCTTTCCCAGGAATCGCCTTCGTCCATGGCAGCGGCTACGCCGCCTTGCGCCCAGACGCTGGAACCCGAACGACCCACGCGGGCTCCGGCAATTACCAGTGACGGCATGGGCGCCAGTTTGAGCGCGGTGAAAAGGCCGGCGACGCCGCCGCCGAGGATCAGAGCCCCGGATGTTTCAATGACATTGTCCGGTGTCATCAGGCGGCCTGTTTTTCTGTTTGTTTAGGGCGCAGCGGCACGCGCAGCATGGCTTCAACGGATGCGCGCGCACGCGCTGCGATGATCGGGTCCACAGTGACTTCCACCGTCATCGTACGCAGCGAATGCAGAATCTTCGGCAGCGTAATGCGCTTCATATGCGGGCACAGATTGCAGGGGCGCACGAACTCGACATCGGGATGCTCGACGGCAACATTGTCGCTCATCGAGCATTCGGTCACGAGCACCACGCGCGCAGGTTTCTTATTGGCGACATAGGAAATCATGCCGGATGTCGAACCCGCGAAATCGGCTTCCGCCACCACTTCCGGCGGGCATTCCGGGTGCGCCAGTACGACAACGCCGGGATTGGTCACGCGATAGGCGCGGATTTCCGCCGCGGTGAAACGCTCGTGAACTTCGCAGTGACCTTTCCAGGTGATGATCTTGATCGCGGTTTGCTTGGCGACATTCTGCGCCAGAAATTCGTCCGGGATCATGATGACGGTATCGACGCCATGCTCGCGCGCAATCGATTCAACAACATCCACCGCATTCGATGACGTGCAGCAAATGTCGGATTCGGCTTTCACCTCCGCCGACGTGTTCACATAGGTGACAATGGGCAGGCCGGGATATTTCTGCCGCAACAGGCGCACATCGGCGCCCGTGATGGATTCCGCCAGCGAACAACCGGCCCGCATATCGGGAATGAGCACCGTTTTGTCGGGCGAAAGAATCTTGGACGTCTCGGCCATGAAGTGAACGCCGCCCTGCACAATCACCTTGGCTTCGGTCTTCGCCGCTTCTCGGGCAAGTTGCAGGCTGTCGCCGACAAAATCGGCGATGCAGTGAAAGATTTCCGGCGTCATATAATTGTGCGCCAGGATCACTGCGTTTTTCTCGCGCTTCAGCCGATTTATCTCGGCGACATAGGGCGCGAAGGTCGGCCATTCGATTTCCGGAACGACACGGGCCACGCGCGCATAGAGATGCGCTGTCTCCCGTGCGACCTCCGGGGTGTATGCGAGTTGGTCGGCCTCTAAGCGTCTGGCGTCCAAGGTGGCACCTCTTATGCTCTATTTGAGCATATATATAGGGCAATAAAAGCCCGGTTCAAACTGGCTTCGAAAGCCTAGTTCCGAGGCGCAAGAAATCAAGTCAGGGCTAAAAATCCGCCCACTCCCTAGGGAATCTCCCTACTCGAAACGCTGTGGCCTCACGGCCACTCTCGATTACGTTTCGAGCAGATTGGCGCATTTTTGAGCAAAGTTATTAGCGCCAATCCCATTAGCACGATAAAAAAGGAATGATTTTCTGATTCTAAAGAGAAGGAATTGCCAATGATAAAAATCTAATTCCTAGGCGCCACCGCCCTGGTTCTCGCGTCGCTTGCGTTTATTGCACCCGCTTCCGCCCAAGATGCCCAGACGAGCTTCTACGGAGCGATCGGCTATTCGTTCGTCACGTCGGACTATGAAAGTGATAACGTCACCTTGGGCGCCCTTGGAGGCAAACTTGGCGTTCGGTTCATGCAAAATTTCGGCGTCGAGGGTGAAGCCCACTTCGGCGTTTCTAACGATCAGATTCCATGTTCCGCCTGCACTGACGATATCGATGCAGAACTCAAGCACGACTACGGAATTTATTTCGTCGGCTTCGTTCCGCTGAATCCGAATTTCGATCTATTCGCCCGCATCGGTTACGGCGAAGCCAAGGCTAAAAGTTCAGTTGGCAGCGTCTCCGTATCATCGACGGACAGCGGATTTCGCTGGGGCGCCGGCGGTCAATTCTTTTTCGACGGCGTGAACGGCCTTCGTGCCGAATACACCAATTCCGGTAATCTGGATGACAACGATTTCGAAGCGGACATCTTTACGCTGTCGTACACACGGCGTTTTTGATTTGGCTTGATTTAAAAGGACGCGGCGAGCGATTGCCGCGTCTTTTTTCTTAGCTGCGCCGCGCTGGCGCTCTCGGCGCAAGTCGCACACCAGGCGCGGGGCGTTCCCGCAAGACTTCGCGCCGGAAACGAAATTGTTCGGCCGGCCTTCCGCCCATGCTGCGCGAAAGCCGTCCCGTGCCTTCCACCAGGCCCTGGCTTTCCACCAGCCGGCGAAAATTTTGCTTATGCAGTCGAATGCCGGACAAGGCTTCGACGGTGCGTTGCAATTCCAGAAGCGTAAACTCGGCCGGCATAAGTTCGAAAACGACCGGACGGTATTTCATCTTGCCGCGTAAGCGTCCCATGGAAGTCGCTAAAATCCGGCGATGATCGAATTTCATTTCGCGGCCGAGTGTACCGGCAGGTGCGGAAACACCACCTCGATCGCGCAAAGCCTCCGCAACGAGGCCGGATTCATACAGCAGCTCGTAGCGCTCTAAAACTTTCTCTTCGTCCCAATTGATGCCGTCCGTGCCGAAAGATAGTTGCACGCGGACGCGGCGCCGTTCGCGCTGCGCCGCATCTATGCCTGCGGCCACAAAGGTTTGCAGCCCGGGAAGAATTGCGGCGTCGATGATGGATGGCTTTGTTCCGCGCCAATCTTCCCACGGAAAATAGCTGTACCAATCGTGCCACTCGGTCTGTGTTGCGGCTTTGCCCGACGATGCATGGGTCAGAGCGAGATAACCCACCGAGAGTACGCGCGGCCCTTCACCGGGTTTAGTGAGATGGCGGCCGCGGTCGCCGAATGTGTAGAGCTGCTCGACATAACCAAGCTGAAGCCCTGTCTGTTCCTCCACCCATGTGCGCAACCCTATTTCCAGCGTGCGATGTGCGACAGGATCGAAGGTACCGAAGGGTAGGGCATCGCTGGTGCCCGGCCGATGCACCACCATGGCGCGCGGGCGATCGTCTTTCACCGACACGATGGCCGCCGAAAGTCCCATGAGCACGGCGTTCGGATCGTCGGTCCGGGCGGCGGCAACTTTATGGAGTGCGGTCTTCTTGGTGGCGGTCATGCTCTGCATTTCACGGCGCGGGCGCACGAATGCAAGCCCGCTTCTAGACAGACAGCAGCTTGAACCTCTCCTGGTAAAGGAGCTGTGCCTCTTGCGCGGGGAGCGGCACCAAACGTGGCACGGTCGCACCGCTGGGTGTTCCGAAGAACTCTCGCGCCTCGGTGACGGAAAACCCCGCGAGCTGCGTGGCCTCAAAATAAGCCGCGAAACGGTCGGCCTTCTTGATGAGCAGCGTTTCCTGAGGTGTCAACGCCGAGGGGAGCCCAAAACGCATGTGAATGGCGCCGAGGAGCCTCAATTCGAAAGCCTTGTAATCGAGCCCGACAGCCGCCTTAAACGGGCTGATCAAATCGCCGATCACATATTCTGCGGAGTCGTGGAGAAGCGCGGCTAGGCGCAAAGCCGAGGCCCCGCGCGGCCGCAATTCGCTGACGATTTTTTCGACCAGCACGCAATGCTGCGCCACCGAGAAGGCGTGGCTGCCGCTGGTCTGTCCGTTCCAGCGCGCCACGCGGGCAAGACCGTGTGCAATGTCCTCGATCTCGATATCGAGTGGCGAGGGATCCAGCAGGTCAAGCCGCCGGCCACTCAGCATGCGTTGCCAGGCGCGTTTCTTGGTCATGTTTCGACTGGCAACCATCAGGCTCTCATGGCGTTTTCTTCGGCAGGCTTAAAGAAACTTGCAAGTCCTGGCGAGCCTGGCATAGGCCGGTCATACAAAGGGGCAATGGTATCTGCGGCGGTAATTGCGCGAAGGCTCCGCCGGGCCATAATGGTGCCAAGTCATCTGACGAACTCATGGAGGAAGCCTGCATGTCGATCGGCAAAATATTGGCCGTCGTTACCGGAGGGCCACGCGACGTAACGGTGCTCAATTATGCCATTCAGGCCGGAACGCCTTTCAACGCGCATGTCGTGGCGGTGTTTGTGCGCCCTGACCTGACGGAAGCCATTGCCTTCTTCAATGACAGCGTCTCGGGTGTTGTGATCGACGAAGTCGTCAAAGCCAGCCGCGACGCGGCTGACGAAGCGGGCCGGCGGATCGAAGCGTCCATCGCCGAGGTCTGCCGGAATGCGAACGTTCCGGTCGTTGAAACGCCGTCGCGCAGCGACCGCGTTTCACTGTCATTTCATCAGATGCAAGGCAATCTCACCGATCAATTGACCGGTATCGCGCGGCTCTCTGATCTTGTTGTTTTCGGGCCGTTGCACGAGCGCGACAAGGCGGGTCTCACCGATACCTTCGTTCAAGTGCTCACGGACACGGATCGCCCGGTGCTTCTCGTAACTGAGACACCGCCACCGGCTTTTGCGCGCCGGATCGCCATTGGATGGGATGGCAAGGCGGCCGCGGCACAAGCCGTCAGCGCCGCGCTTCCCTATTTGGCGCGCGCCGATCACGTGGAAATTCTCAGCGTTCAGCGCAACGCCGAAACGCGCCAGCCCACGGAAGCTCTGATCGAATATCTCGCCCTTCATGGCGTGAGCTGCTCCGAACGGGTTGCGGTTCGGACTCAGAAGACCACCGGCGAAGCGCTTCTCGAGGCCGCCGCGGCGGGCGGCGCCGACCTTTTGGTGGTGGGCGGTTACGGGCACGGCCGCATTCGCGAAAGCCTGATCGGCGGGGTGACGCGGCACGTCATCGCCAATGCGCAACTCCCCGTGTTCATGGTGCATTAAAGGCTCCACTGGTTCCTTTTTGCTCAAAGTTTAGGCACTACAAGCACACCGTGTGAACCTGGAATTTAGGCTTTGGCCTTAACGATACGGTTGCCTGTCACACGATTGCATTGATGATCGCCCTGCATCAGACTCGTTCCGTGCCTGACACTGCTCCGGCCGCCGTTTCCGCGCCGCGCATTGCCGTGCTCGTAGCTATCATCGCTACGGCTGTAGGTTTTGGCATCGGGCTTGTCCTCGCGCATCTCGGTTTGACGAACTCGTCAAGCGTGCTGGTCGCGATTGCCGGCTTCTTCATCGCCGCCCTGACATCGGCATACGCGCTCAAATGCTTGCGTGAGATTCGCCAGCTTCGCGAAGTTCTCGTTGATAAGCACAGCTACCAATCCTTCGTCGACAACGCGACGGAAGGATTTTTTCGCTCGACCAAAAACGGAAAATATCTCCGCACCAACGTCGCCCTTGCAAATATCTACGGCTACGAAACGCCCGAACAATTGGTGAGCGAGCTGACTGACATCGCCACCAGCCTGTACGTCGATCCGACACGGCGTGAAGAGTTTTGCGCGGAAATGCAGGAGCATGGCCGCGTAACAAATTTCGTTTCTCAAATTCGCCGCCGTGACGGAACGGTCATTTGGATTTCCGAGAACGCGCGCGCCGTTCGGGACGAAAACGGCGATCTCGTCTTCTACGAAGGTACGGTCGAGAACGTTACCGCACGGCATGACTCGGAAGCGGCCATGCAACGCGCGTTGCAGGAAGCGCAGGATGCCGCGCGGGCGAAGGTCGCCTTCCTCGCCGGCATTAGTCATGAATTGAAAACACCATTGAACGCCATTATCGGATTTTCGGAAATCATGCGCCACGAAATGTTCGGTCCCGTGACTGAGCCGCGCTACCGCGAATATCTGGTGGACATTCACACCAACGGACATCGCCTTCTCGAAATCATCAATGACGTGCTGGACTTCACCAGAGCCGAGGGCGGGCTTTTGGTGCTCGATGATGCGGTGATTCCCATTCCCGAACTCGTCGAAGATACCTGCCGTGCCGTGACACCGACGGATAAGCGCATCGCGGCAATCCATGTGAATCTGCCGGGCGATCTGCCTTCGCTTCGCGGGGATCCCAAGCGTTTCAACCAGGTGCTCGGGCATTTGCTATCGAACGCGATCAAATTCACGTCGCCGGAAGGCAAAATCGAAATCACTGCGGAGCGCTGTGAGGAAGGCTCATTGAGACTCTCCGTCATTGATTCCGGCATCGGCATGGCACCCGAGCGTATTGCCCACGCATTGCAGGCGTTCCGCCAATTGGATGAGCGCGTGTCCCGCAGGTTCGAGGGCGTCGGCGTCGGCTTGCCGCTGGCTCGCGTACTTCTTGAATTGCTCGGTGCGAAGCTGGAAATCGAGAGCGCGGAAGGGCGAGGTACGCGTGCAACCATCGTAGTTCCGCCCACCCGCCTTATCGAACGCGCGGCTCAGGCCGCGGCTTAGCCGTAGGGTGCTCGCGCATCGCATGCGCCTGCGCTAAACGTTCCCCCATGACACCACCACCATCCGCCAACAACGCCCTTGTGCTCTTCTCCGGCGGGCAGGATTCGACCACGTGCCTTGTCTGGGCGCTTGAGAGATTCACGCGCGTGGAAACTGTGGGCTTTACCTATGGCCAGCGCCATGTCGCCGAGATGGAGGCGAGGCCGACTATTTTGGCGGAGCTGCGCAAGACTCTGCGCTGGGCAGAGCGGCTTGGCGCCGACCACGTATTGTCCCTTGCGGTTCTCGCCGACATCGGCGGCTCGGCGCTCACCGACGATGTTGCCATCGAGATGGGCGAGAAGGGGTTGCCGACAACCTTCGTGCCAGGGCGCAATCTTCTCTTCCTGACGACGGCTGCCGCATTGGCGACGCGGCGCGGAATCAAAGACCTTGTCGGCGGTATGTGCGAAACCGATTTCTCCGGCTATCCAGATTGCCGCCGCACAACATTGGACGCGGTGGAGAAATCTCTCGCGCTCGGCTTTGACGACCCATTCACGATTCACACCCCGTTGATGCATATCGACAAAGCCGAGACGTGGGCGCTGGCCGAGCGTCTCGGTGGCCGGGAATTCGTCGAGCTGATCATCGCGGATACCGTGACGTGCTATCGCGGTGATCGCTCGCAACGTCATGTGTGGGGATTTGGTTGCGGTGTTTGCCCGGCTTGCGAACTGCGTGCTTCCGGGTTCGAGCGTTACGCCGCGGGCGCGACAACGCTATGACCTATCAGGTCAAAGAGATTTTCTACACGCTGCAAGGCGAGGGCGCGCGCGCCGGCCGTCCTGCCGTGTTCCTTCGTTTCGCAGGCTGCAATCTATGGACCGGACGCGAACAAGATCGCGCGCATGCAACATGCAAATTTTGCGACACGGAATTTGTCGGCACGGACGGAACCGGCGGCGGTAAGTTTGAAACACCGGCGCAATTGGCGAATGCGGTTGCAGCGCTGTGGCCGGCGAATGGTGACGGCACACGCTACGTCGTTTGCACCGGCGGCGAACCCCTGCTGCAACTGGACACTGCCTTAATCGAAAGCCTGCATGCGGTGGGTTTCGAGATTGCTATCGAGACCAATGGGACAATCGTGCCGCCTCCCGGTTTGGATTGGATCTGCGTCAGTCCGAAAGCCGGCGCCGAATTCAATTTGCGCCAGGGCAACGAGCTCAAGCTTGTGTTTCCGCAAGAGGGAGCGGCTCCGGAGAAATTCATCGATTTGCCCTTCGCGCATTTTTTCCTGCAGCCGATGGACGGGCCGGCGAGGGCGGCGAATACCGAGCTTGCTGTCGCCTATTGCCTGGAACATCCGCAATGGCGCCTTTCCCTTCAAACCCACAAATTGCTGGGAATTCGCTGAGATTTCCGGCCTTGCGCTTGACGGCGGGGGCGGTCCCTGCCAAACGCGGCCGCATGTCCGGACCCACATTCGAGATCACGCAGCAATTTACCTTTGACGCCGCGCACCAATTGGCAGCTGGCGCGGAGGAGAACAAGCGCATTCACGGTCACAGTTTTTATGCCGAAGTGACGCTTCGCGGCCCCGCGGATCGCGACAATGCGTGGGTGCGCGATTTCGGCGAGGTGAACGCGGTTCTTTCCGTGTTGCGCGATGAATTGGATCACCGGCTCCTCAACGAGGTCGAAGGGCTGGGAACTCCGACCTTAGAGAATTTGGCGCGCTTTATTTTTCGCCGCGCCAAAGCCCGCTTGCCTGAGGTTTGCCGCGTGAAATTAAGCCGGCCGTCTTACGGCCAATCCTGTGTGTACGAGGAATAGAATGGCGAAGGGCGAGAAGAAAGAGTTGCAGCTCGGCCGTAGCGTCGCCATGCCGGCATCGCCAGAAGTGGCGGTGCTCGATGCGGTTCCCAATCCGCACGCCGACACGGACTATGTCGTGCGTTTCACCGCGCCGGAATTCACCACTTTATGTCCGATCACGGGCCAGCCGGATTTCGCGCATCTGGTTATCGATTTTTGTCCCGCGCGCTCACTACTCGAGTCCAAATCGCTGAAGCTTTATCTCGCGAGCTTCCGCAATCATGCGGGCTTTCATGAAGACTGCACGATCGCGATTGGAAAACGCATCATAGCCGCCATCGCGCCGAAATATTTCCGTATCGCTGGCTTCTGGTATCCGCGCGGCGGCATTCCGATCGACGTGTTCTGGCAAACCGGCCGCCTCCCGAAGAATGTTCAACTGCCGGATCACGGCGTGTCGCCCTATCGCGGGCGCGGCTGAGCCTTCTTCGAAGCGCTCTTCTTCAAAACATCGTAGCGATGGCAGGTGGTGATGTGGTCGTTGACCATGCCGATGGCCTGCGCAAACGCATAGACGATCACCGGCCCGCAAAATTTGAATCCGCGCTGCTTGAGCTCTTTGGCGAGACCTTCGCTCATTTCGGTTTTGGCAGGAATTTCGCCCATCTTCTGGAAACGATTGATCTGCGGCTTGCCGTCGACATGTTTCCAGATCAGTTCTGAAAAACCGCCCGGTTCCTTTTCCATGATCTCGAGCCAGAGGCGCGCACCGCCTATGGCCGCCTCGATTTTGGAGCGGCTGCGCACAATCCCCGCGTCATTCATGAGGCGTGAGATTTGCGGCTCGCCGTAACGGGCGATTTTCTCCGGCGCGAATTCGCTGAAAGCGCGGCGAAACTGCTCACGCTTGAGCAAAATGGTGATCCAGGAGAGCCCCGCCTGAAACCCATCCAGCACGAGCTTTTCATAGAGCGCCCGGTCGTCATATTCCGTTACGCCCCATTCATCGTCGTGATAGGCACAATAAAGCGGGTCGCTCCCCGGCCATGGGCAGCGTGAGATTTCTTTCAACGCCGGCGTCCCCGCGCCCGCACGCGCGGCGCGGCTCGTCTGGTTGCCGTCTTGCGTCCTGCCGGTTTGGCTTTCGCGGCGATTTTCTTCGCAGGCGCTTTCGCCTTTTTGGCAGGTGCTGCCTTTGCCTTCTTGGCGGGGGCCTTCTTCGCGACTGCCGCCTTTGGCGTCACGACGGCTTCAATATGATTGCCGTCGGGATCGATGATAAACGCCCCATAATATTCCTGGCCGTAATTCGGGCGCGGACCAGGCGCGCCATTATCCTTGCCACCCATTTCGAGCGCGCGCGCGTGAAACGCGTCGACAGCCGCCTTATTCTTGGCGGCAAAGGCGACATGCGCACCGTTGCCCGAGCTTGAGGTGCCGTCGCGCGGCAGCTGAACCCAGAAATGCGGAATGCCCGCGCCATAGGCCACAGCCTGCGGCAGAAAGTTCATGACGCGCTTATATCCAAGCGATTCAAAAACCTCGTCGTAGAACCGCGCTGCACGAACAACATCGGTCACGCCGATGGAAATATGATGGAACATGATTGGCTCCTGATTGGCTTTTGTAAGTTTGCGAAATTTCAGAGGTGAAGCCAACCGGGTTTCGTCAGAAGCACGGTTCTGTCATCCGCAATGATCTTCTCGCCGTGCTCCTCGGCTGCGGCAAGGCGATCAAGCCGGATATGGACAAGGGCTGTCGAACCGACGCCCGTGGCGAAAGTGCCGAGTTCGCGCCCCTCCGCCGCAATCGGCGTTCCCGGCGGCGGCAAGGGCGAGTCTATTTCCGCGATCATGATCCGGCGCCGTGCGGTCGCCCGATGCTTCATGCGCGAGGTTACTTCCTGGCCGACGTAACAGCCCTTGCGAAAGCTGACCCCGTGCAGCTCCTCGAACCCCACGTCCAACGCAAAGACCTGATCAGGCGGCAGGTCGGCGCTGCCGGGCACGCCCAGCCGAATAGAGTGGCGATGATAGTCCTCGGGGCCGGCATTCGCGCTGGCCAGCGCGCTCGGCTCGGCAAAGATTCGATATCCCAACTCGGCAAGTCTGGGATCACGGATATGAACGGCGCTAGCTGGAACGAGCGGCGCCTCGTCGTCGTCCCAGGCCGCCATCACGGTGAGGGGGGCCGGCTCAATATCGATCTTGGCCCGTAAGCGATACATCTTCAGCCGCTTCAAAAGATCGGGCGCGCGGGTCCGATCGCAGTCGATCAGAAAACGGTCGGCGCTGATTTCCACAATTATGAAATCATGGAGAATTTTTCCTTGCGGTGTCAGCAGACCCGCATAGACGGCCTCGCTGGGGGCGAGGGTTTGTAGATCGTTTGTAACCAGCCCTTGCAGGAAATCACGCGCCGTGGCTCCGCTGACGGCCAACACGCTCCGATCGGGAAGTAAGGTCATAAGTCCCATGGAGCGGACCTAAGCCGGTACGCATCCGGGTGCAAGTCTGTTGCCAGGCGGCGAGGCCTTGGCGTAGCTATCGCGCCATGACTTTGCGTATCGTGACGGCGCTTGCTGGGGCGAAAGTCGGAGGCGCAGAGGCGTTTTTCGTAGCGCTGACGGCTTCTCTCGCCCGGGCTGGAATTCCCGTCCACGCAGTGATGAAAGCGAATGCCCAGCGCGAGGCCGACCTCGCCAAGGCGGGAGTCGGGGTCTCGTTAGCCCCTTTCGGCAAGGTCTTGGACTTTCGCACCGGCGCGGTGTTTCGCCAGGTCGCTGCCAGCTTTCAGCCGGACATCGTTCTGGCCTTCGCCGGACGGGCCGCTTCGCGCACACCGCGCGGCAGCTACAAAACGATCGGGCGCCTCGGCGGCTATTACAATCTCGCCAATTTTCGCCATTGCGATCACCTCGTTTGCAACGCGCCCGATTTGATCCGCTACGTCACCGAAGGTGGCTGGCCGAAACAGAACGTCTCCCTCATCCCCAATTTCCCGAATCTGGAGCCCGCCACGGAGGTACGGCGCCAGGATATGGGTACGCCTGAGGGCGTCCCGCTTGCCGTCGCTTTGGGGCGGCTTCACCGCAACAAGGGCTTGGACATACTCATCGAAGCCGCCGCGCGCGTGCCGGATCTTTGGGTTTGGATCGCAGGCGAGGGGCCCGAGCGGCAAAACCTTGAAGCGCTCACGGCTCGTCTCGGCGTAGAAACCCGCGTCAAATTTCTCGGTTGGCGGAATGACCGCGCTGGCTTGCTGAAGGCGGCGGATTTTTGCGTCTACCCGTCACGCGAGGAGCCGTTCGGGAATGTCGTCATCGAGGCGTGGGGTTACGGCACCGCGCTTATCGCGGCTTCCAGCACCGGTCCCGCCTGGCTTATCCGCGACGGCGAAGACGCGATCCTGACGCCGGTCGACGATATCGAAGCTACGGCCGCCGCGATTCGCAGAGTGATCTCGTCGCCGGATTTGCGCGCTTATCTTGTTGCGAATGGGTGCAAGCGCATTGAGGCAGAGTTCACAGAAGAGAACATCATTCGCCGCTATATAGAGCTGTTCGAATCGGTGCAGCATTAATGTGTGGTATTGCGGGCTTACAGACGGTGAACGGTGCGCCTCCGGAGGCGCATGTCCTCGACGGGCTGACGGCGGCAATCGCGCATCGCGGGCCTGACGGACAAGGGCGGTTTGTTGCGCCCGGCCTTGGCGTGGTTCAGACGCGCCTGGCCATCATCGATTTGGCAACCGGCGACCAGCCGCTTTTCGGCCCAAACGAGACCGCGCTCGTCGCTAATGGCGAGATCTATAATTATATCGAGCTGCGGCGGGAATTCGCGGTCGAGAAATTCAACACACAATCCGACTGCGAAGTTCCGCTGCATACATATCAACGCTCTGGCAGCGCCTTCGCGTCGCAATTGCGCGGCATGTATGCGGTGGCCCTCACCGATCCCGCCAAAGGCACCGTGGAGCTGGCGCGCGATCCCTTTGGGATCAAGCCGCTCTATTACGCGGCCACGCCGCGCGGGGTCGTTTTTGCTTCCGAGCCCGAGGCGATCCTCCGCAGCAAATTGGTGGAGCGAGAAATCCGGCCCGAAGCCGCCAGTGAATTGCTGCAGCTGCAATTCACCACCGGACGGAAAACCATTTTCAGCGGCATCGACCGCGTGCTGCCGGGAGAAACCATCACGCTGCATGGCGGCAAAGTCTTGGAGCGGCGCATTACCACCGCACTACCTGACGCAGAACCGCGCGACATCACCGAAGACGAAGCGCTGCTGGAACTCGAACGTGTTCTCATGGACAGCGTGAGCGTGCATCAGCGCAGTGACGTACCTTACGGCATGTTTCTGTCGGGCGGGGTCGATTCGTCGGCTCTCATCGCCTGCATGGCGCGGCTGAATGATCGGCCGGTGCGCGCCTTCACCGCTTGGTTTCCAGGCACCGATGCGCATGACGAACGCGAACACGCCAGCAAAGTCGCGCGCGCCGTGGGTGCGGAGCACATCGAAGTTTCCGTCACCGAGAATGATTTTTGGAAATCACTTCCCGCCATTGTGGCGGCGGTGGACGATCCGACAGCCGACTACGCCATCGTTCCAACCTATCTGCTTGCACAAGAGGCCGCGAAGGAACTGAAGGTCGTGCTGAGCGGCGAGGGCGGCGATGAATTGTTTGCGGGTTATGGCCGCTACCGTACCGCATTGCGTCCGCGTGTTTTGGGCGGACGCAAAATGCGACGTCGCGGCGTCATGCACAACATGGGCATTTTGCGGGGCAAAGACGAGCATTGGCGCGACGGCATCGCAAAGGCGGAGAAACTTGCTGACCGGCGGCATTGGACAAGGTTGCAGCGTATGCAATTCGTCGATTGCGCCGACTGGCTTCCGAACGACCTTCTCCTCAAATTGGATCGCTGCCTGATGGCGCATGGGCTTGAAGGGCGCACGCCGTTTCTCGATCCGGTTGTGGCCGACATGGCGTTTCGCCTCCCCGATCATTTGAAAATTTCCGGCGAGACCGGGAAATATCTCTTACGCAAATGGCTGGAAAAAGCGTTGCCCGAAGCGCAGGCCTTCTCCAAAAAGCGCGGCTTCACTGTTCCAATCGGGGAGTGGATCCAGAACCGCGCGGAAAAATTGGCGCCGCTGGTCGCGCGCAGCGAGGGCATCAAGCAGGTTTGCAACCCGGAAGAAGTATTGCATGTGTTCCGCAGCTTTGCCCGCGCACCGGATAAGCGCGAGGCCATGGCATGCTGGCATTTGCTCTTTTACGCGCTATGGCACCGTGTGCATGGTGAGGGCCGCCAGGCTGAGGGCAGCGTGATGGATATTTTGGGGACGCCATGAATTCGGAATTCGACGCGCTCATCAAAGGCGGAATTTGCGTCACGCCCGGGGGAATTGTTGAAGCCGATATCGGCATACGAGATGGCCGCATCGCCGCCATAGGCGCGCTTTCTTCATCGACTGCCGCCGAAATATTCGATGCCAAAGGCCTGCATATCCTGCCCGGCGTCATCGACACCCATGTGCATTTCCGCGAGCCGGGATTGGAGCACAAGGAAGATATGGAAACGGGGAGCCGCGGCGCGCTGCTCGGTGGCGTCACTTCCGTTTTCGAAATGCCCAACACGCTTCCGCCGACGACTACGCGCGCTGCCATAGATGATAAGCTCGCTCGCGCGGCCGGAAGCATGCATTGCGACTACGCATTTTATGTTGGTGCCACACCGAACGCGCTCGGAGCGCTGGCAGAACTCGAGAAGGCGCCGGGCGTCGCCGGTGTGAAGCTGTTCATGGGGTCGTCAACCGGAAATCTTTTGGTTGACACGGATGAAGCGATTTCCGGCGCTTTGAAGTCCGGACAGCGTCGGATGTCCATTCACGCGGAAGATGAAGCGCGACTCAAAGAGCGCAGCAAACTTGCCATTCCAGGCGATCCGGCAACACATCCCGTATGGCGCGATGAGGAAACCGCGCGGCTCGCCACAGAGCGCGTTTTGCACCTGGCAAAAGACGCCGGCCGGCGCATTCACATATTGCATGCGACCACCGAAGCGGAAATGCCGTTGCTGGCGGAGGCGCGCGATTTCGCCACCGTGGAAGCCACTGTTCAACATCTGACGTTGGTTGCGCCGGAATGTTACGAGCGCCTTGGTACGCGCGCGCAAATGAATCCGCCGATACGCGAACCGCGTCATCGCAAGGCTCTGTGGCGCGCCGTTGCCGAGGGCCTCATCGATGTTGTGGGCTCCGATCACGCCCCGCACACGCTGGCCGAGAAAAGCGGGCTCTATCCCCAGACGCCGTCGGGTATGCCGGGAATTCAAACTTTGACCACGATCATGCTCGACCATGTTCACGCCGGACGCCTTAGCCTGATGCGCGCTGTGGATCTATTGAGCACCGGGCCGGCGCGAGTCTTCGGCATTGTAGGAAAAGGACGAATAGCGCGTGGTTACGATGCCGATTTCACCATTGTCGATATGAACGCTCACCGCATGATTGAAAGCCGCAATATGGCGTCGCGCTGTGGCTGGTCTCCCTTCGACGGAAAGCGAACGACGGGCTGGCCTGTCGCGACCATGTTGCGCGGGCAGTTGGTCATGCGCGACGACGCCATCATCGGCGAGCATCGCGGTCAACAGCTCCGCTTCGCTGATGTTTCTCTGTGACATCGTAAAATGGACGCTACAGCCTTACAAAATTTTCATATCCCCTGACCAAATCCTTCGCAGTCGCGGCAAGCCACTGAACGACAAATGCTTGACGAACAACGCTAATTGGGTTGGGCTCACACAAGCCGCCGATTTGATTGGTAGCGGGCGGCCGCTCGCGGCAGATGGCCGAGGTTGCGAGGACCAAAAGTCCGAAGGACCAGCTTAGCATGGAGCATATCGCCCTTTTTCTCGGTGGCATCGTCATCGGTATTTTGGTTGCAGCGCCGATCGGCCCGGTGAATTTGATTTGTGTGCGTCGCACATTGGCCTATGGCCCGCTCAACGGATTCTTTTCTGGGTTAGGCGGCGCCGTGGGCGACGGTGTATTCGCCGTTGTTACTGCGTTCGGCCTGACGGCCGTCTCTCTTGTCATTGAAGGCTATGCGACGCCGCTGAAGCTGATCGGCGGGCTTATGTTGATCGGATTCGGCATTCACAATTTTCGTGCCGAAGTCACGGACCCGCGCAGCGGCTGTCCGCTCGATCTCAAAGAAAAAGGCTCGTCCACCCTTTGGGGTGCAATTGCGTCCACATTCGCGCTGACCATCACCAATCCGGCGACGCTTCTTGGGTTTGCGGCGCTCTTTACGGGTCTGGGCACAGTCGTGGGCGGCATGGGCGGCAAAGCCAGTTTCAATGCCGCTGCGGCCACCGTTGGCGGCGTAATTACGGGTTCAATCCTGTGGTGGCTGGCGATCACGGCCATCACCGGAATTTTTCATCGTTCGGTTGATGCCAAAGTAATGCGCCGAATCAACCACATTTCCGGCGTGGCTGTGACATGTTTCGGTGTTGTCGTGCTTGCCGACGTGTTTTTCGGAATTTTCTAAATATTCTCGCACAAAGGAGGATTGCGCCGGCGCTGGCGAACAATCCTCTATTGGATTCTGGTTTTGGCGGTGGTGCCAATAGTTGCGGGTCTTTCGTACCGGCAAGGTATTTTTCGCTTTGCCTATCCGTCGCGCGCGGAATTCCCGGTGCGCGGAATCGACGTGTCCCATCATCAGGGCCGCATCGATTGGACGCGCGTCGCGCAAAATGAAACGCGTTTCGTCTACATCAAGGCGAGCGAAGGCGGGGATTGGCTCGATCCGCTCTACACCGCAAACATCGTAGGACCGCAAGCGACCAATATGCGCGTGGGCGCATATCATTTCTTCACGCTTTGTTCGCCGGGGAATTTACAGGCACGTAATTTTCAGGCGGTAGCCACAACGGCCCACGATCTGCCGCCCGCTATCGATCTCGAATATGTGGGCAATTGCGCGGCTCGTCCGAGCCGGCAGGAATTCGAAAAAGAGCTGGGCGACTTTATTCGCATTGTGCGCGCCGAACTCGGTGCCGAGCCCATCCTCTACACAATGGAGGATTTCTTTTCGGACTATTTAGAAGGCGGAAGATTTTCGTCCGCGCCGCTATGGGTTCGCGACATATTTTTTGGAATGTCCTGGCCGCCCAGTGCCGAGCACGTTCTCTTCCGGCAATTCGCGAATAACGGCCGTGTCGTAGGGATCGCAGGTCCGGTCGATCTCAATCATTTCATCGGATCGCCGGAAGCTTTCGAAAGAGCGTTTCCGCGGCGGCAATGATTCGCCTGGTTTCGGACCACATCTTGTAGTTCACGATTTCGCGCGTTAGCACCCAGCGCACTTCGCTTGCATCATCGCCGGCACGAATCGCGTGGCCATTTGCGCGGGCGCAGTAATCCACCAGCACATAGTGATCGGTAATGCTGCCATCTTCTCGCAATACAGCATCGACGGTATCGATCAGTGTAGGAGGACCTATGTCCAGGCCCGTTTCCTCCAATATCTCGCGGCGCAAGGCCTCTTCGAGGCTTTCGCCCCACTCGACCTTGCCGCCCGGAATGCTCCATTTATCCAGTCTCGGTGGACGGCCTCGGCGGACGAGGAGCACAGAATCGGCTCCGTCCCAGATGACGGCGCCAACCGCGACGATAGGCCGGGACGGGATTTCGGGCACAATTCTGTCTCTCGCAACCGCCGGACAATTATGCCAGAAGGGCGGCAGAAACCTATTGTCTAGGATAGATTCATGCGTTCGCGGATGTTGGCCGCCCTTGCGGTATCGCTTGGAGTGGTTCTTGTCGCCGGCTGTAACCGAAACGAACAGGCGGCAGCGCCCGAGACACCGGCAGCTCCCGCTGCTCCGGCAGAGGCTGCGCCCCCCGCGGCAGCGGCTGATCTTTTGAGCCCGGAAGCGAATCAGAAATTCCTCACCGACAATGCCGCCAAGGAAGGCGTCACGACGCATCCTTCGGGCTTGCAGTATCGCGTCATCAAAGCAGGTGCCGGCGCCATGCCGACCTCGCCGGCGGATCTGGTCACAGTCACCTACAAAGGCAGCCTCATCGACGGCACCGTGTTCGACCAAACCGAACCGGGCCAGTCGGTGGAGTTCGAAGCGGGTGGTTTGATCCAGGGGTGGGTTCTCGCACTTCAGCTGATGAAAGAAGGCGACGAATGGGAATTGGTGATCCCGGCTGAACTTGGCTATGGCGCGCAAGGCGCCGGCGGCGTCATCCCGCCGAACCAGACGCTGGTGTTCACCATGGGCCTGCAGAAGGTCACCAAAGCACCTACGCCGTAAGAGGCGCTTTCAATCGGGCAGAAGCTTTCCCGGATTGAGAATGTTCTTCGGATCAAGGGCCGCTTTCAGCGCCCGCATCGTGTCAATCTCCGCCGCGCTTTTATAGAGCGCGGCGGCTTTGTTTTTGGCGAGTCCCAATCCGTGCTCGGCTGAATATGAACCGCCGAAATCTTGCACCACGTTGTTGATGGCAAGCTCGACAGAATCGCGCGCCGCGAGAAGATTGGCATCTTCGCCTGGGGCCGCGCGAACCGCGAAATGCAGATTGCCGTCGCCGATATGGCCAAACACGATCGGCCGGGCGGGGGCGAAAACTTTGCGGACTGCGACATCAGCCGCTGCGATGAAAGCGGCAATGCGTGAGGGAAGCACCGCGACGTCGTGAGAGAGGGATGCGCCGTCGCGCTTCTGCGCTTCGGGAACAGTTTCGCGTATGCGCCACAGCGCGGAGCGGTCGCGCGCATTCTTCGCGAACACGGCATCGGCAACTAGGCCATCCTCGACTGCGTGCGCAAGCGCTTCCTCAAGAGCGCTCGTGGCATCGAAGGATGTGGAATTCGACGTCTCGACCAGAATGATCCACCCCGCATGTGCCGGCATCGGATCGGATGTTCCCGGCACATGACGAAGAACGAGATCTAATGCCGGGCGCGAGATGATCTCAAAGGCAGTGACAAGCCCGCCGGTTGCGTCCTGGAGGCGATTGAGAAGCTCCACCGCAACTTCAACGTCCGACAGCGCAATGATGGCGGTCGAGTAGCTCGCTGGCTTGGGCGAAAGCTTGAGCATCGCAGCGGTGATGATCCCGAGCGTTCCTTCGGCGCCGATAAAGAGCTGCTTCACATCATAGCCGGTGTTGTCTTTGCGAAGACCGCGCATCAAATCCAGCACGCGCCCGTCTGCCAGAACGACTTCGAGACCAAGCACGAGATCGCGCGACATGCCGTAGCGCAACACGCCGACACCGCCGGCATTGGTGGAAACATTGCCGCCTATGGTGCAGGAGCCTTCAGCAGCAAGGCTGAGCGGGAACAGGCGTTCTGCTCCATCGGCCGCACGCTGCACATCGGCAAGAATGGCGCCGGCTTCCGCGATCAGGAAATTGTCTTCGGTCGAGATCGCGCGAATGCGATTCATGCGCTGCAAAGACAGCAGCACTTCGCCCTGCGTCGGTATTTGCCCGCCGACCAATCCCGTGTTGCCGCCTTGCGACACCAAAGCTGTGCCGGTCTCGTGACAAACCCGAACAATATTCGCGACTGCCTCCGTCGATGATGGCTGCAACATGAGCGTGGCCCTGCCGTGCCAGCGGCCGCGCCATTCGCTTAAGTGCGGCGCGATCTCGGCAGGATCTTCCGTCGCGCCGCCGGGACCGGCGGCGTCCAGCAATCTTTTGCGAATATTCGGATCGAGCGATGTCATGTCTGCTTATATCACGCGCGAGGCAGGGCGCGGCGCCGCCGCACGCCGGAGACGATCATTGATCGCTTCGCCAAGGCCATCTTCGGGTATCCGCATGACCGCGATAGTAGCAACGCCGGTCTTGTCGAGGCGCCGCAGCATGGCGAAGAGATTGGCGGCGGCTTCGCCCAGATCGCCACTCGCGCTCAGATTGCAACTCTGCGTTGCGCCGCCTATTTCGGCACCGAAGGCGAGTAGGGCTTCGCCGCTACTGAGGTCGGTGGCGTTCAGCCGCAATTGCGCGCGCGGCGCATAATGGCTTGCCAGCATGCCCGGCGCTTGGATGCCGCGATCGGCCGCCGCGAAGGGTCCGACCAGCGGCTCCAGTTGCGCCCGCGTGATAGCGCCCGCGCGAAGCAGCACCGGACGTTCGCCCTGAAACCCCACGATGGTCGATTCCAGCCCGACGGAGCAGGGCCCGCCGTCGAGGATCATCGCGACGTCGCTCCCCAATTCTTCGAGCACGGCCTCGGCGCTGGTTGGGCTGATATTGCCGGAGCGATTGGCGCTAGGGGCTGCGATCGGAACGCCGGCCGAGGCAAGCAATGCGCGGGCAACTGAGTGCTGGGGCGCGCGCACCGCAACACTGTCCATGCCGGCGCTTACCAACAACGAGAGCGAGCAATCGGCACGGCGCGGCAGCACCAGCGTCAGAGGCCCCGGCCAGAACGCGTGTGCCAAGCGTTGGGCAGCGTCATGAAAGCGAACATAGAGCTCCGCCTCTGCCACGCCGGCCACATGAACGATCAATGGGTTGAAATCGGGGCGCCTCTTGGTTGCGTAGATTGCAGCGACGGCTTTGTCGTCCAACGCGTTGGCGCCGAGCCCGTAAACCGTCTCGGTGGGGAAGGCGACCAGCTGCCCGTCGCGTAGCAACTCACCGCCTTTCGCAATGCACAATGGTGTTGCATCGCAAAGCGGCGAAGGGATCTGTGAAGCTCCTGACGTCATGCCGACCATTTACCTTAACCCGGAATTCAAACGGCCCTTAGCATGCGCAATCTCGCGCAAAACCAACACGGACACACCCTTGCGCCGGATCGCTAAAAGGGATTTGGTTAACTCCATTAGGGTGTAACGGCTAAACCCAAAACAACTCGGGGGAAATACCAATGGCGATGACCGCAACGAAGAGTGGGTCAACTTCGATGGCGTGGGCGGATAATCCCGACCTCGCAAAAATGTTCATTCGCGTGAATCTCGGCTTCTTGCTGATCTGGCACGGGATCAATTTTGCAAACGGCAATACCAATCAGATTTCTGCGCTTGGCGAACTCGGCATTCCGGGCTTTATCGGATGGCCGGCCGGCGTGCTCTGCGAAATCGTTGCGCCGATCATGGTGATTGTCGGCGTGTATTCGCGTCTTGCCGGGGGCGCAATGGCCATCTTCATGCTCTTCGCGCTTGGCCTTCGCCATCTTGCTAACGGACATCTGTTCATGGGCGAAGCGAACGCACAGGGCTTCGTTGACGCCTATTTCCTGGAACGCCAATTCTTTTTCTTGTTCAACGCGCTTGCGCTCTTCTTCATGGGCGGCGGCCGTTATGGGCTGAATATCGGCGGACGCTGGAACTGAAGACTCGTCGTTCGGTCATTCGACCTAATAACGTAAGGAAGCCTGTCGCGGCGTTGGCCGCGACAGGTTTTCTTTTTTGTGCTTCGGAGATTGGATTTGCGGCGGAACCACGTCGCGCCGCGGCTGTACCAAAATGTCCCGCTGCCGGCACCGTAGACGCATCGTTCGCTTCTGCGACGACGGGAAATAGCTTTCGCACAACTGATGGGAGCGAAATCGTTCTCGCAGGGACGTGGAGCCCCGATGGCACGGCTGCCGCATCGTCGGTGCGCGAACTCGCAGGCCGCCTAGCAAATAAGCGACTCACACTCGCCACCGATGGATCTGACACGTCCGATCGGTATGGAAGATTGGTGCGCTACGTCTTCGCCGATGGCATTCGCGTTCAGGATGAACTCCTGCGCGCCGGTCTGGTGCTCGCAGCGCCAGATCGCGCCAGCACGGCGTGCAGCGCTATTTTCCTCGGCGCCGAGAATGCGGCACGAACGGAACGCTCAGGGCTTTGGGGTACCGGCGCTTTTGCAATTCTGACCGTGAACCAAATCAACCTCGACGCAAGTCGGCGTGCCGGCACATTCCAGATTGTGGAAGGTGTCGTCGAAGCGGCAGCAATTGTGCGAGGGCGCGCTTATTTGAATTTCGGTATCGACCGGCGCACGGATTTTACGGTGACGATGGCGCCGCCTGATATGCGTGCTTTTCGCGCCGCCCGTATCGATATGAAAACGCTCGCGGGCAAGCGCGTGCGGGTGCGTGGCTGGCTGGAGCTTTACAACGGCGCCGAGTTGTCGCTGTCGACACCCGGCGCCCTTGAGATTCTTGAAGATCGATAACCCGTCGGTCGGCGAGGGGGTTAGGCGGCCTTTTTAACGAGCGCGCTTTCAACCCGTTTGACGGCAGCGGGTTCGTCAATGCGCTCGATGGCAGCCACTTCGCGCGCCATACGTGCCAAAGCCGCCTCATAGAGCTGACGCTCGCTATAGGACTGCTCCGGCTGACCGCTGGCGCGATGAAGATCGCGGACCACTTCGGCGATGGAAACGAGATCGCCGGAATTGATCTTGGCTTCGTATTCCTGGGCCCGGCGGCTCCACATGGTCCGCTTGATGCGGGCGCGGCCTTTGAGCGTATTCAATGCCGCGGCGACCACATCGGGTGAGGCCAGCTTGCGCATGCCAACCGCTTTGGCCTTGGTCGTCGGAACGCGAAGGATCATTTTGTCCTTCTCGAAGGCGATGACGAAAAGTTCGAGCTTGGTGCCGGCGACTTCCTGCTCGTCGATCTTCTGAATGCGGCCGACGCCGTGAGTCGGATAGACGACGAAATCGCCGTTCTTGAATTCGTGCTTTTTGGGCGCAACTGCCACGGGCTTCGCCACAACGGGGGCGGCAACAGGCTTCGCGGGTGCAGGGGCGGCCGCAGCCACAGGCGCCTTCAGCGGCGTGGGTGCAACAGGCGCGGCCTTTGCAGCAATAGGTGCGGGCTTCGCAGAAGGTGCAGGAGCCGCCTTCGGGGCAGCAGCCTTTGCTGCAGGAGCGGCCGCCTTGGGGGCGGCAACAGGCTTCGCGGGTGCAGGGGCGGCCGCAGCCACAGGCGCCTTCAGCGGCGTGGGTGCAACAGGCGCGGCCTTTGCAGCAATAGGTGCGGGCTTCGCA
>CANIHD010000017.1 GCA_947467345.1 Alphaproteobacteria bacterium
AGCGGAGTTCTATTTGTGGGATGATTTGTGGGATGAATCGAGTTGTTCGATTAATATCTATAAATATCAATTACTTATAGACTTCTATGGCGGAAGAGGTGAGATTCGAACTCACGGACGGGTTTCCCCGTCGCTGGTTTTCAAGACCAGTTCCTTAAACCACTCGGACACTCTTCCAACGGGCTGTCAGATAACATATTTCGGGAAATGCGACAGGCGTTTAGCGCGCCGACGCTCCCAAATATTACCCGCCCTTTTGGGCATTTGGTGGCTCTTCTCAAGCCGTTTCGAGTCCCACGGCTGCCGGCAGTCCCGACCTAGCTTAAGCTAAGCTAGTTGACGATCGTCCACGTCCCGTCGGGCTGGCGGCAGGCGAGACCGCGCGCTGGGCGCGGGCGGCCCTGGACATAGACGGTCTGGCTGTAATTGGCACAGCGGAAGCCGGCCGGATCGTCATAGTAATTATTGACCTCGAACTCGCCGCGGTGGTCGTTACGCGGGTTACGCCATTCATAACGTGCGTTGGGGCGCCCCGCGTTGAAGCCGTCATAGTAGGTGCGGTAGGCGTAAGAGCGGTCTTCGCAATCCATATCCGTGGTCAGCGCCGCGCCCAGCGCGCCGCCTACCACAACACCGGCAACGGTGGCGCCTGCGCGGCCGCGTCCCGCCGCATTGCCCAAAAGCCCAACGATCAGGGCGCCACCGATCACGCCAGCCGGATCGGCCGTTTGGCGGCATTCGCGGTAGAAATTGTCGTCGTAGTAATTGTACGTGCGGGCATAACGCTGCCGCCAAACTTGGTCGCGGTCGTTGCCCGGATATCCATCCTGGCGATAGCCGCCTTGCACATAGCCGCCCTGATAGCCTCCGCCCGTGTTGCCCCCGGCACATGATGCCGCCATCAAAGCTGCTGCAAGCGCGGCAAGCATTTTTCGATTCATCATGGGGATTTCCTGGGGCTCTCTACACAGCAGAACGTGAATGGGCGCCGTTTGTTCCGCTCAGGAACAGTCGCCCCGCGCTTGGGCGTTAATGCTAATGCTGCGTAGTGCAGCCTGTGTTGCGTCGTTTGTCTAAACTTGCGGCTCGATGCGGGCATTGGGATTGGTCAGGAATCCATGATTTCGGGGACACTATCGGCGGATGCGATGCCACCCGAGTTGCGTCTCCTTCTTGCCTGCGCGAAGCCCAGCACCGGTGCCGAGGATGACGCTCTCATCCGGCAATTGCTGAATACCGGCATCGATTGGGCGGCGTTTGCGCGCAAGGCGCTTGACCACAATCTTCTGGGATTGGCGGGACGGACGCTGAGGCGCGTTGCTTCCGATGTGATTCCCGAAGAGCTGCTCGATGCCTTCCGAATACATTTGGAGGAAACGCGACTTCGAAACCGCGAACTCTTCGCCGAGCTCAACCTCATTGTTCAAACCCTTGCCGCTCAAGGCATTAACACCATTCCGTTCAAGGGGCCGGTGATCGCGGTTGAGGCCTATGGCGACATAGGTTTGCGCGCATTTCGCGATCTCGATTTTCTCATTCGTGACAGCGACGTTCGCGCAACGCGGGCGGTGCTGCGCCGCCTCGGCTATGACCGCCCTGCGCCTCTCACTGAATCTCAAATCGATATGATTGAGTATTTGCAGGGCCAGGATCTGGTGATGAAGAATTCGGCCGGAATCGAGGTTGAACCGCACTCGCGATTGATCTCCGCCAAGATGGCACTGGACATCGACTATGAGGGTCTATGGAGCCGCGCGCGGGTCTCTGTTGTCGAAGGACAATCGATGATGGTCTTCGCGCCGGAAGATCATCTCCAAATTCTCGCCATTCATGGCGGCAAGGAGATGTGGTGGCGCATCGGATGGGTCAGCGATATTGCCGCCTTTATTGGGTCGCATCCCTCTGTCGACTGGGATGCAATTCTTACGCGCGCGCGCCGGCAAGGCAGTCTGCGCATGCTTCTTTTGGCGACGGAATTGGCACGGCAATATTTCGGCGCAGCCATTCCCGCCGCTGTTATGGCGGCCGCAAAAGCCGATCGCGCTATTCCCGAAATGGTTCGAAACATTGCCGCTGGCTGGAGTGAAACCGCACCGCTTGGCCCGCCGAGCAATAAGACGGTCTCAATGGATCGGCTCCGCCTCCATGACGGCTTTGCGCGCCGGGCGCGCTACGTGGCGCGCACAATCTTCCTGCCGGGGCCGCATCATGTGGCATGGGTGGCGCTACCACGCCCCCTCGCTTTCGCCTATGTCCCGCTCAAACTGGTGCACGATCTGGCGTTGCTGCCATTGTGGCGTGCGCGCGGCTATGTGTTGAAGGCTTGGCCGTCTAATCCAAGCTGATCGATGTCGCCGCTTCTTGCGGCGTAGTCACTTGCTTCACCAGCTCCACCGCTTCATCAAGCGACGACATGGTCAAAGCGTAGCACTCGATCCCGGCAATCCATTGCACCAAGGCTTTTACGTTCCCAAGATCAAGCCGCTGGCGCAGCGCCAAGCATTCGCCCATCAGCCGTCGCACCGCTTCGACACGCGGCAGCGGGTGAATCGCGGTTTCGCCATCCTTTTCATATATCGGGAAAATGATGTGGCTCACCGGCGCCGCGTTAGTCGCCGCATCCGGCGGCGGCGCGAGATAACGAATGGTTTTTCCATCCATCCGCTCGTGGGCCTGAAGCGTGGAAATTTCGGGGTAATAACGCGCCATCAGATCCCAGCCGGTGCTTTTGGAGCACAGTGCCAGTGGCACCGGCGGAACCAGGAATGTTTCGCGCGTGATGAGAGCAACTTCATCGGTGAAATAGCGAAATCCGCTATGGCTGAGCGCGGCCGTGAGAGAAGACTTCCCGCTGCCTGCCGCAGCCGGGAGCAGAATGCAGCTTTCGCCAAGTCCCACCACGCCAGCGTGGATGTAAAAGAGAAAATCGTAACTGTTCACGGCATCCTGCCACAGCAGGCCTTTGACGATAGGGCCAAGGCGTTGGAGTCCATTCGTGACATCCACCGGCACACCGTTTTTGTTGATGCCGCTGGAAATAGGCCCGTCCTCGTCGCGAGAGCCGAATATCTCCAAAGTTGTAGTCGGCACCGCGTCGTCGTCGATCGCCAGATGTCCGATCACCGTGTCGACGCGCTCCATTTGCTCTTTCATGCCGTAGCGGATCAACGCCACGGTTTTGAGCAGGCGATAGCGCTTTTCCAATTTGGATGACGAGAGTGAATTGAAACGGGGCGTGGTCGCCTCGTCGTGAGCGCCCTCGTCCCCGGCGAGCATGCCTTGCGAATGGAGACCGGCGAGCGTTGTTTCCACCCACGAGTCCGCGTCATCGCGGGCCACACCGCCTTCCGTCACCAGAAAGGCAACAATCTCGTCACCGGACTTTCCGTCTTTCAATTCCTGAACGACGAAGGCCGCCGTCGCGTTCAGCCCGACAAGGCGCTGCGCCTCCTCCGAGAAGAGAACGGTGTCGTCGCCCAGCGGCAACAGCACCAGATCGGGACGAAGTATCACGCGTGCCAAAGACTCACCTTTTCGCTCACTCAAATCGTTGCATAGAACGACGCCCGGCAGGCGCCCAGAACTGCCGTCGTTAAGAATAAATGCCCGGCTCTTCTAGGCACGGTCATTACCGGTTAGGCTTCGGAGGAAAGCGACGAAGAATCCTTCGCGCGTCACAACGGGGGAAATCTAATGAGAAATGTGCTGCTGGGCGCGTCGCTTGGGTTTTTCCTCTGTGCCGCCGCCGCGGCGCCGACATTCGATCCACCGAGTTGGGTCTATATGGTTGCTCCGCCCGGCGCGGACGCCAGACTGCAGGACCCGAAAATTTACACACGCCCGGGCAGCACTTTGGCACTCAAACAGAGCGTATTGCAGGACCCGTTCACGCCACCCGATTGGTACCCGAACGAGCACCCGCCTTTGCCGGCTTTGGCCCAATTCGGGCGCGAGCCGATGGTGCAGCCCTGCATACGTTGCCATCTGCCGACCGGCACCGGCCATCCCGAATCCGCCAACATCGCCGGCCAGCCTTATGAGTACATGGTTCGCCAGATGCATGACTTCGCGAGCGGGGCCAGAAGAAGCTATGGCGAAGGTGCTGCCGCGCGCTCATTCAACATGGTCAGTATCGTTCGCGGCATGACGGACGAGGAAATCGCGGCAACTGCGCGCTATTATGCCGATCTCAAACCACGCAAATGGATTCATGTGGTGGAGACGGATACGACGCCGGAAACCCATATGCAGCCCACTAGCAATATGCGCCACATCAAACCGGGCGGCGGAATGGAGCCGATCGGAAACCGCATCGTTGAAGTGCCGTTGGATAGTGTCGGTGCCGACATTCGCGATTCGCATGCGTCGTTCACGGCCTATGTTCCGCGTGGCAGTATCGCGCGTGGGTTAACGCTCGCGAATACAGGCGGCGGCGGAAAAACAATTGCGTGCAACATCTGTCACGGGCCCGACCTCAAGGGACTCGGTGATATACCGGGTATCGCCGGCCGCTCCCCCACTTACATGATCCGGCAAATGTCCGACATTCAGCGCGGGCTGCGCGCGGGTTCATCGGCGCCCTTGATGCAGGGCGTGGTCGCGAAGCTCACCCTGACGGACATGATCGATGTTACGGCCTATGTCGGTTCGTTAGACCCGTAGGCCACCAGCCTGTCCCGGTTTTCGCGTAGATGTCCGCGGCACGTTCGAACGGCGTCGGCGACGGCAGAATTTGCGTCAGCGCATAGACCGGCAAGAACAATGGCCCCAACACTTGATATTGATAGGTGTGCGCCTCTTCATGCCGCGCCAGCTCGACATATTCGAGCACCGCTGCATCACCGCAGCGGCGATACTGCGCGACGGAATGATAGGTTGGGCAATGGCCCGAGAATGTCTCGCGCGGGTTGAAGATGACATTGCCCAGCGTGAACGCGCGGTGAAGAAATCTGACCCGGCTGAATACGATCGCGTTGTTGGAAATTTCTGCGCGGGCGCCAAATGCCAAGGCGAAAAAGCCGATCAACAGCCCAGCGATTGTGTTGGGCAAGGTCCAGATCTTGCCCAACACATCAGCAATCGCGGTCATGCTCTAAGGCTCAGAAATCCGGCGTGTTGTCGATCGGCTGATCGGCATACTCAACACCGGTAAAGGCGTCGCGATTATTCTCCGCGCAGACAACCTCTTCGAACGGACCTGCGGTGCGCCGGAATTTCTGTGTCGCGTTCCACGGCTGATGGAAATTTTTCGGATCGGTCACGGTGAAATCCACCTGCAGCGATTGCCCGTTGTCGGCCAAATGATAACGCTCGACCACATGAATCTCCGGACTGCTGAAGCTGCCATAGCGATCAACGGGCGATTTGCCGTTCTGTCCGATCGTATCGACAACAAGCGTATCGCCTTCGTAATGACCAACCGACTCGCCATACCAGCTGGGTTTAATGTCCTTGCTGTGGGGCACATTCATCCGAATGTGGCGAACCTGTTGATCGCGTTGAAACATGATCGTGACCAAATCCGGTTGCTGCAGCAGCTGCATGTTTTCACGCACCGTCAGGATCAATGGCACGCCGACGAGTCTGCACACTTGATAGGGCGCGAGATTAACCTGCCCCGCTAGCTCCACCTTATTCATGCGCTCAATCTCGGCCTTCACATGCGGCAGGACATTCGGATTGGTGGAATCGCCAACCCATTCGCGCACCAGGAGGCCGGTCTTAGGACTTTTCTGTTGGTGCGGATAATCGGGATGATCCGTCACCGGACCGACACCGCCTCGTGCCGGCGGCATATAGATCGACGTGTTCTGCGAGAAGGTGCCGCTGAGATCGGGGGCTTTTGGCGCCGCATTTTGCGCCGAGGCGAGACCAATGCCGGACGCGGCTATAACGCAAACGACGCCGCACTGAAGTGTCCTTGCAGGCGACAGCACTGACATTGGAGTTTCCTTCCATCCCGGGATTTATATTTTGGGGCAGACAATAGCCGATCAGAAATAAATGCCAAAATTATCCCTGCGGCCATGAATTCGGCGTCAGATTGAACCCGCAATCTGGCAGGTGTATCAAGGCTTAAGCGACGGGGGCGGCAACATTGGCAGGCGAAGCACGACGAAGGATTAAGCGTTACAGCGCGGTCGCCGCGCTCGCCCTATGTCTGTTCACGGCAGCGTGTTCGAACGAAGCCGCCACGGTCGCCGATTCCCGGGAAGCGGCCGCGACGGCTATTTCGGCGGGCCCCGAAGAATTGCTCGGCCTTGCCGAAAAAGGCGACGCAACCGCCGAATATTATTTAGGGCTCAACTACGAATTCGGCGAAGGCGTACCGCAGGATCACTTCCAGGCTGTCGATTGGTTCAGCAAGGCCGCCGCGCAAGATCACGTCGAAGCATCCTACTGGCTTGGGCTCGCCTATAGCCGCGGGTTCGGCGCGGCCGCTGACAGAACGGAAGCCTTCAACTGGTTTCTGAAAGCGGCGAATAAAGATTACGCCGAAGCGCAATATTTCGTCGGCCTGGCGTACATGCATGGAACAGGCGTCGCGAAGAATGAAGCCGAGGGCGTGCGCTGGCTTCGCCGCGCCGCAAACCAAACCTCGAAGAACGCAAGCGATTCCGGCGTGAATCTTTCACAATACAATCTCGGCATCGCCTATCAGCAAGGCCTTGGCGTTGGGCAAGATTCCGACGAGGCGGTGAAATGGTTTCGACGCGCCGCGGATTCAGGAAACGTGGAAGCGCAATATAATCTCGCCCACGCCTATGACGAAGGTCTCGGCGTTTCGCGCGATCCCGAGCAGGCAGTGGGATGGTATCGCAAAGCCGCGGACATGAATTACGCGCCGGCGCAATATAATCTCGGCGTTGCCTATGAGAAGGGCTTGGGCGTCGCGCAAGATTCTTCGCAAGCCCTAGAGTGGTATCGAAAGTCCGCGTCTGCTGGCTATCCGGAAGCGGAATATAATCTCGGTGTCGCCTATGCGTTTGGCCAAGGCGTGGAAGCGAATTTGCCGGAAGCTGTTTCGTGGTTTCGTAAAGCCGCAGATCACGGAAGCGCGCAGGCGCAATTCAACCTCGGCGTTCTGCACGTCCAGGGCGAAGGCGTGAAGCAAGATTCGGTCGAGGCAATGAAATGGTTCACGTTGGCGGCAAATGCCGGCGACGCTGAAGCCGCCGGCGCGCGCGATCAGATGGCGCTCGCGCTCACACCGGCTCAGCAGGCGGAAGCTAAGCGGCGCGTCGAGTCCTGGGTGGCAACATCGCAAGTCGATGCGCCACCCGAGTAGAACTCAAATCGTTCAAATGTCGGCGTAGGTGCGAAGTTCTTTCGCGCCACCAGGATGCGTGACAGCGCCATCGCAGGCTTTGCCGACGTTCTGCGCATAGCGCCAGATCGCTCCGCTGCCGAAAGAGGTGGGCTTCGGCTTCCACGCCGCGCGGCGTTTTGCCAATTCAGCCTCCGACAGCTCGATATCGATCGTGCCCTTCTCAGCATCGATGACGATGATGTCGCCGTCTTTGATCAAGCCGATCGGCCCGCCTTCGGCGGCTTCCGGACCAACATGACCGATGCAAAGCCCCCGCGTGGCGCCCGAGAAACGTCCATCAGTGACAAGCGCGATTTTATCGGAAATGCCTTGGCCATAGATCGCGGCCGTCGTCGACAGCATCTCGCGCATGCCGGGCCCGCCTTTGGGCCCCTCATAGCGAATGACGATGACGTCGTTCTCTTTGTAGTCCCTCGCCTGCACCGCCGCGAACGCTTCTTCCTCGCAGTCGAACACGCGCGCCGGACCACGATGATGCAAATGCTTCAACCCGGCCACTTTGACGATAGCCCCATCGGGCGCCAAAGACCCACGCAAACCAACCACGCCGCCGGTCGGTGCCAGCGGATTGGTGGCAGCGCGGATGACGTCTTGCTCGGTATTGAATGTCACGCCCGCGAGATTTTCACGTATCGTCTTTCCGGTGATGGTCATGCAGTCGCCATGGAGCAATCCGGCATCCAGCATGGTGCGCATCAGCACCGGCATACCGCCTGCTTCCCACATGTCCTTGGCGACGTAGCGGCCACCCGGCTTGAGATCGGCGAGGTAAGGCGTGCGCTTGAAAATAGCTGCAACGTCGAAGAGGTCGAATTTGATGCCTGCCTCATGCGCCATCGCCGGCAAATGCAGCGCGCCATTTGTCGAACCGCCAGTGGCGGCAACGACTGCCGCTGCGTTCTCGAACGCTTCGCGCGTGCAGATATCGCGCGGGCGAAGGTTTTTCTCGAGCAAATCCATGACCGTTTTGCCAGCCATCAGCGCGAAATCATCGCGCGCCAACACTGCCGCGGGCGGACCTGCCGAATAGGGCAAGGCGAGGCCGATGGCTTCGGACACGCACGCCATCGTGTTGGCAGTGAATTGTCCACCGCAGGCGCCCGCGCCGGGGCACGCCACGCATTCCAGCTCGTGCAACTCGTCCGTGTCCATCTTGCCAGCAGAATATTTGCCGACGCCTTCGAACACATCGACCACGGTCACGTCCTTGCCGCGGAAACGCCCGGGCATGATGGAGCCGCCATAGAGAAACACGCTCGGCACATTCAGGCGCAACATGGCCATCATCATGCCAGGCAGAGATTTATCGCAACCGGCAATGCCAACAAGTGCATCATAGGAATGGCCGCGCATGGTCAGTTCGACGGAATCGGCGATGACTTCGCGCGACACCAGCGAAGATTTCATGCCCTCATGTCCCATCGCGATGCCGTCGGTGACGGTGATGGTGCAGAATTCGCGCGGCGTACCGCCGGCCTCCTTCACGCCCTTTTTGGCCGATTGCGCCTGGCGCATCAGCGCGATGTTGCAAGGCGCGGATTCATTCCAGCATGAAGCAACGCCGACAAAAGGTTGGTTGATCTCGGCCTCGGTCAGCCCCATCGCGTAATAATAAGAGCGGTGCGGTGCGCGCTCCGGCCCTTCGGTGACGTGGCGGGAGGGAAGTTTGGATTTGTCGAATTTTCTCATGACAGATGTTCCAGTCTTGTTACTGCAAACGCGCCAAGGATTCTTCCAATCGGCTTTTGAGAAGCACGGCTTCAGCCCGCTTCTCCTTCTGCTCCTCGATCACCTCTTCCGGCGCTTTGGAAACAAAAGTGGGGTTTGAAAGCTTGGAATCAAACCGTGCGATTTCGCCCTCGGCCTTTTTCACGTCCCTCTCCAGCCGCGCGCGCTCCTTGGCAAAGTCGATGACATCGCCAAGTGGCAGAGCGGCCACAGCTTCGCCGACCACGAATTGTGCCGAACCCTTGGGGAACGCATCGCCTTCCTGCACATCGGAGAGACGCGCGAGGGTAAGAACCAGATCGCGATGACGCGCCAGGCGTTCCTTCGATTGCGGGCTCGCATCATTCAGAATAAGGGGCATGCGCGCCGATGGCGGAACGTTCATTTCCGCGCGCACGCTGCGTACACCGGAAATCAGCGCGATCAGCCACTCCATTTCGGCGCGCGCCGCTTCGTCGTTGGGAAGGCCCGAGACATCCGGCCATGACGATTCCATCAGAAGACCGTCGCGCGGCGCGGTCTCTTCCGCGGTCCGCGCCCACAATTCCTCGGTGATGAACGGCATGAAGGGATGCAGAAGCGCGAGAATCTGATCGCGCACATAGGCGGCAGTCGCGCGCGATTCCGCTTTCGCCACCTCGTCGCTGCCGTTCAGGATCGGCTTGCTGAATTCCAGATACCAATCGCAAAACACGTCATAGACGAAATGGTAGATGGCACCCGCGGCGTCATTGAAGCGATAGGATTCCAGCCCGCGCGTCACCTCCCCCGCCACGCGCGCGGTTTCGCCCAGTATCCAGCGATTGACGTTCTGCTTCGCCGCAGCCGGATCGAAATCGGCGCGCCGCACGCATTGGTTTATTTCGCAGAAGCGCGAAGCATTCCACAATTTGGTTCCGAAATTGCGGCAGGTCTCGACGCGCGACAGGCCAAGGCGAATATCCTTGCCCTGCCCGGCCGCGATCGACAACGCGAAGCGAAGCGCGTCAGTGCCGTATTCCGAGATGATGTCGAGGGGATCGACGACGTTCCCCTTCGTCTTCGACATTTTCTGGCCCTTCTCATCAAGGACCCGATTGTGAATGAAGACATCGCGGAACGGCACTTCGCCGGTGAAATGAATCCCCATCATCATCATCCGGGCCACCCAGAAGAAGATGATGTCAAACGCGGTGACCAGCACCGAAGTCGGATAAAACCGTGCCAGCTCCGGCGTCTTTTCGGGCCAGCCCATGGTCGAGAACGGCCACAAAGCCGAGGAGAACCAGGTGTCGAGCACGTCTTCATCACGGCGAAGCGCAACGGCCTTGCCGTAATGCGCGGTGGCGGCTTCTATCGCTTCCGCCTCGGTTTCCTCGACAAACACGTATTTATCCGGCCCGTACCACGCCGGAATCTGATGACCCCACCAGAGCTGACGCGAAATGCACCAGGGCTGAATGTTGCGCATCCAGCTGTAATAGACATTGGTCCATTGCTCCGGCACGAAGCGCGTGCGGCCATCTTCCACCGCCTTGATCGCCTTGTCGGCTAGCGGCTGCACGTTCAAATACCATTGCTCGGTCATATACGGCTCGAGCACGACCGACTTGCTTTTCTCGTCATGCGGCACCGCATGCGTGATGTCGTCGATCTTTTCGATCAGACCCAGAGCTTCAAGATCGGCGACGATTTTCTTACGCGCGTCGAAACGGTCGAGCCCGCGATAGTCAGCGGGCACGTTGTCGTTCAACGCGGCTTCGGTCGTGAAAATATTAATCAGCTTCAGACCGTGACGCTTGCCGACTTCGAAATCGTTGAAATCGTGCGCCGGTGTGATCTTCACCGCGCCCGAACCTTTCTCGGGATCGGCATATTCGTCGGCGACAATCGGAATCAATCGATCCGACAATGGCAGGCGCACCTGCTTGCCGACCAGATGCTTGTAGCGCCCATCATCCGGATGCACCGCCACGCCGGTATCGCCCAGCATCGTTTCCGGGCGCGATGTCGCGACCACAACGAAATCATCGGTGCCTTCGATCGGATATTTGAGATGCCAGAGCTTGCCCTTGATCTCGATGTTTTCCACTTCGAGATCGGACACCGCGGTTTGTAAACGCGGGTCCCAATTCACCAGCCGATTGTCTTTGTAGATCAGCCCTTCTTTATGCAGCCGGACGAAGACTTTCAGCACGGCACGCGACAGCCCTTCGTCCATCGTGAAACGTTCGCGGCTCCAATCCGCCGAGGAGCCGAGTTTGCGCAATTGGCGCATGATGGTGCCGCCGGATTCTTCCTTCCAGCTCCACACCGCCTCGAGAAATTTTTCCCGGCCCAGCCCTTTGCGGCTTTCCTGCCGCGCCGCCAATTGCCGTTCGACAACCATCTGCGTAGCGATGCCGGCATGGTCGGTGCCCGGCTGCCACAGAACATCCATGCCCTTCATGCGCGCGAAACGCGCAAGGGCATCCTGCAAACTATTGTTGAGCGCGTGGCCGACATGAAGACTGCCGGTCACGTTGGGCGGCGGAATGACGATGGAGTACGCGGGTGCGCCCGGGCGGCGGCCAGCGGCGAAAATGCCTGCCTTCTCCCACTGGGCATAGATGCGATCTTCGACCTCGTCCGGCCGAAATGTCTTGTCGAGCATAGGAAAACCTGAAGAAACGGGAGACCTTAGGAAACCGGTTGGACAAGTACGTCAAGAGGGCCCTCGCCCTTCCGGACGCCCTCTACCAAACCGATTGGTGGGAAGTCCGGAGTCTTAACGCCTGCGTGCGGATACGGCGCGCGCAATTTCCTTTTGTACCGCGGCCTCAATGAGGGAAGGCAGATTGGAATCCATCCAGTCGCGGATCAGAGGGTTAAGCCTGTCAAAGACTTCGGCCTGATTGCTCAGGACCCATTCCTTCAGCACCGGATCGAACGAGCTCTGGATGGCGTGAATAAAGAGCGCGTCCAAGCCTCCGCCAGCCGGCGGCGCGGCGCGTTGGACCTCGGAACTGTCCTGATCGATCCCTTCCAGAACCCGCTCAACGGCGCTTCTGGTGCGGTCTGAAATGAGGTCGTCTGCATCGGCCGTCATGGTCTGCTCCGGTACTTCCGGGACCTCATCGGCAGCCTGAAATTCAATGTCGTCGTCAATTGGTTCCGGAGCCGGCGGTGGGGGCGTATGCACTGGCGCGGGCGGCGCCACAAAATCGTCGGTAACTTCTTCCGTCAGCTCCAGCACTTCCGTGTCGAACACGGGCGCGGGTTCCGGCTCAGCCGCGGCTACCGGAGCTTTGTCGGGTTCGGACGCTTCCGGCTGGTCCTCGGAGATGATCTTCCGGATGGAGGCGAGAATTTCCTCAATGGTCGGCTCGTGTTGCGGTTCGGCAGCGGTCATCGAGAACTTCCGGTCAGAGGCGGCTTGGGGCCGAATTTGTAGGGCTTCGAACCTAAGACAGCCACAATAGAAACGCCAGATCGGGTTAAATTTGCCTTTCGACGCGCGCCAAAACCCCGGCGCCCGAAAGACGTGTCATGAATTTAAAATACGAAACCCGCATCGCGCGCGAAGCCCGGCAGGACCGGCACTTGCGCATCGAACGCCGCGCGTTCGCTGAGCGAGCCTTCGGCCTTCACGTAAAGCCGCGCCCGCGCCGTTCCGCCTTCGCTGACGACACCGACCAGACGCCCGCCATCCTTCAACTGCCCAAGCAGCGTCTCAGGGCGTTTATAGGCGGCGCCGTTCAGGAAAATAACGTCATAGGGATCACCCGCCGAATGGCCACCCGCTAACGCGCCCTGCACGACACGGACATTGGCCAAGCCTTGCAGATTCTCGCGCGCGGTTTTGACCAGGGCTTCGTCTTCTTCGAGGGCCACAACCCTGGCAGCCAGGCGCGCCAGAATGGCCGACGAATAGCCTGTGGTACAGCCGACATCGAGCACCGTATCGCTGGGTCGGATGCCCGCGAGCTGAACCAATTTGGCGAAGCAGCGTGGATCGAGCAAAAAGCGCCCGGTTTGGACCTCCGGGCAGCCTTCCATATAGGCCACAGTCTGGAGATGGGCGGGCACGAAGCGTTCGCGCGCGACATCCATCAGAGCGCCCTGCAGGCGAAGATCCGTGACATCATTGGGCCGCACCTGGCTGTCCACCATGGCGAGGCGCTGCGTGGCAAAATCCGACATGTGAGCGCGCGGGTAAGATACGAAGCGGCTTATATCGGGCGGGCAAGGCCCTGACAACGCGGGGCATCGCCGCGCGGAGCGGTTCTCCCCCGTTCATTCTCCATCGGCCATTCTCGTTCGTCATTCTCTGGTCGGCTGAGCATTGTCCCGGCTTCCCGCCTTCTGTTATAGGCACCCACCACCTGCGCTTCCGCGCAGCGGACGGCCACGTGGCGGAGTGGTGACGCAACGGTCTGCAAAACCGTGAACCCCGGTTCAATTCCGGGCGTGGCCTCCAGTCTTCTTCGGCACGTTTAGTCGACGCGATGCGTGATTCGGTAACCGATTTGAATCGAATCCGTTGAGTTGTGGCTTCCCCCACCCGCACACTCAAAGTCCGAAACACCCGCGCATCCGGCGCGCAGCCGCCATTCTTGCAATACAAATCAATCTGTTAACCAATTCTTTACCTTAAGGGCGCAACTTCCCAGCGTCTTCCATTGAAGACACCCCACCATTACCCAATGACTTGAGGCCGGAGAAAATCCCGCCTCTTTTTTTGGGCGCGCGCCCGCGTCACTTGCTGGCCGCAGCTGCTTTGGCGGCACGACGCGCCGCCTGGCGCCGCCCCCACCAAACTTCCACACGGCGGCGAAATCTGCGCACGACTCCCAGATCGATCGACAGAATCAAAAGGCCAAGCGGCGCCATCCAAAGGCCAAGTATGGGAAGAAATCCCAAGATGGCGCCAATGACCAACGCAATGCCCATCAGGATTCGCACAGGCTTGGAACCCGGAACCGGCACGGAATAGCCCGCGAATTTTATGCGGCGGCCGGTTGGTTTGGGGTTTTGTTCAGGTTCTGCCAATGCCGGCTCCTGGAATGAATTTGCTATAGAAATGGCTACGAGCATGCGTTAGACAACCCGACCGATCAAGAATGCTGTTCCTCGGTAGCTCAGTCGGTAGAGCAAGCGGCTGTTAACCGCTGGGTCGCTGGTTCGAGTCCGGCCCGAGGAGCCAACCTTATAATCAGCCACTAAAACCTTTGGTTCCGTCCGGACATCACAGTTCGGCGATGACGAGGCTGCGTGTGGAGTAGATGGGGTCTAAACGTCTCTGGAGTCCGGCTGCCTTGGCGTTCCCCAAGTCAGGCGGCGGCTCGCCCAATACTCTCACTTCAAATACACCGCCTCAAACCGCGCCAGGGGCGCCATGCGGGCGCGGTTGAGCGTCAGCTGGTCTCCGTTCAGCGAATAAATGTCGACCCCGCCCAAGACCTCAAAGAACGCCGTCTCCACATCCATGCCTTGCAGGCACGCCATCTTGGTGGAGGCAATCTGAGTGAACCTGATGCGCGAGGCAGCTTCCTCGACGGACCCAAAATGCATTCGGTCATTATTGACCCGCGCGACCCGGCCCATATGTATTTCGCCATGTCCAGCGGCGGTGTGCACGAAACGCACGACAAAGGCCTTAACTGGACTCCGCTGGTGGAGGGGCTGGAGGTCGTCGACGGCTTCGACGCGTCCAATATCGCGTTTCATGATCCGCATTGCGTGCGGCTTTGCCCGAGCAATCCCGATCGCCTCAATCAGCAGAACCATTGCGGGATATATCGGCTGGATCGTCCGTCTACAGAGTGGATCCGCGTTGGCCGTAACATGCCGGCCGAGATCGGCGATATTGGATTTCCGATGGTCGTTCATCCGCGCGACGACCGCACGATCTGGGTCTTTCCGATGGACGGTTCAACCGTCTGGCCGCGCACCAGCCCGGACGGTATTCCAAATGTCTATGTGACGCATGACGCGGGCAGTACGTGGAAGGCGCAAGGCAGCGGCCTGCCGCAAGCGCAAGCCTGGTGGACGGTGAAACGCCAGGCCATGTCATCGGATACGCAAAGCCCGGTCGGCATCTATTTCGGAACGACAAGCGGCGAAGTCTGGATGAGCGACGACGAAGGGGCAGAATGGTCGCGTATCGCGGCACATCTGCCGGAAATCTACGCGGTCGAAACAGCAGCGCTCAGATAAAGGGTTTGATCCCGAGCCCTTTGCGCCCCTATACGCAGGCTCGCGAAGTCGATGCCGAGGGCACCACGCTCGCCGAACTTCTTGCCGATCTCGACCGCCAGTTCCCGGGCCTGCGCTTTCGCGTGATCGACGAGCAAGATCATATGCGTCCGCATATGCGCTTTTTAGTCAATGGTGAGCAGGTGTTCGATATCAAGCATCGCCTTGGCGCCAATGATGCGGTGCATCTGGTGCAGGCGCTCAGCGGTGGATGAGTTGAAGTGCGGGTGATTTGAAGTCCGGGCACGCGAATGGCATGATCGCGAGAACGATGCCGTCACGGCACACCGGGAAGATCAGGGAGAAAATCATGAGACTAGCAATCGCCGCAGCGTTTGCGCTGCTGGCATCCATCGGCGCCGCGCAGGCTGCCGACGCCTCGTCCCTGAATCCTGCCGCGGTCACCTTCAAGCTTCCCGATAAATTGGTGTGGCGCGATCCGGAAAGCTCGCCGACCAACCAGGCGGTGCTGCATGGCGATCCCACGAAGCCCGGTCTTTATATTGTTGTGAACCGCTTCAAGCCTGGCAATTTCAGCCAGCCGCACTTTCATCCGAATGACCGTTACGTCACCGTGCTCAAAGGCACGTGGTGGGTGGGCACCGGCAATGTGTGGGATCCGGCCACCACCGTCCCAATGCCAACGGGAAGTTTTGTCACTCATTTCGGCAAGCAGGTGCATTACGACGGCGCCAAGGACGAAGAGGTTTGGGTGTTGATCGTGGGCGAAGGTCCCGCCACGCGCACCGAAGTTGCAAAGCCCTAAATAAAAACGGGGGCACTGCGCCCCCGTTTTCACTTCAATAATTTTCGCTCAGCGCGGCTTGCGGAAACGCAGCACGTATTGGTCGGTGCGCCCCTGAATGGCATCCGCATTGTTCGGCGTCACATGATCGTCGGCCGGATTGCGCAGAAAATTCCCTTCGGCCTCGAGAACAAATCCTGCTGCCAGCACTTCCTTTTTCACCGCTTCAGGATCGGAGCGATGATGCGTCTGCGTTTGGGTGAAGCCCGCGCCCGGCGCCGTCGCGTGGTCGATGATGAGATAGACACCGCCCGGCTTCAACGCCGCGAAGAAGGCCTTGTTCAACGCAACCGTATCGGCGGCGTTGTTGTTCTTGAGGTCGTGGTAATTCAGGCTCGTCCAGATGATGTCGACCGGTTCGGGCGCAGTGAAATTCGCGTTCGGCGGATTGATGACGACCGTGTTGCCGGAATAGGCCGCTTCAGCGGCGATGGCTTTCACCGCGTCAGCCGCTTGCGGCCGGCGTGCCATATTCTCCGCCGGCACTGCCGCATAGACTTTGCCCGTCGGGCCTACTGTCTTCGAGAAGATGCGCGTGAAGTAACCGCCGCCGGGCAGATAATCGACAACCTTGTCGCCCGCCTTCATGGTCGAGAACGCGACCGACTCTCCTGGCTTGCGATTGGCGTCACGCTGCTTGTCGGCGGCCGGACGGCTGGCATCGGCGATCGCCGCCTGAATACCGGCATACACTTGCGCCTGTGCATCAGCGGCAAAAACCGCGCCGGCTAGGCCGAGCGCAGCCACGAGGGCGAGCAAATACTTGATCATGCGATTTCTCCCAAAAGCCGGTGCAGATCATGCGACTCGCCCGGCATTGTCGTTGCCCCGAGTTTAACCACAGCCACGGTGTAGATCACCTGGGGTGTCCCCAACACATTGACGTGACACCGGCGATTTGGACCCCTTCCGTTTGACTTGCCCGCATGAGGGTCGGTCGCATAATCATGCGGTCCCAATTCCTCCGACCTCCGGACGCCTATGCCCCAACCCACCTCTGCTGTCCCGATACTGCCCGGCGTCCTCGCTGCTATCGGGAATACGCCCCTTATCCGCCTGCACGGCGCCTCGGAGCGGACAGGCTGCGAGATCCTGGGCAAGGCCGAGTTCCTGAATCCCGGACAGTCCGTGAAGGACCGCGCGGCGCTCTTCATTATTAGGGATGCGATGGAGCGCGGGCTGATCGGCCCCGGGGGCACAATTGTGGAAGGCACCGCCGGCAATACCGGCGTCGGCCTCGCCATGGTCGGCAATGCGCTTGGCTTGAAATCCGTCATCGTGATTCCGAATACGCAGAGCCAAGAGAAGAAGGACGCGCTCCGTCTTCTTGGCGCGCAGCTCATCGAGGTGCCTGCCGTCCCCTATAAGAACCCGAATAATTACGTGAAAATTTCCGGACGCATCGCTGACCAACTGAAGACGCAACCTGGTGGCGCCGTGTGGGCCAATCAATTCGACAACGTAGCCAATCGCCGTGCTCATATCGAAACCACGGGGCCGGAGATCTGGCGCGACACGGCCGGTAAAGTTGACGGCTTCACCTGTGCCGTCGGGACCGGCGGCACGCTGGCCGGAATCGCGATTGCCCTCAAAGCCCGCAACCCGAATATCGTCATCGCCGCCGCCGATCCGATGGGCGCCACCATCTATGATTGGATCAAGAATGGCACGCTGAATGCGACAGGTAGCTCCATCACCGAAGGCATCGGTCAGGGACGCGTCACCGGCAATCTCGAGGACGCCCCTATCGACGACGCGTTTCAGATTCCCGATGAGGAAGCAGTGCCCATCATATTCGAATTGCTCGAAAAAGAAGGCCTGTGCCTCGGCGGCTCAAGCGGCATCAATATCGCCGGCGCGATCCGTCTGGCGGAGAAATTGGGACCGGGGCACACGATCGTCACCATCCTCTGCGATTACGGCACGCGCTATCAGTCCAAGCTCTTCAATGCCGAATTTCTGAGATCCAAAAATCTACCGCTGCCGTCCTGGCTGGCCAATCCGCCGCCCCTTCCGCCGGTGCCTTTCGAATAAAAGCCCGGCCTCGACAAGAACGGGCCGGATGGTCAGCATAGGCCATGCAGATGCCCTCTCCTCTTGTCGCAACTGACTGGCTTGCAAGCCATCCAGACGATGGAAACATCCATATTCTGGATGCCTCTTGGTACCTGCCGCAGGCAAAAAGCGATCCCAAATCGGAATACGAAGGGGCGCATATTCCGGGCGCTGTTTTCTTCGACATTGAGGCGCTGTCGGACAAGCAAACGAACCTGCCGCATATGATGCTGTTGCCCGATGCGTTTGCGGTAGAGATGGCAAAGCTAGGCATTGGCGACGACAATTTCGTCGTCTTCTACGATGGCGCTGGCATCTATTCCGCGCCTCGCGCGCTGTGGATGCTGAAGGCAATGGGACACATGAACGTCGCCGTGCTCGATGGCGGCCTTCCCAAATGGCAGCGCGAGGGACGCCCCATTACTGCCGCGCCCTCATTGGTGCGCCCTGCTCGCTTCACTGCAAGGCCACAGGCCCATTTGGTGCGCGATTTCGATGCAATGATGAAAAATCTGACGACGAAGGGCGAGCAGGTTGTCGATGCACGCAGCCCGACGCGTTTTCGCGGCGAGGAAAAAGAGCCGCGCCCCGGCGTTCGAGCAGGGCACATCCCGTGCAGTGCCAATATATATTACGCCGCCGTCGTTGACGCGGACGGCACGATGCTTCCCGCCGATTGCCTGCGCACGCTGTTCGCGGCGCATCACGTCGATCTTGAGGAACCGATCGTAACGTCCTGTGGCTCCGGCATTACGGCAGCGATCTTATCGCTCGCTCTTGAGATTGCGGGCGCCAAAAACACCTCGCTTTATGACGGCTCGTGGACCGAATGGGGTGGACGCGCCGACGCGCCCCTATCGACCGGGCCTCGAAGTCAGAGCATCTGAGTTCACGATCTTGGACACAACGCGAACCATCCCCACGATTGTCACCTACCTCGCAACGGAGTCGCGCCCGAGTGCCCATGCGCCGCCGAGGCCGTTGCTGAAAACGGCAATCATGCGCTGCCACGATGTGCCCATCCATTTTTACCGCTATCTCTACAACACGATCGGCGAGCCCTATCTGTGGCTCGAGCGGCGGCGATGGACGGACGAAAAGCTTGCCGAGCTGATCGCCGACCCGAGTGTGATGCTCTACGTTCTCTATATAGAAGGTGTTCCCGCCGGTATGTCGGAGCTGGATTTTCGGGTAGACGGCATTGGCCAGATTGCCTTTTTCGGTCTGATGCCGGAATTCACCGGGCGTCGCATCGGTCCGTGGTTTCTGCATCAAACGCTTGAAGTCGCCTGGGCTGAGCCGATCAACGAGGTGCAGGTCGAAACCTGCACGCTGGACCATCGCAAAGCGCTTTCGACCTATCAGCGCGCAGGTTTTGAGCCATACGCGCGCTCGGAAAAAACCATCTCCGTTCCGGAGGGCATTTCCTTGCCGCCCCACATGGCCTGACAAGAATGCCCTAAGCTGCCCGAAAGGGCAGAGTCGTCGTCACCGCACCGCCACATTCGAGGCCTCGCATGAATATCGTTCTGGTCATCGGCATCGCCATCACAGTTCTCACGATGATTCCGGTGATTGCTCAGATGCGGCATCACCCCGCGGGGCTGAAGATCCTGTTCTTCGCGGAGATGTGGGAGCGGTTCTCCTATTACGGCATGCGGGCCATTCTGATTTTTTATCTGACGCAGCATCTTCTGTTCGAAGATGACGTCGCGGCCAGCACATACGGCTCGTACACATCGCTGGTGTATCTGCTGCCGTTGATCGGCGGCGTTCTGGCGGACCGCTATCTCGGCACACGGAAAGCCATCGCTTACGGCGCGCTACTGCTTGTGGCGGGACATTTGCTGATGGGCGTTGAAGGCGCGCCCGCGCGCGAGACGCTGCAATATAACGGGCAAAACTACGCGTTCCAGATTACGGGACGCGGCGATGAGCGCCAGTCGCGATTGCTGGTGAACGAAACGCCTTACGCCTTCCATTTCGAAGCCGATGGCGCGATGACCATCGAAGCCCTGCCCGTCGGAGGCGCGCTGCCGCAAACGCTCGCAGCCGGCAGCTATCAGACCGTGAAGGAACGCGATCCGTTCTTCACAAACATCTTCTACTTCGCGCTGTCTCTGATCATTATGGGCGTAGGATTTCTCAAGCCCAATATCTCGACCATTGTCGGGCAGCTTTATCCGCAAGGCGACCCGCGCCGCGATCCCGGTTTCACGCTCTATTATTACGGCATCAATCTCGGCGCGTTCTGGTCCACGGTACTGTGCGGATATCTGGGACAATCGGTCGGCTGGTGGGCGGGATTTGGCCTGGCCGGAATCGGCATGGCGGCGGGCTTTGTCGTTTTTCTCTGGGGCAAACCGCTTCTTGAAGGAAACGGCGAACCGCCAGACCCCAAGGCTCTTGCCACACGTGTCGCGGGGCCGCTCACACGCGAGCATCTGATTTACATCGGCGGCCTCCTGGCCGTCGGCGCCATCTGGTTTCTGGTGCAGCATTCGCCGGCCGTCGGCACGCTTTTGGTCGCGGGGTCGATCATCTCGGTCGGCTATGTCAGCTGGTTCATGGTCACAAAATGCACCAAGACCGAGCGCCAACGCATGATGCTAGCGCTGCTTCTGATCTTCGGAAGCGTGATCTTCTTTACGCTGTTCGAACAAGCGGGCTCATCGCTCAATCTTTTCGCCGAGCGAAACACGCAGCTTCCCAATAATGGCTTCTTCAGCATGACGGCGGCGCAGACGCAGTCGTTCAATCCGGGTTTCATTCTGATATTCGCGCCGATCTTCACCATCGTTTGGGTGAAGCTGGCTCAAGCAGGAAAGGATCCCGATCCCCTGTCGAAATTCGGCCTCGGACTCCTGCAAGCCGGATTGGGATTTCTGTTGCTGGTGTGGGGTGCCGGTTTCGCCGACGAAAATTATCGTCTGCCGTTGGTGTTTCTCGGGCTTGCCTACATGCTGCACACCACCGGGGAGCTTTGCCTCAGTCCGGTGGGACTTTCCGAAATGACGAAATTGTCGGTGCCGGCCCTCATCTCCACCATGATGGCGATTTGGTTTTTGGCTTCGTCGTGGGCGCAATATCTCGGCGGCTTCATCGCGCAGATGGCGGGAACTGAAACCGTGGGCGGGCAAGTTGTCGATCCCGCAGCAGCGCTTCGTACCTCTATTGAGGTGTTCAATTGGATTGGCTGGATCGGCGTCGCAAGCGGCATCGTCTTCTTCGTTCTCAGCACGTTGCTCCGGCACTGGGAGCACTCCGTAATGCAGGCGAAATCACCCAAGACGCACAACGCGCCAGCTGCGGATCGCCACCCCTGATATGAGTCACAAAGATACAAAACTGATCACCGGCGGACGCGATCCGGCCCTGCATGCCGGCGCGGTCAACACGCCGGTCTATCGTGCCTCCACGATTCTGTTTCCGGATGTGGAGACAATGCATGACGGCAGCCAGCCTTACACTTATGGGCGGCGCGCCACGCCATCGACGCGCGCGCTGGAAGACGCGGTGTGCGAATTGGAGGGCGGCGCGCGCACGGTGCTAACTCCCTCGGGACTTTCCGCCTGCAATCTTGCGATCATGACGGTGTGCGGCGCCGGCGACCATTTGATGGTTACGGATTCGGTCTATGGGCCGACACGATTGTTCTGTGATCGCATCGGCAAGCGTTTCGGAATCACCACCAGCTATTTTCCGCCCACCGCAACAGCGGCAGAATTGGCGGCGGAGTTTCGGCCCAACACCAAAGCGATCTTCCTTGAAAGCCCGGGTTCTCTGACCTTCGAAGTGCAGGACGTTCCGGGAATTGCAGCGGCAGCGCACGAGAAAAACATCGCCATCATTTTGGATAACACGTGGGCGACGCCGCTTTATTTCAATGCCATCGGCCATGGTGTCGATTTGTCGGTGCAGGCGGCGACCAAATATCTGGGCGGACATGCCGATGCGAACGCCGGAACCGTCACCGCCAACGCGGCTTACAAAGACTGTTTGGTTGAAACACATGGCACGATCGGTCTCACGCTTTCAGGCGACGAAGCCTTCCTAATCTCGCGCGGCTTACGCACACTGGGACTGCGCCTTGCGCGCCAGATGGAAAGCGCACTCGTCCTGGCGGAATGGCTGCAAGGGCGCCCCGAAATTGCGCGGGTGATTTATCCCGCTTTGCGCGGCGATTCTGGATACAAATTGTGGAGGCGTGATTTCACCGGCGCGCCCGGGCTGTTCAGCCTGGTGCTCAACGAACCGGACGACAAAGCCGTAGCGCGTTTTGTGGACGCTCTAGAGCTTTTCGGCATTGGCTATTCCTGGGGCGGGTTCGAAAGCCTGGTGCTTCCGGTGCATTTCCACCGATCGTTCCAAAGCGCCAAGGAAGAAGGCCATATTGTACGGCTGCATATCGGGCTAGAAAGCGTCGAAGATTTGCGCGCCGATCTGGCGCAAGCGCTGGTACATTTGACCGCATAAGATCACTGTGCGCCGACGCAATTCAAAGGAGACAGACATGGCTGTGGACGGCACCTGGAAACTGACGATCGACACACCGATGGGCGTGCAGGAAAGCACGTTGACGCTGGCGACGTCCGGCAATCAGCTGACCGGCACACAGACGGCGCCCAATGGCGGCAGCAAAGCCATCGAGGAAGGCAGCGTCGATGGTCACGACGTTTCGTGGGAAGCGTCGATCTCCAAGCCGATGCCCATCACGCTGAAATTCTCCGGCACGGTGGAAGGCGACAAGATCTCCGGCAAAGTGAAGCTCGGCATGTTCGGCTCGGCGAGTTTCACCGGCACGCGGGCTTAAGCATCAAACCAGACATGGCTCCAAAACCCACTCTAGAAAGACTTTCGACGGAAGCTTTCATCGCGGGCGTTAAATTCGACGCAGGCGGATTGGTCCCGGCCGTCGCGCAAGACGCAGACGATGGGCGCGTGCTCATGCTCGCATGGATGAACGATGAATCCTTACGGCGCACACTGACGAGCAGAGAGGTGACCTATTGGTCGCGCTCGCGCACCAATCTATGGCGCAAGGGCGAAAGCTCAGGCCACACGCAACATCTCGTCGAGGCCTGGCTGGATTGCGACGGCGACACGATCCTGCTCAAGGTGAAACAGAACGGACCCGCCTGCCACACCGGCGCGCCGACCTGCTTTTTCCGGCGGATGGAATAGTGCGGCGCAGCATCAGCGCAGCGCGCGAAGAACACACCAACATCGGCTTGACAGAAGTGAGCGCGGCAGAGAACGTCGAACCATGACGACAAAAAGCAAACCGAAACCGAATCGTAAAGCGTGGCTATGCCTTCTGGCGCTGCCGTTTTTGGCGCTGTGCTGGCCGCCTTTCTACAATTCCGTCGAGCCGGATTTCTTCGGCCTGCCGTTCTTCTACTGGTACCAATTCCTTTGGGTGTTCATAACACCCGCTCTGACCTATCTGGTCTTCATCAAGACCGAGTGACCACTGCCTAGGGGGGCGGCGTGAACACCACAGCCATTACCGTATTCGTTCTGCTGTTCGGATTTATCACCGTGCTCGGCTTCGCCGCTGGGCGCTGGCGCCGTGGCGATCTCGATCAGCTTCATGAATGGGGTCTCGGTGGGCGGCGCTTCGGCACCATCGTCACCTGGTTCCTTCTCGGCGGCGACCTCTATACCGCCTACACATTCGTCGCCGTTCCGGCGCTGATCTTTGGTGGAGGCGCCATCGGCTTTTTCGCCCTGCCCTACACCATTGTCGCTTATCCGCTGCTGTTCCTATTCTTTCCACGCCTCTGGGCGGTCGCGCATAAGCATGGCTACATCACCGCCGCGGATTTCGTGCAAGGGCGCTACGGCAATCAATGGTTGGCGTTGGCAGTCGCGGTAACCGGCATCGTCGCCACCATGCCCTACATCGCGTTGCAGCTGGTTGGACTCGAAGTCGTCATCAGCGCCATGGGCATCAACGTTGCCGGCCAGATCGGCCATATACCTTTGGTCGTCGCGTTCATTGTGCTGGCCCTGTTCACTTACAATAGCGGCTTGCGCGCGCCGGCCCTCATCGCGGTCGTAAAGGATATTCTGATCTGGATCACCGTGCTCTCCATGCTGATCTTCATTCCGATTCAGCTCGGCGGCTATGAGAACATTTTCAACACCGTGCCGCCGGAACGCGTGCTCCTCGCAACGCCGCCGCCAAATTCACTCGGGCAATATTCCGCCTATGTGACGCTGGCCTTCGGTTCGGCGCTTGCTCTCTTTCTCTATCCGCATAGCGTCACCGGCATTTTGAGCGCTTCAAGCGCCAAGGCAGTGCAGCGCAATGCGGTGTTCCTGCCGGCTTACTCGCTGATGCTTGGCCTGCTCGCGCTCACTGGCTTCATGGCGCTCGCGTCTGGCGTCGACAAGATGCCCGAATACGCCGCCGGCTTCGCGCAGCACAGAAATAATTTCGCCATCCCTGCGCTCATTCTGCACAGCTTCCCCGATTGGTTTGTCGGCGTGGCTTTCGCCGCCATCGGCATCGGCGCATTGGTACCGGCGGCGATCATGTCGATCGCAGCGGCAAATCTCTACACGCGCAGCATCCATGCCCGTTTCATCAATCCGAACCTCACGCCGGCGCAGGAAGCGCGCAACGCCAAGATTGTGTCGTTGGTGGTGAAGCTGGGCGCGCTGGTGTTCATCTTCCTGGTGCAAACACAGCAGGCCATCGAACTGCAGCTTCTGGGCGGCATCTGGATGTGTCAGACGGTGCCCGCAATATTTTTCGGCCTCTATACCAACCGGCTGAATCCCACCGCGCTTCTCATCGGCTGGGCCGGCGGCATTTCTGTTGGCACCTGGATGGCAGTGACGAACAATTACCAGGCCGCGTTCCCGCTCCCCGTGGGCGATCTCACCGTACCTGGATATGCCGCGCTTTATGCGCTAGGGATCAATCTCACGCTCAGCCTCGTTCTAACGCTCTTTTTCGGTACCAGAGGCAAGGATGAAACCAAGCCCAGCGACTACAATTTCCGCACGCACGGCACGGACGACGCGCCGTTGCCGGTGACGGTAGCCTGAGACGCGACGCATTCTTTGCGCTCCGTTGACGGCGCTAAGGTATCACGAGAATGACCGCCGACAACTCGGGCAATCCGTTCAACCCAGAACTCTTCGTCTACGATCCGGCAAAATCCTATCGCTGGCAGGCTTTCGACCACATCACGATTGCCACGATCACCTGGAACCGGCTCGAGTTCACCAAACGCTTTCTCGGCAGCGTACTGAAATATTCTCATCTGCCGTTTCGGCTGCTCATCATCGACAATGCCAGTACCGATGGTACGTCCGAGTATTTGCGCAACCTCGCGGCAAACGCTCCGAATATTACGCTGGTGGAGAATCCAAAGAATGTCGGCAAGGTGCGCGCCCTGCGTCAGATACAGGGCATGGTCGACGACGGCCTCCTCGTCTATTGCGACAATGATGTCGAAGTTCTGACTAACTACTGGCTGTTGCTGCTGATGAAGGCATTCCACGCCGCACGCGTGACGCGCGGTAGCAGCGATGCGCTTCTCGGCATGCGTCTCATCAATCTCGATGAATACGGTTTCCGCCACGCAACCAGGCGCGAAATTCTTCGCATCCCAACGGCACAGAACGACGAGCCGCGGACAAGTTACGCCGCTACGAGCAAGGACGATCCCAATCCGTCGATTCGTCTGGACGAAGAGGTCGTTATCGGCTGGAGCGAATTCGTTATCGGCTGCGTGCAGGCCATGCCGGCCTCATTGTTTCATCGCATCCCTTTAGACGACGCGTACCCGCTCTTCGTGGGTGCCGATGACGGCTTCATCTGCGCGGAACTGCGGCGGCTGGGCGTACCAATCGGATACGTGGAAAACGGCCCCGTCGTTCGCCACAATGATTGGCCGTACACGGAAGAAAAAATCCAGCTCTACGAAAAGCTGACAAAGACGCGTGCCGTCAGCGATTTCACCTATGTGAAATGGAAATTGCTGCGCCTGCTCGGCCTGCGCCGCAACTAAGCATCCAAAAAAAAGAGCGCTCATTTCGGAGCGCTCTTTTGATTCGATGAACCGGCCGCTTGCGCGGCCGGTTCTCGGGAAATGCTTACCAGTTCTTCGTGACCGTGACGCTAACCGTGCGCTGCAGTTCGTTCCAACGGTTGTCATAAGCGCGAATTTCACGAGCCTGACCACGCGAAGCGAATTGGAACGGCGGCTTGCGATCAAGGACGTTCGCGACGTTCAACGTGAACGTCATGTTCTGCAGGTACGGATTAGCCGGCGTTTCTCCCGTGTTGTATCCGACGTTTAAGTCGAATTCGACGTGCGACGGCGCACCATCATAATAAACAGAAGGCGAGCCGGGGACTTGCGCATAGTACGGCGAACCGGCGTAGCAGGAACCCGGACCGAAGCCAGGCGCCCAATAGCAATTCGGCAGGTTCAAATTGGCGCCACCGGAATCCGTGGTGTGCCCCTTGTAGTTCGCGAAGAGTGACGCGTTCCACGTGCCGTCGGTCCAACCCAGGCGATAGCGAACGCGTTGCAGACGCGCGCCGTGACCACGTTGGTCGTTTTCCGCATCGTCATAGAGCGAAACGCTCGGCGAATCCGACGTCGCCTGCTCACGGCGATCAACCTCGTAGTACCCTGTAGCGCCGATGTTCCACTGGCCGTACTCGCCCGTGTCCCAATCGTAACGCCAGTCGAAGTCGATACCCTGAAGCTGCGCAGAACCGAGGTTGGTGTTGGCGTTATCGCGAATCCACTTAATGCTCGCGACGTCCGCCGTCGGAATTTCCCAACGCAGGAAACCCGAGAGTTCGTCAAGTATCGCCCGGAATTCCGCGTTCTCAGGCGCTGTAAACGGCAGGTCTGGACGCGGGATTACGAGATATTGACGACGTGCCGCGGCTAGGTTGATGTTGCCTGCGGCTGTCGTATCCGCACGAATTTCGTCATCGATCTTGATGTCGAAATAGGTCATGTCGAGGTTGAGGCCCGACAGGAACCCAAACGGTCCGTCAGCGGTCGGCGAGAAATTACCGCCGATCATGAACTGCTTGGCCGTTTCCGGCTTCAGGCCCCTCGGAACGTCCGAACGCAAAGGAACACCTCTGACCGGAGCGGCAATACCCGAACCGCCCTGAATGTCAGCACCGTTGAAAACCGTCGTTCCGGTAGAACCTCTGCAGAGCAATGCCGCGGCAGATCCAGCTTCAAATCCGCCGCCGCAAAGTGCCGACGGCTGGGTCGACGCGTAGATAACGCGTGAGCCGGAAACTTCCGACGTCTGGCCGAAGGCCGGAGCGCGGAAACTCTTGCCCCAGGCGCCGCGCAGCACGAGGCCCGCGCCGACATCCCAGTTCGCCGCGATTTTCGGCGTCTTCACATAGCCCGACTGAAAGTCGAAATGGTCTAAACGATAACCCAGTTCAAGGTTCAGTGCCTGCATGCCCGGGAAGCTCATGTCGCCGCCAACCAGCGGAACATTCAACTGTCCGAAGAATGCATGCGCAACGCGCTTGCCGACATTGACCGCTTTACCGATGACTGCCTTGCTGTTACCGCGGACGTTGTCTTCGTCTGAAAAGACGTAGTGCTGCGACGTCAATTCAACACTGAGAGCGCCTTGGATCGGGCCGGCCGGCAGATCGAAGATCGGGCCGCTGAAATTGGCGCCGGTCTGGCGAATCTTCCAGCTTTCGTCCTGATTGCGATAACCGGTGATGTAGTTGAGCGTTTGCTGCGAGTTACAAACATAGACCGAGGCATCGCAGAACACGTTCAAGAACGGGATCGACGACGGCTTCACATAGGCCGCAAAGCCCGGCTGCGTGTCGGTGCTGGCAACCGAAGCGATTGTGTTGCCGAGCGCCGCGCGCGCCGCGTTGACGTTGATCATGTTGGAAGTGTGAGCGAAGTTATTATCGTCCGTGAACGAATAAAACACGTCGCCGCGCCAGCCGAACGGAAGCTCGTCAAAGCGGAGAGCGAATTCCGCGCGGCTGGCAATTTCAGCGCCCGTGATGCGCGCGCCGCCGCCGAGTTCCGGCGAGAAATTGTAGTGCACAAGAATGTTCGCCGGAGCGCCCGTCGGGAAATAGGGGTTGATGGTTGGCACGGTGAAGCCGCGACCGCCACGTGCCAAGGACACATGCTCGCGCGTGTTACCGCTGCCTGCCGTGCCGGGATAGTGGGCTTGCGCGCGACGGTTCGACCAGAAGCCTGCGCCTTCCAACTCAACCGAACCGAGGCCGAAGAAATCTTCGGTCAACATCTGGTTGAACGTGCCGGCGAAGGCGCTCTTGTCCATCGCGGGCTGGAGATCCGAATCTTGGTACGGATCACGCTGGTTCTGTTCGTTGCGTTGGCCGACCACGAATTGGTTGGCAACCATTGCGGCCCAGGTGGTGGTCGCTTGCGTCGGCAGTTGTTGAGCCACCCTTTGGGCGGCAGTGAGAAGACCCGAACCGGCAACATAATCCATGCCGGCGCCATGCGGGACTGCAAAGCAGTTAGAACAGAAGCGCGTGCCGTATTCCGCCTGGTTGCGGGTATTCGGCGGGATGCCGCCCAACGTCGTGTCAAAGACCGGAACGCCAAGCTGGACCGCGGTCGGGAAGCTCGGGCCGCCGATGGAGACAACTGCCGGGTTGCTGTTGCCGAGCGGCGTCGTATCCATAAGGCCGTACGGCTCAAAATTCGTGGTGTAGTAGTCGCGCTTGCTGGCTTTGATCGCGTTTTGCTTCAACACTTCGGCGGTCAGCGTGATGTTGCCCGTATCCCAGCTCCGGCCCCATTGTTGAGCGCCGTTAACGCTGAGACCGCCGATTTCCGGGGAAATCGAGAAGCTGCCTTGTGTAATAGCGCCGTCGAAACCGCGCTTCATGATGACGTTGATGACGCCGGTGACCGCGTCCGCACCGTAAACCGCCGAGGCGCCGGCGGTCAGAATGTCGACGCGCTGCACGGCCAGCTGGGGAACGATCGATGGGTCGATCGTGTCACCGCCATGGCCCTGAATCGGCCAGCGATGGCCATTGATCAGGAGAAGGGTCTTGGGGTCGCCGCCCGATCCAGTGAAGCCGTGAATGGAAACATTCTGGCCGAAGCTGATGTTACCGCCACCGGCGAGCGGGCTAACCGTCGTCCTCACTTCGAGGGCCGGAACGGTGCGCAACATTTCGGTCGTCGTGAACGAACCCGTCTCTTGGTAGGCTTCTGCGCCGAGCGTCGTAACCGGCACACCGATGGCCGGAGCGCCGCGAATGAGCGAGCCCGTTACCAATATTTCTTCTGCCGGGGCTGCGGCTGCTGCCGGCACTTCAGCGGCATTGGCTTGCGCGCCAATGGCGAAGAACGAGGCGGTTCCGAGAAGGACGGAATAGGTACGGCTGCGCGAATAGGACTTGGAGCGGTTCATGCGATCCCCCGAGGTAAGCCGGCCTTGACCGGCCGGAAAATTATCAAACCCTCTGATCAACCCCGCTTCTTTTGACAAGGCGGGTCTGCCATTCGGGTCCATAGGCGTACTCACGACAAAGCCCACAACCCGTGGTGCTCACCGAGAGCCCGTACCTTTAGCCGAACAATTTGGGGACGTAAAGACACCGGATGGCGCCCTGTTACGGACCTAACAAAATTCCTAAGTAAATGAAATCACACAGAAATTTTCGATTGCGCGGCGCAGTAACCCTGCTCCGCGCCTGCCGAATCCGCCAGCGCTATGGAGCGCGTCGTTGCCAAAAAGTCACAGAATGAACCTCCGACGGGTCCCAAGGGACGCGATTCCGAAGCTCAGGAATCAGTGCGCTGACTAAGCCTGCCGACAAGTTGTCGCTCGATCGCCGCCCCGGCGTCGTAAGGCCGGCGGGCGGCAATATATGCGGCGGATGACAATATATAACGTGATCTAAGTAAAGTGCACCGCCCTCTAAGTATCGGCGCGAAAGACTTTTACAACCTACGATCTGCGAACGCTCGCTGAGATGCCTTTGAGACGTATTTGCACTGCATGTTCCCAAAATCTTACGTTTAGGCGCTTAAGGAACGCTGTCGAAGATGCGGATTTCATCTCAGTAACGTGTCTGATTGCCCAGCGTGCCGGGGTGCTCGTTGGCCCACGTCTTCCCATCGGCTGAGACGGTGATCTCGCCGATACGATGTTCTGGATGTATTCTTAGCTGCGCGTGTGGGCACTTTGCCTTCTAAGTTCTCCGTCGCAGGAGTATCGTTCTTTCTGGCGATCTCGAGGATCGACCGCGGGGATAAAAGTTCATGCGACTTGCCGTTTGCGCTCTCCTGGCGTCACTGGTGTTCGCGCCTTCCGCGCATGCGGCCAAACCTTTGGCATCCGTGGATGTCGCGCTCGGCGATGTCACGATCAACAAAATCCCGTTCCTGATTGCGGCCGATAGCGGCATCTATCAGAGCAATGGGCTCGATGTTCATCAATTCATCACGCGTGATGCGGCTGAGCTTGCACGAAAGTCAGGCGTTGTCGTGCCACCGGAGATGGTGCGGCAGGATATCGACCGCGCCCCGATCTCTATCGGCGGCGGGTCGCCGGCCATCTACAACGCGGTGTATAGCGGCGGCACCGATTATGTAGTGCTGGCGACGCTGGAAAGCGTGTTCAAAAGCCACATCATCGCGGCGCCCAGAATTCGCACCGTTGAGGATTTACGCGGCAAGCGGCTGGGATATGCCGCCGCCGGCCGCGCCAACCACATTGGATTGCTGTCCTTCGCGCGTGTCATGGGATGGACTCCAGGGCGCGATATCATTTTGGTGGACCGCGCCAGCACGATTGCCGACATCAAGAGCGGCCGCGCCGATGCCACAGCGGCAGGCGCCGTGATTGTGGCGCTGGCTCCCGAGGCCGGCCTCAGCGACGTCGTAGATTTGTACCAATACAAAATGCCGTTCGCAGGTTCGGGAATTATGGCAGAGCGCACATGGCTTGGCGCCAACCGCTCCGTTGCGGCGTGCTTTGTCAAAGCTTCGGTCGAAGCATTGGCGCTCATGAAGCGCAACCGCGCGGCGTTCGACGCCACGGTCGCCAAATGGATGAATATCAAAGACAAAGCGGCGCAGGACAGGCTTTACGCAGAGGTGGCAGATTTTCCTGTCAAACCCTACCCCGCCATCGAAGGAATTCGCATCGTGATGGAGATCTACGACTCCCCTGAAATGCGTGAGCGCAAAGCGGAAGATTTCTACGATACGAGTTTCATCACTGAGCTCGATCGCTTAGGCCAGCTCGACGCGCTGTATCGCTAGTTTTGCGGAGTCGTTGTGTCCGCCGGTTTGGCGCGAGAGCTTTTCAGCCACCACCAACCGAGAGCGGACAACACGACGCCTGGCGCTATGAACCACCAGACATTGAACATGATCGCTTCGCCGACATGGTTCGCAACGGCCGGATGCGCGTAATCCAACAACCCGATATTCGCGACACCGAGCATCACCCAAAGAATCCCCGATACTATTACGATGATTGCGCTCGCGTTCATGCGTCAGACCTCACGGGTAGTTTGGTGGCGACCCCGGCAGGAATTGAACCTGCGACCCATTGCTTAGAAGGCAATTGCTCTATCCGCTGAGCTACGGGGTCGTTGCGATGCCGAGCCGGGAATATACATGTCCCCTTTGGCAAAGACGCGGAAGGTCTAAGTACAACCAAGTCAGTGCGACCAGGGGACCTTACGATCAAACTTGAAATTGTCGGAATAAGACTTTGATTTTGCCTGGGGAAGATGCGGCTCGAACACCTGGCAGGGAATGCCGTTCTTCTCGGCATAGGCGACCGCCTCTTCCTTCGTATCGAACTCCACCCAAAGCTGCTGCTTCATGTCGTCCGAGCTGGTCCAGCCCATAAGCGGATCGACCACCCGAGGGGTGGCGGGCTCATATTCCAGCACCCAATATTTGCTGCGGGCACGGCCCGATTGAGTGGCGCTTCGTGCCGGTACGTAGATGCGGGCCAACATATGCGGTCCTTCGTGATTGGTCGGGGTACTTCTATCCAATCCATCGCCTAGGTGCAAAACCGGCGGAATTCAACCCGTCAATGCGCCGGTTCGTGCACGATGCGCGGTGCGACGCCCACCGAAACGAGCAGACCGGCTTTCTCCAGCGACGCTTTGAGAAAGCCCTGTTCCCGCAACTCGTCGGTGAATTGGATCAGGGCCGCCACTTTCTCCGGCTGACCTTTCGCCACCACGAATTCCTGCGGCGGGCTAAAGAAGCTGTCGTCGACCACCCGCAGACTGGGAAGCGCCCGTGCGATATCGAGGGAGGTTTGGCGGTTGAAGCCGAACGCATCCAATTCGCCGCTGGTAAGAAGCCGCTCCAGCTCCTCGTTGGGGGGCGCTTCGTCATACACAACGACCTTGCCCTTACCGATGTTACCATTCAGAAAAATCTGCTGCGAACGTGCTTTCACCGCGCCGATGGTGACGCCTTCGCTGTCCGCCTCCGCCGAATTTTTCATGGGCGAGTTGGTGGGCACGAGATAGGAACTGTACATCAGCGCATAGGCGCCGGCGAAATCCGCTTCCGCGGCGCGCGCTTCTTCATAAGCGAGAAAGCCGACATCCGCCGTCTTTGCATTGATCGCGTCGATGATGCAGCGCGCGACCTGACACGGAACGAGCTTGTAAGGAACGCCGATCCGCCGGCTCAATTCCACGGCCAGATCCACGATGGGTCCCGTCACTTCGCCGGTCGCTTCGTCGGTGCGCGCGTGCACCGGATTGGCGCCGAGATATGTGACACGCAGCGTACCCGTTGGCGCGAAATTGGCCGCGACAAGCGCGGCATCCAGCTCTGAAGCTTGCTGCACCTCGGCCGGCGTCACATTTGCTTCCTGCTGGCCGCAGGCCGCCAGAAGCATCGCCCCAATGAGCGAACCGAAACGCAATCCCCGCATTGGCATCGTCGCCCTCTTAGTGGTGTTTCGGATCAGCGGACCGCAGGCAGGCCGCCGGCGTCATTGCCCGGCGCGGCGTTCGCCGTGCCCTTCGTGGTGCCGTCGGGGAGCGTAATGATCATGAACTGGCCGCCGCGCGTCCCGTCGCGCAAGGGGTGAACGAGCGCGCTCACCTTCATGCCGGGTGTCAGCGTGTTCACGCGCCAGCCATCGCGCGCAAGACCGGCGGGTCCGCCCATTTCGATGGACCACTGCTCCTCTACGCCTTGCGCGTTCTTGGCCATCATCACGATCCACGAGTGCGGATTGGTCCAGAGGAACTGCTTCACCGTTCCTTCAAGCTTGACCGTCTTTTCCGCATCGAACATCGCGAAGGAATGGTGGGCGAAAGCCGCGCTGCCGGTGAGACACAGCGCGACAACAGCAAAGCCCAATGCTGAGAATTTCATGGCAATCTCCAAGCGCTATTTAACGCGGTTAATGCGTGAACAATCGTAACGGCGCACCGGCAAGCCCGCGCTCGTGCCCGGCGCACCGCTCGACAGCGTTACGGGGTTGGTGTCCTGATCGGTCCCGTCTGGCTTGATCAGCGATATCGATTCCGAGAACAGCAGCGCCCTGAAATCATTCTGATCGGCATCGGCTTCGGTGATGTAGAGGCGGTGATCCACATTGTAGAGGCTGGCGCGCAGCAAATGCCCATTCGGCAAAGTGATGTGGAATTGCCGCCCGCCCAGATAGGGCTCGTCGTACCAGACATTCATTTCTTCGGCGACCTTGCCTTTACTTCGCAACATCACCGACGCGCGCTCGACAATGGCGGGATCGCGTTTCGGACCGTTCGCGAAATGCACGACTGTCACGCTGAGCCGGGTGCCATTCTCCCCATCGAGATAGAATTGCCGCGCCGGAAAATTGTTGTTGCCGTCGCGATATTGAATGTCGCGGAATTTCGGCTCGCCCGAGAAATTGGCGGCAAGCTGATATTGGCAATTCACATAGACATCGTCGCCGATGAACTCGGAGCCTTCGGTGGCCGCGCCCTGCAGCATGGGCATCAGCGCACACGCGGCCAATGCAAAAGAGAAACGCCTGCGAAACATCCCGTCCTCCCCGACGCACGTGTGTGTTCTTCAGCCTACCGTACGTTCATACAGCGAACATGCCAATGCTTTCCCACATGGAGGGATTTTAAGCGGCTGCGTAAGGATGTCGATTGCTGGTCGGGGCGGCGTGATTCGAACACGCGACCCTCTGCTCCCAAAGCAGATGCGCTACCAGGCTGCGCCACGCCCCGTCCAGGAAGGTCTGGTACACGCTCGCCGATATTGCTTCAAGGCGAACGGGGTGGCCGCGTCAATTGCGGGCCGGAACCAGCTTGATTTCAAACAATTTGGGCCAAAGCTTGCCGGTGACGAAGAGGCGGTCTTTGCCTGCGTCATAGGCGATGCCGTTGAGAACGCCGCCGAACGGAACATCGTCCTCCGGGCTGAGCAGCCCCTTCAAATCGATCCAGCCGGTTACTTCGCCGGTTTCCGGATTGATGCGCGCGATGCGATCGGTCTGCCAGATATTGGCGTAGATCTCGCCGCGCACGAATTCGAGTTCGTTGAGATAGAAAACCGCCGCGCCTTTGTCCTTCACCGCGATGCGGCCGATCTCTTTGAAACTCGCAGGATCGAGAAAGCGGATCGTCGCCGTTCCGTCACTGAGGATCAGGCGCTTGCCATCATTGGCGAGGCCCCACCCTTCGCCACGATAGGGGAAATTGCTTTTCATTTGAAACGTAGCGCGGTCGTACACAAAGCCGACATTAGACTGCCATGTCAGCTGCACCAGATCATTGCCCGACAGCGTCAGGCCTTCGGCGAAATGCTGTTTCGGCACTTGCTGGATTTGCAAAACCTTACCGGTCTCAAGCTGAACCTTGCGTAAGGACGAACGGCCATTCAGCCCGGTCGATTCATAAAGAACACCGTCAAGATAGATCAGTCCTTGCGTGAACGCGTCCTTGTCATGCGGAAATGTGTTGACGATCTGATAGCCATAGGTCGGCGCTGGGCGCGTTGCAGGCGCCGGCGCGGCGGCGCATGGCAGCGCTGCCGAAACAGCGAATACAAACAGCAAAACCAGATTTCGAAATGCGTGGACCACGTCAGACTCGCAAAAATTCAGCGCGCCACTATGGGACGCGGCAGCACTCCGCCGCAACAGAGTGGCGGGATTGTGTCGCCGAATTATTGCTGGCGCAGCTTCAGTTCTCGACCACGATGATTTCGGCGGCGAGCTGACCTTTCGGTCCGTCCCCTGCCCGCACGCGCACCTTCTGGCCGGGATGCAATTCCCGAATGCCGGAGCGCCGCAACGTCTCCATATGAACGAAGACATCCGGCGCCGAAGGATCGCTGCTTAAGAAGCCGTAGCCTTTGCCGCGATTGAACCACTTCACCGTTGCATCGAACGCAGGACCACTTGGGTCCGCGACGTAGCGCGGCTCAGGTGTCATTTCCATGGGTTGCTCCGCCGTGCTGTTGTCGAGTTCCAACACGCGCAAAGCTTGAAATCCCTTCGCGCGTTTCACCGCTTCGCAGGTGACACTTGCCCCTTCCTGCGCTGCCTTGAAACCGGATTGGCGAATGCAGGACTGATGCAAAAGAATGTCGCCCTGCTGTCCGTTCAATGGTCTTATGAATCCATAACCCTTCACCGAATCGAACCACTTGATCCGACCCGTGACTTGCACTGCTGCGCTATCGCTCGAGAGCGCGACGATTTGCGTTTCCATGAGAGTCCCCCAACCCCCTACCCAACTGTATTAAGATTACGTTAACAGAAAACATTGCGCAGACCAATCGACTGATTCGTTTTGGTGCAGCGCAATACGTCGATAGTTGTAAGGGCTGTAGATCTGCTTCCGTTCGTATCGCCCTGGAGGGGCAGTAGACCGATGGACTTCAAAGGCCGTTACGCAATTCCCGCACCCTCGTCCGAAGTTTGGGCCGCATTGCACGATCCAAAAGTGCTCCAGGCCTGTATTCCCGGCGCCGAGGACGTAACCCGGACGTCGGATACCGATTACCGCGCGGTGGCCACGGTGAAGGTCGGCCCGGTCAAAGCGCGCTTTCAGGCGAAGGTGACCTGGGCGGATGCGCCGCCCCCCGAAGGCGCAACCCATGCGGGTGTTCTTTCCGGCGAAGGCCAGGGCGGCGCGGTAGGCTTCGCCCGGGGCGACGCCAAAGTGATGCTCACGCCCGGCGGCGCCGACGTCACCATTCTTACCTATGAAGCTAAGGCGACGATCGGCGGAAAACTGGCGCAGATCGGCCAGCGCTTGATCGACAGCACGGCCAAAGCCTTAGCCGACGAATTCTTCTCGGCCTTCGCGACATTGATGCGCGAAAAGAACACGGCGCAAACGCCCGAAGCGGCGGGCGATGCAGTGATCACGCCCGAACGCACCGCGCCCGCCGAGGGCCAGGGCTTCAAAGCGCAGATATGGGTCGCAGGCCTCATCGGTATCGTGTTTATTCTATTGCTTTTGTTCAGCCTGGTTCTCTGACGCGGGAAGCCGCACGAACACTGACAACCATCGAGATATCGATGGAAAGGTCGAGCATGGATAGCGACGAACAAAACCCTCTTGCTGCCGCGAAATCGTGGCTGCAGAGCGGCGCGAATGTCGCGATTGCCACCGTCACCAAAACATGGGGTTCGGCGCCCCGCCCTGTCGGCAGTCAAATGGCGGTGCGCGGCGACGGCGCTTTCGCGGGATCGGTTTCAGGCGGCTGCGTTGAAACCGCCGTCATCGCGGAGTCGCAAGACGCCATTGCGGATGGCAAAATTCGCAATCTCAGTTTCGGCGTTTCAAATGACGATGCTTGGGCGGTCGGCCTCGCCTGCGGCGGTACGATCGACGTGCATGTCGCGCCGATCACCGCGTTCACGCGCACAATAGTGGACGCGCTTGCCGACGCTGAGCGCACGCACCGCGCTGCGGTTCTGGCATCCAATGTGTCGAACGGTGAGGCGCGCCTTTTTTATCCGGATGCGGGCGCCGAGACCGCGCTTGCCAAGGCTGCTGCTGAAGCGGCGCGGCGCGATACCAGCAGCGCTACCGAGATCGATGGACAGAATTGGTTTCTCAATGTGTTCAATCCGCCGGTCGATCTCGTGGTGATCGGCGCGGTCCATATCGCTCAGCCTTTGGTGGCGATGGCAAAGCTTGCCGGCTATGCCGTGCGCGTCGTCGATCCGCGCACGCGCTTCGCGACCGCCGAGCGCTTTCCCGGTGTCACGCTCGTTCATGCCTGGCCCGACGAAGCGCTGGCCACGCAAGGCCTCATTCCGCGCAGCGCGGTCATTGCACTTACGCACGATCCCAAACTCGACGACCCGGCGCTCGCCGCCGCGTTGAAATCCGACGCGTTCTACATCGGCGCGCTCGGTTCCCGTCAGACTCATAAAAGGCGCTTGGATCGCCTCAATGGACTGGGTTTTTCGGACGCAGATGTCGCGCGCATCAAAGGCCCCATCGGCCTCGATATCGGCGCGCGTTCGCCGGCGGAAATCGCGATTTCGATTTTGGCGGAGATCACGAAGGAACTGCGCAGCGCTTAAGAAAATGCCGAGCAGCGAAGGGGGCGCCAACCCGGCAAGTCTCTCGGGTACGTTCCCCCGTGGAGGCCACGGAAGAAGGCGAAACGCCGGAAAGCCTGGCAGCGCTGCACCACAGCAAAGCAGACATCCGCGCCATACCGGGGCTTTGGCAGAACAGCCTGAATGCGCATCCGCTCTTGTCGCTGCTGCCAGGTGACATAGTTTGCGACACGTCTAACTTTGCCGGGACACGTTCCTCTGCCATGGTGCCCCCGATTTTGGACCGGCACATGCCAAGCATATGACTGACGACGGAACACAGCCTCATATATTGGTGGTCGACGATGCGCGCGATATTCGCGAGCTGTTGACGCGATATTTGAAGGAGAATGGCTATCGCGCAACCTCGGCTGAGAACGCGGCGGCGGCGCGGCGCGCTTTGCGCACAGCCGGCATCGATCTTGTCATTCTCGATATTATGATGCCCGGTGAAGATGGGCTTTCACTTTGCCGGCACATTCGCGAAAGCTCCGGCATTCCCGTCATCATGTTGACCGCGCGCGGCGAGGAATTGGACCGCATCGTCGGGCTGGAGATCGGCGCCGATGATTATGTCGGAAAGCCGTTCAACCCGCGCGAACTATTGGCGCGTGTAGCCGCTGTTTTGCGCCGCACCAACACTTTGCCGCCGCGCCTGCGCGGGCCCGCTGCGGAGCGCTACCGCTTCGGCGAATGGACGTTCAATGCTAGCCAGCGGGAAATTTCCGGTCCCGATGGGCTTGCGCTTCCGTTGTCCAGCGGCGAATTCAAATTGCTGATGGCTTTTCTGGAGCGGCCGAAAGTTGCGCTTTCGCGCGAGCAGCTTCTCGATCTAACCAAGGGACGCGACGCCGAAGTGTTTGACCGCTCGATTGACAATCAAGTGAGTCGCTTGCGGCGTAAAATTGAATTGGACCCTAAAAATCCGCGCTACATAAAGACCGTCTGGGGCGGCGGCTATATGTTTACCTCGGATGTGGATATCGTCTGATGAATTGGCCAGGAACTTTACGCACGCAATTTGTAGTTACTGCGGCTGCGGCGGTGATCCTCGCCAGCCTGATCGTTATTGCGATTCTGGAAACTGCGCGTCAAAGCGAGATTCAGCGCGTGCGGATCGCCGGGTTGGCCGACCGTGTCGCGGCCTCTTTCGAACTCATTGCCGACCTTGAGCCTTCGCAACGCGACGGCGCCGTGCGCGCGCTGAACACAGTTCGCTTCCGTTATCGCATCGTGGATGAGAATCCCTTTGGCGATCACAAGATGAGCGCGGAAGAAACGCGCATGGCGGAAGCCGTGAAGATGGCGCAAGAGGAAACCAGATTGGGACCTATCCTCGTGCGGCTTCCACCCGACACGGCCATCCGCGAACGGCCAAGCAGCGAAGGCGGCGATGCCGCTGTCCCCACCGACGCAATAGCCGGTACCGAGAACTTACCGCCCGGCTTTGAGGACAACGCCGACCGTGCCGGCGAACGCTTGCGCTTTCGCGGCAATGACGACATCGAAATGGCGCAGGGCCTCGACTCCGGACGCTGGCTGTTTGTGAACTTCGATCCGCCCGCAGCCGAGCCGCGCACCTACGAAATGCTGATCGCAGCTTTGTTGGCGGCCATTTTCACGTCCGCTGCCGCAGCGTGGCTTGGCGGGCGTGTGTCGCGCCCGCTCTCAGCGCTGGAAGCCGCAGCTGGCGAAATCGCACGCGGAAATCTTACCACGCGCGTCGAGCCGCGCGGGCCGCGTGACGTGCGTAAAGCGGCCGAAGCCTTCAACACCATGAGCGAGCGCGTCGCGCGTACCATTCAAAGCCATCATCAATTGCTGTCCGCCGTCGGTCATGATTTACGCACGCCCTTGGCGGCCATGCGTATCACCGCCGAATTCGTCACCGATCCGGAAAGCAAGATGCGGCTGACGCGGAATATCGACGAACTGAATTCACTGACCGAAGCGGTGTTGTCCGCTGCGCGTGCCGGCCCCGGCGAAGAAATGTACCGCGTCGAACTTGGCGCGCTGATCGAAAGCGTCTGCGACGATCTGATCGATCTCGGTCAGCCGATGGAAGTTGCGATCGAGGGGTCGTTCCCATGTCTCTGCCGTTCCAATGAAGTCCGGCGCGCGGTGCGCAATCTGGTCGAAAACGCTGTCCGCTATGGCGGCTCGGCTCAGGTCAGCCTGCGGGCGGAACCGGAATTCTACGCCGTTGTGATCGACGATAAGGGTCCGGGAATCCCGGAGGACAAGCTTGAGAGCGTTTTTCAGCCCTTCATGCGGCTTGAGGCCTCTCGCAGCAGCGACACTGGCGGTTTCGGCTTGGGCTTAACCATTGCCCGCACCATTGCCCGAGAAAACGGCGGGGATATAAATTTGGAAAACCGTCGCCAGGGCGGGCTCCGGGCGACCTTGCGTCTGCCCCGGGAAAAGCGCACCTAATTTGCCGTCATGATCTTCGAAACCGTTCCCGTCGCGGCTGCCGAAGGCGCGATATTGGTGCACAGCGCGCGCGCCGATGATCGCGTTCTCAAGAAAGGCCGCGTGCTGACGGCGGATGATCTAAGGCGTCTTGCAGCGGCGGGAACTGCCGAAGTCACCATTGTGCGTCTCGAACCCACCGATGTCGGCGAAGACGAAGCGGCGCGCACCATTGCCGAAGGCTTTGCCGGCGCACATGTTCGCATCGGCGCGCCCTTCACCGGCCGTGCGAATCTCTATGCCCGCACCAATGGCCTCCTGATGTTGAATGCGGATGCGATCAACGCAGCAAATCGCGTGCACGAGGCGGTGACCATTGCCACGTTGCCGGAATTCGCGCGTGTGTCTGAAGGCGACATGATCGCCACCGTAAAGATCATCCCTTATGCCGCGCCGAAATCCGCAGTGACGACCGCCACGAATCTCGGTGCGGCCGCGCAAATTTCCGTGGCGCCGTTCCGCGAACTTTCCGTCGCGATTGTTTCAACGCGGCTTCCTTCGAGCAAGGCGAGCGTGACAGAGAAGACCCGCGCCTCCCTCGAAGCGCGCATTACGCCACTTGGCGGCCGACTGTTTCACGATTCTGTTGTCGCTCACGATTCCATTAGCGTGGCAGCGGCTTTGAGCGCGGCGCGGAAGACCAACGCCGATCTTTATTTGGTGATGGGCGCATCCGCGATTTCCGACCGCCGTGACGTCATCCCGGCAGGCATCGAAGAAGCGGGTGGAAATGTTTTGCATTTCGGCATGCCGGTCGATCCCGGCAATCTTCTTCTCTATGCGGAGATGGACAACAAGCCGGTGATCGGATTGCCGGGCTGCGCGCGTTCGCCGAAATTGAACGGCTTCGATTTTGTCCTGCAACGCCTATTCGCAGGATTAGCGATCAAGAATAGCGATATTACGGGCATGGGTGTCGGTGGCCTTTTAGCAGAAATCTCAAGCCGGCCGCAGCCGCGCGAAAAAGAAGACATCGCGCGTCCGCGCGCACCGCGCATCGCAGCGCTCGTTTTGGCGGCGGGACTTTCCTCGCGCATGGGAAGCAATAAATTGCTGGCGCGCATCGGTGACTCGACGCTCATTCGCCGCACGGTTGAAGCGACATTGGCCGCGCATGCGCGGCCCGTAATCGTTGTCACTGGCAATGAAGCTGCGGGCATTCAATCCGCGCTTTCCGGTTTGGATTTGCAATTCGCGCATAATCCGCATTTTGCAGACGGGCTAAGCGCATCGTTGCGCGCCGGATTGAAAGCCGTGCCCGATGATTGCGACGGCGTGCTCGTGCTCTTGGGCGACATGCCGGAAATCAGCGCGAAGCTGTTGGACCGCATGCTGGCTGCGTTTTCGCCGGCCGATGGACGCGCCATCTGCGTTGCCAGTTTTGCCGGTAAGCGAGGTAACCCGGTTCTATGGGCGCGCCGCTTCTTCGCCGAGATGGAATCCGTCAGCGGCGACACCGGCGCCAAACATTTGATTGGCACCTATGAGGATCTCGTCTGCGAGATCGAGGCCGACGAATCCGTGCTCAACGATATCGACACGCAAGACGCTTTGGCTGCGCTCAGAACCCGCATGTCCGCCCAGGTGCATCAATGAGCACGCATCCGTGACTGATCCCCTCTACGCGCGCGAACTTCTGCGACTGGCGGCCTCCGCAACGGGCGCCGGCAAACTCGACCTTTGCGACGTGCAAGGCGAAGCCAGCAATCCGATTTGCGGCGACCGCGTCACGGTCACGCTCAATTTCGACGGCGACGGGCATATCGCGGAACTGGCGCACGAAACGCGCGCCTGTGTTCTGGCACAGGCCTCCGCGGCGATTCTGAGCGCCCATCTTCCTGGCGCGAGCCGTGAGGAGGTCATTGCCTTGCGTGCCGATGTACAGGCGATGCTGGGCGGCGCGAAGGAGCCGCGGGCGCCCTACTCCGATTACGGCGCGTTACGCGGCGCGGCAGAGCACCGCAATCGCCATACATGCGTTTTGCTGCCGCTCGACGCCGTGCTGAATGCATTGAACAAAGACTGATTGCTGCGCGTCGTCATGGTTCGCACTCTCCGTGTCATGGCCCGCCCGGCGCGCCTTGCGCGCCAACTGTTGGATTTGCGTGCGAAGCACGCTGGCGAGGCCATCCAGGCGATCGCAAACTCTATTGCTCATGCGGACGCAGGAGCGCTGGATGGCCCGGTCAAGCCGGGCCATGACAATGAGAAAGAGAACACGTCACATGGTTGGAGACGGTCGCTTCGCAGCCTCCTCACCATGAGGATTGGAGGTAAGTCCTCATCCTGAGGAGCGCGCGAAGCGCGCGTCTCGAAGGATGAGGCTGCAAGCGCAGTCGTTCACACGTCTTCGGCGCGGTTCACGACTTTGGTGACAAGACCGTAGGCAACCGCTTGGTCGGCGCCGATCCAGAAATTGCGGTCCGTGTCCGTGACCACCTTCTCATAGCTCTGGCCGGTTTCGCGCGCGATGATGCGGTTGATCCGTTCCTGCATTTTGAGAATTTCTTCGGCCTCGATGGTGATGTCGGATGCTTGGCCGCCGACGCCGCCCATCGGCTGGTGCAGCAAGAAGCGCGTGTTCGGTAGGCAGAAGCGGTTCTGCTTTTCGGCGCCGAGGAAAATATGCGCGCCGGCTGAAGCCACCCAGCCGGTGCCGATGATCTTCACGCGCGGTCCGCAGAACCGGATCATGTCGTGGATCGTGTCGCCGGACTCTACGTGACCGCCAGGCGAATTGATAACGATGCGAATGTCGCCGGTGCCTTCCGACGCGTAGGCCAGAAGCTGCGCCGTCACGCGCTCGGCCATTTTCATATCGACTTCGCCGAAGATCAGAACGGTGCGCGATTTGTAGAGCGCTTGCGCGACCGGGGATGACGCCGGCTCGGCCTTCGCCTCTTCCTTCTTCTCGTTTTCTTCGGGGTCGTCGAGGCGCGGCGTCACAATCGGCTTCATGGAATGATCCTTATTGTCGGGCGGACAGTAATGAGGGGGCGAAACGCGGCCTTGGCACCCCATTTGGGCGGATGAACTGGAAAAGTGGCGTTAATGGGTCTGGGCGGCCAGTGCAAGCCGCTCCAGAACAACGGCCAGCAGCAGGAACAGATAGGCAGCGGCCAAAAACCCTTAGCCGGGATTGGGCAGATAGCGGGATTTCACGGGGACTCGCTGCAAAATAGGTTTCAAAAGCTCCGGCCGCACAGCGAAGATCGTGCCCGCCAGGCCGAAAACAAGGGCCAGCCAGGCGTAAATCGTCGGGCGCGCGATCAGGCGAAACCGCCCATAGACCGTGTCGCCGAGATGGAAAACACCGTTCTCAAGGGCTGCAACCAGCTGGGCCTCGTCGGAATGCCAATAGCCCCCTTCTTCGGGCATCAGAACCGCCTCGACCGCCCCGGACAGGATAAGCGCCCCGTCCCCCCTACCGTCCACTTTGAGCATGCCCTGCGGGGTCTTGAGGAAGACAGCCTCGGATCGCAAATCGGGCGCCGGCAGATAGAGCCCGGCCACGCGGTGTCCCTCTTCCGCTGTCGGCGCTGGCCGCGCATTGCCAATCGGCTCGGTGTTCTGGCGAGGGGGCGCCAATTGATCAAACAGCGAATCATCCAGCACGCGCCAGAACTCCGGGCCGGCCTCCGCATTGAGCGCGATGAAATAGCCGCGCTTCGCCTCAGGCACGAGAACAAGCCGCGCCTCGATCGTCACCCGATCCACAGCATCGCGCCCGTCATATTGCAAGCCGCGCCACCCGCCACGCAGATGCTCCGCCAAAACATAACCCCAGCCGGGAACCGCCTGATGCGGACCGGCATTGGCGCGAAACATCAACTCCACGGTTTCGGGCGCAAGCACGCGCGCATCCTCGATACCGCCGCCATTGAGCAGTGCCAGAAGCAACCGCCCCATATCGGATGCCGAGGTGGAAAACCGCCCGGCTTCGAAGTGGCTGTGAGTCATCCCGAGCGGGAGCAGCACATGCGTTTGCACATAGGCATCGACCGTCTGCCCCGAGACATGCGCCAGCAGACGCGCCATGATTGCAGAAGAATGCGGGACTTGGTGCGAAAGCACCTGCGTGACGACGATGCCGCTGAGGCTGGAATCTTCAAGAACCTCGCCGACATCGCGCGACGTCAGAAGCTTCGCCTGCTCGATCTGCTGCATCAACGCGATGCCCACCAGCACATCGCCGATGCCGCCGACTGGAAACACGCTGTCGATATTGACCGGCGCCTTGGTTGCCGGATCCGCAACACCTTCAGCTTTGCGCACCATGATCCGGTCGGAATCAACCGCGATCAGCGCAAGGCCGTTGATGCGATGGGCGTTTACGAGGCCGCGCACCAAACCATTGGCGTAGTCCTCAACCTGCTGACTTTGCGAACGCACCACCGGCAATGGCGCGATATCGACGCTCGTTACGGGCGCCGCGACGGGCGGCAATCCCGCCCCGCCTAAAGGCTCCTGCGCCAAAGCGGAGCCCGCGAACAGCGCGGCAAGAACCAAAGATGCGCCGAACTTGCCGCGATTCACTTAGGGCTCGACCGGCTTCACACTGCCGCAATTGGGACCTGCATAGGTGCCGTCAATGTCGATGGTCATGGTTCCCGGCGTGCTGGCCCGTTGCATCGTTATTTTCTGGGTGACATGCGTGTCGGATTCGAAATTCGCCTCGAACGTTCCCGTACCCGCCAACTCGCCAGTGCAACCGACGTCGCCGGAAACGCGCCGTCCGGTCACGCGCTGATTCTGAACACGGCAATCCTTATTGGGCGGGGGCGCTTCCGTGCGCGCCGCTTGAGCCGGCGTAATGCAAACCTAGGTCGTGATGGGTGCGCCGCCCATACCAGGCAGCTTGATTCCCATGGCCTGCATCTGCGCCATCATCTCCGGCGTGATGGCGGGCATACCGGGCATTTGAATTCTCAAATTGTAATTCCACAGGCCGGGTGTGGTGGCGGCAAAAGCGCTGGAGCCAGCAGAAACAGCGGCAACCAAAAGCCCGCAAAACAAAACAGAAATTTTCATCGAACTCTCCAGGGTTTCAGCCATCGGCACGGCGCGCGAACATGTGCGCAATGGTGGCACGAACGGGGGCGAGGGAGAACCCGCCAGGGCGCCGGCGCAATACAAAAAATGGGGCGATCCTGCGGGAAACCTAGCCGTTCGCTTCTTCAGAGCACTTTTGGGGCTCTAATTTGAGAAGCGCTTCGAGCGAAGGCTGAGCCTGCCCGGACGTGAATTGCAGGATCGCCACCTGATCGAGGCGCACGGAGATGAATCCTTCCGGCGTCTTCTGATCGAACTGCACGTAGAGGCAGCCCTCAACCGCGATTAGCTTTCCCAAAAACGGACCGCCCACACCGGGCACTTGAACGCGCACCGGCGTGTTCATCAGCGCGGTGTTATCGGCGGCGAGAAGGTTGTCGGTGAGAAGAAAAGATGAAGCCGCCACCAAGACCGCAAGTCGAAGTCTCATGGCTCTGCCCTTAGTGTTTGGTGCGCCCTACGGGAGTCGAACCCGTCTTGCAAGATTGAAAATCTTGAGTCCTAACCGATAGACGAAGGGCGCATCAGGGCGTGGGTCATAATCGGCGGCGGCGCCTCTGGCAAGCGCTTCGGCATGCATCCGTTCCGGGCGTCACGCTAGGCCGGGTGCGGCATCCTCGATCTGGAGCTGAACGCGCGGCGTTCCGCCATAAATGTCCCGCCTGAGCTTGCCCGCCACATGGATGCGGCTACCGCGCGATTTCACGAGGGCGCGGCCCAGCGGGGTGTCCCCGGCCCGGAATGCGATGGCGTCGAGGGTCGCCCCGTCCCGTCCCACCAGGCGCAGTTTGACATGGGAGCTGCCGACGATCCCGGCATAGGCCACGGCGACGTCGGCAAAGGCAAAAATGGGTTCCGGATTGCCCGAGCCAAACGGCCCGGCGCGCTCCAGATCGGCGATCAGGGGTAGCGTGGCGCCGGAGGGCGAGAGCATCACGTCGAGCGCGAGGTCGCGGGCACCCTCGATAAGGCCGGCTTGCGGAACCAAGCGCGTCTCCAGGAAGGCGGTTAGCGCGGCAAGATTGGCGCGGCGGACGGCAAACCCGACCGCCATGGCGTGGCCACCGCCGCTATCGAGAAGGCCTTCCGAATAGGCGGCGCGGATGGCGGCGCCGAGATCGACACCCGGCACCGAACGGCCCGAACCGCGCGCGATGGAATCGGGCGCGGTACTTCCGAACCCTGCGACGAGCGTCGGCTTGTTGAAGCGCTCTTTCAGCCGCGAGGCCACGATGCCGACCACACCGGGGTGCCAACCGTCGCCGGTGCAAAAGAGAAACGGGTTGTCGGATTGCGCCAGCGCTTTTGCTTCCGCCGATTCCAAAATCGACGCCTCGACGCTTTGCCGTTCACGGTTGTTACGGTCGAGAGTCGCGGCCAAGGAGTCGGCTTCCGCGGCATCGTCGCTCGACAAAAGCCGGGCGCCCAAATCGCATTGCCCGACGCGGCCGCCGGCATTGACGCGCGGGCCCATAACAAAGCCGAGCGTGTGGGTGGAAAACGGCGGCGCTGCGCCGGCAACTTTCGCCAAAGCTGCGAAGCCCGGGCGCTCCAGCCGCTCCATCATCTTCAGGCCTTGGCGCACGAAGGCGCGATTGACGCCAGTCAGCGGCACAACGTCCGCCACTGTCGCCAGCGCGACAATGTCGAGCTGCTGCAGGAGATCGATTTCAGCGATGCCGTTTGCCGCGTACCAGCCGCGTTGGCGCAGCAGGCGCTGCACGGCAATCAGAAAGAGAAACACGATGCCCGCCGCGCATACATAAGTGAGCCCCGAGCGATCGTCCGGCCCGTTGGGATTCACATGCGCGAAGGCCGGCGGATTGGTTTCCACCGCATGGTGATCCAGCACAACGACATCGAGATTTTCCGCGCGCGCAACGGTGAGCGCAGCAACTGCAGCTGCGCCGCAATCGACGGTCACGACCAGAGTGGCGCCGCGCGCTTTCAGCGTCCGCATGGCGCCTTCGGAAGGCCCGTAGCCTTCCGTCATGCGGTCGGGGATGTAGAGCAGCGGTTCAAGCTTGCAGGCGCGCAGGAAGCGCAGCAGCAGAGCGCTGGAGCAGGCGCCGTCGACATCGTAATCGCCCAGAATGGCGATGGTTTCGCCGCGCGAAATCGCATCGACAAACCGCGTTGCCGCCGTTTCCATGCCCGCGAGCGCGTATGGATCGGACAGCAGAAGCTTCAGCCGTGGCTCCAGAAAATTTGTCGCGTCAGCTGGCGTCAGCCCGCGCGATGACAACAGCCGCGACAGCGGCGCCGACAATCCGCTGAGCTCTAATGCTCGCGCAGTCTCCGCGTCGAATTTTTGAAAATGCCACGCGCGCGAGGAGAAGGACTCGCGAACATTGAAGGCGTAGCCGCGCGCATCGCCTGAAACTGGTTCGATTGCAAAGGCCCGGATGGCGTCAGATGGCATTCGTCTTGGGATGGCGCATCTTGATCCAGCGCACCGTGCGTGTCGCCGAACGCATCACGATGGAATGCGTCGTGACATAGGCCCCATGAACTTTCACGCCCTCGAGCATAGTGCCGTTGGTAACGCCTGTGGCGGCGAAGACAACGTCTCCCGACGCGAGATCTTCCAGCAAATATTTGCGGTTGAAATCACGCACGCCCATGCGTTCGGCGCGCTGCCGTTCATTGTCCGTGCGAAACACCAGCCGCGTCTGCAATTGCCCGCCGACACAGCGCAAAGCCGCCGCCGCAAGAACGCCTTCAGGCGCCCCCCCCTGCCCGATATAAATATCGACACCCGTGATGTCGGGATCGGTGGTGGCAATCACGCCGGCCACGTCGCCGTCCGTGATGAGCTGAACCGACGCCCCGGTGCTGCGAATGCTGGCGATGATTTTCTCGTGGCGCGGACGATCAAGCACCAACGCCTTGATCAAAGACGGCTTCACGCCCTTTGCTTTGGCAAGCGAGATAATATTGTCCGCCGGCTCCGCATCGAGATCGACGACGCCATCCGCGTAGCCCGGACCAATGCCGATTTTGTCCATGTAAACATCTGGCGCGTTAAGCAGCGTGCCGGCCTCCGCCATGGCCATGACGGCCAGCGCGTTGGGCAATGCTTTAGCCGCTAATGTCGTGCCTTCCAGCGGATCGAGCGCGATATCGACCTTGATGCCGCCGGCGCCGACCTTCTCGCCGATAAAGAGCATAGGCGCTTCGTCGCGCTCGCCCTCGCCGATCACGACGGTGCCGTCGATCGGCAGCGCGTTGAACGCTTCGCGCATCGCTTCGACGGCAGCCTGGTCGGCACCGCGTTCATCGCCGCGGCCAATAAGATGCGCGGCTCTGATGGCGGCAGCTTCGGTAACGCGCACCGCTTCCAGCGCGAGAATGCGGTCCAACGGACGTGACATCTGAAGTTTTCCTTCCAGGCGATTATAAATGAACGATATTCCGCTGCATTGCCTGGGCCCTACACAGGTTCCATTGGAATCATGCAGGGTGCTTCCGACACCTTGTCGGAAGCGGCAATCGCCTTCAAGGCACGAACCACGGCGCTGTGAGATGCATCGTGGGTAATCATGACAATTGCAACCGGTTCGCCAGGCGCTCGGCCCCGCTGCAACATGCTTTCGATAGAGATTTTCTCATTCGCCAGATGCCGAGATATCTCAGCCATCACACCGGGCACATCCAAAACCTGAAAACGTAGATAATAGGCGCTGCTGCGGATGTCCGAGCCAAGGCGACGCGGTGCCACCAATTCAGCGGCCGGACGGCCGAAAGCCGGGCCAAGCGCGCCGCGCGCGACATCCACCAGATCCGAAACCACCGCCGAGGCGGTCGGGCTTTGCCCTGCCCCGCGCCCTTCAAAGAAGAACGGTCCCGCCTCGCCGGCGTCCGCGACCACCGCATTGAAGCTGCTGCCGACCGCCGCTAGAGGCGTACCGGCGCGGACCATCGCCGGGTGAACGCGCTGCTCGATACCGTCTTTGGTGCGACGGGCTACACCGAGTAACTTGATGCGAAAACCAAACTCGCGCGCAAACGCGATGTCAGCGGGCCGCACGCCCTGAATGCCGGTAAGCTCGATGCCGTCGAGATCTGGCTCCGTGCCGAATGCGAGGCTCGCGAGCAGGCACAATTTATGCGCCGTGTCGCCGCCGCCCACATCCAGCGTAGGGTCAGCTTCGGCATAACCGAGCGCTTGCGCTTCCGTGAGCACGTCCGCGAATGCGCGGCCCGTGCTTTCCATCTGCGTCAAAATGAAATTGCAGGTGCCATTGAGAATGCCGCGCACCGCGCCGATGTCGTACGAGATCAGACTCTCACGCAGCGCTTTGACGATCGGAATGCCGCCGCAAATCGCAGCTTCGAATTTTAACGCCACGCCATTGCGCTCCGACGATGCCGCGAGCGCTTTGCCGTGATGGGCGAGAAGCGCTTTGTTCGCCGTGACGACATGCTTGTGCGCGTTCAGCGCGCGCTCGACCAATTGACGCGCCACGCCTTCTTCGCCGCCAACGAGTTCGACAACCACATCGACGTCGCTGCGTGCCGCTAAGCTAAGCGCGTCTTTCTCCCAGGCGATGCCGGAAAGATCGATGCCGCGATCCTTTGCGGAATCGCGCGCGCTCGCTGCGACGATTTCAATGTCGCGGCCGGCACGCGCCACCAGCTCGCGGCGCTTGCTGCGCAGAACCTTCACAACCCCGGCGCCGACAGTGCCGAGGCCGGCTATGCCTACGCGCAAGGTCATTTCGCGGCTTCCATCGGCTGAGCGTTGCGGCCGATATCGCCGAGGAAGCGGCGAACATTGCGCGCGGCCTGGCGCACGCGCTGTTCGTTTTCCACCAGCGCGATACGCACATAGCCTTCGCCGTGTTCGCCGAAGCCGATACCGGGAGAAACCGCGACCTTGGCTTCAACCAGCAATTGCTTGGCGAATTCCATCGAACCCAAATCGCGGAACGAGTCAGGGATCGGCACCCAAGCGAACATCGTGGCGGGCGGGCTCGGAATATTCCAACCGGCGCGGCCCATGCTTTCCACCAGCACGTCGCGGCGCGAGCGATAGATGGCGCGAATTTCGGCGGCGCAATCCTGCGGGCCGTTGAGCGCGGCGGTGGCGGCGACCTGGATCGGCGTGTACGCGCCGTAATCGAGATAGGATTTGATGCGCGCTAACGCTGCGATCAGCGTCGCATTGCCGGCGGCAAAACCCATGCGCCAGCCCGGCATCGCATAGGTCTTGCTCAGTGACTGGAATTCGATGGCGAGGTCTTTCGCGCCTTCCACCTGCAGGATGGAGGGCGGCGGTCTGTCCTCATCGAAATAGGTGTCGGCATAAGCGAGATCCGACAGCACCCAGATTTCATGTTTCTTCGCGAGGGCCACGACCTCTTTGTAGAAATCGAGATCGACCATCTGCGCCGTCGGATTGGACGGGTAGTTGACGACAAGCGCCAGCGGCTTCGGCTGAGAATCGCCAATAGCCTGCGTAGCACTGCGCAAAAATTCCTCAGGTGTGTTCGCCGGTACGTGGCGTATCGCCGCGCCTGCCATGATGAAGCCATAGGCGTGGATCGGATAGGCGGGGTTAGGCACCAGCACCACATCGCCCGGCGACGTGATGGCCTGCGCGAGATTGGCGAAGCCCTCTTTGGAGCCCAGCGTCGCGATGATCTCTGTGTCGGGATTGAGCGAGATGCCGAAGCGGCGTTGGTAGTAGCCCGCCATGGCACGGCGCAAGCCTTTGATGCCACGCGAGGCCGAATAGCGATTGGCGCGCGGATCGCGCGCAGTCTCGACCAGCTTGTCGACAATATGGGTTGGCGTCGGCATGTCGGGATTGCCCATACCGAAATCGATGATGTCGTCACCGCGGGCGCGCGCTTCCGCCTTCAGCTTGTTGACTTGCTCGAAGACATAGGTCGGCAGGCGTTTGATGCGTTGGAAGTCGGTATGCATGGTGTCACCGTTCAGGTTCTGGCGTGGTAAAACTCGTCTCGATCTCCTGGCGCAGGCTTGCTCCAGCCTGCGCGGTAAGAGCTCGATCCGCCGCCAGCGACCGAACGATGTCCGCGGTGACCTCCGGTGTCGCCGCCGCTGCCGGACGCGCCGGAATATCCGCGAGATTTGGGAAGTTATCCGTTTCCCCGGGGCCTAACGCCCCTTCTGGGTTCAGCCCGGTCCGTTGCGGCAGCGTCGAGCAGCCGGCCGCGCCAAAGGCGGCGGCAAACCCCACAACAAGCGCTTTAAACCGGTAACCCACGCTGTAAATCCCGCTAAACCCACGAGGACACACCAGATTCGCCGTGCCTCGCCGGCGCAGCATATACCGGTGGTGATGCCATCTTCCAAGCGCGGCGGCCATTTCTTCGGCCATTTGGAGCTTTCGTTTAACCCGTAAGGGCATCATATTTCGCAGTAGCGAAATGAACGCGTTTGCGAAAAGCAGGTGAGCAATGCCCATGGTGGCGTCCAAATCCGTCAAATCGGCAACGAAGTCGAAGCAAAAGCCCGCTGTGAAACCTCAAGCCAAGGCGAAACCCCAAGCCAAGGCGAAAGCTGCGCCCAAACCCAAAATTGAGGCGAAGCCGGAGCCAGCGCCGAAGGCGGCGCCCAAACCCGCCCCTGCGCCCGAGCTCAAAGTCGAAACCGCACCCAGAATCGAAGCCAAACCCGAACCCGGCCCCAAGCCGGAGAAACCGGCAAAGCTGGAGGCCGCGGCGCAGACCGCATATCAGATGAACGATCCGGCGGAATTTGGGCGCAACATGGCCCAAGTCGCGGCGAAGAGCCAAAAACTGGTAGGCGATTTCCTGCGCTCGCAAGCGGGAAAAGTGGGATCCGAACCGCTCGACCCGCTGAATATCAGCGGCGCGTTTTTCGAGTTGCTCGGCCAGATGGCGACGCATCCCGACCAAATCTTCCGCGCGCAATATGCGCTGTGGAACGATTACGCCACGCTGTGGCAGCGTTCGGCGCAGCGCCTTATGGGCCAAACGGTCGAACCAGTGGTGGCGCCGGCGGCAGGAGACCGCCGCTTTCGCGACTCCGATTGGCACGAAAACCAGATCTTTGATTTCATCAAGCAATCCTATTTGCTGACGACCAATTGGGTGCAACGCACTGTCGCCGAAGTCGACGGCATGGATCCGAAAGCGCGGGCACGCGCCGCCTTTTATGCCAAGCAATTCGCCGATGCGCTTTCGCCGACGAATTTCGTCTTCACCAATCCCGAAGTCTTGCGCGAGACGTTGAGCAGCAATGGCGAAAACCTGGTCAAGGGACTGGACCATTTGCTGAGCGATCTCGAGCGCGGCAAGGGCATCCGTCAGACCACGGATAATTTCGTGTTGGGCCGCGATGTCGCGACGACACCTGGCAAAGTTGTGTTCCGCAACATTCTGTTTGAGCTGATCCAATATACGCCGACGACCGCCGAAGTTCACGAAACGCCGCTGCTCATTTTCCCGCCGTGGATCAACAAGTTTTACATTCTCGATTTGCAGCCGAAGAATTCGTTCGTCCGGTGGGCCGTTGAGCGCGGCTACACCGTGTTTGTCGTGTCGTGGGTCAACCCTGACGCCAAATTGGCGACCAAGGGTTTCGACGACTACATGCGCGACGGCATTTTTGCAGCGCTCGACGCTGTGGAAAAAGCGACCGGCCAGCGCGAAGTGAACACGATCGGCTATTGCATCGCGGGCACGCTTCTCTCCGCCACCCTCGCGTATGTCGCGGCCAGCGGCGAATATAAGAACCGCATCAAATCCGCGACCTTCCTTGCGGCGCAGGTGGATTTCTCGCTTGCCGGCGATTTGCAGGTGTTCGTCGATGACGAGCAGCTCGACGCCATGGAACAGCAAATGATCAAGGCCGGCGGCGTTCTTGAAGGCTCCAAGATGGCGATGACCTTCAACATGCTGCGCGCCAACGATTTGATCTGGTCGTTTGTCGTGAACAATTATCTCATGGGTCGCGAACCCATCCCGTTCGATCTTCTCTATTGGAATTCCGACACCACGCGCATGCCGCTGAAGCTGCATCTTTCCTATTTGCGCCAATGCTATCGCGACAACGCGCTAGCGGGCGCACAGATGGTGCTGGGCGGGCGGAAGCTGGAGCTCTCCAAGATCAAGACACCGGTCTATTTCCAGGCTGCCAAGGAAGACCACATCGCGCCCGCGATCTCGGTGTTCAAAGGCGCGAAACTTTTCGGCGGTCCGGTGACCTATATGCTGGCCGGTTCCGGCCACATTGCCGGCGTCGTCAATCCGCCGAGCTCCGGCAAGTATCAGCATTGGATCAACGACAAACTGCCGGACACTCTGGAAGAGTGGCAGAAGGGTGCGACAGAACATCCCGGTTCGTGGTGGCCGACATGGGACAAATGGCTGGCCGCGCGTTCAGGTCCCATGATCCCGGCGTTGAAGCCCGGCGACGGTGAACTCAAACTGCTCGGCGACGCACCCGGAACATATGTAATGGTCAAAGGCGGCTGACGGTCGGATCACGCGATGAGAATTGCCACCTGGAATGTGAACTCGGTCAAAGCGCGCTTAGAGTCGGTGCAAGCCTGGATCAAAGAGACGTCGCCCGACGTCATCTGCTTGCAGGAAATCAAGACGACGACCGAAACCTTCCCGGCCGCTGTGTTCGAAGATCTTGGCTACAACTGCGCCATCCACGGGCAGAAGAGCTATAACGGCGTCGCCATTCTTTCGAAGCGCCCACTCGAAGACGTGCGTCGCGGATTGCCTGAAATTGAAGGCGACGATCACGCCCGTTACATCGAGGCCGTCGTGCCAGGCGACAAGGGCATGGTGCGAATCGCTTCCATTTATGCACCGAACGGTAACCCGCCAGGGACTGATCGCTTCGCTTACAAGCTTGCTTGGCTGGAGCGCTTGCGGGCGCATGCGTTAACGATATTGCCACGCGAAGAGTGCGTCGTTTTGGCCGGCGACTTCAACGTTATTCCCACTGATTTGGACTGCCATGATCCCAAGGCGTGGGCCGGTGACGCGCTCTTCCAACCGGAGACGAAAGCTGCCCTCCGCCGCCTTGCAAACCTTGGATTTACCGATGTTTTTCGCGCCTGCCATGGCGATGAGCGCGCCTATACATTCTGGGACTATTTCGCCGGAACCTGGCAGAAGGATCGCGGGATCCGGATCGACCATATGTTGTTAACGCCGCAGGCCGCAGACCGCATAGAAGGCAGCGGAATCGACCGTCATGTGCGCGCATGGGAACGCCCTTCCGATCATGTTCCAGTTTGGTGCGAATTGACAATTTGAGTGGTGAGATTAGAAACCATTCATTACAGCTTCATTTGGTCCACCCCTGAAGCCTTATTTGCCAACTCTCTAAGAGGAGCTCTCAAAGTGAAATCTCTCAATATTCTGGCCGCGCTCGCAACAGCGACGCTGCTCATCGGTTGCAACCAGACCGCCGAAGCACCGGCCGCCGATGTAGCGCCGGTCGTGGAGGCTCCTGCCGAGGCTCCGCCGGCTGAAGGCGCTCCCCCTGCGGAAGAAGTTCCGCCGGCTGAAGTTCCTGCCGAGGGCGCGCCTGTTGACGCCGCCCCGCCGGCCGAAGCTCCGGCTCAGTAAGCCTAGTTTCGGTTATGACATGAAACACCCTGCTGCTTGGGCAGCAGGGTGTTTTGTCTTGTCGAAAGCATGGATCGACGTGTCGAAATGTGTGTTCAATGGCAGCAACACCGTGGCACAAATGCCGCGCTAACGCGGTCTATTAAGTAAAGGCCCTTATTCAAGCCGACACTTGAACCGAGCGGTTCTAATATAAATCTCGAACCTGACATTCCCGGATGTGGAAGAGTTGCAGACTGCAATGACGAAGGCCGTTTATTCCAAGATGCTTCTGGCGATCACGATGTGTATCGCGGTTGCGGCATGTGGACGCGACGCGGCCGCGCCTGAAGCGTCAACTACGCCGGCGCCGGATGCGGCACCCGCGGTACCGGGCATCGTTCCGCCTGCAACCGAAACAGCGGTTGCTCGGGTCGAAAGCGTGATGGTCTCGCGGCCGCAAGAAGCGCCACATTCCATTCGCATTCAGGCCTCGGGAATTGTCGGTACGCGCGGCTGGAGCGGCGCACGCCTTGTGCCCATCGAAAACGTCGAGGGTGGCAAAACGAGAAGCTTCAATCTGGTGGCAATGTCTCCTGCCACCGGCCAAGGCGCCGGCCCGACAGAGATTGTGGAAGCCGAGCTTCAGCTCGACATGCTTCCGAACGGCACGGAGATGATTCGTGTTGTCGGCGCCACCAACGAGGTTTCGGCTTTTATGCCGTAACGCGCGAAACGGCTAAGCCGCTTCGGCGATAACCCGGTTACGCCCCTCCCGCTTGGCGCGGTAGAGCGCCTGGTCAGCGCGGTACAGCAGATTGTCCGCCGTATCGTCGCCGCCCAAAGAGCAAGCCAACCCAACGCTGACGGTCACGCGAATGCTGCCGGGCGGGCGCGCCAAGGGAAACGGCGTTTGTTCCACGCTTTCGCGGAGACGCTCAGCCACCGTGTAAGCGAAGGTCGTATCCGTATCGGGCATGACCACGACGAATTCCTCGCCGCCGTAACGGCATGCGAGATCGATCCCGCGAACATTGGCCGCAATGCGGCCCGCAAACTCCTTCAGGACGCTGTCGCCAGAATCATGACCGTGCGTGTCGTTGGCCGACTTGAAATAATCGATGTCCAGAACCAGGAACGAGATCGGCTTGGTGGGGGACGCGTTCTTCATCAGCGTGTCGAGATGACGCGCCATATAGCGGCGGTTGTGCAGGCTGGTCAGCTGATCGGTGATCGCCATTTCCAGGCTGAGCTGAACGTTATGACGAAGACGGTCCGCGTAGCGCTTTTTGCGCAGCTGGGTGCGAACGCGCGCCTGCAATTCGTTACGGTCCACCGGCCGCATCAGATAGTCGTTCACGCCCATGTCCAGAGCCTGGGCAAGCTTGCGTGTTTCACCTTCGCTGACCACGACCAGAATCGGGGCGCCGCGCGCTTCCGGAATAGAGCGCAGATGCGAACACAGGCGTAGGCCGTCAAAAGCGCGAATGCCGAGGCTCACGACAATGAGGTCGAAATCGTCGCCGCGCGCGCGCAGCAAGGCTTCGTCGAAGGTCTCGATCGTCGTGACTTTGTTTTTGGGCTCAAGCGCGGTGCGATACCACGCCACCGATTCCGGGCGGTCATCGACCACAAGAATACGGCCCGGCGAGTCGGAATCGACCATGGCTTCGCCAGGATCGACCAGGCCCATGCTCTGACCGGTTTCTTCGCGCATGCGAAGTTCGTCGGTCATCATTTTCAAGCGCACCAGGCTGTGCACGCGCGCGAAGAGCGCGGTGTCGTCCACCGGTTTGGTGAGAAAATCATCGGCCCCTGCTTCGAGGCCCGTAATGCGATCGGACGGCTGATCTAGCGCCGTCACCATCACGATGGGAACATGCGCGGTCTTAGGATTGGCTTTGATGCGGCGGCAGACTTCGAAGCCGTCCATGCCCGGCATCATGACGTCCAGGAGGATGATGTCCGGAATCTCCGCGGCAACGCGCGCAAGCGCCTGCTCGCCATTGAGTGCGCTGACGACCTCAAAATATTCCGCCGCCAACTTCGCTTCGAGAAGTTTGACGTTGGAAATGATGTCGTCGACGACGAGTACCCGTGCAGTCATGATGCGAAATCTCAGCCCAGAAAGCGGCGGACAGTATCGAGAAAGTTGGTCACGGAGATCGGCTTGGAGATATAGGCTTCGCACCCGCCCTGACGAATCGTCTCTTCATCGCCCTTCATGGCGAAGGCAGTTACCGCGACGACCGGAATCGAACGCAGGCTGGAATCTTCCTTCAGCCATTTGGTGACTTCGAGCCCGGAAACCTCCGGCAGCTTGATGTCCATCAAAATCAAATCGGGACGATGCTCGCGCGCGATATCCAGCGCTTCCATGCCGTCCTTCGTTTGAAGAATGTTGTAGCCGTGCGCATCCAAGAGGTCGTGGAAAAGCTTCATGTTCAGCTCGTTGTCTTCAACGATCAGAACCGTTTTGGCTTTAACGTCCATCACTTGACACTCCGATCGCAGCGGCGCCGAATGGACGCCTGCCGTCACGAACAAACCCACCCGACCCGCTCGGTTGGTTAACGAAATGTTCGCAACCTGCTTGTGCTGCTTTTGTCTCATGTTCTTTGTAGGCTTTATCCCTTAACGCCCCATTGATGATGCAACGCTCGGATGCAGAAACCATGGCTTTGGGCGTGCTCGCGTGGGCCGCCGCCGAAGGCGATGCCTTGAATGATTTCCTCGGTTTTTCAGGTCTGGACATCGACGAGCTCCGGGCTCGGGCGGCGGAACCCGAACTTCTGGCGGCGCTCATGGATTTTATTCTTGGGCATGAGAAATATGCCGCGGCGGTTTGCGCTGCCGAAGGTTTGGGCGCCGAGACCTTGCACGCCGTCCGCCGGGCCCTGCCCGGATCGGCGTTGGAATAGGAATCGGACATGCGGATCGGCGTTGATCTCGGTGGTACCAAGATCGAAATCGCGCTTCTGGAGGCCGATGGAACGATCAGCCTGCGGCGGCGCGAATGGGCGCCCTCGGGCGACTATCAGGCCACTGTGCGCGCCATCGCAAAGCTGGTGGAAGGTGTGGAATCCGAACGTGGAATTTTCGCGTCGGTTGGCGTCGGCATTCCCGGCAGCATCAGTCCGAGCACGGGGCTGGTGCAAAACGCCAACTCAACCTGGCTGATCGGCAAGCCTTTCGACATCGATCTGGGCAAAGCTTTGAGACGCACCGTGCGCGTGGCCAATGACGCGAATTGTTTCGCGCTGTCTGAAGCGGTGGACGGCGCCGGAAGCGGGTACGATAGCGTGTTCGGCGTCATTCTCGGCACTGGCGCGGGATCCGGCATCGTGTTCGGGCGTAAAGTCCATGTAGGCCGTCATGCCATTGCCGGCGAATGGGGACACAATCCACTGCCATGGCCGAACGATAACGAGCGCCCCGGCTTTGAGTGCTATTGCGGCAGACGCGGCTGCATCGAAACATTCATCAGCGGCCCAGGAATCGCACGCGATCATGGCGGCAGCGATGCAGCCAGTATTGCGGCAGCGGCGCGCGCCGGCGATCCACGCGCTGTCGCCACCATGGAGCGCTATTTCGACCGTGCCGCGCGCAGCCTGGCGCATGTGATCAACCTGATCGATCCGGATGCGATCGTTCTCGGTGGCGGTCTTTCCAATATCGACGCGCTTTACACCGAACTGCCAAGGCGTCTGCCGGCCTATATTTTTTCCGGTGCCGACAGTCCGCCGATCCTAAAAAATCAGCATGGCGATTCCAGCGGTGTGCGCGGCGCCGCCTGGCTGTGGCCAGATCAATCGTCGCCGTCGAGCGTCAGCAGCGCACCGTAAAGCTCTGGACGGCGGTCGCGAAACAGACCCCACGCCTTACGCGACTTGGCAATGGCAGTCAGATCGAATGTCGCGGTGATGATTCCTTCTGCATCTTGCGGCAGCTCGGCGACAATTTCGCCCGCCGGCCCCGCAATGAACGACGATCCGTAAAATGTAATTTCGCTCGCGGCGCCCTCTTCGCGGCCAATGCGGTTAGAGGCCACCAGCGGCATGCAATTGGCGGCAGCGTGGCCTTGCATCACGCGGCGCCATTGATCACGCGAATTCACCGGGGCCGCCGGCGGAGGCTCACTGCCGATCGCGGTGGGATAAAAGAGAATTTCCGCACCTTTCAGGGCCATGATGCGCGCCGATTCGGGAAACCACTGGTCCCAACAGATGCCGCACCCCAACGTGCCATAGCGCGTATGCCAGGCCTGAAATCCCGTATCGCCCGGGCTGAAATAATATTTCTCCTGATAGCCCGGCCCATCCGGAATATGCGATTTGCGATAGTGACCAATGACATCGCCGTCGGCATCGATCATCGCAAGAGAATTGAAACAGGCCACGTTTGCGTGCTCGAAGAAGCTGAGGGGCAACACCACGGACAATTCCCGCGCCAGCGCCGAAAACTCGGCAATCAGCGGATTACCGGCAAAGGGCTGCGCCAGTGCGAAATGCTTCTCGCTTTGGTCCAGGCAGAAGTAGGGCGTCGCGAAAAATTCCGGCAGCAGAACGACCTGCGCGCCGCGCGAAGCCGCCTCACGCACCACGGCTTTCGCTTTGGTGATATTCGCCGGCAAATCCCAAGAACAGGCAAATTGTGTGGCGGCGAGTGTAATGCCTGTCACGGCAAAGGCTCCTGTTGCGTGATGCAATGAATGCCGCCGCCGCCTTCAACGATATCGAGAGCGTCGATTTGCATGATATCGCGGTCGGGAAAACAATCGGTCAAAATCGAGCGTGCCTCTTCATCGTGGGCGTCATCGAATGCCGGCATGATGACGGCACCCTTGGCGAGATAAAAGTTCACGTAGGATGCCGCCATTAACTTGCCGGTCCATGCGTTCCGCGTTTTAGCTGGCTGCGGCAGCTCAACAATCTCGATTCTATCGCCGTTTTGCACATGCGCCGCCCGTAAGACGCGCAGAGCACCCTGCACCGGCTCCCAATCCAGATGATCTTTCGGCGGAATACCAACCAGCACACGCGCATGGGCAATAAAACAGGCGATATTGTCGATATGTCCGTCGGTCTCGTCGTCTGAAAAAACACCCCCCAGCCAGATGATTTTTTGCGCGCCGAGATAGTCGCGCAAGCATGCCTCGATCTCGCTTCTAGAGAGATCTGGATTACGGTTGGGATTAAGAAGGCATTGTTCCGTGGTCAATATGGTCCTATGGCCATTGCTGTGCAGCGCACCGCCTTCGCAAGTTAATGGCGCCTCATACGCCTGAACATTCTGCCGCGTGAGTATCCGCCCAGCCAGAGCAGCATCATTCGTATACGGATGATATTTCTCGCCCCAAGCATTGAAGCGCCACTTCACGCCAGCGAGACGGCCCTTCCCGTCCTTCAAAAAGGTGGGGCCGGTATCGCGCGCCCAGCTATCATCGATCGCCATGTCCACAATTTCGGCCTTGCCGCCGGTTGCGAGCTTGGCCTCGGCGGCATCTTCGGCACACGCGACCATCGACACGGGTTCAAAGGCGGCAATCGCACGCGCGACACGCGCATAAGCCTGCTTGGCGCGCAAAAACCGTTCCTGATTGCCAAACGCTTCCAACCGCGACGGCCAGCACATCCAGGTGCGTGTGTGGGCATCCCATTCCGCGGGCATGCCAAAGCCTTCACTGGCTGGCAAAGGCATAACGGCGTCGTGGGTCTTGGTCATGGCCCACCCTAAACCGTTTTTCTGCAGCATGGGGAGCCCCTCGCGAACGCGCGCGCGTAGCGCTAGACTCAAGAAAAGGAGAACCCCGAATGGGACGTATCGACGATCGCTTGAGACAATTGGGCCTTGAATTGCCGAATGTGACTGTACCTGTGGCGAACTATGTTCCGTGGGTTCGAACCGGCGCACTGCTGTTCATCTCCGGACAAATCACATTGGGCCCGGACAAATCTCTGCAATATGTCGGAACCATTGGAAAAGAATTTGGTGTCGAAGAGGGCCGCCAAGCGGCACGACTCGCCGCCATCAATGTGCTGGCAGCCGCGCGCAACGCGCTTGATGGCGATCTCGCCCGCGTCGTTCGCGTCGTGAAGGTCACCGGATTTGTGAATGCGATCCCCGGCTTCGCTCAACATCCGGAAGTCGTAAACGGCGCCTCGGATTTGTTCGTCGAAGTATTCGGCGATGCCGGCCGTCATGCCCGCGCAGCAGTTGGCGCTTCTTCTTTGCCGCGCGGCGTCGCCGTGGAGGTTGAGGCGATTTTCGAGGTCATGTGAGCGAGATTGCCGCCGCCTTCATTGGACCAGCGAAATCCATGCCCGCCTCGCAGTGGGACCGTCTCGCCAATCCGAATGGGGATGCGCTGCCGCATCCGTTTACACGCCATGCGTTTTTTGTGGCGCTCGAAGAATCCGGCTCGGCCGATGCCAAAACCGGCTGGAAACCGACGCACCTCATCCTTCAGCGCGGGGACACACCCATTGCGCTGCTGCCGCTCTATTTGAAGTCGCACTCTTACGGCGAATATGTTTTTGATCATGGCTGGGCCGAAGCCTTCGCCCGCGCCGGTGGAAAATATTATCCCAAGCTGCAAGCGTCCGTTCCGTTCACGCCTGTCACCGGCCCGCGCCTCATGATCGCCGTCGGCGAAGACCGAGACAGAATCCGCGACCTGCTTGTGGAGACTTGCGCCACCGCAGTGGTGGAGACGCGCGCGTCCTCGCTGCACATCACTTTTATGCCCGAAGACGATTGGAGCGCCGTCGGCAAAGCTGGGTTTCTCTTACGCACCAACCAGCAATTTCATTGGGAAAATCGCGGCTATTCAAGTTTCGGCGAATTCCTCGGAGAACTCGCTTCCGCCAAGCGCAAGAATTTGCGCAAAGAACGTGCCGCCATCGCGGCCGAAGGCGTTACGTTCGATCTTCTCTCCGGTAGCGACCTCAGCGAAAACGCGTGGGACGCATTCTTCGAAGGATATATCGAGACGGGAAACACCAAGTGGAATCCGCCCTATCTGACGCGGGAATTCTTCAGCCGCATCGGCCAAACCATGAGCGAGCAAATTCTACTGGTGATGGCGAAGAAAGACGGCCGGTACATCGCCGGCGCTCTCAATCTTTTCGATGGCGACGCCATCTATGGCCGCAATTGGGGCGCCACAACGTACATGCCCTTCCTGCATTTCGAGACGTGCTATTACCAAGCCATCGATTTCGCCATTGCGCGCAAATTGGCGCGCGTCGAAGCCGGCGCGCAAGGCGGTCATAAGCTCCTTCGCGGCTATCAACCCCGTCCCACATTCTCCGCGCATTATGTCGTCCACGAAGGATTGCGCCGCGCGGTCGGCGATTATCTGGTGCATGAGCGCCAAGAAGTTCTGGAGAACATGGAGATGCTGGCCGCGCGGGCACCGTTTAAGAAGAACGGGTGATGATCGCCTGCGCTAAAGTCTGGACGAAGAAACTATCGCCGGCCGGAAATATATATCGGAGATTCGCATGGCCTATGACCGCAACAATATCTTTGCCAAAATTCTGCGCGGCGAGATTCCATCCTTCAAAGTGTTCGAGGATACGCACACCCTGGCTATCATGGACGTCATGCCGCAAGCCGATGGTCACGTTCTGGTTATCCCCAAAGAAGAGGCGGAGAATATTTTCGAACTGTCTGCGGATGGCGCCGCGCATTTGATCGCGACCACGCAAAAAGTCGCGAATGCGGTGAAGAAGGCAATGAGCAGCGACATCATGCTGACGCAGCTCAACGGCGCGGGTGCGGGGCAATCCGTCTTCCACGTCCATTTCCATATTATTCCGCGTCACGCTGGCGCCGATCTTCGATTCCATGCGCGCGGGATAGCCGATTTTGACGAATTGCGCGGCACCGCCGAAAAAATCCGCGCAGCGCTGGATTAACCCAATGCTGGAAGCCGCCCTGCTCGACATAAAACCCGGCCAAGAAGCGTCGTTCGAATCCGCGATTGTCCAGGCGCGGCCTTTGATCGAAGCCTCTCCCGGTTTCCAGCGCATGGAAATCCGCCCCTGTGTCGAGAACGCCAGCCGCTATCTGCTTCTCGTTTGGTGGGATCGTCTTGAGGATCACACTGAAGGCTTTCGCACATCAGACCGCTATGCGAGATGGCGGGACTTGCTGCATCATTTCTACGAACCCTTCCCCACGGTTCAATATTTCGACCAGCCCCTCTAACTCTTTTCGGCAGGCACCATGAGCAAGACACGTTTGGAAGCCTTCAGCGACGGCGTTCTTGCCATCATCATCACGATCATGGTGCTGGAGCTCGGCGTGCCGCACGGCGATGAGATGGCGGAGCTTCTGCCCTTGCTGCCGGTGTTCATGAGCTATGTCTTGAGCTTCATCTATGTCGGCATCTATTGGAACAATCACCATCACCTTTTGCACGCGACCAAGAAAGTGTCCGGCGGCGTGCTGTGGGCAAATCTCCATCTTTTGTTCTGGTTGTCGCTGTTTCCGTTCGCCACCGCGTGGATGGGCGAGAACCATTTCACTGCTCTACCGTCCGCCCTTTACGGCTTCGTGCTGCTGATGGCCGGCGTGGCCTATTACATTTTGGTGCGGGCGATCATCGCGGAAGAAGGAAAAGACTCGCTGGTCGCCAAAGCGGTGGGCCGCGACTTTAAAGGCATTCTTTCCGTCGTCGTCTACGCCGCAGCCATCCCGCTCTCCTTTATGGTGCAATGGGCGGCGCAGGCGCTCTATGTATTCGTGGCGCTGATGTGGCTGGTGCCGGATCGGCGCATCGAAAATATTCTGGCGCCATCCCGATAGGGCAATAAAAAACCGCCGGCTGCTGTTAAGCGAACCGGCGGTTTTTATGCTGCAATCAATGCCTAGCTGACGACCACCCAGGTGCCGTCCGGCTGCTGGCAGGCGCGGCCGACCGCTGTCTGCGGGCGGTTGTTGATGTAGATGCGCTGCGAATAATTGGCGCAGCGGAAACCGCCACCGTCATTGTAGTAATCGGCAATGCGGATATCGCCGTAATTGCCGTTGCGCGGGTTGCGCCATTGATACGAAGTGTTCGGGCGGCCTGCGCTGAATCCGTCGGAATAGGCCTTGTAGGCGTAGCCGCGATCCTCGCAATCGAGCCCGCGCGTAAGCACCGCGCCAAGCGCGCCGCCGACAACAACGCCTGCGATTGTCGTGCCCGCGCGGTTACCATTGCCGCCCACGGCATTGCCGAGAAGGCCGCCAATGATCGCGCCTGCAATAGCCGCGCCCGGATCAACCGTCTGTTTGCATTCCTGGTAATAGCTGTCGTCGTTTTGCGTATAGACGCGGCCATAAGATTGCTGCCAGCGCTGCGCGCGGTCATCGGGGCGCGGCTGGTTCGGCGGGCCGTAGCCGTAATTGTAATCGGTGTCGTCGAAGCGACCATTGGCACGGCCGGCGCTATATCCCGCCTGGTATCCACGCCGATAGGCATCGGCTTCGGGACCACCACCATTGCGGTTGTTATTGTTGTTGTTTTGCTGGTTGTACTGGTTGTTGTTCTGATTGTTGTTGTACGGATTATTATTGTAACCCTGCGACAAAGCCGGCTGCATCGCGCTCGTAGCGAAGAGAGCCAAGGCCAGAATCGCGAGCGGTCTACCGTTGCTCATAGTATCTTCCTTTTCGGATTACTGCAGGATCAGGGGGCGCTGCAAAATTCTCGTAGTTTAGGTCTAGCCCCGTTTGGAGGGATCGCCAATCACCCACCAAGATCACAAACAACCAGTAACCATTTACAGGCTGTAAACGCGGCTTATCGGCGGTTCTTTACGGACGCATGCCGGAAACGCTCACGCGTATCCGGGTCACCAGCGTGGGACCGGTGGTGTAAAGCGTCATGCCGTCTGCATCGCCCCATGCGAGATTGGAGATGCGCTCCGGCATCAGGATCGTGCCGAGATGTTTGCCTTCGGGCGAAATGACCCAGATGCCGCCGGGCCCGCCATCCCAAATATTTCCGCGCGTGTCGACTTTCATGCCGTCCGGATTTCCGACACGGGGATCGGCAATCATGTCGACAAGAACGCGGCCACCCAGCAGTGTTCCGTCGGACTGCACGTCGTAGCGCATCAATTTCCGCTGCCTGATGTCATTCACATACAGAACTTTCTCATCCGGCGAGAATGCGATGCCGTTGGGCGCATCGAGATTGCTCACCAGTAGAGTGAGCTGCCCATCCTTCAGCCGATACACACCGGTATGCGGCACACCGTCCCGCGGCGTTTCATCGGCGGTGACAAGACAAGCGCGGATATCGGTGAAATAAAGCGCGCCGTCGGATTTATAGACTAGATCGTTCGGCGCGTTGAAATGATGGCCTTGGTATTTGTCCGCAAGAATAGTGATCGTGCCGTCTGCTTCGCGGCGCATGATGCGGCCCGAGCCCATGGCGGTGAAAACGAGACGGCCTTCTTTGTCCAATGTCTCGCCATTGGGGCCGACCTGCACATAGGTTTTACCGTCGCGCTCGAAGCGAATGGCAGAAGAATTATCTTTGCCCTTCCAGACATCCGCGACCAGCGTCGACGTCTGTTTCGTCGCCGGATCCCATTTCACGATGCGGTTGGCAATCAGATCGCTGAAGGTCAGAAAGCCCGCACCCACACGGTGCCACACTGGCCCCTCAAAAAACGCATCGCCTTGATAGATGATTTCGACTTTGGTATCGGCGGGCACCAGAGCGTCGAATGCCGGGTCGAGGCGTTGAACAACTGGCGCCGGTACTTGCGCGAAAGCTGATGACGCGAACGAGACCGCCGCGGTGACACAGAAATATGCGAGTGTTCTCATGAAGATTCCTCGCATGTTTCGGTCGCCGCGGCGGCCTAAGTTTGGACGCGTTCTTTAAACTTCTTCTTTCGGCTTGCGCTTGCCGACAGGCGTAACAATCGCAGGGATGAACTCGAACACCAGAGTATCTTTCTCGCGGTCGAGCAACACGCGCACCGTGCCGCCGTTCTTCAAGCGGCCGAACAGGATTTCATCCGCCAGCGGCTTCTTGATGTATTCCTGAATCACCCGCGCCAAAGGCCGCGCACCGAAGGCGTCGTCATAGCCCTTCTCGCCCAGCCAACGTGTGGCTTCGGGCGTAAGGTCGAACGTAACGTCGCGGTCAATCAACTGCGCTTCCAATTCAAGCACGAATTTCTCAACCACGCGGTCGATGGTCGAACGCGTCAGCGGCGCGAAGCCGATGGTCGCATCCAGACGATTGCGGAATTCCGGCGTGAACAGCTTCTTGATTGCCTCTTCGTCCTCGCCTTGGCGCTTGCCGCGGCCGAAGCCGATCGATTCCTTGGCGGCATCGCTGGCGCCGGCATTGGTGGTCATGATCAAAACCACATTGCGGAAATCGATCTTCTTGCCGTTGTGATCGGTCAGTTTGCCGTGATCCATCACTTGCAGAAGGATATTGAACAGATCCTGGTGCGCCTTTTCGATTTCATCGAGCAGCAACACGCAATGCGGATGCTGATCGACACCATCGGTCAGCAAGCCGCCCTGATCGAAGCCGACATAACCCGGCGGTGCGCCGATCAGGCGCGAGACCGTGTGGCGCTCCATATATTCGGACATGTCGAAGCGTAAGAGTTCGACGCCCAGAATCTTTGACAATTGCCGCGCCACTTCGGTTTTACCAACACCCGTGGGCCCCGAAAACAAATAGCAGCCGATCGGCTTTTCAGGCGCGCGCAACCCCGCCCGCGCCAACTTGATGGCCGACGACAATGCAGCGATTGCTTCGTCTTGGCCGTACACGACGCGTTTCAAATCGTCGCCGAGCGTGCGCAAGGCTTCGGCATCGTTCTTGGAAACCGATTTGGGAGGAATGCGGGCGATCTTCGCCACAACCTCTTCCACCTCTTTCACGCCGATCACTTTTTTGCGGCGCGATTCCGGCAGCAGCATTTGGGAAGCGCCGACCTCATCGATGACATCGATGGCTTTGTCCGGCAATTTGCGGTCGTTGATGTATTTGGCCGCAAGCTCCACCGCCGCCTTCACCGCTTCGGCGGTGTAGCGAACCTTGTGGTATTCCTCGAAATAGGGCTTCAAGCCTTTCAGAATCTTGATTGCGTCGGGCACGGACGGCTCGGCCACGTCGATCTTCTGGAAGCGCCGCACCAGAGCGCGGTCCTTCTCGAAGTATTGGCGATATTCCTTATAAGTGGTCGAGCCCATGCAGCGCAGCGTTCCTGCCTGCAAAGCCGGCTTCAAAAGATTGGACGCGTCCATGGCGCCGCCGCTGGTGGCGCCAGCGCCGATGACGGTGTGGATCTCATCGATGAACAGAATGGCGCCCTTGATGGCCTCCAATTCCTTCACCACAGATTTCACGCGCTCTTCGAAATCACCGCGATAGCGCGTGCCCGCAATCAGCGAGCCCATATCGAGCGAGTAGATCGTGCAAGGTTTCAAAATCTCAGGCACTTCGCCTTTGACGATCTTGCGCGCCAGACCTTCGGCGATCGCCGTTTTGCCAACGCCCGGATCGCCGACAAAGAGCGGATTGTTCTTCTGCCGGCGGCAGAGAATTTGAATCGTGCGCTCGACCTCGGCTTCGCGGCCAATCAAGGGATCGATGCGGCCTTTGCGCGCCTTGTCATTCAAATTGACGCAATAGGCCTCCAGCGCATCGGTGCCCTGTTTGACCGCCTTCTCCTGATTGTCTTCGTCTTCCTCAGAGCCACGCACCGGCTTCGCCGCGCTCATACCCGGGCGCTTGGCGATGCCGTGGCTCATATAGTTTACGGCGTCGAGCCGCGACATGTTCTGCTCTTGCAGGAAATAGACGGCATGGCTCTCGCGCTCGGAGAACAAGGCCACTAGCACATTGGCGCCGGTCACTTCCTCGCGGCCGGAATTCTGAACATGAAGAACCGCGCGTTGAACAACGCGCTGAAAACCTGTAGTCGGCTTGGCGTCTTCGCCCTCTTCGATCGCCAGCGTGGCCAAATCTTCATCGACATATTTCGCCAACGCCGCGCGCAGCGTTTCGATATCGACATTACAGGCCCGCATCACCTGCGAGGCGTCGGCATCGTCGATTAGTGCCAACAACAGATGTTCGAGCGTCGCATATTCATGATGGCGCTCGCTGGCCACGCGAATGGCACGGTGCAAGGCCTGCTCTAAACTCCGGGACAGTGAGGGCATGGGGTGTGATTCACTCCTTCTCCATCGTGCACTGTAGAGGATGTTGATGCCGACGGGCCAATTCAATGACCTGCGCAACCTTTGTTTCCGCTACTTCAAACGTGTAAACGCCGCAGACCCCCACTCCGCGCCGGTGTACGTGCAACATAATCTGAACCGCCTCTTCGCGTTGTTTGGCGAAAAAGCGCTCCAGCACATGGACGACGAACTCCATGGGCGTGTAGTCGTCGTTCAGAATAAGAACTTTGTAGAGCGACGGCTTCTTGGTCTTGGGCCGCGTCTTGGTCGCGATCCCGGTTCCAAAGCCATTGCCGCCTGGCGGGACCTGGCCGTCGCCACCCTCGTCGCCTGAGAGACGTGGAGCTATTTCCGCCGAACTGCTCGAAATATCGTATTTGCCGTTCACATTCCGCTTCCTGCCGGCCATTTTCCGATTCGGCCGCTTTGGCCGGACCAGCCGGATCATCAAACCCTAAGCGCCAATATAAGGTTACGAGGGCACTCCCAAAAGCGGAAGCCCAAAGCGGAGACGCGAAAAATAGTTTGGGCGGTAGACAAATCACCTACCCGACTCCCAAAAAGCAAAACCCCGGGGCACGCATCCGCGCCCCGGGGCCTTAAGCTCGTCGATAAAGTCGCCTGTTAGGCGGCTTTGGCGTTCTGAACGAGATCGGCGAAAGCGGTGACGCGGGCTTGGATCGGAGCCGCAGATTGCTTCGCGGCCGTCATGAACAAGTCCCGGACCTTCGTCATTTCGGCGACATAGGTTTCGAAAGCCGACTTGGCGAAATCCGACTGGATCTCGATGACTTCCTGAACCGATTTGGAGGCCATGATCGCCTTCGTCACGAAGATGCTTTCCTCGACCGCAGCGCGCGAATAGGTGAGAACTTCGGCATTGATCGCTTCGATGCTTTTGCCGGCGACATTGGCCGACTTAAGAACCGCCTCGGCATTATCCTTACCGAACGCGACCAATTGCTCGTAACCTTGGACCGCCTTATCGAAGCCGTCCTTCAACGTTTCGGTGCCATCCTTAAGCGCGGCTTCGATTGTTTCGGTACCGCTCGACACTGTCTTTGCCTTCGCCATTTGATTGCTCCTCGGTGAATTCATTGCTGCAATGCAGCATCGCCGTTATGACGCAGTGAAAACTGACTGTCAAGCAAAAATGCTGCACTGCACCACGAATTTTCCAAGACAGTAATATAGTAAGGATTTCAATGGTAAACGACTCAGTGAGCGGGCATGAAATCGAAGGAATTAACGAATCATAAACGATTGACGATCCATTATTCTTGTTCGGTCGTGCTTGCGAATGGCCGCGAATTTTGGTCTCATTTCGTCACAGCGTGGGGCTGCGGGGAAAGACGAATGAACAGAGTTTCTGCCGGGCCCACGGTCCTCATCGCCTTTGTCCTTCTTCTGGTCACTGCGTTCGGGTCTTCGGCCGATGCGGCGTCTCAAACGCGTAAACGCGTCCCCCGCCCGGCCCCGACCCCGAAAGATGCCGCCCTCATCGTGGATGCCACCAGCGGGCGGATCCTTTACAAGCATAATGCAGATGCCGCTCGCCACCCGGCATCGCTCACGAAAATGATGACCCTCTATCTGCTGTTCGAAGCCGTCGAGAGCGGCAAGATGACAATGCAGACACAGATGGCGGTTTCGCCTTGGGCCGCCAGTCAAAGCCCTACCAAGCTCGATTTGAAACCCGGCGAAACGATCGACGTCGACACCGCCATTCGCGCCATTGTAATCCGTTCCGCGAATGACGTGGCCGTTGTTATCGGCGAAGCGCTTGGCGGCACTGAAAGCGCCTTTGCCTCGATGATGGACGCCAAAGCGCGCGATCTCGGCATGTGGCGGACCAATTTCGAAAACGCCTCCGGCCTGCCTGATCTTCGGCAGGTCACCACGGCGAGCGACATGGCGCGTCTCGGCCGTCGTCTCGCCTATGATTTTCCGCAGCATTTTCATTATTTCTCGCTGAACGATTTCACCTATCGTGGCCGGCGCTACGAGACGCACAATAATCTCATCGGCGTTTTCGCTGGCGCCGAAGGAATCAAGACCGGCTACACGCGCATGTCGGGTTTCAATCTGGTGACATCCGCGGTCCGCAACAACAAACATCTGATGGGCGTTGTCATGGGCGGCGCCACTGCCGTGGGCCGAGACCGGGAGATGATGCGCCTGCTTGGTATCGCGTTCGGCGAAGCCGAGAAGAATCCGCTGCTTGTCGCGCATGCCAATGTGCCGTGGCAGGACGGCGCGGGCGAAAAGACGACCCCCAATTGGGATGCGCCGCTGCCGCAGAAAATAGAACTCGCTGCCTTCGAACCCGGCGCGGGAATCACCGCCGCCACGATTGAAGTTGCAGCCATAAAAACACCGGCGCCGAAAGCTGTGGTGACCGCTTCGCTGACGCCACCATTGCCCAAGGCCGCATTGCGCGCGACCGCGGAAACCGCAACGCCGAGGCCGCGTCCGCAAACACCCGCCGCCTCTCCGACCGTCGTCGCGAAAAACGACAGCGCTATCGAGCAAGGCGATGTGGGCGGACCGGCTTTGCAGCCGTCCGACGCTGCCAAGCGTTGGACCGTTCAGATCGGCGCCTATGGCAATCGCACATTGGCGATGGCGGAGTTGAACAAATACGCCAAGCGCTCTTCAGACGTGCTGGGCAAAGCGCAGCAATTGGTGAGCATCACGGCGAACCCCGCCGGCGGCACCCTATATCGCGCCCGTTTCGGCCTCTTCAGCGAGACTGAGGCGCGCGCCGTGTGCAAACGCATCAGCGCTCAGGGCGCAACCTGCTTCGCGACGCTGCAAAAGAGCTAGCGCGCAAAAAAGCCAGCTTCGCGTTACGTGCTATTTTCCCACCAACACGTCTTTGGCTTCGTTGATCTTGGCGGCGAGATAGGATGATCCGCCGCGATCAGGATGCGTCTGCATAATGAGGCGCCGGTGCGCCGCGCGAATCTCTTCCTCGCTGGCGCCTTCTTTCAAATCCAGAACCTGCAACGCTTCGCGCCGCGACATGCGCCCGGATCTCTGCGGCGGCGGAGCGCCTTGTCCGGCAGTGTTTCCACCAGCTGGACCGCCCCGATTCCACGGCATTTTCTGCCCCAGAAACATGGCCCAGGCCGCGCCGCCGGCCAGCAGAGCAAAGTCGAAACGCCCACGCACCGCCAGAAACGCCGCCAGCGCGCCCAGCGCCAGGCTTCCAACCACACGCAATGCGGCCGCCACGTGCTTCGCATTGGCGCCGGCATAGCCACGCACCAGCATCATGGTGAGTAAGAGAATAGCCGCTCCGGCGACGAGAGGTAGCATGGGCGCCCCAATCCTTCCGCCTTCGGCGTAGCATCCATCGTGCTATGATTGAAGGGTCGGAGGAATCGAGCGGAACACATCACGATGAACAGGACGTCGATCCTGGGGCTTGTCTTAGCGCTGCTGGCGACCGGAACGATTTTCGGCACCGCCTATTTTGTCGTCTACGTCGTGCCCACAATGGCAGGGGGCGACGTGCTCGTCCTGATGCGTTGGGCAGCATTGGCCTTGATTGGCGGCCTATTGCTCTACCGCCTCTACGCCCGCGTTGGACGCAGCCGGAAGAAAAAGCCCCACGTCTATGACGACGATTAGCTGAGACCCGGCAAATTGAGTGTGCCGAGCAATTCGCGAATCTCTTGGCGCGCGGAAACATGCGACATGGTCAAAGCCACCGGCACGCCGGACAACGGCAGATCGAACAAGGTCAGCCCGAGCGGAAACAATTCGCGAAAGATCACGCGTTCCGAAAGTCCCGGCGCGACGCGAAAGCCGATGCGCGCCGCCAATTGATCGAGCGCGCCGGCGACTTTGCGCTTATTGCGCGCATCGACATTGGAAACGCGATTGCGAACCACGACCCAATCTATCGCGGGCGCGCGCTTCATAACGCGGCGCTTGCGGCACTCCCACACGAACTCGCTGTAAAGGCTGGGGCCTTTGATCTCGAGACTTTCGGGATCCAATTTCGCGAGCAGATCGAAATCGAGAAAGCTGTCATTCATCGGCGTCACCAGCGTATCGGCCGCTTGATGTCCGATGCGCGACAAATGCGTATCGCTGCCCGGCATGTCGATGACGACGAAATCGGACTCGGCGCGCGCTTGCGCCAAAGCTGCATCGAGCCGCGACGATTCTTCCGCCGCCGCCTCGCGCGTATCGGTCAGTTTCGAACGCTCGATCACGCGAAATTCCGGCATCGGAAGTTTATGCCCGGAGCGCGCGATGAAATCGGCGCGGTTCTCAAAATAGCGCGTGAAACTTTTTTGCCGAGAATCGAGATCGATGGCCGAAACGCGCCGTCCCAGTTTGAGCAGCGAAACCGCCAAATGAATCGCGGTCGTGGTTTTGCCCGTGCCGCCTTTTTCATTGCCGAGTGCAAGAATATGCGCCGGCATCTGAGCCATCGGCGCAATAGTCTCCTCAACCCGCTCTACGGTTGTACGAACTCCCATCCCCCGGCGCCCCTATACCCACGAATCGAATTTTGCTTTGAAATATATTAGGCATCATCGGGCTGTTCGTCCCGGGCCAGATGTTGACGGATTTGCAACAGCCCGTTCTGTAACAGCCTTATGATGGGTTCCATAGGGTTGTCGGGTCCCCACACCATTCTAGGATGAACCCGTTTTGCGGGGTTGGAACAGTTTAACCATGGTTCACGTTGCGGAAACATTGGCGGGTTTACGCGCCTCACTCGCCCCCTGGCGCGCGTCCCAGCGCATTGCTTTGGTTCCCACCATGGGCGCGCTGCATGAAGGCCATCTGGGCCTAGTGCGCAAGGCGCGAGAGCTGGCCGACCGCGTGGTCGTGAGCATCTTCGTGAATCCGGCCCAATTCGCGCCGCACGAAGATCTGGCGCGCTATCCGCGGCCCATCGAGAACGACCTGAAATTGCTCAAGGCGGAACGCGTCGATGTCGTCTACACGCCGTCGGAGCGCGAGATTTATCCCGAAGGATTCACCACGCAAATTTCAATGGGCGGGCCCGCGCTCGGTCTCGAGAGCGATTTTCGTCCGCATTTCTTTGGCGGTGTCGCCATCGTGGTGGCGAAACTGTTCCTGCAAGTTCGGCCTGACTTAGCGGTGTTCGGCGAGAAGGATTATCAGCAATTGCTGGTCGTCCGTCGCATGAGCAAAGACCTCGATCTCGATCTTGAGATTGTCGGCGTTCCGACATTTCGCGAGGCCGATGGATTGGCGCTCTCGTCGCGCAACGCCTATCTCACCCCGGAGCAGCGCCGCATAGCCCCTGCCCTCAATAAAGAGTTGCGCGACATTGCATCGCGCGCGCGCAGCGGCACGGCTCTTCCAGCGTTGGAGGCACAGGCTGCGGCCTCGCTGCTTTCTGCGGGATTTGAACGCGTCGACTATGTCGCTATTCGCGCCCCCCAAACGCTAGAGAGGCCGCGTGAGATTACAGGCCCTGCGCGTGTGCTGGCTGCTGCATGGCTCGGTAAGACACGCCTCATCGACAATGTGGAAATTTAGATAAGCCCGAGATCCGAAAGTTCGGCGTGCAATTCGTCGGGCATCGTATCCGTCTCGCCCTTCTTGAGATCTCGCGGTGCATCTTTGGGATCGAGATAGCGCCAGCCTTGGAATGGGCGATGAAAACGCCGCGCGGTCCGCACCAGTTTCGGATCGAGAATAAGCGCGCAATGCGGCTTGCCGTTTTTGACCGCCGGTTTCAGCGCGGTCAGTTTCTGCCGCACGGCAATATGGCCTTTGATCACCCAATAGAGGGACCCGCCATCCAGAAGCTCGTCGTCGCGCTTTGGCGTCATGCGTGTGACATGACGAATGTCAGAATCCACGCCTTTCGCCTTCGCTTCGGCGAGCCGCTCCTTCTGCCATGCCGCAAGGTCGGCGATGCTGTCGGCCCCGACGCAAAGCTTGATCAGATGGAGTGGCATGAAGCGGGTTCCCGAATTCGCATCTAGGTTTGAACGCGCGATGCCCTCACCTAAGAATGCGGTGAGGGCGGCAGCCGGAAAATTCGTGCGACGGCTGCGTTTTGTTTTTTTAGTGGTGCGGTCGAGAAGACTCGAACTTCCAAGGGTTGCCCCACTAGCACCTCAAGCTAGCGCGTCTACCGTTCCGCCACGACCGCACAGGTATTGGGGGGCCGCGCGATGTAACAAACCCGCACCCCATTGTGAAGCTGCAAACGCCTAACCAAATGAAATGACTTGGTCGGTGCAGAGATTATTGGAAGTTGACTTCCGAAACGCGCCCCGCACAGCACAAACGGCCAAGCAACCAATCTCCTATTTAAGGGACCGATCCAAATAACACACTTTATCTGGTGTTATTAAGAGGCCGGCAGGAGTTCCGTGATCGAAACCGAGATTTTGTCACCGTCCAGAATGATGTCGCCCTTGGCGACGGGCCGGTTATTCGCCAAAACCAGCACCGGATCGTCCTGTTTGGAATCGAGCTCGATGACCGCGCCGCGGCCACAGCGCAACAATTGGTGCATCGGAATGACAGAGCGCCCGAGAACCACGGAGATTTCGACTTTGACGGAGTTGAGAGACATGCGGGCCCGGTGTGCTACTGCGGCGAGCATGTTTGAACCACTATGCTTTCCACCCCGTTAATGGCGGACCAAGCCCCCATCGGCTGGAAGATCAGCCCCGGCCAAGTGGCCTATCCCGAGGCTGTCCGCGCCATGGAAGATCGGGTGGAGCGGATCGTCCGTGGCGAAGCTGCGGAATGCGTCTGGCTGCTGGAACACCCGCCCATCTACACGGCGGGCACCAGCGCCAATTGCAAGGATCTGATCGATTCGCGCTTTCCGGTTTTCCAGACCGGGCGCGGCGGCCAATACACCTATCACGGGCCCGGCCAGCGCGTGGCTTACGTCATGCTCAATCTCAAGACGCGCCGGGCCGATGTGCGTGCCTATGTTTGCGATCTCGAAAACTGGCTGATCAAGACGCTGGCGCTGGCCAACATAAAAGGCGAGCGGCGCGAGAAGCGCGTCGGAATTTGGGTGGCTGGCGCGAATAGCCAAGAAGACAAGATCGCGGCTATCGGCGTACGCCTACGGCACTGGGTGACGTTTCATGGCGTCAGCGTGAACGTCGATCCCGACCTCACGCATTTCTCCGGCATCGTGCCCTGCGGCATCAACGATCACGGCGTCACCAGTTTTGAGAAGCTGGGGTTGATACTGTCGATGAGCGATGTCGACGTGATGCTGCGGCGCTCCTTTGAGGAAATGTTCGGCCCTACACAAGACGAAGACTGATCACAGCGACGTGCGCATGATGAAGCCCGGCTTGTTCGGAAGTTCGGCAGCGTTGAGATCGATATGGGCAATATGAGACCCTGCAGGCGGGCGCTGCATGATTGCCTGCACCAGTTCTTCCACGCGAACTGTCGTGCCGGAGGCAAGCGCTTCCACCGTGCCGTCTTTGCGATTGCGCACCCAGCCGGTGAGTTTCAATGCTTTCGCTTCTCTCAGCACGAAAGCGCGAAAGCCCACGCCCTGCACCACACCTTCGACGCGAATGTTTAAAGTGGTGATTTCATCCGGTGTGACTTCCGGCTTCGGAATTTCTTTAAACACGCAATCCTCCGAACAACATCCATGACGCGAGCCCGGCGACGCCCGCCACTGCACCTGCAATTGCGAGCTGAACGCCGAAACGAATACCGCCGATCCCATTGGCGACCGCGATTTTCGTCGTCAAGTTGGCGCATGCGGCGATGAGAATGGCAAGGCAGGCCCGATCCAGGCTCACGCCATTGCCTGCGATCTGCGCCGCCGAGACAGTGATCGGATCGACATCCATGGTTCCCGATACGGCAGCGAATATGAGAAGCCCGCGCTCACCAAATGCATCGGTCAATATCTTGGAGATCAGAAGAACACCGGCGATCAGGAGGCCGAGCCCCAACACTTCTTTCAGATCGAAGGGGTTCGTTAGCTTCAGCTCGTCGGTCGTATGATTTTTGTGGCCGCGCCAATAGAACACGGCTGCCACGATCAATAGTGTCGCGACCGGCGCGCCCATAGTCAGTCCCAAAGGCAATGCAAGATCGCGGTTGATGATGGCAGCCAGCACCGTCTGTCGCGTGAGGCTGACCGTCCATGCAATGGCGGTCGCCGAGGCAAGTAGACTCTTATTGTTCGCGCTGCGCGCCAGCCGCGCATTGTTCAGCGTGACAGCGGTGGATGACACCAACGCGCCTGCGACGGATGCTGCCAACAGCCCTTTGCTCTCCCCGATAATGCGCACGGCGGCGTAGCCGACGAAGGAAAGCGCCGCGAGCAGAATGACTGTAAGCCATAGTTTGTAAGGGTTGAGTGCCCCCCAGTGATCGACGGCGCGGTCAGGCAGCAGCGGCAGCAAAAGAAACGTCATAGCCAGAAGGACGAAAGCCGAACGAATCTCCGGCCAAGTCAATTCGCGCAGCAGACCATGCAGGCGCCCACGCGCAGCTAGAAGCGCGGTGGCCGCAACGGCGGCCGCCACGGCTACAACCTCTTCGCCTATGACGGCCATCGCTCCGAGAGAGAAAGCAAGCATGGCCACGATGACGCTGGTGACCGAGAACTGCCCTTCGGCATTGAGCTCGCGCCATTGAAACGCGCCGAAGACAATAGCGACGCTGAGGCCCGCAAGCGCCAGCGGCCATGGACCCAATGCAGGAACCATGGCGCCCCAGATGCCGCCGACGAACGCGATAAGCGTAAAGGTACGAATGCCCGCGGTGCGCGTACCATCCTTCGCATCACGTTCGCGCCAGCCGCGATCAAGGCCGATCAACAGCCCAATCGCAAACGCCGTGCCAAGCCGCTGGAAAAGTTCGAGCGTATCTATGCGCTCTATTTTTTCGCCATGCCGGAAATGCCCCCGAGAACCAGATCAGTTGCAAAGCGCGCTGCGGCTTCGGGATCGGGCTTCTCGCGATCCATCATGTTCTCGGACAATTCGAAGGCTAGACCCGCAATGCTGGCGGTCAGGTATTTTATATCTACGCGCGGCAGAATGCCTGCCGCAATCGCCGACGCGAGGTCCTCTTCAAGTTCGCCGAAGCCGGCGATGATTTCCGGCGTATCGACTCTGACATGCATCGCGTTGCTGCTGTGGCCAGTGACAAGAGCCGCATGCTCGGCGACGACAAAATCGAAAAACGTGCGGAAGGTGGCGTAGATGAATTTATCCGCCGTCTTTGATCCGCTCCTCGCCTCGCGTAACAGTGGACGCACTTTGAGCGCTGTCTCGTCGCGAATGGCTTGGAAGATTTCGTCCTTAGATTTGTAGTAATTGTAGAACGTGCCGGCCGCGAGCGGCGTGGCGCGAATGATGTCGCGCACCGTGGTTCTGGAATATCCATACTCGGCGAAGACGGCGCGGGCGGCCGCTAGGATCAGCGCTTGATTGTGGCTGCGTGTCTGTTCGCGGCGGCCGAGTTCCCGGTCGTTCGCGCGGCTATTCTCTTCTTCCACGCTCGAAGCTCCGCTCGCAAATTCCCGGGAATTTTAGCGTTGTATGACACTGCGTCAACTTAACTTGCGCGAGTGGAAATGGGCGAATTCCCGCTTTTCATACCCTGTGTATAAATTGAAGAAAGCGCGCTAAATGGCTCAGTTCTTTGCGCTTTCCAGCTTTGCGGTCCGCGGCTTCCCAGTCCTCGCCCCATTTTTCAGCCTGATAGAGCTCATCCAAATGGGCGGCCAGGAACGCCTCCTCCTGTGTCAGTCGCCCCCGATCAAGGGCAAGTGCCAGAACGAGCGATCCCAAAATGGCAGCCACATTGCAGAGACCGGTCAGACGAAAATCGTCGCTCTCTGAAATTGCGCGTCTCAATGGGTCCATGGCCGCGTCATCCTGCTGGATGTAGGCAATGCCCTGCCCCGTCATGAGGCGCGCGCCGAACTGCGCATGCACCCAATCCAGGATCGGGTCCCAGCTCGCCATTTGATGTTGCAGCAGATCAACCGGAATGTCTGCGCGGTAGCAGACGACATCGCTGCGGCCAAAGCCGAGCAATTGTTCGCAGACGTCCTCGCGCTGCACGGCGGTGCGATCGATAGCCGTATTGGCAAGCTTGGTAAGCGGCATAGAGGACGGGATGATCTTATCACCCTGCTCGCGCCATTCGTCAGCGATGGCCTCGGCAAGTTCCACCTGCGGTAAAACCAAAGCTAACTTGCCCGGCGTTTCTAGAACGCGCCCGTCGAGCGCGATTCCAAACCAGCCTTCGGCGGATTGCACTGTGACGTCTTTATAGAAGCGCTTGACCGATTGCGCGGTCATCGCCGCCGGATCTTGCGTGGTGCTGCCATAGCGGCGAAGGGATCGGATCTGTCGTTCGGGTCAAACCCGAACAATTCCCACGCACTGCGCATATGCGGCGGCAAGGGCGCGGAAACGCTCATGCGGCCGCCTTCCGGATGTGCAATCTCGATGCTGCGCGCGTGCAAATGCAGCCGGTCTTCGATTTCTCCGGAACCGCGCACCGCCGTGCCGCCATATTTGAAATCGCCGACAATCGGCGTACCAAGATGCGCGAGATGGGCGCGTATCTGATGTGTGCGCCCCGTGACCGGCTTCAGCGCAACCCAAGCATATTGATCGGCGGCCATGCCCATGACGGTGTAATGCGTCGTAGCTGCTTTCGCGCCTTCTTCGTCGTCATCGACACCCGTCATGCGCTCGTCGTGCCCAGATTTTCCGAAGCCCGTTTCCTTGGCCAAAGCGAGACGCACCGTGCCGTTGCGGGGCTGTGGCACGCCTTTGGTCAGCGCCCAATAAATCTTATTGGCGTCGCGCCGGCGCAAAGCCTCCGAGAGCGAGGCCGCTGCCGGCACCGTGCGTGCCACAACCAACACGCCCGACGTATCGCGGTCGAGACGATGAACCAGGCGCGGGCGCTGCCGCTTGCCGGCCTGCAAGGCTTCCAGCAATCCGTCGATATGACGCGTAATCCCAGAGCCGCCTTGGGTCGGAATTCCGCTCGGCTTGTTCAGCACATAAAGCGATGTGTCTTCGTGGATCACGAGACCGCGCATGAAGGCTTGATCCGTCGTGTTCGTCGCGGGCTTTTCTTCTTTTTCGGGTGCCGCCATATCGGGCTGACGGAGTTGCGGCGGGATACGGATTGTTTGGCCGATTTCCAACCGGTCACCCGCCTTCGCACGCTTACCATCGACGCGCACCTGCCCGGTGCGCAGAAGTTTTTCCAAAGCGCCATGCAGAAGCGTCGGATAATGCCGCTTGAACCAACGATCGAGGCGAACGCCCGCCTCGTCCTTTTCCACCATCATGCTCTCGGTCATAGGATCGTCCGAACCAGCCATAGGCCGAGAAAAAGCGCCGTCACTGACAGGCCCACCGACGCCGTTACATAAGCGGCGGCGGACAAGATATCGCCGCGCTCAAGCATCAATGCGGTGTCGAGCGAAAACGTGGAGAAGGTTGTGAAGCCGCCAAGGATGCCCGTGGTCAAAAACGCGCGCATTTCCGGCGCCAGCGAATAGCGCAGCGCCGCCGCCTCGACCACGAGCCCCATAGCGAAGCCGCCAATGATATTCACCGCCAAAATGCCCCAGGGGAAATTGCCGCCAGCGGCGCCTTGAACGGCGCCGGACAGGAAATGCCGGGCCAGCGATCCGACCGCACCCCCAACCGCGATGGCAATGGCGACATACATGGCGGCTGCATCGCACGCCTTGCAAGGACGCGCCAGCCCTAGGGTTACCTCAGGGCAGGCCCCCCGCAAGGCGGGCCAAATCGGCGGCGGGAACGGGCCTTCCATGGAGCGGCACGATCCGGTCCACCGCCAATCCGCGCGTGCTTATCAGATGCTGCAGCGCCAATTCATGCGGTGTGGCCGGCACGGTTACCGCCGCTCCCGGACCCGCGGGCGAGTAAAGATCCGCCTCGACCAGGATTTTCTCCTGCGGGAAATAGGCCACCAGCATGTCGCCCGAATGGTCGATGTCCTCCACATGGATGACATTCATCGTGCGCGTTCCGTCGGTGATTTGCTGCTGGTCTTTGACCAAGATGTAATGGACCTGGCGCGGCGCCAGCGACAACGCATCCGTCTTCAGCGTGCGCGGGCGCAAATCGAAGACAACGCCTTCATAGAAATTGAAATTGGATTCATGGGTGATGACGACGATGTCGTCCGCCCCAAACGGACGCAGCCCACTCGAATGATCGAAGTGATGATGCGTGTTGAGCACGTAGCGGATCGGCTTGTTCGGAATGAGACGGCGCGTTTCGTTGATGACGGCGCGGCCGCGCTCGTCGCTCAACGGCGCTTCGATGACGAGGGCATAGTCGCGAAACTCCACCGCCAGGCTGTGATGCGTGCCGCCGGCGAGAAGCCACATACCGGGCGCGAGCTGTTCCGACACGACCTGCACCGGCTGCGCAGCCGCGTTGCGCACCGCATCCGGAACCGCTTGCGCCGCGTTGGCGACATTCGCAATGACATTTGCGATTTCATGCTCAAAGCCGGGATGCGGCGGGTTGCCCCAACTGCGGTGCACCTCGGTGGGGAATTGCACGCCCGCAACGTCGTGATAGCCGGTATAGCGCGTTTCGACATAAACATCGCCGAGCAGCTGATGCGGCAGCCAGGTCTGAACATGGATCAGCTGGTTCTGCTCGTTGAACCAGCCATTGATCGGATATTTTCCGAGCGCCTTGAAGGTGACGATGTTGACCTTCCG
>CANIHD010000018.1 GCA_947467345.1 Alphaproteobacteria bacterium
AGGAAATTTTTGATCTGAAAATTCACGCAGCAGCAGCGGACGCGGCGATCCATCCGTCCATGGCGCTGGCCCGGAAGGTGCGGAGCGTGGATCGTGAAATCAGATGTCGTTGAACGTTGAAGAGATTGTAGACGGTACCGTGGATGGACGCGAAGCGCTTTGCTTGAGCCTGAGATTTAAAGCGCTGCATCTTTCGTTCTCGTCGCCGCACGGATAGGTGCGAGTTTTCAGCACGATTGTTGTCGCGTAATCGTCCAGGTCGGTGACGCCGGCGACACTTCAATGTTTCGAGTGCGGCTCCGTAAGAGAGCAGGCCATCGGTCACGAAGTGATCCGGGACGTAGCCCTGTTTCTTTAGTAATTTCCGTAGCAATCGCAGCGCTGCATGTTTATTGCGGCATTTCTGCACGAGCACGTCAAGCACCTCGCCTTCGTCATCCACGGCCCGCCACATGAACATGCGTTTGCCGTGAATCCTCACGACCATCTCATCGAGGTGCCAGACCGAACCTGGGCGAGGGCGCGATTTCCGAATATTTCTAGCGATAGCCCGTCCGAATTTCTCGGCCCAACACCGCACTGTTTCGTAGGAAACGTCCATCCCTCGCTCGGCGAGAAGATCCTCCACGTCCCTCAAACTGAGAGTGAATCGGTAATAGAGCCAAACCGCCTGGCGGATAACATCCGGCGGAAACCGATGCCGCTTAAAGGAAATACCAGCCATTTGGCCCTCCAAATTCCTCCATAACCCAGGAATTCAGAGACAAGTTAGCGTTAGCCTGACAGCACCCATCAGTCACATCAATTACATGAATTCCGAGGCAAAACGACATTTTTCCGCAACAAAATCATCATTACTCTTGCGCGCAAATGAACGCTAACACCTCACGGGAACTTGGCTAGGCACTCTGTACGCTTACTGGCCGACAATGTGAGGGGATTAAATGCATATCCATCAATTTCGAAGTGCTCTCTTTGGGAGCTCGGCATTCATGCTGTTCGCGCCAGGGTTGGTTCATGCGGCCGGCGCGCCGGAGGCCGAAGAGGTTCTTGTAACTGCTCGCCGGCCGCTCGCGGAGAGCCAGGCGGCCGCCATAGCAGAGCAGCGCATCTCGCCGTCGATCGTCTCCGTTCTCTCCGCGGATATCATCGGTAACCTTCCTGACCAAAATCTGGCGCAGGCGGTCGGCCGCTTGCCCGGCGTCGGCGTCGAACGCGACCAGGGCCAAGGGCGCTATATCAACTTACGTGGCGCGCCGATTTATTGGACGACGATTTCGTTTGATGGGCTTTCGGTGGTTTCGCCCGAGGGTCGTTCGACACGCTTCGACAACATACCTTCCGCGATCGCTTCGCAAATCACGGTCCAAAAAGCACTCATTCCGTCGATGGGAAGCGACGCCGTTGCGGGTAACATCGACATCCGGACACGCCGCGCGTTTGACTATGACGGTATGACCATAACAGGCAAGCTCGGCGCCGGTTATGTCGAACTCGGAAAGGGCTTCGAGACCGACAATTCCATTGTTTTTTCAGATATCCTGATGAACGGAAAATTGGGCATTGTTGCGCAAGGGTCCTATTACAAGCGCGACATGGCCACGGAGAATTGGGAAACCGATCCCTATTTGGCGAACATCACCGATCCCATTAAACGGTTCGCGCAAGACACAAAGAACAAACACTACCGACTTTATCGCGAGAACTATTCCGGCTCGTTTCGTGCCGACTACAAGATCTCCGAGAACAGTGAAATCTTCGCCTCCACCGTCAACACGGTTTTTCACGATGACGAGTTGCGGGATCAGTTCATTTTCCAATTGAGCCAGGGCACGAACGCGGCGGGGCAGAGCTACACCACGCCGGCCTTCATCATCGGGAACGATCCCGTTTTCGGCACGGTGTATGGCGGGCGCATCAGCGCCCGTATCACCTACCGGGACAATTTCGACCGGATGTCCACCAACACCGCGGGAGGCGAGCACAAATTCGACAACGGCCTGAGCGCTTCATGGCGGCTCAACTACACATGGGCTGACAATGTCGGCAAGAATCCGGCCGAAGTGCGCTTCCAAAGCCCGAGTACATTCACCTCACGGCCGACAATCCTTTACGATTTCCGCGACCGCACCTCGAACGTTGTCTCGTTGTTCCGCACCATTGGTGCCACCGGCGCGCGTGCGGTCGGCGATCCCGTGCAGAATATTGAAAACTTCGACATGCCCTTGAACCAAGTCTCGCTTCTCGACGCGAAGGAAGTTACGAACGCCTACACGGCGAAACTGGATTTCGACTACGTGGCCGATCTCTTCGGTGCCGACACAATGATCGAATTCGGCGGCCTCTATACGACGCGCGAGAAGGAAAACAACGAAACCGGTTGGGCTGCGACCGCCGCGCAGCTTACGGCGAATGCCGCCAAGCGCTGGGGAGACCTTGCGAAGGATGGCGATTATTTGGGCAAGCAACGCCTTGGCTACACGTTCCACTACACAAACCGAGACAAGGTTGACGAACTCGTCGATCAGATTCGTGGGGGAGCGGCTTTGGCGGACAACCTCGCCAATTACTGGAATGTTACGGAAGACATTCTCGCCGGCTATGCAATGGGAACAACGCCCACCAATTGGGGCAGCGTAGTCTTTGGCGCGCGCGTGGAACATATCCGCAATACCGGAAAAGCATATCCGACCATCGGCAGCACCGTCTCCACCACACTGCTCAAAACGAAGAGCGGCGACACAGCCGTCTATCCGAGCGTGCATGTGAATTGGGACGTCACGCCTGCCTGGAAACTGCGGACGGGCCTCACAACTTCGGCTTCGCGCCCCGACTATGACGATTTGCGTCCGAACTTTGTTATCAACGACACGCAACAGACGATTTCGGGCGGCAATCCATCCGCCAAGCCGGAGAAACAAAAGGGCATAGACGTCTATGCCGAATATTACGGCGAGAACGAAAACTTCTTCTCCGTCGGCGTGTTCTACAAAGATATCAGCAGGGTCCTCATGCGGCAGGCGGTTGCCTTCGGCCGCGACGACCTGGATACGGGGAGTCTTGATCGTTCCAACTATGTTTTCACCACCCTTACCAACGGCGGTGATGGTTATCTTCAAGGCGTCGAGGTCTTCTATTCGGGCTCTGCCGAGACGATCGTTGAGGGCAGCGGCTTGCCCGAATGGGTCGGCGGGTTTGGCGTAAGGGCATCGGCAACCTTGACGCAGTCGGAAGTCAGCGTGCCGGCGCTCGCAGGCGTTCCAGAGCGCAAGATATCGCTCCTCGGAAGTTCGGACGCGGTCTATAATGTTCAATTGATCTACGAGAAGTACGGCGTCTCGCTGCGTCTAGCCTATCAATATCGTACGCCGTGGGGCCAATCCATCGGCAGCTATCAGGTGGTGAACGGTTCGGTCTACCCGGGTACGGGCAACGCCGGCATCTTCTGGGATTCGGACGAAGAGATCGATTTCTCGGCTCGCTACCAGGTCAACGACAATATCGAGGTCTATCTGGACGCGCTCAATCTCTCGAATGCCGGCGCAGCCCGCTACGACGACAACGCCAAATATCCAATCGAATACGAGAAGTTTGGCCGCCGATTTGTGACCGGCGTCCGTTTCAACTTCTAGTCGACGGGACTATCAATTTAACACGGCAGGGTGAAAGCGGCGTGTTGCGAAATGCTCTTTCGCCCGCCGCTTTCTTCCTGGGTGCGCGTGACCGGAATGGCGCCCTCCTTTGGAAGGTTTGTTCGTGGTGGCTGATATCGGAACTGTCAGGTTAATTCGGTCGGTCGCACGAAGGCTCTAATCCGAAAATTCACGCAGCAGCAGCGGACGCGACGATCCATCCGTCCACGGCGTTGGCCCGGAAGGTTCGGAGCGTGGATCGTGAAATTAGATGTCGTTGAACGTTGAAGAGATTGTAGATCGAGGCGTGGACCGATGCGAAGCGCTGTGCCTGGCCTTGCGATTTAAAGCGCTGCATCTTTCGTTCGCGTCGTCGCACAGCGAGATGAGAGTTTTCTGCACGGTTGTTGTCGCGTAATCGCCCGGGTCGGTGACGCCGGCGACATCTCAGTGTTTCGAGTGCTGCACCGTAGGACAGCAGGCCATCGGTCACAAAGTGATCCGGAACATAACCCTGGCGTTTCAGCAATTTTCGCAACAATCGCAGCGCTGCATGTTTGTTGCGGCGCTTCTGAACCAGAACATCGAGCACTCCGCCTTCGTCATCCACAGCCCGCCACATGAACATGCGTTTGCCGCGAATCCTCACGACCATCTCGTCGAGATGCCAGACCGAACCTGGGCGAGGGCGCGACCGCCGTATGTTGGATGCAATCGATCGCCCAAACTTCTCAGCCCAACACCGCACCGTTTCATACGAGACGTCCATTCCACGCTCGGCGAGAAGATCCTCTACGTCCCTAAGACTGAGAGTGAATCGGAAATAGAGCCAAACCGCCTGGCGGATAACGTCCGGCGGAAACCGATGCCGCTTAAAGGAAATACCAGCCATTTGCCCCTCCAAATTCCTCTCATAGACCGGGAATTCAGAGACAAGTTAGCGTTAGACTGACAGCACCGGCGCGCCAGCTGAAGTCGCCATTAAGGCAGGGCGCGCGAAGCAGAAAACCACGGCTCCAGGCATTTTGTCCCTTTGCTGAGCAAAGAAAACTGACCACCGGTTGCCATGTCCGACGCGGTAAGTCTCACCACGCCTTGGACGTGTCCCACCTGCAAAACGGCGGTAGCGACGGATTTTTGTCCCACCTGCGGCGAAACGCGCATGCGTCCGCGCGATCTGACCTTGCGCGATCTTCTCGACCAGATCGTCGAAGCATTCGTCAGCATTGACGCGAAGCTGCTTCGGACCCTGCGCGCGGTGCTGTTCAAACCCGGCGCGTTAACAATTGCCTATCTGGAAGGGCGGCGAAAATCCTACATCAAGCCGCTGCAATTGTTTCTGGTCGCCAACCTTCTGTTTTTCGGAATGCAGTCGCTGACGCACCAGAACATCTTCTCGACGCCGTTTGCGTCCCATCTCAACGGACAGGATTGGAGCCCATTCGCCCAAGATCTCGTGGCGCGGCGCCTGGCAGCAACGGGCAGGACAATGGAAGCCTACGCGCCGGTCTTCGACCGCGCTATTCTTCTGAACGCCAAATCGCTGATATTTCTGATGGCGCTCTTTTTCACGGCCCTATTGCCGTTCCTGTTTCGCCGGGGCGGGCGCCTTTTTGTCGGCCATGCCGTATTCGCGCTTCACCTCTACGCCTTCCTTCTATTCGTGTTTTGCGCGGCGCTCGCCATTGCGGAGGTGCATGTCCTTCTTGGCGGCGAGGACCTCCAGTCCGAGAGTTTCGACCTGATCATCACTCTGGCTTGGATAGCGGCCAGCGCCGCCTATCTCTACGTCGCAATCGGGAAGGTTTACGGAGCGAAGGGCGCGGCCGGCGTGGCAGAGGCCGGCGTTCTCACGGTGGCGGTGTTCGCCCTCGTGCTCGGCTACCGCTTTTCGCTTCTGCCGATTACCCTCTACAGCACCTAAGGCAGGCGGACTTATCCCCCTGGACGGGGGCGGCGCATAGGCGGTAAAGCTCGCCAATTCCTGCGTTTTTGTGCTGATTCTAAGCTTTGGCGTCAGCCTTGGCGGCGTGGGTTACGGAGTTGGTTCGGTATGGACGGCAACACAGCGCCCCGCGAAGCGGGCCGGGATTTCATTCGTGACATTGTCCAGGCCGATCTGGATGCCAAGCGCCATGCCATGTCGGTCACGCGCTTTCCGCCCGAGCCCAACGGCTATCTCCATATCGGCCACGCCAAGTCGATTTGCCTGAATTTCGGCATTGCCGAGGAGTTCGGCGGGCGCTGCCATTTGCGCTTCGACGACACCAACCCAGTCAAGGAGGAGCAGGAATATATCGACGCCATCAAGCGCGATGTGCGCTGGCTTGGTTTCGGCTGGGGCAAGAACCTTTTTCACGCCTCGGATTATTTCGAGCAGCTTTATAGCTGGGCGGAAGAGCTGATCCGCGCCGGTAAAGCCTATATCGACGACCAGTCGCAGGACGATATGCGGGCGGCGCGCGGAACGTTGACCGAGCCTGGCCGGAATAGCCCGTTTCGCGAACGCGCCATCGCCGAGAATCTCGATCTCTTCCGGCGCATGCGCGCTGGCGAGTTCCCGAATGGCGCGCGTGTGCTACGGGCGAAAATCGATATGTCGGCCGGCAACATCAACCTACGTGATCCGGTGCTCTATCGGATTTTGCATGCGCCGCATCCGCGCACCGGTACGGCGTGGTGCATCTATCCGAGCTATGATTTCGCCCACGGCCAGTCCGATGCCATCGAAGGCATCACCCATTCGCTGTGTACGCTGGAATTCGAGGATCACCGCCCACTTTACGATTGGTTCCTGGACAATCTCCCGGTTCCGTCGCGCCCCCGCCAATATGAATTCGCGCGGCTGAATATCGCCGGCATCGTGCTGTCGAAGCGCGTGCTGACTGAGCTGGTGCGGGAAAACCATGTCAGCGGTTGGGACGATCCGCGTATGCCGACTCTGGCGGGTCTGCGCCGCCGCGGCGTTCCGCCCGAAGCCATTCGCGATTTCGTCAAGCGTATCGGCGTGGCCAAGGCCAACAGCGTTGTCGATGTGGCCATGCTCGACCATTCCATTCGCGAGGTGCTGAACAAGAAGGCGCTGCGCCGCATGGCAGTTTTGCGCCCGCTCAAGATTGTCCTCGAGAACTATCCCGAAGGGCAGGTTGAGGAACTGGAAGCGGTCAACAATCCGGAAGATCCTTCCGCCGGCTCACGCCGCATTCCGTTCGCGCGTGAAATCTTCGTCGAGCAGGAAGATTTCATGGAGAATCCACCTAAGAAATTTTTCCGTCTTTCGCCGGGCAACGAGGTGCGTCTGCGCTACGCCTATTTAATCACCTGCCGCGAGGTGGTGAAAAACGCGAGCGGCGACGTCGTTGAATTGCGCTGCACCTACGATCCCGCCACACGCGGCGGCAACGCGCCGGATGGCCGTAAAGTGAAAGCCACGCTCCATTGGGTTGCTGCGGCGCAGTCGCTGCCGGCAGAAGTCCGGATATTCGAGGCGCTGGGCGGCAAGCGCGAGGGCGGTGGCGCAGAAACTTCCGTTCCCAGCGTCGAAAAAGTTGAGGCGCGGCTCGAGCCGTCGCTCGCAGATATCGCCGTCGGCGAGGCGGTGCAGTTCGAGCGCCTGGGCTATTTCAGCCGCGATTCCGATTCCACGCCGTCGCGTCCTGTGTTTAACCGCACGGTAGGCCTGAGAGATGTGGCGAAGGCCCAAATTGCATAAGCCAAAATCCTTAAATGGATTTGCGAGCGGAGGAATAAATCGTAACTAGGCCAGCGAGGCATTCGCATGCATGAGTCCGGCATGGAACATGAGTCCGAAGCCCCACCGAGCATCACCACGCTCGAGCTCTTCTATGTCTTTCTCTATGTCGGGCTGAGCTCCTTCGGAGGCGGCACGTCGGCTTGGATGCACCGCGAAATCGTCGAGCGGCGCAAGCTGATGGACGACGAAGCCTTCATGGCGGGCCTGACGATTGCGCAGGTTCTTCCCGGCGCCAATCCCGTCAACATGTCTCTTTACCTCGGGATGCAATTGCGTGGTCGCTGGGGTGCCGTGCTCGCCGTTATCGGCATGGTGTTCCCGGCGTTTTGCGTCATCCTGTTGCTCGGATTCCTCTATCGCAGCTTTGGTCAGTTGCCGATGGTGCAGGTCGTGCTCGGCGGCATGGCCGGTGTCGGCATCGGTGCCACACTGGCGCTTGCTGTGAAGGCGGCCTCTCGGCGCGCTATGCGCAACACCGTTCCCATAGTTTTGGCGAGCATCACATTTATCACGGTGGGAATTTTACGCTGGCCGATGGTGCCGGTCGTGATCGTTCTGGTGCCCGCGAGCATTGCCATGGCTTACGCCATGGAGAAGCGGAAGGCCAAAAATGGATAGGCTGCATGGATAGGCTGCTGGGGCTCATCATCGTTTTCGTGCCGTTGTCGCTGCTCTCGTTCGGCGGCGGGCAGGCGATTGTTGCCGACATTCAGTATCAGACAGTCGTGGTCCATCCATGGCTGACCAATCAGCAATTCACTGACATGTACGCCATCAGCCGCGCGGCACCGGGACCAAGCACGCTCATCGCCGCGTTGATCGGCTGGCAGGTTTACGGATTTTGGGGCGCGCTGGTGGCGTGTCTCGCCATCTATATTCCGTCGTCGATTGTCGTCTACACGGCCAGCAATTGGTGGCATCGCAATCAAGAGTCGCCATGGCGCGCCGCCATCGAACGGGGCCTCGCGCCTATCGCGGTCGGCCTCATCTTCGCCGGTATCGTCGCCGTTATGCGCGCCGCCCACATCGTTGAAGTCGGCCACATTGATTTTCTTGGGCTTGCAACGGTGCTCGCCGCGGCCGCGCTTCTCTACAAGACGAAGATCAGCCCCTATGTGTTGCTTGGTCTTGTCGCCATCGTCTATGTCGGCGTCGATTTGATTCAGTGATGATGCGCGTGCTCGTCCGCCTCCGCGGGTGCCAGCGCACCAATGGCGGCGACGGACAGCTCCACACGGACCGCACCCGCGCGAGCAAAGTTCAGCGTCAGCGGAATTTTCTGTCCCGCCACAAGCGCAGCTTTTAGGTTCACCAGCATTAGATGGAACGAACCTGCCGGCGCCATGTCCACTGTTGCGCCCGGTGCAATGGGAATTCCGGCCGGAGCGATACGCATGGACGAAACACCGTTCACATTTGTCGTGCTGTGAATTTCCACTCGCTCGGCCACATCTGTTGAGCCGCCCGTCAATATGTCTGCAACCGCGCCGCTATTGGTCAGCTTGAAATAGCCGGCGGCGGTGCGCGCGTTCGGCGCGGTGGCGCGCGTCCAGGGTTGCTCGATGCGTATGGCGCCTGCCGTAGTCGTGTCAGCAGCAATCAGCGTCAGTACGGGAGCAGGATGCGGAACGCTATTCCACGCCTGACCTGGTGCCGGAATTTCGACCCAACGATTCTCACCCGCCTCGCATGTTTGGACAGTCGGGAAATAAATTGCGCCTTGCCGTGTCGGCAATTTAAGCATGAGACCAAATTGGTCGTTTGCTTTTACGTCGAGACGGCCGCGCCATGTCACGCTGTGAATTGACCCTGTGGGATTTCCCCCATTCCAAGAAATGGGCGCGGCTCCACGCGCACGAGTGACTTCGAGCTTCCAACCTGGCTTGGCCGGAAAATTGACGACATCGATACCTTCGGGAATTTCGACGGTCAACGACGTGGTGGGCGATTCCGCGCAGCCATGACCGACCTTGAAGAAGGCAGCGAAACTCACGCCCGGCGCGAAGCTCGTCTGCGAAAGCACGACATGCGCATCCGCTGTCGAAGCGAGTACCGCGGCGACAGCGCAGCCGGCAAGAATGCGGTTCATGGCATTTCTCCAAGCAAGTTCTGTGTCGGTTCAATAGGCATATTTGAGCTCCGCCACGAAGCTGCGCTGCGGAAAGGGGTGGAAGATAAAGTATTTCCGGTTGTTCAAATTGTCGATGCCGGCGGAAAGCGTCCAATGCGGATCGAAATCATAGGAAACGCGCGTATCAACGACAAAATAGCTGCCGAAACCTTGGTAGGTGAAGGTATTTCCATCGGTGTTGTCGATTGTCGCATAGACACGGTCGCTGTAACGCGCCGCCAATGTGAAGGCCAATGCGTCGTTCGGCCGGTAGGTTGCGACCGCCGTTGCGCGCCATTCCGGTACTTGCGGGGCTTTCTTGCCCACCGAAGCCGGCAATATGGGGTTTTTTACAATTGTGGAATCCACGAAAATTGCACTGCCTTGCAGCTCCAGCCCGTCGATCAGAAAATCGTCCTGACGCACGACAATTTCAGCGCCGCGTGAACGCATGCGGTCGATGTTCTGAACGTAATTGAACAGCGTCGTGGACCCAGGAACCAATGGAGCGCTTTGCGACAGCAATGCGTCATCGAGATGCTCTTCGAAATAGGTGAAACGGACGCTGCCGTTCGCCATCATATACTCGAGCGAGACTTCTCCCGAGTTGGCGCGTTCCGGTTTCAGTTCGGGATTGGGAACCGTCAGCGTCGCGCCCGTGGTGATGGCTTGATAGAGCTCGCTCACCGTCGGGAAGCGATAGGCCATGCCGTACGACGCCTTCGCTTGCCAAGCCTCATCTATCTCCCAACTCACGGAGGCTTTTGGCGAAAAGCGCGTGGCGTCCAAAGATGGCTGTGTCGTTGCCAAGGCGGGGCTGAGCGAGTAGTTGAAGCCGTCATAGGCGCGCCACGACTCGAACCGTCCACCCAGAGTCGCCGTCACTTCGGGCGTCAGACGCCAAGCATCCTGCACCCATAACGCGAGCGTTTCAGTCTTCCCGCGCGAATCGGTTGCCAGCGCGCCTTTTGGGCCGGAAATCCAATCATTCGTGCTGTAGCGGCTGTTCGCCAGCGTGTAGCGGTCGCCATGCGCGCCAAAGGTGATCTGATGCGCGCCGTCAGCACCGTACGGCCGCCATAGCGCTTTCGCGTCCAGCGTGTACCAGCCGGTGCCATTGAGCACGGCGATATTGCCGGCTCCCGAGTTGAATCCTGAGGGGAGCGCGACCGTGGGATTGCGCTGTTCGTCCTTCGCGTACCGGTAAAGTGTGGCAACAGCCTGCCACTCCCAATTGCCGCCATTGATGGTGCCGAGCGAAAGGCTGTGCATCCAATGCTCGTCCTCCTGCCGGTAGACTTTATTCGAAAATGCACTTGCCGCGAGGTTATAGGCGTAGCCGCCAATGTTGAGACTGCCTGAATAGACGGGCGCGCCGGCCCCGTCGCGCAAATAGGTTTCGATGCCGGACTTGTCATCATGCAGAAAGACACCCGCGGCGTAGGTCGCGCGTATGTTCGGCGCGAAGTCATACGCCAGCTTGAGCCGGAAATTGTCTTGAATCTGACGTTCAAGTCCGCCGGCGCCGAGTTCAACGATCGCGGCGCCAGTGCGATTGGTGTCCGCGAACGCACCGGTTACGCGCGTGCCGGATGCGGAGGGATTGGCAGGCCTCGTCGCCGTTACGTAAGCCAGTGGCTGGCTCTTCGAAACAAGATGATTGGCTGCAAGGAACCATGCGAATTTTTCAATGCGGTCGCCGGCCGTGGCGGCGAACTGATAGGTTGGGTAGGTATCCTTCGTGGCGTATTGGCTGAAGTTCTGCAGCGAGAATCCAGTCTTAAGGCTGGCCTCGAATGTCTCCGGCATGCGGGTCGCGATTTCGACCACCGCGCCAATGGAATTGCCGGCATAGGCGGCCGCGAAAGGCCCGTACAACACATCAATGCGCGCGATTTCCTGCGGCGATACCATGCCCCAGCGGGGCGATCCGATACTGTTATTGTTGGCAATAAGCGCCGAGAGAAGGACGCCATCCGCATAGATGAGACTGCGGGCGCTGGAACCCACCCCCGATGTTCTCGTCGAGATGGGGGCCTGGGTATCGCCGATATGGCGGCGGCGCACGAAAATATTGGGCAAATATTTCAGCGAGTCTTCGGTGGTGACGGCATTGACCTGGTCCTGCAGATCGGTAGCGGTAACGCTCGCCGCCGTCGTGGGCGGAAGATTTTGTTCGGCGACGGATTTGGTGCCGGTGACAAGGATATTCTCGGACGGCGTTTGCGCGAACGATGATGCTGGAATGGCAAGCAATGCGAAAACTGAGCAGCCCGACAATAGGGTGCGGCCGAATGTTGTGTACGACATGAATGTTGCTACATCTAAAAGTCCGTGATGGCTGTTTTCAGACGATGGACCGTGCGCTCAAACGAGCGCAGCCCACGCGATGAAAGCAGCAGGAAAGGACGGTTAGACGAGACTGGGTCGCGCGCGCTGGGCCGGTGGTGTAGCGCAGGAGATGCGGTACGCGCACATCCTGGAAATACGGCAAATCCACATGCCCGCTGAAACGCGGTGCGTTGATGGCGACGACTGGCGTTGTTATCGGCGCGAGACTGCCGAGAAGGCAAGGCTCGCCAGGGCTCTGCTTATGGTGGATTGGTTTTCCGTCCGCATCGACATAGAGCGTGGCGAACCCTGAGGCCGTGCAGATGACGATGGGACTGCCGCCGCTAGCCGCGAAGTCAGGCATCCAGCCGGCGGGAACCAGCGCACGCGATACAAAGAGGGCAAGCACAAGCAGAGCGTAGGCACGTTTGGCCTGGAGCAGTCGCACGTTTGTTAGAAAACCCCTCATGGGGGTCTTCTACGGCTGCTAGGTTTCCCGCGCGATGCGACACAGGCTCACAGCCGTACGAGCATCAAAAATCCTGATAACCGTGGACGCAGTTCTCGCGCGGCGCTTTGGCAGCAGGCGGTTTCAGCAGCGGGTTGGGCGCTACCGTGCGCGGCGCGCCGGCCACTCTCATGATGCGCGGTTTCGCGGGCACGCGCGGAATATCCCCCGATATTTCCATGACAAGTTTACGCCGAACCGCATTGGAGAAATCTTGAAAGCCTTTGGATGGGAGCGAGAACGATCCTTGTCCGCCGACCACGCAGTTCGCGTAATACTGATCGATCTCAAGATAATATTTGCCCCAATCGCCGACGCCATACTCGCCGGTGATGATCGGGAGGCCGTTAATGGTAATGCCGCGTGCGACGATGTCATCGCGCGCCGAGATAATGTCGATGCCTCTATTGTTGGGCCCGTCGCCCGAAATATCGATGGTGCGTCGCGTGCCTTCCAAACGGTTGGTTTCCATCATGCGCGCACCAATCTGCATGGCGCCGCTGATCGATGTTCCATTGCCGTAGGTGAGCGGCACTTTCATCAGATTGGCCGCCAACTCGTCGGCGCTGGCTTTGTCTTTGATCACATGCCAGTCGAGGACCAAGCGATTGAACGGCGCGCTTGACCAATCGATATAGGCGACGCCGATCTTGCCGAGTGAACCGGCTTGAATGGCACGCACAATTTCCGGGCTGCGAAACGCGGTCGCGATGCCCTGGCGTTGTAGGCGGGCCTCGGCTGTGTCGATGCTCGGCGACGTGTCGGTTGCGATCACCAGTTCGAGATCAACGCGTTCCAAAGGTGTTGTAGGGCCGGGCGCAGCGGCTGAAGCGCTGTGCGCGGCGAGCACCAGCAATCCGACAGCGGCAAATCCAAACGTATGTTTCATCACCGAAAACCGCCATAGAATTGATCGGCGGAATTGCAGTTCTTATTGGCCTGTTCTTGTGTCAAGCGTGGTTGCGACGGCGGCAGCAGGGGACTGGGCCGCGCCGGAGTTGCCGCGACGCGGATCAGACCTTTGTTCGCGGCGGTCTGAACACTTGGCAAATCTTCAGAAATCTCGAGCACCAATTTGCGGCGCATCGCTTGGGCAAAATCCTGAAGCCCTTTCGAGGGAATGGCGAATGACCCGCGGCCGCCAATGACGCAGTTGATATAATATTGGGTGATATCGTCGTAATAAATCCCCCAATCGCCGCCGCCATATTCATCGCTGACGATAGGCAGTCCGTTGATGGTAATGCCTTGCGCCGCGATTTCATCGCGCACATAGGAGACTGGATAGCCCCGATTGTAGGGACCGTCGCCGGAGATATCGATTGTGCGGCGCGTGCCTTGCAGCGCGTTCGTCTCGATCAAATTCGCTGCTGCCAATAACGCGCCGCCCATGTCGGTGCCGTTTCCGCGCGATGGCGGCGCCTTGAGAAGCGCGTCGGCGAAGGCTTGTGCGCTGGCCGCGTCGCTGATGACGCGCCAATCGATAACCAGCCGTGTGAAGGGGGCGCTTGACCAATCCATATAGGCGACCGCGATGCGCCCCAACGCACCGGCGTTGATCGCGCGCTCAATTTCGGGGCTGCGAAACGAGGTCGCCACGCCCTGGCGCTGCAGCCGTGCTTCATTCCAATCGATGCTGCCCGATGTATCGGTGGCGAGAACGAGTTCGAGATCGACAGGTTGGCGCGCTGCCGGTGCCGTTGGCGCCGGTCTCGCAGGCGCTGTGGCGGCTAGTGCGGGCGCGCAAAATAGGGGCGCGGCTAGCAACGCCACTATAAGGCCGTGCATTACCGAGTTTCTGGGAAGCAATCGCCCCAGTGCTGCAGAACATGCGATACGCATTTACGGTTGGAACCCGCCAAAGCCACCAAATCCGCCCCTTTGATCGCAGTCGGTATCACGCGTCGCGGGCGGGCGAACGATGACCGGTCCATTGGCATTGGGAAGCAATGGCTTCAGGAATTGTGTGAGATCCTGCGCGGCGGCAAGACGAATGAAGCCGCGCGTGTCGGCATATTGGATAGGATTCGGCAGCGCGGAAATTTCCATGATCAATTTGTGCCGGATGGCGACCGCGAAATCCTTGAACCCACGCGCGACGATCAGAAACGAGCCGCGACCGCCGATGACGCAACGCGCGTAATATTTGTCGATCTCCGGCGTGAAATTGCGTCCGGCGAATTCCTCGCCTTTAAGAATGATCGGCAATCCGTTGACGACGATGCCGTTGGCAATCACGTCCTCGCGCACCGGTGCCAGCGGCAGGCCGGCGTTATTTTGTCCATCGCCGGAAATATCGATGACTTTGCGCGTGCCTTCATAGCTATTGGCATCAATCATCTGCGCGCTCATTTGCAAAGCACTGCTGATCGACGTGCGTTGACCGGGCGTGAGCTCGACTTTCAACAATTCATCGGCGAAAGCTTCCGCGCTTTCTTTGCTATTGATGATGCGCCAATCGACGATGACGCGGTTGAGATAGTCCACCGACCAATCGACATAGGCGACGGCGATCTTGCCATTGGCGCCGAGCGCGATGGCGCGCGTCACTTCCGGGCTCTTGAAGGCAGCAGCGGTCCCTTCGCGCTGTAGGTACGCTTCTTCCGCACTGATGCTGCGAGACACGTCAGTGGCGAGAACAAGTTCCAGATCGACGGCTTCAGCTGCGACGGCCGCGAACGGCGTCGTCACGGCAAACCCCACCGCCACGGCCACTGCGCAATGGCGCCATGGAGCAATGGTCTGGAAGAGTTTCATGCAAGGCTCTCCGGAAAGCCGCCGAGGAGCAAAAACGATACGCCGCTCCCTCGCGCCCGGCAATCAATCTCCCGGCACAGGCGCGTTACCGGAATAGGCTTTGACCCTAGCGGCCAAAACCTCGGAAATCGCCGAAACCGCCAAATCCGCCGCGCATTTCATCGCAATTCTGGTCGCGCTCGGCCGGCGCGCGCAGCACGCCTGGTGGCAGAGGCAGGTCGCGCACCGGCGGATTGCCGGCCTGTGCGTAGCGGGGCTCCGGAACGAGGCCGGAAATCTCCAGAATCAGCTTGCGGCGGACGGCGCGGGCAAAATCGTTGAAACCGCGCGCGACGATGGCAAAAGAGCCGCGTCCGCCGATGACGCAGCGCGCGTAATATTGGTCGATACCGGCGCTATTCGCATCGCCATATCCGCCTTCGTCGATAAGAATCGGCAGGCCGTTGATGGTGATGCCCTTGGCGATGGCTTCCTCGCGCACCGGAGCCAAAGGCAGGCCGCCATTGTTCGGGCCGTCGCCGGAAATATCGATGGTGCGGCGGGTGCCTTGGTAGTTGTTGTTCTCGATCAGCTCCATGCCGCTGATAATGGCGCTGCTGATATGGGTGCGCCTGCCATAGGTGCGCGGCTGCTCCACCAGCTTGGTGGCAAATTCCTCCGCCGTCTCCTTGTTACGGATGATCATCCAATCGACGACGACCGTATTGTCGAATTGGTTGGACCAATCGAGATAGGCGACGGCGATTTTGCCGTAGCTTCCCAGGCTGATGATCTTGGCGATTTCCGGATTGCGAAACGCGGCGGCGACGCCTTGGCGCTGCACGGCCGCTTCCTCATCGCCGATAGAGCCGGAACTGTCGGTGGCAATGACAAGTTCGAGGTCCACCATCTCGGGGCCGGAGGCCGCGATTGTGGACGACGGCACAAGCGAAACGGCGGCGCATGCGAGGACCGCCAAGGTCTTCATGTCAAATCCTGTCGACATGCGCATTCTCCTGCTTCGGGCCTTCACGCGACTCATCGCATCTCGGCGCTCGCACCGCGCCGGGCATCTTTCTATAGTTCCTAAGTAGTGTCCTTGAATTGCCCTTAGGTGGCAAGGAGCTTGAAAACACTGGTTGTTTTATCATCCGGCGTGAAACTGCGCCTGCACGGTCTTGCGCTCCTCCGCCTTCTGGCGGAGTGAAGGAACGAGAGTTGGGAGAGATCGGCATGGACGTCGTACGCCTGCGGAATTTCATCGAACCTTTGTGGGAAGATTCGGTGATCCCCTCGCTGACCGAATATATCCGCATTCCAAACAAGTCGCCTGCGTTCGATGCCGATTGGGTCGCGCATGGCTACATGGAAGATGCCGCCAATCTGATGGCGCGTTGGGCCCGCGAACATATCGCGGTGCTTCCGGGCGCCACTTTGGAGATCGTTCGTCTTCCCGGGCGCACGCCGGTCATCTTTATCGAGGTGCCGGCGACGGCATCTGATACCGGGACAGACACCGTTCTGTTGTACGGCCATCTCGATAAACAGCCGGAAATGAAAGGTTGGTCCGAGGGCCTTGGCCCATGGACCCCCGTGCGTCGGGGCGACAACCTCTATGGGCGGGGCGGAGCGGATGACGGCTACGCCATGTATGGCGCGCTCTCCGCGCTTCTGGCTTTGCGCGATCAGAAAATCCCGCACGCGCGTGCGGTTGTGTTGATTGAGGCGTGCGAAGAATCCGGAAGTTATGATCTACCGTTTTATGTCGATCATCTCGCTCCGCGCATTGGAAAGCCGTCGCTGGTCATCTGCCTCGATTCGGGTTGCGGCGATTACGAGCATCTGTGGCTCACAACGTCGCTGCGCGGTGTCGGCATTGGCAATCTGATGGTGAACGTTCTCACCGAAGGCGTGCATTCCGGCGATGCCTCAGGGGTTGTGCCTTCGAGCTTCCGGATCGCGCGCAGTCTTCTCTCTCGCCTCGAAGATGAAAAGACCGGCGCGGTTCTGCCGCCCGCATTTTATGTGGAGATTCCACCAGAGCGCCTGCGCCAGGCCCGCGAAGCGGCAAAGGTGCTGGAGCCGGGGCCGTTCGACAGATTTCCCTGGGCCGGTGGAACGAAGCCGATGGCGACAGATACGGCGGAGCTCATTCTCAACCGCACCTGGCGCCCGCAATTGGCGGTCACCGGTGTTGATGGACTGCCCGCACCGCGTGATGGCGGCGCCGTGCTGCTTCCCTATACGACGCTGAAGCTTTCCATGCGCCTACCGCCGACGGCAGACGCGGAAGCCGCGATGACAGAGATGGCCTCCATACTCGAAGCCAATCCTCCATATGGAGCCGAGGTAAAGTTCAAAGGCGATCGCGGTTCGCGCGGTTGGAATGCCCCAGGCATTGCACCGTGGCTGGAAAGCTCGCTCGCGTCAGCTGCGCAAAACTCTTTCGGCCGCAAGCATGTTTATATGGGCGAGGGCGGCAGCATTCCGTTCATGTGGATGCTGGGAGAGAAATTCCCGGACACGCAGTTTGTGATCACCGGTGTGCTCGGCCCGCGCTCTAATGCGCATGGCCCCGACGAGTTCTTGCATATTCCAACCGGCAAGCGCATTGCGCAAGTGATTGCGCAGGTTGTCGTGGATCATTATTCGCGGGCAAAGTAAAACAGCGCAAATCTCTCGCCATTCGCATAGGGGCAATTCGATGACGAATATTGGCTTTATTGGACTTGGCCTTATGGGACGGCCGATGGCGGGTAGGCTGCAAGAGGCTGGCCATCAGCTCATTTTGAAGAGTCGCAGATCGGTGCCGGCAGAGCTTCTGACGCGCGGCGGCAAGGCAATGCCGACGCCGAAGGATGTCGCGAAAGCCGCCGAGATTATTTTTGTGATGGTTCCGGACACGCCGGATGTCGAGCTGGTCCTGTTTGGCCCGGATGGTGTTGCGGAAGGTCTGAGCCCCGGCAAAATCGTGGTCGATATGAGCAGCATCTCGCCCATCACGACGCGGGAATTCGCGAAGAAGATAGGCGAGAAGGGGTGCGAATACCTCGACGCGCCCGTTTCCGGCGGCGATATCGGCGCCAAAGCGGGAACGCTGACCATCATGGTCGGTGGACCTGAATCGGCGTTCGAGCGCGTGTCACCGCTTTTTGCGATCATGGGCAAGACAATCACCCATATCGGCGACAATGGCGCCGGCCAGACCGCGAAAGTCGCCAATCAGATCATCGTTGCGCTCACCATCGCCGCTGTTTCGGAAGCGTTGCTGTTCGCCTCCAAAGCCGGCGCCGATCCTGTCAAAGTCCGCCAAGCATTGATGGGCGGGTTTGCAGGCTCGCGCATTCTGGAAGTGCATGGCGAACGCATGCTGAAACGCACCTTCACGCCAGGTTTCCGCCTCGCGCTGCACCATAAGGATCTGAACATTGCGCTGGAAGGCGCGCGCCAATTGCATTTGTCGCTGCCGCACACCGCCGTTTGCCAAGAATTGTTCAACTCCGCTCTGGCGGCCGGGGACGGCGAACTCGACGATTCGGCCTTGCTGCGGGTCCTCGAACGTCTAGCCCATCATGAGATCAAGCCGGTCTCGGACACCGCCGATAAAGCCTAGCCGCGTGCCTTCCGAGCCACGCGCGTTTCTTACCCAGCTATTCCAGGCGGCTTTGCGTGCGGTCGATCCGGCGCGCATTGTGCCGGCGCATTTGCCGCCGCCGCCAAAGGGACGAACGCTGGTGATTGGCGCAGGTAAAGCTTCTGCCGTCATGGCGAAAGCGGTTGAGGATCATTGGCAGAGGCCACTAAGCGGCATCGTGATCACCCGCTACGGTCACGGCTCACCGTGCCGGCAAATCGAAATTGTTGAAGCGGGGCACCCGCTGCCGGATGCGGCAGGCGGCGATGCGACGCGGCGCATGCCGGATATGCTGCACGGATTGACGCTCGACGATTTGGTCTTGGCGCTGATCTCAGGCGGCGGCTCTGCGCTTCTGGTGCAGCCGCTGGGGCCCGTAACGCTTGCGGAGAAACAAACGGTCACCAAGGCGCTTCTCGGCAGCGGGGCCGACATCGGTGAGATCAATTGCGTGCGTAAGCACCTCTCGGCCGTCAAAGGCGGGCGGCTTGCGCGCGCGGCCGCACCGGCCCGCTTGCACGCGCTGATTCTTTCCGATGTGGCGGGCGACGATCTCTCGGTCGTGGCATCGGGGCCGACGGTTCCTGACCCGACAACGCAAGCGGATGCTTTGGCCGTTCTCGCGCGCTATCGCGTGGAAGTGCCTAAGAGCGTGGAGAGCGTTCTTGCAGACCCGCGTTTGGAAACGCCGAAGCCGGGCGCCCCCGAATTCATCCGTGTAAAGAATGAGATCGTGGGCTCCGGTCTTCTGGCCTTGCGCGCGGCAGCGAAGATGGCCGAAGCCGCCGGCGTGCGTGTTATTCAACTCGGCGATGAAATCACCGGCGAAGCGCGCGAGGTCGCGGGTAAGCAGGCGGAACTGGCGAAAGCCGAATTGGGCAAAGGCCCCGCCATTATTCTTTCAGGTGGTGAAACCACGGTTACGGTGAAGGGCGAGGGGCACGGCGGGCGCAACAGCGAGTACGGACTTGCGCTCGCTATCGCATTGCGCGGCGAACCAAATATCTGGGCTATTGCTTGTGACACGGATGGTATCGACGGCAATGGCGACAATGCGGGCGTGCTGGTCACGCCCTACACGCTGTCACGCGCGGGCGCTCGGGGTATCGATCCGGCCGAAGCTTTGGCTCGCAACGATTCTTATGGATTTTTTCTACAGCTGGAAGATTTGGTGCGGACCGGTCCGACCCGCACCAATGTCAATGATTTCCGCGCGATCTTTATCGCGTCCTGATCGCCGGATTTCCGAGCGCGACGATTTCATCGACCATTTCATCACCGTTCTGCGCGCCTTGCACCGGACGTTGAGTAACCTGGAATTGCTGCACAGCGTTTTGAAGCATCGGAATATCGGGGCGCAAATCGGCCGCCATGCGGTAGTCGTAATAGGCGCCGCGAACATCGCCGGTGAGGAATTTCGCTGAGGCGCGGTTGAATAGCACCAGATGCATTTTGGTGGTGCCCTTCTCAATGCCGGTATTGATCGCCTGCAGCGCTTCCGCCGGGCGCATCATATTGATCAGGGCCGCGCCGCGATTCACATGCGCTTCGCCCATATCCAACATGCGAATAGCCTGATCGGCGTCGGTTAGTGCGCCGCTATTGTCGCCGGCCCGCAAACGAATGACCGCACGGTTCACATAGGTACCGGCTTTGTCGCGCAGCGACAGGCTGGGCGTACTCAAAGCTTCGGTACAATTTTGGAAGCCTTCATTCATGCTGCCCATGCCGAATTCGGCGGCGCGCCAACAGGCGGAGCCGATACCATTGCCGAGCACAAGCACCTGTGCTTCGGCGCCGGATGCAGTGAAGCCAATGAAACAGGCCGTCAGAAAAAAAGCTGCGCGCATGGCGGTTGCTCCTGGTCCTCTGGACGGGTGCCGCTATCGCGGCTTGCCGTCCGCGTAAGGTCCGCGCTCGTTGAGCGGCGCGAGGCCACTATCTGACGGAATGCTAGCACCAGGCTTGGCAAAAGTGTTCGGATTTCCAGGCTGGTTGCGGCCGTCAGGATGTCGCTCCAGGCGGGTAATTCTGGCTTATGATTGAGGCCGATTCTCCAGGAAATTCCCCATGAATTGGGCTGCGATCTCCCCCATTTTGCTTCTGACAGTCTCGAATGTGTTCATGACCTTTGCCTGGTACGGGCAGTTGAAATTCCCAGGACGGCCGCTGGCGCTGGTTATCCTGATAAGCTGGGGCATAGCCTTTTTCGAATATTGCCTAGCCGTTCCGGCCAACCGGATCGGGTACACGGTCTATTCGGCGGCCCAGCTCAAGACCATGCAGGAAATCATCACGCTGCTTGTGTTCGGCGTGTTCTCCGTTTTCTATTTAGGCGAGGCGATACGCTAGAATCATATGCCCGCTTTCGCCTGCCTTGTGGCGGCCGGATATTTCGCGTTCTCGAAATGGTAATTAGAATTGAGCCGGCGCCAGCTTGATGCGAATGGTCGGGTGCGTGCCGGCATAGACGATCATCGTCATTTCCATAGCAGCCGAATCCCATTCCAGCTGCGGTGCCACGCCGCCTTCTTTCCGAAATGTTTTTCCGTCGAACTCGAATTTCGTTGGCGGCACGCTCGGCCAGGATTGATCCAATTGCGCCTTCAGCGCGGCGCGGAATTGTTCGCGCTCTGCTCCGCTCATGGAGGCGAAATCGTGGAAGGCATTGGGCGCTGACACGCGCGCGGTGCCGTCCGCCTCAATGGCGAGGCGCGCAAGGATGATAACGTCGTCGGCTTGATAGAGGCCTTCCCACATGCCGGCAGGGGGCGAAGGATTACCGCATGACGCCAAGACAAAGCACAGCGCCACGGCAACAAGCTTGGCGGCGAGTGTGCGCTGCAATGGAAACCATTGGCCTCGCATCGTTTTGCTTGGGCGGGATTTCATGGTGATTCTCGGCCCGAATCGTTGCGGAGTGGTTACTGCTTCGCCTTGAGTGTAAACTCAGGCGGCAACGCGGGGAATAGACCTGCGGGCAGTGGAGCGAAACGACATGAAATCGGCAGGCATGGTTGCGGCCTTCGTGGCTGTTGGTGTGGCGGGCGGTATAGTTGGCTATCTCATCGCGCCGCGCAGCGATGCGCCCGCTTCTGAAGTTTCGGCAGGCGCGACAAACGAGGTGGCGCAAATTCCGGCGGCAACACCAGCGACGCCGGCCACCGAAGCGGAATATAACTCAGGCATGCTGGCGGATATTCACGCCGATTCGCGCAGCCGCATTCCACTGATCAAGCGTGAAGACGTTCCGGCCGATCGCCTGCCGGAATATGATCGCCACGTCGGTCCGAATATGGATTCGCTGGCAGGGCTACAGGGGCCGGGCGGACTACGTTTGCATGGTTCGCGCGACGCGGATGTCGGCAATGATCTTGGTGGGCGTCTCAAGGAATTGATTCGCCTCGTCGTCTCACGCGAAATGAATCAAGCGTTCGAGTGGACGGTGCATGAACCGGTCGGCTTGCGCGAAGGCTTGGATCCGGCGACCATCGATATTATCCGCCACGACAAAGCGATTGTCGGCGTGCCGGAAAAGGAAGCGGCGTTAATCCAGCTGGGGCGTGAAGTGCTGCGTGATCACAAAGTCAGCTCGGTAACCTATGCGCGCGCTCTGGCTGCATTGGGCGAGCACGATTTGATCGACGCGTGTGTGCTGATGGGCGACTATGCCGAGACGGCCATATTGCTCACCGTCAATGATGTGCGCTTGCCCTTCGCGGTTCCTTCTCTATTGCCGCCCAGACCCGAGGGTTGGTAGCCGGACTGAAGATAAAACTGGAACGGCCATAACGCACGAACACGCTTTGCGTTGCGCGCCAATGTCAGCGCTGCGGATTTATAACCCGCTATCATTATCGCGCGGCTCATCATCAGCATGAACGTGGGTTTTTCCAAGGCAAAAATTAACCTGGATCAAATTCCGTATCGTCTTGCGATGCGGCATCCGCATTTCCTTGCATCGGCCTAGAAGATGAGAAAGGATTCCCTACATTGGTTGTGTAGGCGCTGCTTAATGTATGGCGCGTTGGAAGGAAAAATTTGTCATGCAAGTTTTGGTGTCAGGAAAACAGATCGATATTGTTGACTCGCTTCGCACGCATGTCGATACAAAAGCCCCCGCTGCAGTAGAGAAATATTTCCAAAACCCTATCCGCGCGAACGTCGTGTTCTCGCATGAAGCACATCTCATTCACGCGAACATCTGGGTCGATGTCGGTCACGATCTCGATTTTCAGGGAGAGGCCGAAGCGGCGGAAGCCTACGCCGCGTTCGATCTCGCGCTCGAACATCTCGTCAAGCAATTGCGCCGCCACAAACGCAAGCTCAGGAACCATCGCCGCAATATTGCAGCGAAGCAGGAAGTCGCGGAAATCTGATAAAATAGTCGCCGGTTAAAACGGCACGCCAACGTGGCGCGCGAGAAGCGCGCCGCGTTGGCGGTCTATGTTCTGAGTGCTGTGATGGGTCGCTTAAGGCTTAAGCGACGGCAGGAAGCGAGGCGCGGTCAATCGCGAAACGCGGAGACCGCTCACTGGCCCCAATAGCGGAACATGTAGAGATACGCGGCGAGGGCGTACAAGAAACCGCCCACGATCAACAGTTTCGGGACCAGAGGTGTCAACGGCCAGCGTGAATTCTGAGACTGCATAAAAACGCTCCCCAAGGACGGCATCGAATCACTGGGTTCGATGCCGATCGACTGTTGTCGGTTGCCCGGAACATCGCCACTTTTCAGGCCCTACTTCAAGGGGTTTCTCGGCCCGGAAGTGGAATTGCCCGACGATTTCCCCGGGCTTTTCCTTCGTGAAATCCAGGTAAGGCTGGCAGAGGCCGAGGCCCGGCCACCTAAATAAAGCCGGCCTCCAAAGCTAATACGCGCCCCGTTCCCCGCTCCCTTGCGCGTGGGGAGGGCGGTTGCTAGGTGTCGCGCCCGCTTTTCGTATCTGGAGCCAATTCCATGTCTCTGCCGCCGGGCTTTCTCAGCCAAGCACTCGGGCGCATCAAGCAGTCGCCGACGCTCGCCGCCGATCAGAAATCGCGCGAGCTGAAAGCGGCCGGCAAGGATATTATTGGCCTCGCGGCCGGACAGCCCGATTTCGACACGCCGGATAACATTAAAGAGGCGGCCATTGCCGCCATCCGCCGTGGCGAAACCAAATACACGAATATCGAAGGCATTCCCGAACTTCGCGAGGCCATTGCGGGCAAGTTCAAGCGCGAGAACCATATCGAGTATAAGCCGGCGCAATGTTTCGCAGGGCCTGGCGGCAAAGCGGTCCTTTATTACGCGCTGACCGCGACGCTGAACCCCGGCGACGAAGTGGTCGTGATCGCACCCTATTGGGTGAGCTATCCCGACATTGTGCTTCTGGCGGGTGCCACGCCGGTCATCGTGCAAACGCGGATGGAAGACGGCTTCCGTTTGTCGCCGGAAGCGCTCGACCGCGCCATCACACCCAAGACCAAATGGATCATCTTCAATCAGCCGTCCAATCCCACGGGCGCCTGCTACACGCGCGAGCAACTGAAAGCGCTCACGGATGTGATGCTGAAGCATCCGCATGTGTGGGTACTGACCGACGACATGTATGAGCATCTCGTGTTCGGCGGTTTCAAGTTTCACACGGTGGTGGAAGTTGAGCCGCGCCTCTACGAGCGCACGCTGACCATGAACGGCGTGTCGAAAGCCTATGCCATGACCGGCTGGCGCATTGGCTATTGCGCCGGGCCGCAACCCCTGATTGCCGCGATGGCGAAGTTGCAATCGCAAAGCGCCAGCAACGCCACCAGCATTTCGCAATGGGCGTCGGTGGAAGCGCTCAACGGCACGCAAGATTTCATTCCGAAGAACCAAAAAGTGTTCGAAGGGCGCCGCGACCTCGTCGTGTCGATGCTCAATCAGGCGCAGGGAATCGAGTGCGGCACGCCGGAAGGCGCATTTTACGTCTATCCCTCGATGCGCAAGTTGATCGGCAAGAAAGCGCCGAGCGGTAAAATCATCGAAAACGATCTGGATTTCGTGAACGAGCTTCTGGAAACCGAAGGTGTCGCGGTTGTGCATGGCGCGGCATTCGGCCTGTCGCCGTTCTTCCGTATCTCCTATGCGACGTCCAATGCGATTCTCGAAAAAGCCTGCGAACGCATCCAGCGGTTTTGCGCCAGCCTGAAATAAGAATTCCGACGAAAGCGCAATGGATTGGCCATATAACGGCCCGCATCTGCACGCGCCTTTATGTGCATGTGCGGACCAGAATGCGCTTGCGTTAATTGCGAACCGGAGTGAGCATGGCGGCCTTAGGGGCGCGTGACGCTCCCCGGTAAACGGGACAGCTGCCCGCCGCGCCCCGGACCCTCTCGAAGGGTCTGATGGAGGCGCTCAATGTCAAAGCAGAATGGGGGAAGTGGGCCACGTTGCGTGGCCCTCGTGGGGCCCTATGGCGGGGGCAAAACGACGCTGCTTGAAAGCATGTTGTGGATCACCGGAGCGACACAACGCAAAGGTTCGGTCTCGGCACGCAATACAATCGGAGATTTTTCGCCGGAAGCGCGCGCACGCCAGATGAGCGTCGAGGTCAACGCCGCTACAATGCGATACATGGACGAGACATTCACCATTCTCGATTGCCCCGGCTCCATCGAATTTCTTCAAGAAATGCTGAATGTATTGCCGGGCATCGATGCGGCCATCGTGGTGTGCGAGCCGGAAGCCCATAAAATCGCGTTGTTGCAGCCTTATTTGAAGCGACTTGCCGATCTCGGCATTCCACACGCGCTCTATGTCAACAAGATCGACAAAGCTACCGGTTCGGTGCGCGAAGTGTTGACGGCACTGCAGGACATGGCGCCAAAACCGCTGGTGCTGCGGCAGATTCCGATTTGGCAAAACGGCATCGTGACGGGTTTTGTCGACCTCGCGCTTGAGCGCGCTTACGTCTACCGCGAACACGCAGCGTCGGAATTGATCGAATTGGACGGCGACGTGCGCGCGCGTGAAACGGAAGCGCGCTTTCAAATGCTGGAACGGCTTGCCGACTACGACGAGCATTTGATGGAAGAATTGCTGTCCGACATCGTGCCGCCGCGCGACGAAATCTTCGACGATCTGCAGAAGGATCTGGTGGCCGGATTGATCGTGCCGGTGTTTATCGGATCGGCACTGGGTTATAATGGAGTTCGGCGTCTACTCAAAGCCTGGCGTCACGAGGTTCCGGAAGTGAGCGTTGCTGCTGCGCGTTTGGGCGTCTCAAGCAATGATCCGGTGCTGCAGGTGTTGAAGACCTACCACACCAATCACGGGGGAAAGCTCAGCCTGGCGCGCGTTCTTGCCGGGCATGTGAAAGATGGCGCGGTGCTGCGCCACGGCAATGGCGATGATGTTCGCGTCGGGGGCATCTTCAGCTTGAAGGGCGAAGCGCAAACGAAATTGGGTGAAGCCGGGCCCGGTGACACGGTCGCTCTTGGTCGCCTTGACGACGTCGTTACAGGCGAAACGCTCTGGGGCGGAAAGTCACCCGCCAAACTAAACTGGAAGCCGGAGGTTTTGACGGCAGTTTATGCGCTTGCCATCAATGCCGCCGATCGCAAGGACGAGGTAAAAATCACCGCCGCCATTGCGAAATTGCGAGAGGAAGATCCCTCGCTTGTGTTCGAACAGAATGCCGAGCTGCACGAGATGACGCTGAAAGGGCAGGGCGAAATCCATCTCAAAGTCGCGGTGGAAAAGCTTGCGTCCAAATATGCGCTGACGCTGAAAACGCATCGGCCGCAAGTCCCCTACAAAGAATCCATCCGCAAGACCGCCAGTATTCGCGGACGGCACAAGCGGCAAAGCGGTGGGCATGGGCAATTTGGCGACGTGGTTCTCGAAATCAGGCCGCAGCCGCGCGGAGCAGGCTTCGCGTTCGAGGACCGCATTTCCGGCGGCGTGGTGCCGCGCAATTTCATTCCGTCCGTGGAGAAGGGTGTCGTCGATTACTTACACAACGGCCCGCTCGGATTTCCGGTGGTCGATGTCGCCGTAGCGCTTACCGACGGCTCGTATCACACGGTCGACTCGTCAGACGCGGCGTTCCAAACGGCGGCACGGATCGGCATGACGGAAGGCATGCCGAGTTGTGCGCCGGTGCTACTGGAACCTATCATGCGTGTGAAAATCCATGTGCCATCGGACGCGACCGCCGATGTGAACGGCGTGATCTCCAGCCGGCGCGGAAAAATTCTCGGCTTCGATGCGCGTGACGGATGGAAGGGCTGGGACAGTGTGGATGCCGAGATTCCGCAATCGGAATTGCACGATCTCATTGTCGAGCTGCGTTCGCTCACGCAGGGCGTCGGCACCTTCGAGCAGAATTTCGACCATCTCGCTGAGTTGACCGGCAAGCTGGCCGAACATGCGGTCACGTCGCGTAAAGCCGCAGCTTAGAGCTTCGGCATAAGGCCGCGTTCTTCTAGGAACGCGATCACGAAAACATCGAAACCCGCAGGGTCTTCGATGGGGCAGGCATGTCCGGTGCGGGGCATGATGCGATGATGCGCGCCTGGAATGAGGCTGGCGGTTCGCTGCCCCGCCGCCAGCGAGTGATCGAGCTCGCCGTTGACGACCAGTGTCGGAACTCGCATCGACGGGAGGCGCGCGGTGGTGTCGGTGGAATTGCCGGCCGCGAAGACGTGCGCGATGGCATCGCCTTTTAGCTGCGGCTGGCGCTCCACAAACATGTTCAGGAGATGCGCTCCCAGGCGCGACTCGGCGAACGCTGGGCTCACCAGATCGCGCAGATGTTTGAGATGGTAGCCGGAAAGATCGGCGCGGTAATTGTCGATGCGTTTCTGAAAACGATTGGAACTGCCGCTATTGCCGCCGACAAGTACGAGCGCATCGAACGTATCGGGATGATCGAGGCCGAGAAGGATCGCGGTCCCCGAGCCGACACTGCATCCGACGCAAATGGCGCGCTTGGCGCCGATGTCTGCCAGCACGCCCATCACATCGTTGCACATGTCTTCCAGCGTGAAGGGCTCGGTCATTTTCACTGAGCGCCCATAGCCGCGAATGTCGATGCTGACGATTCGGAACCATGTGGAAAAATGCGCCTTTTGGTAGAGCCAAAGGTCGTGATCGAACGGATTGGCGTGGATGAAGACCATTACAGGTCCGTCACCTGCGAGCTCGTACCAAATCGGAACCCCGTTCGCGCGGCTGAAAGGCACGGAAATCCCCCCGAATTGCGTAGCGTGGCGCCACCCTAGCGCGGGATGGGTGGCGATCAAGCTCGTCTCGCCACCCAAGGCTTGGTCCTTCGCCCGCCGCGACGTAGTATCGGCACATAAGAGATTTGGCAGGCGCTGCCTCGTGCGAGCAGCGACCCGCTGACAAGGAGCGTGCAATGCTGATCAAAAATCCTCAGGGCTGGGAGATTCCAGAATCATTGGTGACTCCGGAAGACCTCGTTTTCAATCGGCGTGGAATTTTGAGAGGCGCGGGCGCCATCGCCATTGCTGGATTGGCCGGCGCGGCATCGCTGCCTGCTTCCGCCGCCGAGGCCGCCGATCCTTCGGCGAAGCTCTATCCGGTGAAGCGCAACGCGTCCTTCACCGCCGATCGTCCCATCTCGGATGAACGCATCGTCACCACGTACAACAATTATTATGAATTCGGCGAACGCAAAAATATCGTCGCTCCGGCGCAGAAGCTGAATTTGCGGCCATGGGAAATTACCATCGACGGCATGGTAGAGAAGCCGTTCAAAATCGATATGGATGGGCTTCTGGCGCGCATGCCGCTGGAAGAACGCATCTATCGGCATCGTTGCGTCGAGGGCTGGTCCTTCGTGGCGCCGTGGTCCGGCTTTCCGCTCAAAGCACTGGTCGATTTGGCGAAGCCGCAGGCCGGCGCCACCTATATCACGTTCAAGACGTTTCTTGATCGCACCGTCTCACCGGGCCAGCGCACGCAGATTTTCTATCCCTGGGCTTACACGGAAGGCGTGACGATCGCCGAAGCGCGCAACGATGTCGCCTTTATGGTGACGGGCGCTTACGGCAAGCCGCTGCCCAAGCAAAATGGCGCGCCGCTCCGTCTCGCGCTGCCGTGGAAATACGGCTTCAAATCGATCAAGGGCATTCAGCGCATCACCTTCTCGACAACGCGCCCGAAGACATTCTGGGAAGTCACCGGGCCGAGCGAATATGGCTTCTGGGCCAATGTGAATCCTGAAGTTGACCATCCGCGTTGGAGCCAAGCCACCGAAGAGGTGCTGGGCACCGGCAATCGCGTGCCGACAAAGCTTTACAACGGCTACGCGCCACAGGTCGCGAGCCTCTATGCCGGCATCAAGGGACAGCAATTGTTTCGGTGAAAACTGCGTCTCCTTCCCTTGTCATCTTCGATTGCGACGGCGTTCTGATCGACAGCGAGATTTCCGCTGGTCGCGTATTGAGCGCGGCATTGCAGCGCATCGGTCTGCCGTGGGGCGAGGATGTGTGCCACGCAAAATTCCGCGGCCGCGCCTTTGCAGATTGTCTGGTGGATATCGAAGGCGAATTGGGGAGCCCCGTTCCAAACGGTTGGACGGATTCTTTGCGCACGGCCATGTACGACGCGGCGGGCGAGGGCTTAAAGGCGATGCCTTACGCGCGTGATGCGGTTGCGGCGTTGGCGGAGGGCGGAAAAGCGTTATGCGTGGCGTCGTCCAGCAATCCGCCTTATCTCGCGCGCGTGCTGGCTTCTACGAATCTATTGCCGTTCTTCGATCCCAACGTGTTCAGCGCCAAAATGGTGGCGTGCGGAAAACCGGCGCCGGATCTTTTTCTTTTCGCGGCGGAACGCATGGGCCACGCGCCGTCGGAATGCGTTGTTGTCGAAGACAGCGTGCCGGGAATTCGTGCGGCACGCGCGGCGGGTATGCGTGTCATCGGTTATGCGAATGACGATTACAGCAGCGTCATGACACTTGAGAAAGAAGGAGCGGAAGTTATTCACGATTTGCGCGACATCGCGCGTATTCTCCCGCTCTAAATTCCCCAAGAAAGAGGGGCCGAATCAAATGCTGCGGCCCCAAACTTCACTTAAGAAAAAAGGGCCGGAGCAATGCTGCGGCCCCATACTTCCCTTAAGAAAAAAGGGCCGGAGCGTGAGCTCCGGCCCTAGTCACTTTGGGGGATGCGCCTCCGTAGAGGCACGGGACGAAACGGGGGGCTTCGTCCGAGTTGCCAGTTCTTGGGGGGAGAAGAACCGGCGACCAATCTGATATAGGGCGGAAAAACGCGGATTCCAGATGCCGGTCTAAAAAATTTCAGCGCGTGAAAAATCCAGGTTTAGCGCGCAAAAATCGGATTAATGCGCGGCGGCGATGAATTTTTCCGCTTCCAACGCGGCCATGCAGCCCATACCGGCTGCGGTAACCGCTTGACGGAAAACCTTATCTTTTACGTCACCTGCCGCGAACACGCCGGGCACCGAGGTGCGCGTCGAATCAGGCGCTGTCAGCACGTAGCCCTCTGCATCCATGTCGATTTGTCCACGAAAAATATCGGTCGCGGGTTTGTGTCCAATCGCCACAAAAAATCCGTCCGTCGGCACGAGCTCGCTCACATTTGTTTCGATGTTGCGGACATTCACGCCGGTCACGACTTTAGGATCGCCGCCGCTCACGACATTTTCGGCGACAGTATTCCACAGAATGCGGATCTTCGGATTGCGCTCGAGGCGAATTTGATTGGTCTTATCGGCGCGCAAAGAGTCGCGACGATGAATCAAAATCACCTGATCGGCGAAATTTGTCAGGAAGAGCGCCTCTTCCGCAGCGGTGTTTCCGCCGCCGACGACGACGACTTTTTTGCCTTTGAAGAAAAATCCATCGCATGTCGCGCACGCGGAAACGCCGAAGCCTTGCAGTTCTTTCTCGCCAGGGATTCCAAGCCAGGTTGCTTGCGCGCCGGTCGCGATGATCAGCGCATCCGTGGTGTAGATCTGGCCGCTGTCGCCATTCAGCCTAAAGGGGCGCTGCGCGAGATCGACCGACGTGATGGTGTCGTATTCGACTTTGGTGCCGACATGTTCGGCTTGCGCCTGCATCTGCTCCATCAGCCACGGGCCTTGCACGGCCTTGGCGAAGCCGGGGTAGTTCTCCACCTCGGTGGTGATGGTCAGCTGCCCGCCCGGTTGGGCGCCGGCCAGCATCAAGGGCTCCAACATTGCGCGCGCGGCATAGATCGCGGCGGTGGCCCCGGCCGGACCGCTCCCGAGAACAAGCACCTTGGAATGGGTAGTGTCGGACATCTTATCCCCGTATGGCGCTTTCGGGCTGGACTTAGGAATTGCCGAAGGAAGCGCTGGCAGTTGCGGCGTGGATCGTGATATCAGTGGCCGCTCCTCAAAGGTCAAGGATCGGCGCGTGCGGTGGCTCACTGGTCCACTAAAAACGCGTGGCGACCGGCGGTTGAAATATTATTTCTTGTAATATTATTGCTCAGACGGCCCAGCGGACCTACAAGACCCGTGAGAAGTTCCGGACCGCCGCCCATGACCCGCCACAAGATCGACGCCACCGACTACCAGATTCTGGCGGAGCTGCAGGCGGACGGCCGCATCACCAATGTCGAGTTGGCCTCCCGCGCCGGGATCAGCGCGCCGCCATGCCTGCGCCGTGTGCGGGCGCTGGAGAAGGCCGGCTTCATTCGCTCTTACCACGCCGATCTCGACCCCAAATTGCTGGGTTTCGAGCTGATGGCCTTTGCCTTTGTTGGCCTTTCCAGCCAGGCGGAAGCCGATTTGAAGGCTTTTGAGGCGCAAGTCCGCGCCTGGCCGCTGGTCCGTGAGTGCACGATGCTGTCGGGTGAGGTCGATTTTCTGCTGAAATGCGTGGCCCGCGACCTGCCGCAGTTCCAGGCCTTCATCACCGAGGAGCTGACCGCGGCAAAAAACGTCGCCAGCGTGAAGACGGCTCTGGCCATTCGTTCGTCTAAGGCAGAACCCGGCGTGCCGCTGCAATCGCATAGCGCCCCGCAGGTTACGATCAATTCAGCCTGATTTGCCCTGAATCGTATTTGCAAATGAGTCGCAACTTGGTAGATTTCAGCGCGCCCTGGACATGCACATGAGGTCGTCGCCGATGCCATCTTTGGCTCGCATTCTTGCCGTCGTCATCAGCCTTTCGGCTGGCTCGGCCCATGCCGCGCAACCGGCGGCTCTGGCCCCCGCTGCCGTGCTGACCTCCTATAGCGATGTCGGGCAGGCGACCTTCGAAGATTCTTTGGCCACCGCCCGCGCGCTTGCCACCGCCGTGAATGCGCTGCTCGCTAATCCGACGCCGGCAACGCTGACCGCCGCGCGCAATGCCTGGAAGGCGGCGCGTGTTCCCTATCTGCAATCGGAGGGCATGCGGTTCGGAAATGCTGTGATCGACGAGTGGGAAGGGCGCGTGAACGCGTGGCCGCTGGATGAGGGTCTGATGGATTATGTCGCGCCGTCTTACGGAACGACGTCGGACGAGAATCCGCTTTACGCCCTGAACGTGATTTCGAAGACGCAAATTCGCATTGGTGCGCGACAAGTGAACGCGACGACGATCGACAAGGCTTTGCTCCGCCAATTGCAAGAAGCGAACGGCGTCGAGTCCAACGTCGCCACCGGCTATCACGCCATCGAATTTTTGCTGTGGGGGCAGGATCTCAACGGCACCGGACCTGGCGCCGGCAATCGCCCCGCAACCGATTTCAACACCCGCATGTGCACCAACGGCAATTGCGCGCGGCGTGCGGCGTATTTGAAAGCGGCGGTCGAACTTCTGGTCGACGATCTGGCGGAAATGTCCACCTCCTGGGCCGCGAATGGCGCGGCGCGGCGCGCGCTTCTTGCCAAAGGCGCGAATGGCGGCTTGGCCACCATCTTGACCGGCCTCGGCAGTCTTTCTTACGGCGAACTCGCGGGCGAGCGCATGAAGCTCGGACTCATTCTGCACGATCCGGAGGAGGAGCAGGATTGCTTCTCCGACAACACGCACAATTCGCATTACTATGATCAGGTCGGGATGATGAATCTGTGGCGCGGCACCTATCGCCGCAGCGATGGCCGCGTGACCAGCGGGTCGTCCATCCGCGATTATGCGATGGCGCGCGATGCGGCCACCGCTCAGCGCGTCGATGCCGCCATGAACACCACTTTGGCGCGGCTGAAAACGATCAAAGACACGGCGGATTCGGGCCGCATGGCCTATGATCAAATGATCGGCCCAAACAACGCCGCGGGCAACAAGATGGTGCAGGATGCGATTGACGCTCTTATCGCGCAGACGCGCGCCATCGAAGGCGTGGTGACGACGCTGGGTTTGAAGATCGCGGTGGAAGGATCGGACAGCCTCGATAACCCCGCCGCCGTGCAATAGGCGATGAGTCCTGCAACCCGAACTCGCCTTTCACGCCGTGCGGTTTTGCAGGGTGCGGCGGGATTGGCGGCGATATCGCTGACGCGTTGCGGGCCGTCACCACTGGCGGAATTTGTTGCCGATAAAAAAGGGCGCCTGCCCGAAATGCAGTTAGACGGTCGTTTCGTACTTACCGCCGGTGAGCGTGAATTGCGTTTGCCGGGGCGCGCCAACGCAACACCTGCTTGGCTTTATGGCGATACGCCGTTTCCGGTGTTGCGCGCGCGTCACGGGCAAGCTCTCGATCTCGGGCTTCAGAACAATCTGAAAGAGCACAGCTCCATTCATTGGCACGGCCTGCGCGTGCCCAATGCGATGGATGGCGTTCCCTATCTCACGCAAATGCCGGTGCTGCCGGGCAGAAACTTCTCTTACCGCTTTACGCCGCCCGATCCCGGCCTCACCATTTTCCACCCCCATTGCAACACGATCGAGCAATTTGGACGCGGACTCGCGGGCGTCTTGATCGTGGATGGCGACGAGGACGAACCCTTCGACGACGACGTTCTCTGCGTCCTGAAAGAATGGCGTGTGGCGGAAGACGGAAGTTTTCTTCCTTTGACGACGCCGCAAGGCGCTGGCGGCGCCGGCACGTTCGGCAATTTGCGCACCACCAATAATGAGAGCGTGCCGGAATTGATCGTGAGTTCCGGCAGCGATATTCGCCTGCGCGTGGTCAATTTGGATGCAACGCGCATCGGCGAAATCGGAATTGAAGGCGCTGCCGCGCACGTCATTGCCATCGACGGCAACGCGGTGACGCCGTTTCCGTTGGAAACGTGGCGCCTCGGCCCCGCCATGCGGTTGGAATTGTCGCTGCGCACGCCTAACGAAGGCGGTGCGGTTCGCCTTCTAGATTTCTTCGCGCAAGAGCCGGTTGTTCTTGCAACGCTTACATCGCATGGGTCCAATCGCCGCAATGATGCTTTCGCGGGGCGCGGTTTGAAACCGGCAGTTCTGCCCGAGCCCGATCTCAGTTCTCCGCGCGTGCATGCTTTGACGTTGGGCGCATCGGCGATCGCCACCCAATACGCCAAGCTTGCGCCGATTGTGCTGCCGGACGGCACGCGCATCGATCTTCTGGACGCTCTCTGCTCCAATGGTGGCACGTTTTGGGCCATTGACGGCAAGACATGGCCGCGCGCCGGACATCAGGACGCGCCGCCGCCTTTCGCGAAATTCAACCGCGGCGAAACAGTGGTGATTGAATTTCTCAACACCACAAAACAGCCGCATCCGATGCATCTGCATGGCCACAGTTTCAAAGTTCTATCGGCAAGCCGCTTGCAGCGTCCCGTTCATTGGGCGGACACGGTGCTGGTGATGCCGGATGAACGCGTGCGCATAGCCTTCGTCGCCGACAATCCCGGCAATTGGATGATGCATTGTCATGTCATTGAACATCAGGACACGGGAATGATGGCGTGGTTCGAAATCGCCTGACCCTTCTTGCGATATTGATCGTGTCCGTCCCGGCGCTGGCGACGGAGACGCTTGATTTCGAGATCGGCAAAAGCCTGTTCAATCGCAATTGGGTGTCGGCGCCGGCCTCGACCAAAGCCGATGACGGCTTAGGTCCGTTGTCGGATGCGAGCTCTTGTGCCGCCTGCCACGCAGGTGAACGCCGCGATGAGATTATGGTCATTCGCCTCGGCAACGCCGAAGGAAATGGCGATCCCGTTTATGGACATCAATTGCAGCGCCGTGGATCGCCCGGCGTTGCGCCGGAAGCGAACGTCGAAATTGCATGGCACGCAGCGGGCGCATTGCGTACGGCGTCCATTCACCTCACCGATTTGGGCTACGGCAATCTCGCTGCCACAACACGCTATGCGTTGCGCCGGCCGCTTCGCATTGCCGGCATAGGACTTCTGGCGCGCATTCCTGAAGCGGAAATCCTTACGCGCGCCGATCCGAATGACGCGGATGGCGACGGTGTTTCAGGCCGGCCCGCATGGATTATTGGCAACGACGGAAAACGCGTTCTCGGACGTTTCGGCTGGCGCGCGAGCGAGCCAACATTGCGCGCCCAAACCGAACGCGCATTTTTTCAAGACATGGGACTATCGACAACCGGTAATGCCGAGTCCTGGGGCGAATGCACGGAAGTGCAACCAGCTTGTCGGTCGGCACCGCAGGGGGCAAGCCATGAAGAAACGGAAATTTCCGATTCCATGCGCGATCTTGTTGTCGCTTTTTTGAACGAAGCCCCGGCGCCCCGCGTGGGCTCGCCAAACGCAAGAGGCGAAAAGGTCTTCGGGGCTGCGGGCTGTGCTGCGTGTCACGCCACGCCGCGCCTCACCGAGGGGCGGAAAGTGCTCGCCTATACCGATCTGCTGCTGCATGATCTCGGCCCCGGCCTGAACGACGGAATCAAGGAAGGCGCGGCAGAACCGGGCGAGTGGCGCACGCCGCCGCTCTGGGGTATGGCGGCTTCTTTGCGGGCCGGGGGATTGTTGCACGACGTGCGTGCGCGAAATGTCGAAGAAGCTATAGAATGGCACGATGGCGAAGCGGCCAAGGCGCGGGCTAAGATGCGCGCGCTCAGCGACGCCGACAAAGCAGCTTTGCTGGCGTTTGTGAACGGATTGTAAGGAACGATGGCCGACCGTCTCACCCTGCCGATCATGCTTGCCGCCAACGCGCCGCCGCGCGCGGCTGCGCCGGCAGCTTCCGCGCAGGCGACGTTGACCGTTGTCGATGAATTTGTTGTTCCTGCCTATCGCCGCCTTGCCGATGCTACGAAGCGCAATGAGGCGGGATGGGACGCATTCGCCGCCGCGCGCGAAAAATCCAATTTCGCGATGCTGCGCGCCGGTTACAATCTCGTAGCCGACGCCTGGGCGATGGCGCAAATCATCAAGACGGGCCCCGCATCGCTATTCCTACGCTACGAACGTTTTGCCTATTGGCCCGAAGCGCGCAACGCGACGGGCCGCGCGCTGGACGCGCTACTGGCGTCGCGCGATGCGAAAGATTTGACGCCCGAAAGCTTGGCAACCAATAGCGTGGCGGGGCAGGGCCTCACGGCGCTGGAACGCATTCTTTATGATGGCGACGATCCGGCCGCGCTGTTGCGAGCGCCAGGCGCGGCAGGCGCACGGCGCGTACAAGTGGGCCTCGCGATTTCACGCAATCTCACCCTTATCGCGAACGAGCTTGCACGCGATTGGACAGCCCCGAACGGCGTGCGCGCGGCTATCGCGGCGGGACGCGGCTGGAACAATCTTTTCGTCAACGGCACGGAAGCATCGAGCCTCTTGCTGACCGATCTCGTCGGCGCTTTTCGGCTGATGCACGACGTGAAGCTTTTGCCGGTGCTGGGCGATGGCGTGGATACCGCGCGGCCGCGCATGGCCGAAGCCTGGCGCAGCAAGCGCGCGCAGCGCGATCTCAGCATCAATCTCGAAGCGTCGCGCTCCATGGCTATGGCTTTCGCGCGCCGGCTTCGGCCCGAGCGCAAGGCACGCATGGAAGCCGATTTCGCGGCAGCCGAGCGCGCTGTGACGGCTGTTCCGGTCGATCTCGGCGCGGCTGCCGCCAATCCGGCGCAACGTCCGCGCGTGATCGCGGCGCAAGCGGCCATCAGAAAAATTCAGCTCGAAGTGGCGGATGTTTTGCCCACCGCTCTCGGCATCACTCTGGGGTTCAATGCGCTCGATGGCGATTGAAGAAACGAAGCCTGCCGGAATAAGACCGGCGCGACGCGCCGTGCTGGCGCTCGGCGCAGCGGCGGCCGGCGCGGCTGTGGCGCCGCGCGCCTTGTTCGCGGGATCGCCGGTAAAGGAAGCGCCGTCTTCGCTCGCTCGCTTCGTCACCGCGGCACGGATCGGCGGTGTTGATCGCGGCGCTGTTTTGCAGGCAGAAGGCATTTCCGATTTCGCGTTGCCGGGCCGCGCGCATGCAAGTCTCGCTCTGCCAGGCGGGCGCATCATGCTGGTTGGCCGCAGGCCGGGAATGTTTGCAGCGATTGCGGAGGATGTTTCCGGCGGTGCGGTCCAATTCGTTCGACCATTCGACTCCCATCGGTTCGCTGGGCATGCAGCTCTGGGCGCCCATCTCGTCACCGCCGAATTGCATGAAGAAACCTCCGAAGGGCTCGCCGTGTTGCGCGATGCCCATAGCGGGGCCATTCGCGGGTCGTGGCAGCTGGACGGAATCGAACCGCATGAAATGATTTTCGCCGATGGTGGTGCGCGCCTCGTCATCGCGCTTGGCGGCATCGCGAAATCGGCCACGATTAAAGGGCCGCCGATAAATGCCGGTCACATCGAAAGCGCGGTCGTTGAGTTGGATGCGGCAAGCGGGCGCGTACTGCATCGGCATGTTCTGCCGATGGAATACGCCAGTCTTTCGCTCCGCCACATGGCGCTTGCGCCCGATGGAAAGACCATCGCTGTCGGCATCCAGGATCAGGACCGCAGCGCTTTGCGTCCTTTAGTGGCGCTGTTGCGCGTCGGCCGTGGGTTGGAATTGCTGCCGGCGCCGGAGGGCGGCGTGATGCGATTCTATATCGGCTCTATCGCCATCGATGCCGGCGGCGACTATATCGCCGCGACCAGCCCGAAAGGCGGATGCCTGGCGCTGTGGTCGCTATCGCGCGGCACGGCTTTAGGTCATGTCGCGATTGAAGACGTTTGTGGTCTGACAGCTGCAGCGGAGCCGGGCGTGTTTTGCGCCACGTCTGGTTTGGGTGAAGTGGTGCGCGTCCAAGCTGACGAAAACGGACCGAGCATCGTCGCGCGCTGGCACGCCGGCGCGAATTTCGACAACCACCTCTTGCGAATCTGACGCCGCTTTCTTCCGCCGGACCGTTTATTCGGCAGGAACTGGCGCTGCCTTACGGCCCCAGCGGCCAATCCAGTGCTCGAAGCGGTCGAGATAGGCGTAGATGACCGGCGTGATGTAGAGCGTCAGCGCCTGGCTGACGACCAAACCACCCACCACCGCAATGCCCAGAGGCTGACGGCCTTCGCCGCCTGCGCCCATGGCCAAGGCGATCGGAACCGCGCCGACCAATGCCGCCATCGTCGTCATCATAATCGGGCGAAAACGCACGAGGGCTGCTTCCACGATCGCGACTTCCGGCTCGACATTTTCCTGACGCTGCCGGGAGAGTGCGAAGTCGATCATCATGATCGCGTTCTTCTTCACGATACCCACCAACATGATCATGCCGACATAGGCATAGAGCGTCAGCGGCAGATCCAATGCCCACAGCGACAGAAGCGCGCCGGCCGCGGCAGCGGGCAGGCCCGAAAGGATCGTCAGCGGGTGAATGAAGCTCTCGTAGAGAATTCCGAGCACGATATAGACGACGAGGATGGCGCCGATGAGCAGGAAGCCCATGCCTTGCATGGAGCGCTGGAAGGCCTGCGCCGTGCCCTGGAAGCTGGTGATAACGGTGGCCGGCATGCCGATCTGCGCTTCAACTTCTTTGAGGCGAATGATTGCGTCGCTGAGCGGAATGCCCTGCTGCAGGCTGAAGGAGATCGTGACCGCCGGAAGCTGGCCGAGATGGTTTTCGGTCTGGGCAATCGAGCCGGACGATATACGTGTGACCGCGCTAAGCGGAACAAGCCGCCCGCCAGTGCCGGTCAGATAGAGGCGCTCCAGCGAAGACGAGTCTTGCTGATATTGCGGCAGCAATTCGAGGATGACGGATTCCTGGTCGGCGGCGCTGTAGATGGTCGAAACCTGTTGGCCGCCAAAGGCGGAGCCGAGGGCGGTCATGATTTCTTGAACCGAAACGCCCAGTGATGCGGCTGCGTCGCGGTCGATATCCACGTTCGCTGCCGGCGTGGCGAGGTCGAGGTCGCTATCGACATCGACAAAGCCCGGCGCGTTTTTCAGCGCATCTCTAAGACGGATCGAACTCGCATAGAGCTCCTGCAGATCGCCATCCTGCAATGTGTACTGGTATTGCGATCTGGAATTGATACCGCCGATACGGATCGATGGCGGATTGTTCATGAATGTGTTGATGCCCGGCACCGCCTGCATTTTGCGGCGCAAATTGGCCATGATGTCGTCGATCGATTCGCGTTCTTCACGCGGCGCTAGGCGGATGTTAAAGCGGCCGGAATTGTAACCGCGGCCGCCAAATCCGGGGACCTGCGATCCCAGTCCCACGATGCCCGGCTCGGTGGAGACAATGGCTTCAAGTTCTTTCTGCCGGCGCACCATGTCGGCGAACGATGTGCCGTTGGCAGCTTCCACCGAGACATTCAACACGCCCGTGTCTTCGCTAGGCAGAAAGTCCTTCGGGATGAGGGTGAACAAATAGCCCGTCGCGCCGATACTCACGAAGAAGAGGAGTACGATGAATTTGCGGTGGCGCATGCTCCACAGCAGGCTTATCTCGTAGCCGCGCTGGAGCCACATGAACGCAGCTTCACTCTTGCGATGGAACGCGGTTTCCCGCTCGTCATGCTTCGGCTTGATGATACGGCTGCAAAGCATCGGAGTCAGAGTCACCGACACGATGCCCGACACCAGGATGGCGATGACGATGGTGACGGCGAATTCGTTGAGAAGCCGTCCCAAAATGCCTTCCATGAACAACACCGGCACGAACACCGCGGCCAGCGACACGGTCATGGTCAGGATGGTGCCCGCGACTTCGCGCGCGCCTTTCAGCGCCGCTTCCATCGGGCGCTCGCCTGCCTCGATATGACGCATAATGTTTTCGAGCATGACGATGGCGTCGTCGACGATGAAGATGACCGCCAAGGTCAGTGCCATGAGCGACAGATTGTTCAGGCTGAACCCGAACGCGGCCATGCCCGCAAAGGTGCCGACAATGGCAATCGGCAGCGCCACCGACGGAATAAAAGTGGCCGAGGCCTTGCGCAAGAACAGGAAAATCACGCCGACGACGAGAGCCGCGGAGAACAGCAAGGTCATCTGAACGTCGAACAACGATTCACGAATGGTTTCGCTGCGGTCAAAATAGATGGTGAGATTGATAGAAGGCGGGAGCTGCTGCTGGATAGTCGGCAGGACCGCGCGAATACGGTCAACAACGGCCACCGTGTTCGCGCCCGGTTGGCGACGAATGGCGAGATTGATGCTCGGCTGGCCGTTAAATGTCGAATAGGAACGGACGTTCTCGACGCTGTCGAGAACGGTTGCGATATCGCCGAGCCGAACGGGCTTTCCGTCGCGATAGGTCACGATCTGGCGGCTGAACTGATCGGCGTTCTGAAGCTGGCCTTGCGTATAGATGATTGCCGAACGCGTCTGCCCGTCCAATGAGCCGGTCGCCTGATTGACGTTGGCGGCCCGGATGGCGGCTGTGACGAGGTCGATACCAATCGCACGGGCCGCCATGGCATTCGGATCGAGTTGAATGCGCACCGCCGCGCGTTGCTCGCCGCCAATATCGATGGCAGCCACGCCTTCGATGGTCGAAAGCTGACGCAAGATCACATTTTCGGAATATTCGTTCACGGAGGAGAGGGGCAGTGTGTCCGAATTCACCCGCAGCATCATGATCGGCTGGTCGGCGGGATTTGCTTTGCGCACCAGTGGCGGCGACGGCATGTCGCGCGGCAAGCCGCCAGTGGCGGCAACCGCTGCCTGAACATCCTGCGCGAATGTGTCGATATTGACGTCGAGAAGCGCAGTAAGGGTAATGTTCGTCGATCCCTGCTGGCTCGACGAATTCATCGATTCGATGCCCGGCACCGTCGAGAAACGCTTTTCGAGCGGCGTCGCGACGCTGGTTGCCATGGTCTGCGCATTGGCGCCCGGCAAACGCGCTTGCACATTCACGGTCGGGAAATCGATGGCCGGCAATTCGTTGACTGGCAGCAGCGTGTAGCCGAATGCGCCGGCAAGAAGGAACGCGGCCATAACCAGCGTGGTCATGACGGGGCGGCGGATAAAGGTCTCTGAAATGTTCACTGCGGCCTACGGTTGCCGCCGCCGGCCGCTGCTCCACCAGGCCCAGCTTCACCAGCTTCAGGCCCTCGGGCTGTGCCAGCTTGGCGTGCCGCACCAGCTCCAGGCGTTGCACCGGCAGCAGGCGCACGTCCGGCATTGGGATCGAGAATGGCCACTCTCACGCCGGGCGTAACGCGCAATTGCCCGTTGATGATGACGCGCTCATCTTTCTGCAACGCGTCGCCAATCGCCGCGATCTGCTCGTCCTGATAGGTCATCTTTACGGCGTGCATTTGCGCGACATCGTCTTGACCGACAACCCAGACATAGGTGCCGCCGTCCTGTCCGATGTTTACGGCAGTTCGCGGAACGACCGTAGCATTGCGAAGTGTGTCGAGGTGAACGCCGACATCGACCAATTGACCGGGCACCAAGCGCATATCGGTGTTGCCGAAGGTTGAACGCAGTTCAATCGTGCCGGTCTGTTCGTCGACGGTGTTACCGATAAAATCGACTTTCACGTTCAAATTGTTTTTATCAGCCGGAACCACCTCTCCACTTTCGGAGTGAAGCGTCAGACTCACTGTCAAATCGCCTTCGCGCATACGGTCCTGAAGGGAGGGGAGGTGAACCTGCGGCAATGAGAAGGAAATTTTCACCGGCTGAATTTGATTGATGACAACCATTCCCGCGGCATCGTTGGCGCGCACGAGATTCCCCGGATGCACCAGCATAGGCCCGGTCTTGCCGTCGATCGGCGCGCGGATCGTCGTATAGGAGAGATTGAGTTGCGCGCGCTCAAGCGCCGCCTGGTTGGCCGATTGCGTGGCCGTTAAAGCTTTCGCGGTTGCGATGATCTGATCGCGCTGCTGCGTGGAAACAATGCCACGCTCTGCCAGCATTTCGGCACGTTCGGCGTCGCTCTGGGCGGACACCAATTGTGCTTGGTCGCGCGCGAGCTGCGCTTCGGCCTGACGAAGCGCAGCCTCCATCGGGCGAGGATCGATTTGGAAAAGGACGTCTCCGCGTTTGACCAATTGGCCTTCGCGGAACGATGCGGAGAGAAGCGGTCCTTCGATCTGGGATTTCACCGCCACCGTCGCATTGGGAAGCACGGTGCCGATGGTGTTCGCCATGATCGGAATGTCGTGCACTTCGACTTTGCCGACTTCCACCGGAGGCGCGATCTGGTTGCCGCCTCTGCCGCCGCCTGGACCGGCGCCCCTTTGACCGCCGGCTCCTTGGCCCGCGCCTTCGCCGCCCTGTCCGAACACGAGGTAACCCGCAACAAGCAGCACACCCACGCCTATAAGGGCGAAGCGCGGCGATAGAATGTTCAGACGCTTGCGGTCGCCTGTGTCCAGATGCGTAGGTCTCGCACCTTTCAGATTCGACCGGGGATCAGTGTAATTCATCTCATATCCGTCTTAGAGCTGCCGGCGACTTGGACCGACCAAGCTTAGGGGCTACGTTTACCTAGCAAGGATGACGCCAAGCTGACGTAACAGCATGATATCTCAAAACTTTGTCTATCCTAGGAATTACGGGGAATTCCCCTATACGCAAAATGACGCAAGTGCCAGAGATTCGACCATTTTGCCGCTTTGATGGAACTCAGGCGCCGCCTCATGAAGCAGACACAAAATCGTTAGAACGGGCGTCCGATTTCAGCCGGCCGGGGACCACAAAATGGGGAACTTGAACAAGTTGTGACAACAACCGTCATCCCAGAAGACGCATCCCCCCGCCCAGGCCCTCGCGACCTTCGCCTCTATTTGGCCAACCGCTGCATTTCGACCATCGCGGTGCAATTCCAGATCGTTGCCGTGGCTTGGCAAATCTATGACATCACCGGGGATCCACTGCACCTTGGCTATGTCGGTCTATTCGAGTTTCTGCCCATGGTCGTGCTGGCGCTGCCGGCGGGCGATCTGGCTGACCGCATCAACCGCCGCACGCTGCTGATTTCGACCTATGTTCTGCAGGCAATAGCGGCGGCCGGTTTGATCGCGCTGACCTACAACGGCGTGCGCGATGTTTGGCTCTATTATCTGCTCGTCACAATTTTCGGCTGCGCGCGCGGCATATCGCAGCCGGCGCAGCAATCCATCCTCCCCTTCCTTGTGCCAAAGGAAAATCTGCCGCGGGCGATTGCCGCCAATTCCGCCGTTTACACCATCGCCAATATTTCGGGGCCGGCGATTGGCGGGGTCGTGCTGGCGCTGTTCGGTCCGGGGGCGACCTATGTCGCGTGCCTTAGCTTTTTTCTCGTGACCATTGTGGCCATGTCGAACGTGCATATGCGCCATCCGGCCAGTATGGGCGGCCCGGTGGGCACCGCCGCGCAGCGAATCGGTGATGGCCTGCGTTACACCTGGGGGCATCCCCTTATCGTGGGCGCCATTTCCCTGGATCTCTTCGCGGTGCTTCTGGGTGGTGCGGTCGCACTGCTTCCCGTTTATCAGCGCGATATCCTGCATATGGGACCGATGGGCCTGGGGTTGCTTCGCGCTGCGCCCGGGGTGGGCGCTGCCACCGTCGCCCTCATTTTGATGCGCTGGCCGCTCAAGCGTTACGCCGGCTATTCCATGTTTTTCGCGGTCGCGGTCTTTGGCCTAGCCACCATTGTGTTCGCGCTCAGCCGAAATTTCTATCTCTCAATGGCGGCGCTTGCCCTCTCGGGCTGCGCCGACCTGATCAGCGTCTATGTGCGCTCGGCGACGGTGCAATTGGCTACGCCCGATCATTTGCGCGGCCGCGTCGGCTCCGTAACATCGCTTTTTGTCAGCACGTCCAACGAGCTAGGCCAGTTCCGGGCTGGCGTCATGGCCGCGTGGATCGGCACCGTTCCGGCTGTCGTGTTTGGCGGTGTGGGGACAATCTTTGTCGTCGCCCTATGGATGTGGATGTTTCCTTCGCTGCGACGCATAGACCGCCTGTCCGATCTGGCATCGGCGCAGCCGGCGCAACCGCAGACTCAGACCCCAGCTCAACCCTGACGCGAAGGATGTGCAGGAATCTCACATTTTGGTGAGAATTCTGTCCGCCGATATGCAATGATCCCTTCCGCGGGCGCCGCATTCCAGCGGATTCAGGCGATCCGCCAATATATTGGGAGGATTGTTATGAAGAACGCAGTTCGCGGTCGCGCGCTTATGGCGTGCGCAGCGCTCACGGTTTTGGGATTTGCAGTGTCGGCTGACGCACAAGGCGAGGCCGCTGTGGTGATTCGCGGCGGCACCTTGATCGACGGCAATGGCGGCGCGCCTATCGCCAATTCCGTCATCGTCATTCAAGGCAATCGAATCGCGGCAGCGGGACGCGCCAATGCGGTGCGCGTTCCGGCCGGCGCCCAAATCATCGACGCGACCGGCAAATGGATCGTTCCGGGCCTAGTCGACGCCAAGTCGAATTGGAATTGGCCCTATGGCGAGGCCTATCTGCGTTGGGGCGTAACCAGCGCGATGGTCACCGGCACGCGCAACGATACTGGTATCGCCGATCGCGACGCGGTCAATCACGGCATCTACGCGGCGCCGCGTCTCTATCAAGGCTTCCTCAATCTTCGCGGCCCCGGCGCCGATGGAAAAAAGCCTGACACCTATGTGGCCGGCGACGGCAACCGCTTGGTGCGCGATGCCGAGAATGCGCGCGCGCAAGTTCGCTACAACATCGAATCCGGCGCCGATTTTATCGGCACCAATGACGGTGATGGCGATCCCGCGATCTTCGCGGCCATTTCTGACGAAGCACACAAGGCCGGCGTTGCCGTCGTCATGCGCTGTGTCGGGCCGCAGACGCGCGGCAAGGAGTGCGTGCTCGCGGGCGCCGACATCATGGTGCACACGGGCGAGATCGGGAATCAGATCGCGAAAGATCCGGCCAAGTGGGCGAATTATATCGCGTTGCCGCCCGATCCGTTCTGCGACATGGATGAGGCCAAGGAAAAGGAGATGATCCAATTCCTGCTGCAGCATCCGGGTACGGCACTCGAGCCCGACATGATGGCGACGGACAGAGGTTTCCATTCGCAATGGAAGCGCGTGCAGCAGGAAGACGAAGAGTTCTTCAAGGATCCGGTGTTGCGGGCCTATTACCCGCTTTATCAAATGCAGCATACGCTCGACAACGTGCGCGATCCCTCAACTTACCTGACGCCGGCGCAACTTGAACTGCGTGCTTGCGGCTACAAAAACAAAGTGAAATTCCTGCACGATTACACGCAGGCCGGCGGCCATCTCGTCGCTGCTAGCGACATCTATCAGTCGCCGCCGGGTCTCGGCGTGCATCAGGAAATGGCGGCGTATCAAGAAGAAGTCGGCATGCCGCCGATGAAGGTGCTGCAATCAGGCACCAAATGGGTCGCCGATCACTTCAAGATTAAAGATATCGGTACCATCGAAGCAGGCAAATTCGCTGACATTCTCATCGTCGATGCCAATCCGCTTACCGACATCAACAATCTTCGCCAGATCAACATGGTGTTGAAAGACGGCAAGGTCGTTGATCGCAATTACCACGCCGATTACAAAGGCTGGCTGTTCTACAACAGCCCGCAGGAAACCGAATTCGGCCCTGTTGTCGAAGGCGGTCAATGGGCAGCGGCGCTGAAGCAGGCGACGTTCCGCCCCGGTGGCGGCGGCAACGCCAACATCACCGGCGCGCAGGCGCCGCAAGTGGTTGAAGATCCGTGGGCGTCGCCGACGCCGGGTGTGGAAACGATCATGCCGCACACGGTGATTCAGGGCAGCGCGGCACAGACGCTGGTCATTAGGGGCTTCAACTTCGTCAAACGCTCGGTCGTCTATGTCGACGACAAAGCCGTGCCCACGCAGGTGATCAGCCGCACGGAGTTACGCGCCACCGTCGATCAGGCATTGCTGATGGCGGCGGGGAATAAGTCCATCGTGGTCAAGAACCCGCTTCCGCTGGATGCGCCGGAATGGGGTCCGAAATCGAACACCGCGCATTTGCTGGTGCCGTTCTCGTTCACGACCAAATGGTCCCAGAATAAGGACATGGTGAAATACTGAGCAGAGAATCCGAGTGAAAGCGGGGGCGGGCGCCATGCGCCCGTCCCCTTTTTCTTCTCCGGCAGGTAGGCGCAATTCTTTCACGGGCGCGTGAACGCGGGTACTGACTGTGCGTGATCCGGTTGGCGCGGCTGGAGCCATCAAAGGCAATGTGTCAGAATTGCCCCAGCGTTGGCGCCATCGGGGGGCAGTGCTATCACATACAGCGACAACAAATTCTTGGGAGAGTCACATGGCAAGAACGATTTTGCGCGCCGCGTTGATCGGCGGCGTAGCGCTCGCGTTTTCCGGCGCACCGATGTCGGTGGCGCAGCAGGAAGCTGCTCTGGTCATCCAGGGCGGCACACTTATTGACGGCAATGGCGGCGCACCAATTCCGAATGCCACCATCGTTATTCAGGGCAATCGTATTCTCGCGGCGGGCCGCAATGCACGCGTACCCGCAGGCGCGACCATCATCAACGCGGCCGGAAAATTCATTGTTCCGGGATTGATCGACGCCAAAGGCAATTGGAATTGGAATTACGGCGAACCGAATCTGATCTGGGGCGTCACCAGCGTCATCGTCAGTGGCGGCCGCAGCAATCAAGGCTTTGCCGAACGCGACGCGATCAATCGCGGCATCTATCGCGGCCCACGCCTCTTTCAGACGGGCGTAACGCTCGCCGGCGCCGGACCGATGAACAACCGTCCCGACAATTATCGTCCGGGCGACGGCAACCGTATCATCAAGACGCCGGAAGATGCGGTCGCGCATGTGCGCACGATGGTTGAAGCCGGTGCCGATATCATCACGTTCCAAAACGGCGATGGATCGCTCGAAGCTCACCGCGCAGGCGTCGTTGAAGCGCAGCGTCTCGGCAAGGGAATCGATTTCCGCGCCATGGGTCCGCAAGTGCGCGCTAGCGAAGTCTGCGACATGGGCAAGGGCATCGTTTACGTTCATACCGGCAATGTTGGCGCGCAGATCGCCAAAGACCCGATGAAATGGGCGACCTATATCGGTCTTCCGCCAGATGCCTATTCCGACATGGACGAAGCCAAAGTCGGTCCCATGATTCAGAAGCTGGTTGCGTGCGATGCCTATCTTGAGCCGGACCTGATGGCGGCGGATCGTGGCTTCCACAAAAACTGGGCGCGCGTGCAACAGGAAGACCGCGAGTTTATGACCACGCTGCCGGCCTATTATCCGCAGCATTCCGCGCGCGGTGTCCTTGAGAACGTCAAGTCACCGAACACCTATTTGAACGCCGAGCAATTGCAGGTCCGGCAAACCGGCTTCAACAATCACATGTCGTTCCTGAAACGCTTCGTTGCAGCGGGCGGCAAGCTTGTCGCCGCTTCCGACGCGCCGCAAACCCATCCGGGTCTTGGCACACACCAGGAAGCGACCGCTATTGTCGAGGACGTGGGGCTGACGCCGATGCAAGGCCTCCAGTCGGCGACGTCATGGGTAGCTGACGGTTTCAAGCTTCCGGATGTCGGCCGCGTTCAGGCCGGCAAGTTTGCCGACATTTTGATCGTCAACGCCAACCCGTTGGCGGACATCAAGAACCTGCGCAACATCGACACCGTCATCAAGGACGGTAAGGTCGTCGATCGCCGTTATGACCAGAACTACAAAGGCAACATCTTCGCGGCGCGTCTCGACGATGATTTCGGACTTTCGCTCGGCGGCGACGACTGGGCAGCTAAGAATAAAGAGGTCAATTGGAACGCCAATTCCCGTAACGGCGGCTTCGCCGGTGCCGGCGGTATTGATTCCGAGAAATCGCCGACACCGGGCATCGAGGCTTTTGCACCGCACACGGTCCTTCGCGGGAGTCCGGTCACGGTGGTGAAGCTGACAGGTTACAACTTCGTCACGGGCAGCAAAGCTTTCGTGGATGGCAATGAAGTGCCCGCGAAAGTCGTGAGCCGCACCGAAGTTGAAGTCAGTGTTCCGGCGAATTTGCTGGCGGAAGCTGGGCGTCGCGACATCGTCGTGCGCAATCCGAAGCCCTTGGTATCACCGGTTTGGGGCGATACGTCGAATATCGCGCATCTTCTCGTGCCGTATGAATTCACGAAAATCCTGCCGCAGCCGAAATGGTAATCGGCGAGCGCTGATTTCAAATTGTAGCGAAGTGTACCGGATGACGGCGAGGGTTCTTCCTTGCCGTCATTTTTTTGCATTGCACTCTCAGGATCGGCGCTAGAGCGCGCACTCGTCCTATGTCATATAGGCGCCAGACACCGCTGGGGGGTGTTCCCACACATCGAACGCTGCCACCGGACGTCCTAGGGAGGATTTCTAATGAAAAGAATTTTGCTTGCATGCACGGCGATAGGCGGCATTGCGCTGCTGACGTCGAGCCTGCCGACGCAGGTGAACGGCGCTGCCGCGCAAGGGCAAGCGCTTGTTATTCAGGGAGGCACGCTGATCGACGGTAATGGCGGCGCGCCTGTCGCCAATTCCGTCATTGTTATTCAGGGCAATCAGATTACCGCCGCCGGCCCGGCAGCGCAGGTGCAAATTCCCGCGGGCGCGCAGATCGTCAACGCGCAGGGGAAATTCGTTCTTCCCGGTCTGTGGGACTGCCAGCAAAACTTCTCGTGGTTCTATTCTGAACCGCAATTGAATCAGGGCGTCACGTCGGGCTGCGATATCGGCAACGGCGATGAATTGTCCATCGTGCATCGCGATGCGGTGAACCGCGGCAAGATTCTCGGCTCACGCACCTGGATCGGCGTTGCCCATCTGGGTGGCGCGGATCCGTCCGAATTGACGGGTTGGGAAACACCGCTCCAGACGCGTCTGATTCCGAAGACTGTCGAGGAAACCCGCACTGTCGCGACGCGCCTGCTCGATGCAGGCACCGACATCGTCATGTTCCATGACGGCAATAATTTCACGCCGGACATGGTGAAAGCAGGCTGCGACGTCGCGCATGCTCGCAATAAACCGTGCTCGCAACGCACCGGTGGCCGCATGCCGCCAGCGGTTGGCGCGGCGGCCGGCATCGACATCATCCCGCATTCGTCGGGCATCGGCGCCGCCGTGCAGCGCGATGGTTTGATGATCATGGGCGGCGACGCTGATCGTTATGCCGATATGGACGACGCTAAGGCGCGCGCTTTGATTGACATTCTCATCCGCGAAGACGTTCATCCGGTTCCGAACATCATCCATATCTTCCCGACCTATCCGAAGGACTGGGCGCGCATGTATGGCGAAGTCCAGAAAGCGATGACCGATCCGGGCCTGAGGGCTTACTACCCGAAGGAGTTTTACGAAGAGATGACCCTGTCTCGCACGCGCTATGACCAAGGCGCGGTGCGCGAACGTCGTCAGCGTTCCTATATGAACATGATCAAATTCCACAAAATGCTGATCGATGCGGGTGGCAAGCCGCTGATTGGCGGCGACACAAACGGCACCAAGGTTGCCGGCTATGTCGTCCATGAAGAGATGGAGATCTGGCAGGAAGGCGGCATTCAGCCGATGCAGATCATCATGGCGGCCACCAAATGGGTGGCGGATGCCATGAAGGTCGGTGATCGCTACGGCACCATCGCGCCGGGGAAAGTCGCCGACATCATCGTGGTCAACGCGAATCCGCTGCAGGACATCGCGAATCTGCGGCAGATCGACACTGTCGTCTTCGACGGGAAGGTCATCGATCGCGGTTATCACGCGTGGTACGAAACGCCGTTCGGCGGTGTTGTCGACAATATCCGCGCGGTCGAAGACCTGCCGTGGGTGAAACAGCTGCGTGCGGAATATCCGGCGCCCAATAATCCGGGCGGCGCGAACGCTCCGGACCCGGGTGAATCACCGCAACCGGGCATCATGACCATGACACCGGTTATGATCACGCAAGGCGATCCGACAACCACGCTGCGCCTACAGGCCTTCAATCACGTCGCGCGTTCGCGCGTGTTGTTTGACGGTTTGTCGGTGCCATGGCGGCGCATCAATGCCAACGAGATCGAGGTTACGCTCGACGAAAACCTTCTGCGCCGCGCCGGTCGCTTCGACATCGTCATTGCCAATCCGGCGCCGCTTACGGCGCCGAAATGGGGCAATGGCGTATCCAATAAAGCGCATCTCATTGTGAATTATCGCTACTGAGATTTGCGCCTGCGTAAGTAAAGAGCCCACGGCGAGCGCTCGCCGTGGGTTTCTTTTTGGGCGTATTTTCTTTTCGTAGAAGTTAGTACGAAGGCGGCCTCGGATGCCGTAAAGTGCCGGCAGAGGGAATGTCATGCGCCGTATCGCTTTTACCGCCGCCGCTGTGTTCGCGTTGTTTGCGCCGCCCTTAGCCGCGCAAGAACATGAGCCTCTGGAATGGCAGGAATATGCCTATCCCGAACTCGGGATCGCGAAGGAATTTCCTGCTTCGCCGCAACGCCAGACGGGAAAATATCAGACTGAAGTAGTGGGCGAAAACGCTGTGCCATCGGTTGTTTACTTCGTCGATTTCGGCGATCTGATATTTCAAATGACGGTGGTGGATTTGCGCGCGCCCGAACATGTACTGCGCGCGGCGAATATTTTGGCGGAATGCATCTTTTTAGCGGAATCCGCCGGTCTCCCGCTGGCCAACCTTCCGTTGGATGTCAAGGACGACACGCAATTCGGCGTTCATGGCCGGGTCGTCAGCGTCGATCTGAATTACAATCTTGGCGTGCGGCAGACGGCATGCCTGCACAAAGATGGCCGACTCTACAAAATGGAAGCGACGATGGTGCATCCGGAAGAGGAGGACGGCGAAGCTATTGCGCGATTCGTAACCTCGCAGCGTTTCGAACTCAGGAAGCCTTAGCGTGATGCGTCCGGCAGGATTCCTTGTTGCGTTGCTACTCGCGGCTTTCGCCGCGGCGCCTGCTTCGGCGGCGTTCCAGTATTATGTGTTTCGCGAATTTGGCGTTGCTAAGGAGTTTCCGCTCGAACCGACACGGCGCGAGGCGGAGTACCGCACTCCGCTTTTGGGGCGCGCCGTTCCGGCGACGATCTTCGAGACGACAGAAGACAATATGGTCTATCGCTTCACGGTCGCGGATATGCGCGCCGTCGATCTGGTCGCGCGCAGCGCCGGCCTCTACGCTGAATGCATCGCCATGGCGGAAGCGGAAGGCAAAGTCCTTGCCCGCATGCCGCAGCGCGTCGAAGACGGAACGGCCTTTCGGGTCTATGGCCAGCTCACCAGTGTCGATCTCGCTGAGGCGGGCGGGCGCAAGCAAACCAATTGTTTTCTCAACAAAGGTTGGCTCTACAAAGTCGAATCGATTGTCTTGCCAGCCCGTGGCGAGCCCAATGCAGCGGCAGCATTACGCTTTTCCACATCCTTGCGCTTTCGAATCGATCAGGCCCCAGACAGTCCTTAGGCGGCGCATCTGTTTCATGCTGCTAGTGCGAAGACGGTTCGCCAATTGTCGCGTGATTGACATAGTTGCCGGAAGATTGCCGCGCGTCTGATGGCGCGGCGCTTTCGGTCCCGCGCAAGCTGTGCGAAAAGAGCGGCTTGGACGCTTGGGAAGCGGAACCAAAAAATCTGGGAGGATTAAATGAAGACGAAGCTCTTGCGGACGTCGCTTGTCTCGTGCGCGGCACTCATTGCCGTCGGCGCGGCATTGCCGGTCGGCGCACAGCAAGGCCAGGCGCAAGCCGTGGTCATTCAAGGCGGCACGCTGATTGACGGCAATGGCGGCGCGCCCGTCGCGAATTCCGTCATTGTCATTCAGGGCAATCGCATTACCGCTGTCGGCAGAGCGGGCGCGGTGCAGGTCCCCGCCGGTGCGCAAGTCATCAACGCAGCTGGCAAATGGGTTTTGCCGGGATTGTTCGACGCCAAGGCGAACTGGAACTGGATGTATGGTGAAGCTTTCCTGCACTACGGCGTTACAAGCGCCATCGTCAGCGGCGGCCGCAACAATACCGGCTCCGCGGTGCGAGATGCCATCAATCATGGCGTCTTCGCGGGACCGCGTCAGTTCCATGCGCTGGTGACCATCAACGGTCCGGGCCCGATGCGCGACCGCGCCGACAATTACCGGCCTGGTGACGGAACGCGGGTCATCAAGACGGGTGAAGAGGGTGTCGCGCATGTCCGCGCCATGGTGGACGCTGGCGCCGATATCATCACCTTCCAGAATGGCGACGGTCCGCCCGACGTGTTTCGTCCGGCAGTCGAAGAAGCCCAGCGCCTCGGCAAGGGCATCGACTTCCGTTCCATGGGTCCGCAAACGCGCATCAGCGAAGTTTGCGAAATGGGTAAGGGCATCGTGTTCGTGCACACCGGCAATGTCGGCACGCAGATCGCGAAAGACCCGGCGAAATGGGCGACCTATATCGCGCTGCCGCCGGATGCCTATTCCGATATGGATGAAGCCAAGATCGCTCCGATGATCCAGAAGCTTCGCGGCTGCGATGCCTATCTGGAACCCGATCTGATGGCGACGGCGCGCGGCTTCCACAAGAATTGGAAGCGCGTGCAGCAGGAAGCGCGGGACGTTTTCCAGGATAAGGAGATGATGAAATATTATCCCGAGTACGCAATCCGCGATCTCTGGGAAAATGTTCAATCCCCTGAGGAATATCTGACGCCGGCGCAAATTCAAGTTCGCGCTGCGGGCTTCAAGAACCAGATGGTCTTCCTGAAGCGCTATCTCGATGCGGGCGGCAAGTTCGTTGCGGCATCGGACATTACGCAAACGCCGCCGGGACTTGGCGTGCACCAGGAAATGACGGCGATGGTGGAAGATGTCGGCATGACCCCGATGCAAGCCATCATGGCTGGCACGAGTTGGGTTGCGGACGGCTTCAAGATTCCGGATGTCGGCCGCGTTGCGCCCGGCAAGTTCGCGGATATTTTAATCGTCAGTGCAGATCCTCTGGCCAACATCCACAATCTCCGCCAGGTCGACACGGTTCTGAAGGACGGCAAGGTCGTGGACCGCGGATATCATTCGTGGTTTGCAGCTCATATGTTCGAACTGACCGACACCGACGACGATACGGTGGTGGCGGCTCCGCAATGGGCGGCGGCTTTGAAGCAGGCGACATTCCGCCCCGCCGGCGGCGGCAATGTGAATGTGCAGGGTGCGGCCGCTCCGCCGCCTCCGGTTACGACGCCGTTTAATTCGCCGACGCCGGGTATTGAGAAGTTCATGCCGCACACGGTTCTGCGTGGCACGGGCGACACGGTCATTACGGTGACGGGCTTCAACTTCACCACCGAAACGCGCGGCTTCTACGATAATTTCGCGGTACCGACACAGATCGTGTCACGTACGGAAGCGCGGCTTACAATCTCGCAAAATCTTCTGGCGCGGGCGGGCAGGTTCGAGATCGTCATGAAAAACCCGGAACCTCTAGCAAATCCGGAGTGGGGCGCGGCCTCGAACAAGGCCTATCTTCTGGTTCCGTTCGAATACACGAAGTTGCTGCCGCAACCGCGCTGGTAGCCTACATAAGCGGCAAAAGTCGCATCGAGATGTAACGAGAAATATCACGCGGCCGGGTCCTCCCGGCCGCGTTTTTCTTAGCATTCGAAGCTCACGTCCCTTTAGCGCAATGAGCGCCTGTGCCAAGATTACTGCCGGCGGGCACGCAATTTCGTGATTGCGAAAAAGACCTGCCTACGGGGAGAACAATCATGGGCAGGGCAGCATTGCGGGGCACGCTGTTGGCGTGCGCGGCGGCACTGGTGTGGGGAGCATCGCTTCCAGTCGGTGCACAAGGACAACAAGCCGTTGTGATTCAGGGCGGTACGCTGGTCGATGGACTCGGCGGCGCACCAGTCGCCAATTCGGTCGTCGTCATTCAGGGCAATCGCATCACGGCTGTGGGACGTGCCGGTCAGGTGCAGGTGCCCGCCGGCGCGCAAGTCATCAACGCCGCCGGGAAATGGGTAACGCCGGGTCTGGTCGATGCCAAGGCGAATTGGAATTGGCCCTACGGCGAGGCCTATCTCTATTGGGGCGTGACCAGCGCCATGATCACCGGCGCGCGCAACGATCAAGGCGTTGCCGAGCGCGATGCCGTGAACCACGGAATCTTTCCGGGCCCGCGCCTCTATCAAGGCATTGTCAATCTTTCGGGACCTGGCCGCGACGGCATGAAGGTGGACAACGCGCAGCCCGGCACCGGCAATCGCATGGTGCGCAATGTCGAAGATGCGCGTCAGAAAGTTCGCGACAATATCGACGCCGGCGCCGATTTCATCGGCACGCCGGATGGCGACGGCGATCCGGCCATCTTCGCAGCTATTGCCGATGAAGCGCATAAAGCGGGCCTCGGCGTCGTCATGCGTTGTGTCGGACCGCAAACGCGCGGCAAGGAATGTGTGCTGGCCGGCGCCGACGTGATGATTCACACCGGCGAAATCGGCAACCAGATCGCCAAGGATCCGGCGAAATGGGCCAATTACATTGGCCTTCCGCCCGATCCCTATTGCGACATGGATGAGGCCAAGGAAAAGGAGATGATCCAATTCCTGCTTCAGCACGACACGGCGCCGGAACCGGATTTCATGGCGGCCGATCGCGGCTTCCCGTCGAGTTGGAAACGCGTGCAGCAGGAAGCGCGCGACGCGTTCAACGATCCGACGCTGCGTTCCTATTATCCGGAGTTCATGATACGCGATCTCTGGCAGAATGTTGAAGACGCGCAAAATTATCTGACGCCGGCTCAATACGAGACGCGCATGTGCGGCTTCAAGAACCACGCGAAATTCATCGGCGATCTCATCGCTGCCGGTGGTCATGCGGTCGCGGCGAGCGACATCACTCAAACGCCGCCGGGGCTTGGTCTGCATCAGGAAATGGCGGTCTTTCAAGAAGACGCGAAAGTGCCGCCGATGAAGGCGCTGCAAGCAGCGACAAGCTGGGTGGCGCATCACTTCAAGATCAAGGATGTCGGCTCGATTGAGGTCGGCAAGTTCGCCGACATCTTGCTCGTCGATGCCGATCCCACCGTCGACATTCTTAACATGCGCAAGATCAACATGGTGATGAAAGACGGCAAGGTTTGGGACCGCCAATATCATCCGTGGTTCAAAGGCCACATCTTCGCCAACGATCCGCAGAATCAGGAATTCGGCGGCGCGGTTACCGGTCTTGCATGGGAAGCGGGTTTGAAAGCCGCGACCAACCGGCCGGGCTTTGCCGGCAATGGACCGGCGGCGGCACCCCCGCCGGTGGCCGATCCGTTCAACTCACCCTCGCCGGGCATTGAGTCGGTGATGCCGCGGACTATCATTCAAGGCACGGTCGATACCGTAGTCACCCTGAAAGGCATCAATTTCGTCAAACGCTCGGTCGTCTATGTGAACGAGACGCCGGTGCCGACGAAAGTGGTGAATCGGAACGAGATCCAGGCGACGGTCGATGCCAATCTGCTGGCCCAGGGGGGCAAAATCCACCTGACCGTCCGCAATCCGGCGCCGCTGGCGACCTCGGAATGGGGTGGAACGTCCAATCCGGCGCATATCCTCATTCCGTTCTCCTTCACCGCCAAATGGTCCCACAACAAGTTCTGACCTTGGCTTGATCTGCAGGGGGCGCGGCTGGAGAACCCGGCTGCGCCCTTTTCTTTGCCCGCCGCCGACCCGCCACCGGTGCCTATCGAAAGGGCAATGATTTCGGCTTTTTCACACTTCCACGGCCTTCCGGGCTCCTGGCGGCTGTGCCAATATCCGCCCAAGACGGGCTCACGAATTTGTGAACCGAGACCCGTTTTCGGGAGGACGATCAATGCAAAGGAAGATTTTTCGCGGCGCGCTTATGGCGTGCGCGGCAGCTCTGCTGTGGAGCGCATCGGACGGTGTGAATGCTCAAGGCCAGCAGGCGCTGGTGATTCAAGGCGGCACTCTGATCGACGGCAATGGCGGCGCCCCGGTGGCCAATTCGGTCGTCGTCATTCAGGGCAATCGCATTGTTGCGGTCGGCGCGGCTGGTCGCGTGCAAGTGCCTGCCGGTGCGCAGGTCATCAATGCCGCCGGCAAATGGATCACGCCTGGCCTGGTGGACGCGAAAGCAAACTGGAATTGGCAATATGCGGAAGCGTTCCTGCGTTGGGGCGTGACGTCGGCGATGATCACCGGCACGCGTAACGACACCGGCGTTGCCGATCGTGACGCGATCAATCACGGCATGTGGCCTGGCCCGCGTCTCTATCAGGGCGTCATCAATCTTCAGGGCGGCGGCATGGACGGCAAGAAGCCGGACAATTATCGCCCCGGCAATGGCGGCCGCATCGTTCACACGCCGGAAGAGGCGAGGGCACAGGTCCGTTACAACATCGAATCCGGCGCGGACTTCATCGGCACCAATGACGGCGAAGCTCCGCCGGAAGTTTTCGCAGCCGCTGCAGACGAAGCCCACAAAGCAGGTCTCGGCGTTGTCATGCGTTGCGTGGGTCCGGGCACACTCGCGAAGAACTGCGTTGAAGCGGGCGCCGACGTGATGATTCACACCGGTGAAATCGGCAACGTCCTTGCGAAGGACCCGACGAAATGGGCCACCTATATCGGCCTGCCGCCCGACCCCTATTGCGATATGGATGCGGCGAAGTCGAAGGACATGGTCGCGTTCCTCGTCGCGCACAACACGGCGCTTGAACCCGACCTCATGGCCGCTGACCGCGGCTTCGGCTCCACCTGGAAAAAGATCCAGCAGGAAACGAAGGATGCGTTCACCGACGAGAACCTGCTCGCTTACTACCCAGCCTATGCCATCGCCGATGTGATCGAAAATCAGAAAGATCCTTCGACCTATTTGCCGGCGGACAAGCTCGCCAATCGCAAATGCGGTTACGACAACCACGTGAAATTCTTGCACGATGTTGTCGAAGCCGGCGGGCATATCGTCGCCGCGTCGGACATTACGCAAACGCCGCCTGGTCTCGGCCTCCATCAGGAAATGGAGCTGTTTCAGGTCGATGTGAAAATGACGCCGATGAAAGTGTTGCAGTCGGCGACCAAATGGGTAGCCGATCACTTCCACATTAAAGATGTCGGTTCCGTCGAACCCGGAAAATACGCCGACCTCATCATCGCCAATGCCGATCCGCTGCTCGACATCCGCAATTTGCGGAACATCAGCATGGTGATCAAAGACGGCAAGGTGCAGGACCGCGAATATCATCCGTGGTTCCGCGGTTGGCTGTTCGCTAACGATCCGCAGAATGCTGATTTCGGCAGCGTTGTCGAAGGCGACAATTGGGCTGATGCGTTGAAGCGCGCCACGTGGCGTCCCAACATCGCGGCGGCACGCGGCGAGCCGGGCATTCCGGGATCGATCCCCGATCTCAACACCTCGCCTACACCGGGTTTGGAATCGGTCTATCCGCACACCCTCATTCAGGGCAGCCCCACCACGGAGCTGACGCTGAAGGGCTTCAACTTCGTGAAGCGGTCAGTGGTCTATGTCGACGACATGCCGGTGCCGACACGCGTCGTCAGCCGCACGGAAATTCGTGCCACTGTCGATGCCAACACGCTCGCGCAAGCCGGCAATTACGACATCACGATCCGCAATCCGAAACCGGTCATCGATGTCCAATGGGGCGACCGTTCCAATAAGGGTCACTTGCTGGTGCCCTTCTCTTTCACCACCAAGTACTCGCGGAACATGGACGTGAAGCCGTAAGTTCTGATTACGTTGCTGTTCTTCTGCACACGGCGGGTGTTCCACACCCGCCGTGATGCTTTTTGAGGCACCTTATGTGTCCTGGGAACCTCGTTTTCATGACGCTTTCTTGTCTCACACCCTCGTGAAGGGGCTGGAACAGTCACGCTTGCGCGGCACCTTCTTTCTGCTCTTGCAGTCTGCTCGTAGCTAGGGAATCTATGCCGCCTTGCGCTCTGTTGCGGCCTCCCTATGGTGGCCGCCGCCTAGCTCCTGCATTGCACGACGTTCCCGGAAGAGGAACGCGTTGGCAGCCGGAAGGGCATAGGGGACGCTTCTGGAGGACGACCAATGAAGAGAATGAAATTTGCTGCGTCGCTGTTGGCCGGCGCAGCGCTTTTGTCCATCGGGGCTTCGCTCCCGGTGGGCGCGCAGCAAGGCCAAGTCCTTGCGATCGTGAACGGCAATCTTTGGGACGGCAATGGCGGCCCGACGGTTCTGAATGCGACCGTCATCATCACCGGCAATCGCATCACGCAGGTCGGACAACGCTTGCGCGTTCCCGCCGGTGCGCAGACGATCGACGCCACAGGCAAGTGGATCATTCCCGGCCTGATCGACGCCAAAGCAAATTACAATTGGCAATACGGCGAAGCGTTCCTGAACTGGGGCGTCACCTCCGCCATGATCTCCGGCCCGCGCAACAACCAAGGTCTTGCCGAGCGCGACGCGGTCAACGCGGGACTTTATAAATCGCCGCGCCTCTATCAAACAGGCATCACAATCGGCGGCCCCGGCCCGATGCTCAACCGCGCCAACAATTATCAACCCGGCGACGGCGATTGGATTCCGAAGGCACCCGAAGAAGCCGTGAATCACGTCAAGGCGAATATCGACGCCGGCGTTGACTTCATCACCTTCTCGAACGGCGACGGCCCGACGACCATCTATGATCCCGCCGTGAAATATGCGCTTGCTCAAGGCAAGGGCGTTGTATTCCGCGGCATGGGTCCGCAGACGCGCGGCACCGAAGTGTGCGCGATGGGACGCGGCATTGTGTACGTCCACACCGGAAATCTCGGCACGCAAGTGGCCAAGGATCCGGCGAAATGGGCGACCTATATTCGCTTGCCGCCGGACGCGTGGTCGGACATGGACGAAGCCAAGGTCCAGCCGATGATCGACCGGATGCGCGGCTGCGATGCCTATCTCGAGCCCGACCTGATCGCGACCGCTCGCTCGCTGCCGAGCAATTGGAAGCGTCACCAGGAAGAGACCAATAATTTCTTCACCGATCCGAATCTGCTCGCCTACTACCCGGCCTACAGCATCGCCGACGTGAAAGAGAACGTGAAAGGTTATGAGACCTTCACGCCTCCGGATCAGGTTCCGATGAAACTGGCTGGGTTTAAAAACCAAGCCGCGTTCCTGAAGCGCTATGTTGATGCCGGCGGCAAGATCGTCGCCGCCAGCGACATCACGCAGTCGGTGCCGGGTCTTGGCCTGCATCAGGAAATGGCCGTGTTTGTTGAAGATGTGGGTTTGACGCCGCGTCAGGCACTGCTCTCGGCAACGAGCTGGGTGGCTGACGGCTTCAAGATTCCCGACATCGGACGCATCCAGGCGGGCAAACTTGCTGACATCGTCATCATCGACGCCGACCCGATCTTCAACGTCATGGCGCTCCGTCGCATCAGCACCGTCATCAAAGACGGCAAGGTGATCAACCGCGCCTATGACCCGAACTTCAAGGGTTGGCTGTTCCACAATTCGTTGGACGATGATTTCGGACCGACCGTGTCGGACATGGATTGGGTCGAAGGGTTGAAGGAAGCGACATGGAATCCGAACGCCAACGCGACGCGCGGCGAACGGGGCATTCCGGGCCGTATCCCAGACTTCAACAACTCGCCGACGCCCGCGATCGAAACAATCTCCACGCACACGCAACGCGCAGGCGCGGGACCCTTGAACATCGCTGTGAAGGGCTTCAACTACACCACCAAGTCCGAGCTCTACGCCATTCGCCGTACGTCGGTGAAGGAAGAGGTCGCAACGAAGGTGCCGACGGAAGTTGTCAGCCGTACCGAGCTGCATGCCACCATCCCGGCGGCTTTGTTCGCCGAACCGGGCAAAGTGCATCTCGAAGTCCGCAACCCGCCGCCGCTGTCGTCGCCGCGTTGGGGTGCTGTTTCGAACCGCGCTCACATTCTGGTGCCGCTCAACACGGCAACGGCGTTCTTCTCGGCGCCGTACTGAGAATAAAGGGCGGGCGCCATAAGCGTCCGCCCTCATTGCAATGCGAAAACGGCGCGGGTGATTGTCACCGGCGCCGTTTTGTTTTGGAGATTGGCTTCGAAGCGGTTTAGCGCGCTGCCACCGGCGCCGCTCCGAACACCGTATCGATAGCGTGCTGCGCGCATTCTTCCTGCTTCGCCGCGCCGCCAATGCCGATGGCGCCGGCAAATTGTCCGTCAATCATGATCGGCAGAGCGCCCAGTTTCGGAAAATCATTGATCCAGAGCGAAGCCTGGTTGCGGCCCGAGGTCACGTCTTCCTCGAGAGTCTTGGTGGAGCGGCGCCAATGCGCGGCGGTCTTCGCCTTCAGAATCGCGGTTTCCGAGATAGTGGCCTGAACGCCTTCCATGCCGTGAAAATCCATCAATACGCCGGCAAGGTCCACGACGGCGACAGCAACCAGGATGTTGTTTTTCTGCGCGTAGTCGAGACACGCGTCCACCAATTTGCGGGCGGCGTGAGAACTGACCTGTTTGCGCTCGACGGAAAGCGGCTGCGCGACGGCTGGCGCCGCACAAGCGAGACTAAGAAGAGCGGCGGCGGCGATAAAAGATTTGCGCATGGGGTTCCCCTGTTTTGTTGAGCATTTTAGCTTCTGGTCAATCATTCCACAGAAATGGGGCGTTGCACACCGTCCGCAGTGTGGCATCAGCAATATTCATCGGACTTGTGAGGGCCGGACTTAGAAGGGCAAGATCGGCGCGCTGGAAATATGGGCCGGAGATATGGCCAATATTGGAGGGAATTTGAGCCATCTCAATTTGCGTTTTCACGAGGGTTCGGGTGCGCCTTCGGCCCGAGAAATTTCCATTCAGCACGCGGTGATCGCGGGATGGACGGGGCGTGACGCAGCCGCCGTGGAGAAACATATTGTTGAGCTGGAAGCACTGGGCGTGAAACGCCCCGCCACGACGCCGATTTTTTATCGCGTAGCCGCCGCGCGCATTTCCACCGCGCCTGTGTTGGAGGCTTTGGGCACCGCGTCCAGCGGCGAGGTGGAGTTCGTGTTGCTGCAGACGGGCGGACGACTTTGGGTCGGGGTCGGTTCGGACCATACGGACCGCGAAGCCGAAACGTTGGGCGTCAGTCTTTCCAAACAGATGTGCGACAAGCCCATCACCGCCGAATTCTGGGCCTTTGACGATGTGGCGCCGCATTGGGACCAGCTGATTTTGCGCTCCTACATTTTGGAAAACGGCGCGCGCGTTCTTTATCAAGAAGGTTCCGTCGCAGCGATGCGCCATCCGGACGATCTGATCGCGCGCTATACTTCGGGCGGCAGACTGGCGGACAATACGCTGATGTTTTGCGGTACGCTGGCGGCAAAAGGCGGATTGCGCGCGGCGCCACGCTTTGAATTCGAACTCGAAGACAAAGTGCGCGGACGCAAAATCGCGCATGGTTATGATATCACCGCGCTTCCGGTGCTGGGATAGGATAGGCAAATGCCATTGAAAAAACCGCATCTCGAATTCGAACGACTCGACATGACGAAAGGTTGGGCAACGCCCGACGGATATCCCGATGGCATCAAGCAGAAAATTCTCGCGAGCTCTCTCGACGAGAAAAGCAAAAGCGGCTGCCGCACACGACTGCTGCGCTTCGATCCCGGCACCTACACAACCGCGCCGTTTGTTCACGACCATTGGGAAGAGGTCTATCTGGTTTCCGGCGATCTGATCGTGGGCAACGACAAAAACGGCAATGGCGGGGAGGCGTTTGACGGCGCGGTCTATGCCTGCCGTCCGCCGGGCGTGCTGCACGGACCGTTCAAATCCGAGCGGGGCTGTCTCCTATTCGAGATCCATTATTACGACACAGCGGCCGTGCGGTGACTACGCTCAAACTCGCGGTGCCGGATCTTATTTCGAATTCCTATTTCCCGGTAGCGGCGGCGGTCGAGCTCGGCTTCTTCAAGGAGGAAGGGCTCGACGTCGCACTCGAACTAATCTTTCCGGTCAATCGCGCTTACGAGGCGCTGAAGAACGGCGACATCGATTTTGTCGGCGGCTCGGCGCATTCTGCGCTGTCGGCCTTTCCCGATTGGGAAGGGGTGAAGCTTCTCGCGGCGCAAGGCCAGGGCATGTATTGGTTTCTGGTGATGCACCGCGATCTCGCGCCCAGCCGCGGCGATCTCTCGGTGGTGAAGGGGCGCAGCATCGGCGCCGCGCCCTGGGTGGAAATGGGTTTGCGGCGTCTTTTGATCGAAGCGGGCATCGATCTTGCGCGTGATGAGGTTCGCATTGCACCGGTGCCCGGCGCAGGTAGCGGTGGTGGAATGGTCAATTTCGGCATCACCGCAGCGCGCGCATTGGAAGAGCGCAAGATCGACGGATTCTGGGCCAATGGCATGGGCGCGGAAACAGCGGTACTTAGCGGTGCCGGCGTGGTGGTGCTGGACATAAGGCGCGGCGATGGGCCGAAGGCGGCCTTCGATTACACATTCGCATCTCTCGCCGCGACGGACCGTCTCATTCAGGAGAAGCCAGACGTCGCCGCTGCTGCTGTGCGCGCATTGGTGAAAACGCAAAAAGCGCTGAAAGAAAATCCCGCGATCGCTACGGATGTCGGGAAGAAACTCTTCCCCTCGACAGAGGCTGCTTTGATCGCCGAACTTATCCGCCGCGATGTGCCCTATTATGACGCGGCCATTTCGCGCGCAACCGTCGCCGGCATGAACCGCTTCGCCCGCGATATCGGCATTCTCGCGCGCGACGTCGCATATGAAAACATCGTCGCGACGCAGTTCAGCGATCTGTGGAGCTAAGCCCAATCAGGGCTGGCTGGCCGTCGCAATCCGATTGATGGTTATCGGCGTTACCGGACCCTTGCCGGGGAAGGGGCCATTGCCGCCCACCGGTACTGCGGCAATCTTATCGACGATCTCGATGCCTGAAATCACGCGCCCGAACACGGCATAGCCGGTTTTGTTTTCGGTGTCGGTGGGCAAGGGATCGAGCGCCGGATTGTCGGCCAGGTTGATAAAGAACTCCGTCGTTGCCGAGGCAGGCTCATCATTGCGTGCCATTGAGATGCTGCCGCGCAGATTTTTCAAACCATTATTGGCTTCGAGCGCGATGGCGTCATGCGGCGAAGGGCGCCGATTGCCGGCCGCATCATAGCTTCCAAGCTGCAATACAAAGCCGTGCTCCACACGATAGATAACGGTCCCATCGAAATGCTTCTCGCCCACGTAGCGCAGGAAATTCGCCACCGTGATCGGCGCCTTTTCCTGATTCAATTCGACCGCGATGTCGCCCAGCGAGGTTTGGATCCAGATGACGGGCGCGGGCATTTGCGCCTGCGCGAATGCCGGCACGAGAATCGAGAAGGCGAGAATGAATGGAGACCGCAATGTGAACATGACAGATTTCAACCCTTGAGAATGTTGGCTGTTGCGTTGGGAATGGCGGGCGTCAGCGGAAGCGAAATCCACCGCCGCCGAACATCGGAAAATCGCATGGCCCGTCATAGAGAATTGTCAGGTTAACTGCGTGAGGCTACAGTGATCGGGTAGGGGCGGAACATCTATGCAGCGACCGTGGCGATTGCCCACGCTGCGTGGGCCTCGGCACGGAAGAGGCGAAGTGTCGATCGGCTAATGAGATGTCGTTGAAGGTTGAAGGTGTTGTAGATGGCGGCGTGGGTTGCAAGGAATCTCTGGGCTGAGCGCTGAGATTTGAACTTCTGCTGTTTGCGCTCCCGTCGTCGAATGACGAGATGCGAATTCTCTGCCCTGTTGTTGCGGAGCATGGATCCAGGCTGGTGACGCTTTGAACAGCCGAGTTTCCGAAAAGCTGCCCTATAAGAAGCCAGCTTGTCGGTGGCATAGGTTTCGGGGCGCACACCGTGATTCTTGAGTAATTTTCGCAACAATCTCAGGGCTGCATGGGTATTACGCCGCTTCTGGACCAGCATATCCAGAACTTCGCCTTCGTCGTCGACGGCACGCCAAAGCCACATCCGTTTACCGCCGATCTTCACCACCATTTCGTCGAGGTGCCAGCGGCCCGTCGGCTTAGGGCGAGAACGCCTGAGACCCTGGGCAAATGCCTCCCCGAACTTGAGGGCCCAACAGCGGACCGTCTCGTAGCTGGCATCAATCCCGCGTTCAGCGAGCAATTCCTCGACATCCCGCAGGCTCAAGGTCAACCGGAAGTAGAGCCACACCGCATGACGTATGACATCTGGCGGAAACCGGTGTCGTTTGAACGAAATCCCAGCCATTCACCCCTCCGAATTCCCCTCATACCCAGGAACTCAGCGACAAGTTCGCGTTAGCCTGACAGCACCCACATGTGGTTTAATGTTGGAGCGATTTCAGGCGATAGCAAAAATGCCTCAACCAATTGCGACAACATCGCCAAGAGGATGACGCCCGCACAAATCGCAGAAGCCCAAGCAATGGCCCGCAAGTGTCAGGCGTCGGACTTCAAGCAGTGTGATTAGGGGATGCAGATGAACAAGCTATGGATTGCTGCAGCGCTTGGAGCGGCCCTTGTTCTTGGCGGATGTGCTTCAGCACCTATCGTCCCTAGTGAAGCGCGTTCGGCTAAGACGTTGGTTCTGGAACAGGCGCTGAACGGGCTTACTCTTGGCGATGGAACAGTTACAGACATCACCGGCGGCACTACGCGCTTTAAGGTTGAAATTCATGGCAACTGGGACGGCAATGTCTTAACGCTGGTTGAGGATTTCAATTACGAGGACGGCAAAAAAGAACGCAAGACTTGGAAGCTAACAAGCCTGGGCAATGGTCGGTTTCAAGGTGTACGCGAAGATGTGATCGGCACAGCGGCTGTATTTCAAGATGCAAATGCTGTTCGCCTAGACTACCATGTTACGCTCGATACTAGTCTGGGTAAGCTTGATTGCCGCTTTCGTGACCTGCTCTATCTAGAGCCTGATGGTACCGTCCGGAATACGGCCACTGTATCCAAGTTTGGCATTCGCTTGGCCCGAGTAAGCCTGACTATGCGGCCCAATAAACCCTGACCTATAATTCGTAAGAGAAATGCAGAGGCTCAAACTCCCGCTCACGCTATCCATCGCCCTGCTGTCAGCTTGCGCGGCCATCCAGACGTTTTCACACTACTATGTCGTCTATCCGCGCGGGTGGGTCGCAGCCTTTTGGGCAATTCTAAGGGCCTTTGCATGGGCCTCACTAGCCAAGGTGTGCTTTTTGACCGCTGCAGCGTGTGCGGAGGTACCCACGGCAAGCTTCATTTCCTTGTGAGCCGCTGCTCGCTCCGCCGCCCGTTTTTCTAATTCTCTGTTTTCTGGAGTTTGGTCGGACATTTCAAATTCCTTCTAAACTGGACAGACGTTATCGCTGCACCCATCCGATTAATCGAGCGATCATCCACACCCTTAAGGCGGCGAAGACAGCTATGGAAGCGTGGCGGTCCGACAAAGCCAAGGCCCAGTATGTTTTGGCCGTTAGGCTTGATCTGACGCCGGGCGTGTTTTCTAAGGGAACTATCACCCACCACGCCAGACCGTACCCACCGGGCACCCCCCAGATTCAGAGCTGGCTCGGCAAAATTGAACAAGGCGATAAGTGGAGTTTTTGCCTGATGGCAGCCATGATGGCTTGCGAACAGGAGAGACGATTATAAATCGCGGGAGCAAAGTGTACCACTGAACCGGCTCTGATGTTGCTGCTGGAAGGCGGCGTAAAAGTGTACCGGTCCTGCTAGGCCGTCTCCATGTCTTTGCATGGCATGGAGGGGCTGGAAGGATGTTCACAGTGGAACTTTATGCCAGGATTAGGCGCGCGGTTATGGCAGATGGGCTTAGCCGCCGGGAGGCGGCGAAGCAGTTTGGCGTTCACCGGAACACCATCGCGAAGATGCTTCAGTTTTCGATACCGCCGGGCTACCGGCGTCGTGTCCGCCGATATCAGGAACCGCCTAGTCGATCGGGCACGTGGCCTTGGCTTTCCGGTGGACGATTTGATTTTGGTCGATCACGCCAAACCGGACTGCGCTCCGGGTCAACCTCCCGCAAAATGAAGAGCGCGCACATGAGACAGAAAAAGTCTGTTAGTCGAGCGCTGACTTCCCCCACCTTGAACGCTGCGCTTTATCGGTGAGAGCGCCGACCAGTTAGCCCGGGAGAATCTGATTTTCATGCTCACCTTACTCTGGTTCAGCCGAGATCTGCGACTTACCGACAATCCGGCTTTGGACGCGGCAGTAGCCCGTGGTGGAGAAATCGTTCCAGTCTTTCTGCTCGATGATAACGATGCGGGCGAATGGGCCCCCGGCGGGGCATCTCGTTGGTGGCTGCATGGGTCTCTCGCTGCGCTTGATGGCAGCCTTGCCAAGCGGGGCAACAAATTAGTTCTGAGACGGGGAAACGCAGAACACGTCATCGAAAAGCTGGTTGAAGAAACCGGCGCCGACGCCGTGTACTGGAACCGACGCTACGAACCTTGGGCGATAGCCAGAGGAGAACGGCTCAAGACCAATTTGAAGAGCCGAGGAATCGAGGCCCGGAGCTTCAATTCTGCGCTGATCCGAGAGCCCTGGACGGTGGCAACGCAAAAGGGCGAGCCCTATCGGGTGTTCACCCCATTTTGGAAGTCACTAAGAACGACCGGCGTCTCTGAATCGGCGATGGCTCCACCGAAGAGGATAACAGCGCCGAAGACCTTCCCGGTGAGCGAGCCGCTTTCGTCCTGGTCGCTCCGTCCGACAACGCCTGATTGGGCCGGTGTAATGCGGGGGATGTGGACTCCTGGCGAAACTGGTGCGCAAAAGCGACTCCAAGAATTTTCCGCGGATTCAGCATCTGACTATCGCGAAAAGCGGAACATACCCGGGGTCGCGGGCACCTCGCGATTGTCCGCTCACCTCCACTTTGGTGAAATCGGGCCGCGTCAGGTATGGCGCTCAATTACCGCCCAGGCCATTGCCAGTACCGGCCACCCCATGCCGGCCGGCGTTGAAACGTATCTTTCTGAAATCGCTTGGCGGGAGTTTTCCTACCATCTCCTTTTTCATTTCCCGACGCTGCCGTCGGCACCACTGCGCGCCGAGTTCGGCAATTTTCCTTGGTTAGATGACGCCAAGAGCCTGAGGGCATGGCAACGCGGACTCACGGGCTATCCGATCGTGGACGCCGGAATGCGTGAACTGTGGGCCACCGGTTGGATGCACAATCGTGTCCGAATGATCGTCGCGTCTTTCCTCATCAAAGACCTGCTGGTTGACTGGCGTCTCGGCGAGAAGTGGTTTTGGGACACTCTTGTCGATGCTGATCTCGCGAGCAATTCAGCAAGTTGGCAGTGGGTTGCCGGCTGTGGAGCGGACGCCGCGCCTTACTTCCGCGTTTTTAATCCGGCTCTACAGGGTGCGAAGTTCGACCCAGATGGCGATTATGTTCGACGCTGGATTCCCGAGATTGCGAAACTTCCAGTCTCACTGATTCATGCCCCATGGGAAGCCAGACCGATAGAACTTGCAGACGCCGGCATTCGTCTCGGCCAAAATTACCCGGCGCCGATTGTTGATCATGGTGTCGCAAGACAGCTAGCGCTTGAAGCATTTAAGCGCCTGAGAAAAAGCTAAACAGTCAGCCAGTTGACCTAAATTTAGCTGCAGCGCTTGGCGCGGCATTGGCGCTTGCTAGCCCTGCTATCGCGCAGCAGGCACAAAACCCACCCCCGCGCGACGGCAGATACACAATCGTGTTTAGCCCGAGAGTTGAGAGAAATACATTCTTGCTAGACACCGCGACAGGTCGGGTATGGACACTTACCCAGTTTACCTTTCTAGAAGGCGAACCTGCAAAATCGCGCCCAATAATGACCCCACCCCCAAAACGCCTTACATCGTTGAACTCGCTGCAAACAATTCGAATTTGTGCAGTTGCGCTTCGCGTCCAATCGTGACCCCACAAAATTCAGCCATTACGCAATAGCTGCAATGTGTTGCACGCTATAAAAGGTGGGGTCATTATTGGGCGCGATTTTGCAATAAGACCGCAGATCATCAGTGATAAAGCATTCTGGAAAAAAGCCGCATTTCTTGAGCAGCTTGCGCATTAGCTTCAGTGCAGCGTGTTTATCCCGTTTCGCCTGGGCAAGCACATCGAGAACCTCGCCTTCGGCATCTACGGCTCGCCAAAGATAGGCCATGCGACCGTCGATCTTGAGGTAGACCTCGTCCAGATGCCAGGAGGGGTGGGGCCTGGGCCGACGTCAGCTCAAGACCGATGCGATCCTCGGTCCGAAATGGTTCACCCAGCGCCGAACGGTCTCGTAGGAAACCGTGACGCCGCGTTCCGACAACAGATCCTCGACGTCGCGGAAGCTGAGCGTGAACCTGAGATAGAGCCAAACAGCCCGCTGAATGATCTCAGGCGGGAACCGGTAACCGGAATAGCTGATTTTATTCTCAGCTTGGCTAACGGATGGTCAGCCTGGCCGCAAGCCGAATATCAATGTGACAATTCCAGCTTTATCGGCCAATGTCAAAAAACTGAAAAGGAAAGATAGTAAGCCATGTATATGCAGCTAAGAAAAAGCGTTATTTTTTGTTGGGATTTTGTGTTCAACCACGAAGTAAGTCCGCTTCGTCACATTTCTGATGTCGCCGTTCGGCATTATGTTTTGCAGCTGCTGGGATTCATGTGGGCCGTTGCCTTTGCGGCGGCTGCTGGAAGCTACACATTCATGGCGGTCAGCGTGATCGGTCATACCGTTCTGATAGCGGCCGCAGCTATCACGGTAGCGACGTGGACGGCAGCTACCGCAAAGCCTGATATTTTTGTCCGTAGTTCTACCCAGCAAGAGCCGGAAAGTTCCAAAGATTAACCCAACAAGCAATGATCGTCCCGTCACTGACCGGATCGATCGCAGGTGGTGCGTCTTAATCATGGAGAATCCATAATGTCCGCGACGTTTGAGAAACTGATGAATGGAGCTAATGGTGGGTTGGCCCTGCTCCAGGTTTTGGCAGAGAACAGTTTTGACTCTGTGTTGATCACGGATGCATCGGTGGAAGGCAAGATCATCTACGCTAACAAATCATTCAAGAAGCTAACGGGACACGATACTTCCGAAATCATTGGTAAGACGCCGCGTATTCTTCAAGGGCCAGGAACGGATTCCAAAGTGATCGCTAGGCTCTCCGACGCGCTAAAGTCGGGTGGCAAATTTGAAGGCAAGGCGATCAACTACAAGAAAGATGGCACCCCCTTCATCATGTACTGGCGGGTGCTGCCGATCAGAGTTGGCAAGAAAATAACCGCCTGGGTTGCCATCCAGCGCGAGGGGTCGGTTATCTGAAAGGCGGCCTCGATGGACATCAACAATCCGTCGATAGCATATGGCCTGGCCGGCCGAGCCCATAGATCGCGGTAATCGACAGCCGCACCAATACCCAGGTTGTTTGGGCCTTGCTCCTTGAATCTGAGATAACGGGGTGTTGTCAGGTTAACTCGGCGGCCCGCACGAGGTTTCTGAGTTGAAAACTCACGCCGCTGCAGCGGACGCGGCATTCCATCCCTCCATGGCGGTGGCCCGGAAGGTGCGCAGGGTGGAACGGGAAATCAGGTGACGC
>CANIHD010000019.1 GCA_947467345.1 Alphaproteobacteria bacterium
GGCCCCGATCGGGGCCCTTTGCATATCGTCGGTTTCGTCGTGGATCAGGTGGTGGTGATTTCGCCTGTGTCGGGATCGACGATTTCGTGGGTGGCCTGGTTTTGCTGGGTTCCGGCGCGTCGGCGGGCGGACTGCTTGAGGCGATAGCTGTCGCCATTCATGGTCAGGATGCTGACGTGGTGAGTGAGCCGGTCGAGCAACGCGCCGGTCAGCCGCTCCGATCCCAGAACCTGCGTCCAGTCCTCGAATGGCAGATTGGAGGTGACGATAGTCGAGCCGCGTTCGTAGCGTTGGGAGAAAGTCTCGAACAAGAGTTCGGCACCGGTCGGTGAGAGCGGCACATAGCCCAACTCGTCTATGATCAGCAGCTTCACCGCAGCAAGGTCGCGCTGCAGCTTGAGAAGCCGCTTCTCATCGCGGGCCTCCAGCAGTTGGTTGACCAGCGCGGCGGCCGTGGTGAACGCCACCGTGAACCCCTTTTGGCAGGCCGCCAGACCCAGTGCGAGTGCAACATGGGTCTTGCCCGTCCCGCTGTTGCCCAGCGCAATGACGTTCTCGCGTCGCAGGATATATTCCGAGCGTGCGAGTTCCAGCACCAGCATCTTGTTGAGGCTGGGGATCGCGATAAAATCGAAGGTGTCGAGGCTTTTGACCGCCGGGAACCGCGCGGCGCGGATCCGTCGTTCGATGGTGCGGCGCTCACGGCCTTCAGCCTAACATAGGTAAACGCGCTTCAAAGCCCCGCGAGTTAACCGCTGTTGCAAGGAACACACCCCTTTTCATTGACCCCTGACCCAATCCTTGTCAGAAAGCGCGCCTTCCTGATCCGAGGGCGGCTATGCAGCGTTCCAGCTATTTGTTCACGAGTGAAAGCGTTTCCGAAGGTCACCCGGACAAGGTTTGCGACCGAATTTCCGACGAGGTGGTGGACGCGTTTTTCCGCCTCGGCCCCAAGCATGGCTGGGACCCGAAGGATTTGCGCGTCGCCTGCGAAACATTGGCCACCACCAATCGCGTGGTGATCGCCGGTGAAACGCGCGGCCCCGCCGAGGTCACCCCCGAAATTCTGATCGATACCGCCCGCTTCGCCATTCGCGACATCGGTTACGAGCAGGAAGGTTTCCATTGGCAGCACGCGAAGATTGAAGTGCTGCTGCACGCGCAGTCGCCGCATATCGCGCAAGGCGTTGATGCGAAAGACAATAAGGACGAAGGCGCGGGCGACCAGGGCATCATGTTCGGTTACGCCTGCCGCGAAACCGAAAGCCTAATGCCGGCACCGATTCATTATAGCCACCGCATCCTCAAGCTGATGGCGGACGCTCGCAAATCCGGCAAGGAACCGGTGCTCGGCCCTGACGCGAAGAGCCAGGTCACCGTGCTCTATCAGAACGGCAAGCCGGTCGAAGTTACGCAGATCGTCGTTTCCACGCAGCACCTTGATGCGAATATGGATTCGCAGCAGGTGCGTGATGTGATTGAACCCTATGTGCTGCAGGCTTTGCCGAAAGAGTGGGTCACGCCGCGCACGGTGTGGCACGTCAATCCGACCGGCGCCTTCGTGGTCGGCGGCCCGGATGGCGATTGCGGCCTGACGGGACGCAAGATCATTGTCGATACATACGGCGGTGCGGCCCCGCACGGCGGCGGCGCTTTCTCGGGCAAAGACCCGACCAAGGTCGACCGCTCAGCCGCCTATGCCGCGCGCTATCTGGCGAAGAATGTCGTGGCCGCCGAATTGGCCGAACGCTGCACCATCCAGATTGCCTATGCCATCGGCGTCTCCGATCCGCTCTCGCTCTATGTCGATCTGCACGACACCGGCAAAGTCGATCCGGCGAAATTGGAAGAATTGCTGCCGCAATTGATGAGCCTGAAGCCGCGCGGTATCCGCGAGCATCTCGGTCTCAATCGTCCGATCTATGCCAGAACCTCCGCCTACGGACATTTCGGCCGCGTGCCGGATTCGGAAGGCGGGTTCGGGTGGGAACGGACAGATCTCGCCGCCGCGCTCAAAAAAGCGTTCTGAAGACGGCGTTCTGAAGGGCGCCGAGAAATACACGCATGCCGTCCGCGGGATCTGTTTCCCGCGGCGGAGGACGCGCGATGACCGAGCCCCAATCCCTACATGCCAGGCGCCTTTTCGGGCGGCGCAAAGGCTGGAAGCTGCGTCCGCATCAAGCGGGGCTTCTCGATACGATGCTGCCCGAGCTCGCGCTTGTTCTGCGCGAAGGCGGCGATCCTAAATCCTATTTCACTGCGCCCATCGATGATGTGTGGTTGGAGATCGGCTTTGGCGCCGGTGAGCATCTTGCTTGGCAAGCGGACCAGAATCCGCGCGTTGGCATTCTCGGCGCCGAGCCTTTCGAAGCTGGTATGGCGAAATTGCTATCCAAGCTTGCGCTCGCGCCCACCGGCAATGTGCGGCTCTACACTGAAGATGCGCGCGATATTTTGACGGCGCTTCCAGATGCGTCGCTCGGCCGGATATTCATTCTCTTTCCCGATCCCTGGCCGAAGACGCGCCATCATAAGCGTCGCTTCATTCAAACCGAGATGCTGGACGAGTTGGCGCGTGTGCTGCGCCCCGGCGCCGAACTGCGTTTCGCCACCGATCATGCAAGCTACCTCGAATATGCGCTGGAGCGCCTGATGGCGCATACCTCGTTCGCATGGACAGCGCAGCGCGCCGAGGAGTGGAAGACGCGCCCCTCCGATTGGCCGCCCACGCGCTATGAGGGCAAAGCGATCGAGGTCGGTCGCCCGTGCGCCTATTTCATTTTTCGGCGCGTGTGATGGGTATTGTCTTCGATCTGATGGGTGTTGGCGGAAGTCTCTTGGTGATTGTCGCCTATTTCTCGACGCAGCAAGGCTGGCTCGACGTCAATGATTGGCGCTTTCCCACCGCCAATCTGATCGGCTCGGTGATGATTCTGATCTCGCTTTACGGCGCATGGAATCTGGGCGCGGCAGTCATGGAAGCGTTCTGGTTGCTGATCAGCCTCTACGGCCTCTGGCGGCTGAAGAAACGCTAAACGCCCTGTATCCAGGCAACCTGCGCAAAGGCCACGGCGTTCATCATGCCGTGCAGGATGATGGTCAGTATGGTCGATCCCGTGCGCCAGCGAAGCCAGCCGAGAACCAGACCGATAAGTAGAATCTGCAATTGCAGAAAAAACCCATATTGCACATGCAACCCGCCCCAAACGGCAGCGGTGATGCCGATCGCAAGCACTGGCCCCAGTCGTGGTGCGAGCCCGCGATATAGAAATCCGCGAAAGGCGATTTCTTCGCCGACCGGTGCCATAACGACAAAAGCGAGCGCCAGAAGCGGCAGCATGCCCATCGCTTTGGCGCTTTCGTAGGTCTTGCTCATGAATTCCGGAACGGCTTCGAGGCCTGAAAGCCAAGTAGCGAAATCCGATAGCGGGATGATCAGCGCCATCGCGAAGAGCCCGAGCGTGAGTTCCTTTCCGCTCGGCAGGTACAGGCCCAAATAGTCTTTGATTCCGGCGCGCGAGAGATAGGCGGCGAGCGCGAACACACCAACGATTGCGGGGGTTGAGACCACCAGCACAATCGCGAGCAGCGGTCCGTTGGTTTCGAGTTCCGCAAGTTTGATCGGAACGTTCGGCGAAACGGCAGTCCACCAGGCCATAAAGATAAGGAGGCCGATAAGCTGCGCCAGAATATAGACGGCGCCTGCCGCCGAGGTCCACGCGACCGTGGCAAGTGGCCCCCAACGTCTTAAATCACGAGGGCCGATGTCAGCAGTGGTTTTGGCGGGGGGATTGGAATCCGCGCTGAGAATGCTCAAGAGATGCCTCGATAGCCGGCCTTCGCATGCATTCGGTAACACTTCCATAACCGCGTCAAAGTCTTCGTCGCATCAAGGTTTACGGCCGCAGCCGAATGATCGGATGTCGGAACTGAAGTTCCCCCCTTGAAGCAAACGCGCGGGAAGGGTACATAGCCGCCATCCCGAACAACAGAAAACTGTTGTGTGGTGGTCGTAAAGACCGCCGCGCCGGGGAGCCTTTGATTTCAGCGAGCCTTTGGTTTTGGAGCCAAGACTGAGTGATTTAAATTTGAGCGGGCCGAATTTCTTAGAGCAACTTGTCGTGCCGGCGGTGGAAGCCGCGGGCTATCGCTTTGTGCGTTTGCGCGTGAAGGGCGGCAAAGCGAAGATCGTGCAAATCATGGCCGAACGGCCTGATGGGCAAATGGATGTCGACGATTGCGCGCGCCTGTCGCGCGCTGTGTCGGAAGTTTTGGAAGCGGCGGATCCGATTGCCGAAGAATACACGCTGGAAGTTTCGTCGCCGGGCATCGATCGGCCTCTGACGCGGCCTGAAGATTTTTCGCGTTTCGCGGGGCACGAGGCACGCATCGAATTGGTACCTGGCGTAGATGGAAGGCGGCGCTTCAAGGGCATTGTTATTGGCCTGAACGGCAGCGACGTCATCGTCGATATGGCAGGCGAGAAGGGCACGCAAAGAGTGCATCTGCCGTTCTCCGATGTCGCCGAAGCCAAGCTGGTATTGACCGATAAATTGGTCGCCGAAAGTTTGAAGTCACGAGATTTGAAGGCCAAGGACAAGACTTAAGATATGCACCGCCTGCCGCGATACGCGTGGGCAAGCGGCGAAACCAAACCATTCGCACCATTGTTTTGCTGTCAAAGGCGTGGGCGAGGCAGACGGAGAGAGAAAATGGCTACTGGGGTTTCCGCCAACCGGCTTGAACTGCTGCAAATCGCAGATGCAGTCGCGCGCGAAAAATCGATCGACAAAGCCGTCGTGATCCACGCGATGGAAGAGGCGATGCAACGCGCCGCCAAGTCGCGCTATGGCTCGGAAAACGAGATCCGCGTCGAGATCGATCCCAAGACCGGCGAGACCCATATCTCCCGCTATCTCCATGTCGTCGACGCTGTCGACAACGACAAAATCGAAATTTCCATCATCGACGCGCGCAAGCGCAACCCGGCGGCCCAGCCCGGCGATATCATTGCCGAGACGCTGCCCCCGATCGAATTCAGCCGGATCGCGACCCAGGCCGCCAAGCAGGTGATCGTGCAGAAAGTGCGCGATGCCGAGCGCGAGCGCCAATATGAAGAATACAAAGACCGCATCGGCGAAATCGTTCACGGCACGGTCAAGCGCGTGGAATTCGGTTCGGTGGTGGTGGATTTTGGCCGCGCCGAAGGCGTAGTGCGCCGCGACGAAATGATCCCGCGCGAATCCTTCCGCACCGGCGACCGTATCCGCGCTTATATCTATGACGTGCGCCGCGAAGCGCGCGGTCCGCAAATCTTCCTGTCCCGCAACCATCCGCAATTCATGGCGCGTCTGTTCGCGCAGGAAGTGCCGGAAATTTATGACGGCATCATCGAGATTCGTGCGGTTGCGCGCGATCCCGGCAGTCGCGCCAAAATCGCGGTGATCTCGAAGGATTCGTCCATCGATCCAGTTGGCGCTTGCGTCGGTATGCGCGGCGTGCGCGTGCAGGCCGTTGTGCAGGAATTGCAGGGCGAGCGTATCGACATCATTCCGTGGTCCGGCGAAGCCGCGACCTTTATCGTCAACGCGCTGGCGCCGGCGGAAGTGTCCAAAGTGGTGCTGGACGAAGACACGCGCCGCGTTGAAGTCGTGGTGCCTGACGATCAGCTTTCGCTGGCCATCGGACGCCGCGGCCAAAATGTGCGCCTCGCCTCTCAGCTTACCGGCTGGCAGATCGACATTCTGACCGAGCAGGAAGAATCCGAACGCCGTCAAAAAGAATTCGCCGAACGCACGCAGCTCTTCATGGAAGCGCTCGACGTCGACGAAACCATTGCACAGCTTTTAGCGTCCGAAGGCTTTGCCAATGTCGAAGACGTGGCTTTCGTTGCGCTGCACGAATTGGCGGAAATCGAAGGCTTCGACGAAGAAACCGCGGAAGAGCTGCGGGGCCGCGCTATTGGTTACCTCGACAAGAAGAACTCCGAGTACGAGGAAAAGCGCCGCGAGCTCGGTGTCGCCGACGATGTCGCTTCGCTGGAAGGGCTTACGCCTGAAATGCTGGTGGCGCTCGGTGAAGCGGGTATCAAAACCCTTGAAGATTTTGCCGGCAGCGTCGCCGACGATCTTCTCGGCTACACGGAGACCAAGGACAAAGAACGCGTGCGCGTTCCGGGTCCGCTCGACGGCCTCAATCTGACGGAAGACGACGTCAACGCCATCATCATGCGTGCGCGCGTCAATGCCGGCTGGATTTCCGAAGAGGATTTGCAGACCAAGGCTGAAGAGGGAGCAGAAGAACCGACCGCATGAATATCGCTGTCGCACAGGACGCCGAAGAGCGCGCCGGGTCGCCGGCGCGGACGCGCAAATGCATCGTCAGCGGCGACATCCTTCCGGAGTCGCGGCTGGTGCGTTTTGTCGTGGACCCGGAGTCCCGTGTGGTGGCCGATGTCGAAGCCAAGCTGCCTGGGCGCGGAATGTGGGTGCGCTGCGACCGCGCATCCATTGTCCGCGCCGTGGAGAAACATATATTCTCCAAGGCGGCCAAGGGCTCGGTCGAAGCCTCCCCCTATCTGGTGGGAACCACCGAGCGGTTGCTGGCCGGGCGGATGCTGGCGCAGTTAGGTCTGGCGCACCGGGCGGGGCAGGCTCTATTCGGCTTCGATACGATCGAAAGGGCGCTGCGCAGTGACAAGCCACCGGCCCTCATCGTCCAGGCCGACGATGCGGCGGCCGATGGGAGCCGCAAATTGCAGGCGGCGGCGGTGGCGTCGGGTTTGGTTCCTTTCGTCATCGGTTGCTTCTCGAATGCCGATTTGAGCTTGGCCCTGGGAAGGGCAAATGTGGTACATGCAGCCCTTAAACCGGGACGGATGGCGGAACGGCTGATTTTTGACGCCGGGCGGCTTTCCGGATTTAGGCCGCTAAAGCCCTGGATTTGGATTGGATTCTCGCAGGTTCCGCGCGGGTGAATATTGCCGGTGCGGCTGTGCGCAATGGAATGAAAGGTTTGAATGAGCGAGTCGGATGAAGGCGGTTCACGCGGCCCCCAGTCGGGAGGCAGCAAGACACTGTCCTTGAAACGGACCGAGACTTCGACGGTTCGGCAGAGCTTCAGCCACGGCCGCAGCAAGGCTGTTGTGGTCGAGAAGAAGCGTGTCCGGCCCGCGCCTGGCGTAGCCGGTGGCAAATCTGCCGAGCCGGAACAGCCCGTCGTTGCGCGCCCGAAGGCTCCAGAAGAAACGACCATCACGCGCGAGGTTTCGGGTGACACGAATGTGCAAACACAAACGCAATCGCGCAATCAATCGCGCGGCGGCGTGGTGTTGCGCGAACTGACGGACGAGGAAAAAGACGCCCGCGCCCGCGCGCTGACGGACGCGAAATACGCTGAAGAAGTTGCGCGCAAACGCGCCGAAGAAGATTCCGCACGCCGCTCGGTTGAAGAAGAGCGCATGAAGCGCGAGCGCGATGCGGCCGAAAAGCGCAAGACTGAAGAAGAAGCGCGCAAGCAAGCGGAAGAAGAAACCAAGCGCCGGGCCGAGAGCGAAGCCGCGCGGCGGTTGGAACGGACCAAGGACCCCGAGACTACGGTTGTCGAAGCGCCGGGCACCACGGCCGCTGCGAAGCGCGCCCGCGTTGTGAGCGAAGAAGAAGAAGAGAGTGCGGCCAAAAAAGGTGCTAAGCCCGGAACAAAAGTTCCGCCGGCCCGCAAAGTCACCCCGGGCGGTCGCCGTACCGGCAAACTCACCATCACACGCGCATTGTCCGACGATGACGATCGCATGCGCTCGCTGGCCTCATTCCGCCGCCAGCAGGCCCGCGCCCATCGCCAGCAGCAGGCGCCCGCGATTGCCGGGCCGCGTGAAGTGATTATTCCGGAAACGATCACCGTTGCCGAATTGGCCAGCCGTATGGCGCGGCGCGGCGTCGACGTCATCAAAGTGCTGATGAAAAGCGGCATGATGGCGACGGTCAACGACACGATCGATGCCGACACCGCCGAATTGGTGGCAACCGAATTCGGCCACCAAGTGAAGCGCGTGGCCGAATCCGATGTGCTCGAAGGCTTACGCGGTAAGACCGACGTCGACACGCAGCTTGAGACGCGTGCGCCCATCGTGACCGTGATGGGCCATGTCGATCATGGCAAAACATCGTTGCTCGACGCGTTGCGCAAAACACACGTTGTCGCCGGCGAAGCGGGCGGCATCACGCAGCATATCGGCGCCTATCAGGTGCAGCTTGCCTCGGGTGCGAAGATTACCTTCCTCGACACGCCCGGCCACGCCGCATTCACGGCGATGCGCGCGCGCGGCGCCAAGGTGACGGATATTGTCGTGCTGGTTGTGGCCGCCGATGACGGCGTCATGCCGCAAACGGTGGAAGCCATCGCGCATGCCAAAGCGGCGGGCGTTCCGATCATCATCGCGATCAACAAAATCGATAAGCCGGATGCGAATCCGACGCGCGTGAAGACCGAATTGTTGCAGCACGAAATTCAGGTGGAAGAATTCGGCGGCGATATTCTTGCGGTGGAAGTTTCCGCGCTGAAAGGCACGGGCCTCGACAAGCTTGAAGAAACGATCATCGTTCAGTCCGAAGTGCTGGACCTCAAAGCCAACCCCAATCGCCCCGCCGAAGGCAGCGTGGTCGAAGCGAAACTCGACAAGGGCCGCGGTCCGGTCGCGACCGTGCTAGTGCAGCGCGGAACGCTGAAGGTCGGCGATCTTTTGGTCGCCGGCTCCGAATGGGGCCGTGTGCGCGCGTTGATCAACGAGCGCGGCGAGCAGCGCACTTCAGCCGGTCCCAGCGAACCTGCCGAGGTTCTTGGTCTTTCCGGAACGCCGGAAGCGGGCGACGAATTCGTTGTGGTCGAATCCGAGGCGCGTGCCCGCGAGGTCACCGAATATCGCGCGCGTAAGCGCCGCGAAACGCGTCAGGCCAATATTTCGCGCCAATCGCTCGATCAGCTTTTGCAGAGCCGCAAAGACGGCGAGAGGCAGCTTCTGCCGCTTCTCATCAAGAGCGACGTGCAAGGCTCGGTGGAAGCGATCATCGGCGCGTTGGACAAACTCGGCACCGGCGAAGTGGCCGTGCAGGTTCTGCATTCCGGCGTCGGCGGCATCACCGAATCCGACGTCATCCTGGCGCAAGCCTCGGGTGCGGCGATCTTCGGCTTCAACGTGCGCGCCAATAATCAGGCGCGCGATCGCGCCCGCCGCGATGGCGTCGACATCCGCTACTACAACATCATCTATAACATCGTGGATGACGTGAAAGCGGCGCTCACCGGCATGCTCACGCCGGAGCGGCGCGAGAAATTCCTCGGCAATGCCGAAATCCTGGAAGTGTTCAACATCTCCAAGGTCGGCAAGGTCGCGGGCTGCCGTGTGACCGAAGGCTTGATGCGCCGCGGTTCGAAGGTGCGTTTGATCCGCGACAACGTGGTGATCCACGAAGGCGATCTGTCCACGCTGAAGCGCTTCAAGGACGAAGTTCGTGAAGTTCAGTCAGGCCAGGAATGCGGCATGGCTTTCATGGGCTATCAGGAAATCCTGAAGGGCGACATCATCGAGTGTTACGACGTCGAAATCATACAGCGCTCGCTGTAACGGTTTCGCTGTTTACATTGCCCGGTGAGCCATGGAATCCGGCACGTGCATTTCCGTTGATGTGAAGGGGCGTCCGAAAGACCGCGTCGCCTTGGCGCGCGCGTTTCGCGGGGGGCGTCCGTTGTGGCGCCGCCTTCCGCTGCTCGCCGCCGCCATCGTGTTCACAGTGATGGTAGTGTTCGGACGCGCCGCGTTCGTTCGCATCTGGGACGTTCCTTTGGCGCAGGCCGCGACGCTTTCCGCTTTCGCGGGCTTCGCGCTGTTCTTCGTCGCGCTGAATTTGTTCGCGCCGCTTGGACGCCGCAATCTCGAAGATCCGCGCGGCACGTTCCTGAAAGGCTTTCGCATCGATGTCGATGAAGCCGGCGTGCATATCGCGGGAGAGAATCTCGACGCACATCACCGCTGGCCGGGAATCTTGCGCCTGCAGGAAACCGAGAAACATTTCTTTGTTTATACCGACGGCGCTCAGGCGATCGTCGTGCCGAAAAGATCGTTCATAACGCCTGACGACATGGCCCGGTTCGGCGCGTTTATTCGCGGCCACATCGCGCCGGTCGCTTAAGGAACCAGCATGGTCAAACGCCGTCCCACCTCGCGCGATACGCGCGGCGCGTCCACCAAAGGTCCGTCGCAACGGCAATTGCGCGTCGGCGAAATGCTGCGCCATGCCATGGCCGATGTGATGCGCGAAGCCGATATCCGCGATCCTGATCTTGTCGGCGTGCCCGTGACGGTGACCGAAGTGCGCGCTTCGCCGGATATGCGCCACGCGCAGGTCTTTGTCGAACCTCTGGGCGGGCAGAACGCCGATAAGGTCGTCGCGGCACTCAATCGTCACAAAAGTTTTTTGCGCGGTGAACTCGGCCGCACCATCACCCTGAAATTCACCCCCGAACTCAGATTTGTCGAAGACACCACCTTCGCCGAGGCCGAAAAAATTCGCGCTCTTTTGCGTTCGGAAAAAGTTGCGCGCGATCTCAAGGCCGCGGACGAGAGCGAGGACTAAAGCCTGATGGCCCGTAAGAAAAAGGGCACGCCCGTTCACGGTTGGGTTGTGCTGGACAAGCCGGAAGGCATCACCTCAACCCAGGCGGTCGGGCGGGTGCGGCGCGTATTCGATGCCCAGAAGGCCGGCCATGCCGGGACCCTCGATCCCTTGGCCACTGGCGTTCTGGCGGTGGCGCTGGGCGAGGCCACCAAAACCGTGCCCTACGCCATGGATGGCGAGAAGCGCTACAGCTTCACTTTGCGCTGGGGCGAGGCCACCGACACCGACGATTCCCAAGGCCAGGTGATCGCCCGCTCCGAACATCGGCCAACCGAGGCTGAGATTTTAGCTCAACTCCCTCATTTCATTGGAGAAATCCAGCAAATCCCGCCCGATTATTCCGCCGTCAAGGTGGACGGCGAACGCGCCTACGATTTGGCCCGCGAGGGCGAGCAACTTGATCTGGCCGCCCGGACCATCGAAATCTACGAGGCCCAGCTTGTTGCCATGCCGGACGCGGATTCCGCCGTGTTTGAAATGGCTTGCGGCAAGGGCTCCTATGTCCGGGCCTGGGTTCGGGACCTGGCGCGGGCGCTCGGGACCGTCGCCCACGTCACCCAGCTCCGCCGTTTGCAGGTCGGCGGATTTCGGATTGAGGGGGCAATTTCGCTGGAATTGCTGGAGACCTTCAGCCATAGTCCCGCCGCTTTGGAGCATCTGAAGCCGATTTCGACCGCGCTGGACGACATCCCGGCACTGGCCGTCACGGCAACAGATTCGGTTCGACTCCGCAGCGGTAGTTCAATTCTCCTACGCGCGTCTGATTTTGCGCGGTTGGCGGAAGGTTCGGCCGACGCGGATCTGAATTTGCAAGGCCTTACGGTCTATCTCTCGACCGCCAAGGGGGAGCCGGTGGCTCTCGCCGAGGTGGCGCAAGGAGAGCTGAGACCGTTTCGGGTTTTCAACTTTGGCGCCGGCGTATAACGCCCCGCCGCAACGGAAATGGATGACCGATGTCGGTGACAACCGAACGTAAGAAATCAGTGATCGACGAATACGCGCTCAAAGAAGGTGACACAGGTTCGCCTGAAGTTCAGGTGGCCATACTTTCCGAGCGCATCACCAATCTGACCGAGCATTTCAAAATGCACGTGAAAGACAATCATTCACGCCGCGGCTTGATCAAAATGGTGTCTCAGCGCCGCCGTCTCCTCGACTATGTCAAGGCGACGGATCAGAAGCGCTATGAGCAACTCATTCAGCGTTTGGGCTTGAGGCGCTGAAGTCTCAGTCCGAATCGAACGGTTCTCCCGTTCATGTAGGCCGGATTCCATATTCGGTCGTGTTGACGTGCGCCCTGCATGTGCGGGGTTTTGCGCGTTTTGTACCCTTGGGACGCGTCTAGCGATTCCCAGGTCTTAGGCCCGTACGCAATCCGGCGGCGGGAGAGGAAGGACGTAATTTCATGTTCAAAATACATCGCGAGGAAATTGAGTGGGCCGGGCGCAAGCTCGTCCTCGAAACCGGCCGTGTTGCGCGCCAAGCTGACGGCGCTGTGCTGGCCACCTATGGTGAAACCGTTGTGCTGGCCACTGCGGTCGGCGCGCCGGAACCGAAAGCGGGCATCGACTTTTTCCCGCTCACGGTGAACTACCAGGAAAAATTCTACGCAGCGGGCAAGATTCCGGGCGGATATTTCCGCCGTGAAGGACGGCCCACGGAACGCGAGACATTGATCTCGCGCCTGATCGACCGCCCCATTCGCCCGCTTTTCGTTGCCGGCTATCGCAACGAAACGCAGGTCGTCATCACCGTGCTTAGCCACGATCTGGAAAACGAGCCGGATGTGGTGGCCCTGGTGGCATCGTCTGCCGCGCTGACCCTGTCGGGCATTCCCTTCATGGGCCCCATCGGCGGCGCGCGCGTCGGCTTTATCGACGGCGAATACAGACTGAACCCCTATATCGAAGACATGAAAAACTCGTCGCTCGACCTCGTTGTGGCGGGCACGGGCGATGCGGTGCTGATGGTGGAATCGGAAGCTAAAGAGCTGTCCGAAGACGTCATGCTCGGCGCCGTCATGTTCGGCCATCGCGGCATGCAACCGGTCATCGAGGCGATCATTCGTCTCGCGGAGAAGGCGGCGAAAGAACCGCGCGACGTCAAAGTCAACGACTACTCGCATTACGACGCGCTGTTGTCGAAGCACGTCGAAAGCGATTTGAAGGCCGCGTACCAAATCCCGGTGAAGTTCACCCGCCGTGATCGCATCGATGCGATCAAATCGGGCGCTGTCGCAGCTCTCATCGGCGATGAGGACGGCAAGATTCCGGCCGACAAGATCGGCAAATTGTTCAAGCAGGTTGAAAGCCGCGTTATGCGCGGGGCCGTGCTCGACACCGGCCGTCGCATCGACGGACGCGATTTGAAGACGGTGCGTCCGATTCTCGGCGAAGTCGGCATTCTGCCGCGTACACATGGCAGCGCATTGTTCACCCGTGGTGAAACCCAAGCCATCGTGGTGACGACACTGGGCACCGGCGAAGACGAGCAATTCGTCGATTCGCTGGAAGGCACGTTCAAAGAGCACTTCATGCTGCACTACAATTTCCCTCCCTACTCGGTGGGTGAAGTGGGCCGCATGGGCGGCGCCGGACGTCGCGAAATCGGCCACGGCAAATTGGCTTGGCGCGCGCTGAATCCGGTCCTGCCGGAAAAGGCGACGTTCCCTTACACAATCCGCATCGTGTCCGAGATCACCGAATCCAACGGCTCGTCGTCCATGGCGACGGTCTGCGGCGCCTCTCTCGCTCTGATGGATGCGGGCGTGCCGTTGAAGCGCGCCGTCTCGGGCATTGCGATGGGTCTCATCAAGGAAGGCGCGCGCTTTGCGGTGCTCTCAGACATTCTTGGCGACGAAGACCATCTCGGCGACATGGATTTCAAAGTGGCGGGCACTGAAGTCGGTGTCACCTCGCTGCAGATGGACATCAAGATCACCGGCATCACCGAAGAAATCATGCGCGTGGCGCTTGACCAGGCCAAGGATGGGCGTCTGCACATCCTCGGTGAAATGGGTAAGGCGATCACGGGCGCGCGCACCGAACTCGGTGAACACGCGCCGCGCATCGAAGTGATCCAGATCCCGACCGACAAGATCCGTGAAGTGATCGGTTCGGGCGGCAAGGTGATCCGCGAGATCGTCGAAAAGACCGGCGCCAAGATCGACATTCAAGACGACGGCACGGTGAAAGTCGCCAGTGCCGATGGCGAATCGATCAGGGCTGCGCTGAAATGGATCAAGTCGATCGTGGCTGAGCCCGAAATCGGCGAGATCTACGAAGGCAAGGTCGTGAAGGTGATGGATTTCGGCGCCTTCGTGAACTTCTTCGGCCCGCGCGACGGCCTGGTTCACATCTCCGAACTGGCAGCCAAGCGCGTCGGTAAGGTCACGGACATCGTCAAGGAAGGCGACACCGTGAAGGTGAAACTCGTCGGCTTCGACGATCGCGGCAAGGTGCGCCTGTCCATGAAAGTGGTCGATCAGGAAACCGGCAAGGAAATCGTTCCCGAGAAGCAGGAGCAGCCCGCCGCCAATTGATTTTCGCGCCATTAAGCGAAGATTTAAGCCGCTCGCGGGGAAATCCGCGGGCGGCTTTTGTTTTGTTGCAGAGAAAGCGCGGCTGGCTATGATCCGCGAGCTTTAGCGAATGAGCGGATCCATGCCTCAGTCTTTCCCACCGCCGGAAGTCATCTTGGTCGAGAATACCCGCGTCGCCTGCGATGGCGGCGGTGGCGCTCTCGGTCATCCGAAGGTTTACATGGAGATGGGCGAGAACAATTTCGTGGAATGCGGCTATTGCGACCGGCGGTTTGAACTCAGCCCGCACGCGCTGGAAGCGCGCGCGAAGGGCGAGGCTCCAGCGCATTGAGCGCTGAAGGCAGTCACCGGCCGCTAAAGCCCGGCGATCATGTCTATCTGATCGATGGTTCGGGCTATGTGTTTCGCGCCTATCACGCGCTGCCGCCGCTCACGCGCAAATCCGATGGTCTGCCCACCGGCGCCGTAGCCGGTTTCTCGAACATGATGTGGAAGCTGCTCGCCGATACCAAAGCGGGCGACAAGCCGACCCATCTGGCCGTCATCTTCGACGCCGGCAGTCAGACCTTCCGCAACGACATGTACGCCGAGTACAAGGCGAACCGCGAAGCGCCGCCAGAAGATCTCATCCCGCAATTTCCGCTCACGCGTGAATCGACACGCGCCTTCGGCGTGCCGTCGATCGAGAAGGACGGCTTCGAGGCGGACGACCTTATCGCTACCTATGCGCGCGTTGCGCGCGAAGCGGGCGCCAAAGTCACTATTGTTTCCTCCGATAAGGACCTGATGCAGCTGGTGCGGGGCGGCGTGGTGGACATGCTCGACACCATGAAGAACAAGCGTATAGGGCCGGCCGAGGTGATGGAGCGCTTCGGCGTGCCGCCGGAAAAAGTCATCGACGTGCAGGCGCTGATCGGCGATCCGATCGACAACGTGCCCGGCATACGCGGCATCGGCGTCAAGACAGCCGCCAAGCTGATCAGTGAGTTCGGCGATCTGGAAACGCTGCTCGCGCGCGCGGGCGAAGTGAAACAGGAAAAATGCCGCCTGTCGCTGATCGAGGGCGCGGATATCGCGCGGCTCTCTGCAAAGCTGGTGACGTTGGACGAGCATGTTCCGCTCGATACCGATGTGGCGGATTTCGGGGTGCGCGAGCCGGACGCGAACGTGCTGCTGCCATTCCTGCAGAAAATGGAATTCTCAACTCTTACAAAACGCGTTGCGACCGCGCTTGGGCTCGAAGATTTCGAATTGGCGCCGCTTCCTCCCCCGGCGCCGCGTGCTGAAGCGAGTGCTGCGATCCCTGCCGGCGGTAAAGGTGTGCCGGGTACTGTTGCCGGCCGCGCCGCTGCCATGTCGCCTATCGATCACGCGCGCTATGAAACGGTGACCGATCTCGCTGCACTGGAACGCTGGGTCGCCGCCGCACGCGATTCCGGTCTTGTCGGCATTGCCCTCGAACGCGCCGCGACAGATACCGGCCATGGCGAACTCGTGGGCATCGCACTCGCGCTTAGTCCCCTCCATGTTGCCTATATTCCCGTCGGCCATGGCGGCAATGCCGCCGGCAGTTTGGAATTGAGCGTGCGGCCGACGCAGCTCGCCGAGAAAGACGTGATGGCACGCCTCAAGCCTTTGCTTGAAGACGAGTCGGCGCTGAAGGTTGGTCACAATATCAAATTCGCCGCGCGTATGTTGCTGGAGCGCGGCATCAAGCTCACCGCCGCCGACGATGTCATGCTGCTCAGCTATGTTCTGGAAGCCGGGCTTCACGGCTACAGGCTGGAAGAACTCGCCGAGGTGCATCTGGGTTTGCGCGCAATCGATTTGGCCGATCTCCTCGGTAAGGGGCGCGAAAAACTCACGCTGACAACGCTGCCGATGGCGGATGCCGCGCGCTATGTCGGCGAACGCGCCGATCTGGCTTTGCGCCTCTTCGCCATCATCAAACCGGCCCTGATCGCGGCGAAGCGCATGACCGTCTACGAGACGCTGGAACGCCCACTCATTCCCGTCATCGCGCGCATGGAATGCGCCGGCATTCGCGTCGATCCGGGATTTCTCGCCAAGCTCTCCAACGATTTCGCCAAAGAAATGGCGCGGCTGGAGACGGAAATTCACGCGCTGGCGGGCGAGAAATTCAATCTCGGTTCGCCCAAGCAGCTCGGCGATATTCTGTTCGGAAAATTGTCGTTGCCAGGCGGACGCAAAACAAAAACCGGCGCCTGGTCGACGGACGCCGACATTCTGGAAGAGCTTGCGCTCACTCACGATATGCCGGCGCGCATTTTGGAATGGCGCCAGCTTTCGAAGCTTAAATCGACCTACACGGACTCGTTGCCGTTGCACATCGATGCCAAGACGAACCGGGTACACACCACGTTCCAGTTCGCCGCGACGACGACGGGGCGCATCTCCTCCATCGATCCGAATTTGCAGAACATTCCCATTCGCACCAGCGCGGGCCGCCAGCTCCGCCGCGCGTTCATCGCGGCGCCGGGCAAGCGTTTGATCTCGGCCGACTACAGCCAGATCGAACTTCGGCTTCTGGCGCATGTCGCCGAGGTGCCCGCTTTACGCCAGGCTTTCACCGATGGCACAGACATTCACGCCATGACCGCGTCCGAAATGTTCAACGTGCCGGTGAAAGGCATGCCGCCGGAGGTGCGCAGCCGTGCCAAGGCGATCAATTTTGGCATCATTTATGGCATCTCGGCGTTCGGCCTTGCCAATCAGCTTGGCATCGGGCGCGGCGAAGCCGACAGCTACATCAAGAAATATTTCGAGCGCTTCCCCGGCATTCGCGATTACATGGAAACGACGCGGCTTTTCGCGCGCGAGCACGGCTATGTCGAAACGATTTTCGGCCGCCGCATCCATATCCGCGATTCCAAATCGTCGAATCCCGCGCAGCGCGCGGCGGGAGATCGGCAAGCCATCAATGCGCCGATACAAGGCTCCGCCGCCGATGTCATTCGCCGCGCGATGGTGCGTTTGCCAGAAGCAATGGCGGCGAAGAATCTCGATGCCGAACTTCTGCTGCAGGTGCACGACGAACTTGTCATCGAAGCCAGCGAGCGCGATATGGATGCGGTGTGCGCCCTGGCGCGTGACATCATGGAGAAGGCGCCGCTACCGGCGGTACAATTGCGTGTGAAGCTTGTTGTCGATGCGCGCGCCGGTCTCAATTGGGACGAAGCGCATTAGCGCGAGAACCTGAGGCAACAGTCACATTGTCATCCCCGGCCGAGCGATGCGTTCGCCTCGCGAGGGGAAGGGGAGCCAGGTTTCAAAATCATCGCGTGGTCAGACCTGGATCCCGGGGCGCGCGGCGCGTGCGCCGCTTGCCCGGGATGACAGATGGAAAGCAAGGGTCATCCTTCGAGACGCGTGCTGCGCACGCTCCTCAGGATGAGGAAAAAAGCGCGCTACATATCTGCGTAGTGATAAACACTAAGCCGCGAGGACGCGAAGCCCTTCTTGCGGATCGATGCCGGCGCGGCCCAATTGCGCGGCGAGATCGCTCATCACTTGCGCCTTGTCGACGCCTTCTTTGTCTTTGGTTGCCTGGCTCAGATAATTCGCGAAGAAGCCGGGCTTAGCCAAAGTTGCCAGAAGCAGGCGCCGCGCTTTGTTCATCAATTCGCCTTGCGTGAGAACGCCGCCGGTGCAGAGGCGCAAAATGGCTTGCGCGCGTTCGGCCGGATTGGCGACGCGGCTTTCCAGCGAGGCCAGCACACCGGCGCGCGCTTCGATGCGCAAAGCGACAACATCCAGCCCTTGGGCAATCTGTCCGCGCTGCGGTTCTTGTAGACCTGAGCGCAGCACGCGCTGCTGCAGATCGGCGGTGCGCTTCATGCGTTGCAGCGCCGGCGCGCCGACAGCGAGCTGTTCTTCAAAGCTGCTCGATTGCAGAAGCGGAATAATGAACCCGGCCAGCGTGCGCTTGTTCCCGGCACCGATGATGTTTTCCTCAATGACCAGAAGGCGCTCGATTTTTTCATCGGCGGTTTTGCAAGGCTGCAGAAATTGCAGGATCGGTTCTTGTGTCACCATGCGTTTGGAGCGGTCGGTGAAGGCGCCGATCAGATCTTCATTGCTGAGATATTTGCCCTGGCCGCGCACAAGCTGATTGGCGAGCTTGCGCAAGGTTTTCAGCTCTTCTTCCAGATTGGCGGGCGAAAGCCGCTTCATGCTGCGAAGCTCAGTCAGGATGCGGTCCGCGATGGCGGCGCGCCCATTGGGCAGATCGTCTTTGGCAAAATAATTGGCGAGATGATTGATGCCCGTTCCGGTGCCTTCGGCGGTATCGACCGGCTGTCCCAGAAAGAGCTGCGTCAGGTTGAAGAGCGCGTGGCCAAGATTTCCGCTGGGCCCTAGAAGATCGGCCAAAGCCGCCGCGCCGTTCAGAAGCTCCGCAATGATCGTGTCGATGCCACTGAGCAGGAGCCCGCGCGCCGGACCTTGCGCCGGCAGCAGGGGCATCAATGCCAGCAGCAACTGCAAATTCGCGTCCCAGCCCTTTGCAGGCGCCAAATATTTCGCCAGTGCGCCGCCCAAAAGATAAGAACCGTCGGCGCGGTCGCCGAGGCGTTCAACAAAGCCGGCGAATTGCTCCGCAGTCAGTGTCGGGAACACGCCCTTCTTTTCGTCGCGATAGACGCGCTGAATGGCGTTGTTGCAAAGATCGTTCAAGCTCTTGACGATCTGCTGCACCGGCATTTCGGAATCGGCGGCGCCTGCCACGGCGATTTTCTGTACCGCGTGCTGATAGGTCGTTCCCGTCGCTTCGAATTTTTCCAGTGCGGCGGCGCTGTGCAGAAGTTCGCTCACAGTCAGGCGCTGGCGTGACAGCCATTCGCCGACCGGGCGGCTGATCGTGCTGCGCGCGTGGTAGGAATAAAGATCGTCCGGCTTGAAACAGGGCAGCGGATTTTCCGCGTCGCCGTCTCCCTTCTTTTTCTTTTTGGTGTTGACCTCGCCCTCTTCGAGAACGGTCAGGCTCATATAATCGCCTGTGGCTTCGTTGAGCGTTTCTTTGACGACTCTGACCGCGCCGGCCTGGCCCGACGCCAGCAATTCTTTGGCGCGCGCCATCGCGACGTCGCGCTTGTCCTGCGCCTCGACCAGCGACCAGCTGGTGCCTTTGCCTTGCTGGCGGAAAATCTCGAAATGAATCTGAGCCATGCGCGCACCCTGAAGCGTGCTTCAGTTTGCGGGGCCGCGCTTAAACTGTGGTTAAGCGAGCGCTAAAGTGGTGATTGTAGGTTGTGCGCTGCACAAAGCGCAGGCGGGATCTTTGGGAACACGCACGGTGCGGAAGAGGGCGCCGAACGCGTCGTAGATCATCAGCCGCCCACCCAGCCCCTCGCCGACGCCGAGGATTTCCTTCATCACCTCAAGGGCTTGCAGCGTACCCATGACGCCGGCGGCGGCGCCGAGAATGCCCGCCTCGCTGCAATTGGGCGCCGTGTCGGGCGGCGGCGGCGCGGCATAGAGGCAGCGATAGCAGGGGTAATCGCCGGCATGCGGCTTGAAGGTGGCTAGCTGCCCGTCGAATTGCGTCACGGCGGCTGAGACCAGCGTCTTTTTCGCGAAGAACGCGGCATCGTTCACCAGGAAGCGGGTGGCGAAATTGTCGGAGCCGTCGGCCACAAGGTCGTAGGCGCCGATCAGCGTCATCGCGTTGTCGGCAGTCAGCCGCTCGGAATGGGCTACGATTCGCGTGTCTGGATTGATGCGGCGCACTGCGTCGGCGGCGGAGTCCGTCTTGAGGCGCCCTACATCTGCCGTGCCATGCGCAATCTGACGCTGCAGATTCGAAAGGCTCACATGGTCGAAATCGACCACGCCGATCGTGCCGATTCCCGCCGCCGCAAGATAGAGGATCAAAGGACTGCCGAGACCACCGGCGCCAATCACCAGAACACGCGCGGCGAGCAGCTTCGCTTGGCCCACGCCGCCCACTTCGCGCAGCACGATGTGCCGGGAATAGCGGTCGAGCTGTTCATCGGTGAGGGCTGGCGGGAGGGGTGTCATGGGCGGTGTTCTAGCACGATGATGCGAGTGGGAAAGGTTCGCTATCACTTCCAACTAAAACTGGCGTTCCCAGTCAATTGCCATTCAGCGGGAGGTTCAGATTGTGTTGTTTAGTCGGCGTAGCCGTTACCGGTAACTGATTTGATGAATCTGAGGTCTTCTCTCCGGACACTTTGCCCTACTTGAATGTCCTCCAGCAGATACTCCGCGTCCGGGTCCAATCCGAATCGCTTGGCAGCATCGGAGTCCACTCTTTTAACCGAGTAGGCAAATCTTGTTTGCCGGCTTTGCGCGACAACGTAAAAGCGGTAGACGACGCACCCGACGACTATTGGAGCAATAGATTCGTCCGTACTTTTATGCGCAGTCGCTTCCGCGGCTCGCAATGTTGCAGATTGGAGCCACGTACGCTCCTCATTTGGGAACAAGGTTCCGCCAAGAGTGCGAGTGATTCCAGAAATTTCATAGGCCGAGCGATCACACAATTTCTCCTGAATCGCTTCTATGTCCTGAAAATCGGCTGAAAAGATCATCTCCGAAATAACGTAAACGGAAACCGCGGCAGCGCTACCAACGTTCTTAGTTCGAACATCGAACAACATCTTCACATTGCCGACTTCGTCAAATTGAAGACCCCACCGCGGAATGAGTTCTGCTGCGACCCAGGGACGTTGCTGCGCCGCCATAACATTCAATTGCTCGCGCATGATAAATCCCATCCACATCGTTGCGGCAGTCGAAGCAGCCACAACGATTACGCCAAAGATGGTCGCGCCGAGCATCCAGCGATTGAAGTGATCAAGCTTTCGCTTTTCGGGGTCCGACTTACCGCGAAAAATGTAGGGTGGGGGGGGCTTGCGGCCGGATATGATAAATTTCAAATGTTCCTGCTGGGAGTAGAACCACCATATCAGGATTCGCTGTCGCTAAAGATGGGGCCTGCCAGCACTACTAGAAGTCCAAGCACAACCTGCTTAACCAACGAAAGCGAGCTCTCTCAGTTGAGATAGAGTTGGCTTTGCTTTTCGATGCCAAACCTACCCCCCGCCGGAGAGAAATTCTTTCATCTTGGCGAAGAAGCCTTCGCATTCCGGTTGAGCGCCGTCGGAATTGTCGGCGAAGGCGCGCAGCAATTCCTTCTGCTTCTTGGAGAGCTTGGACGGCGTTTCGACTTTGACCTCGACATAGAGATCGCCGACTGCGCCGTTGCCTTTGAGCACCGGCATGCCGCGATGGCGCAGGCGAAATTGGTGTCCGGTCTGGGTGCCTTCCGGCACGCTGATCTTGGCTGAACCGCCGCTGAGGAGCGGCACTTCAAGCGTGCCGCCGAGCGCCGCCGTAGCGAAGCCGATCGGCACGCGGCAGTAAAGTTCATGCGCGTTGCGCTGGAAGATCGGGTGCTCCGCGACGCTGAAGAAAATATAGAGATCGCCGGGCGGTGCGCCGTGATGGCCGGCATGGCCTTCGCCGGTGAGCCTAATGCGCGTGCCTTCTTCGACGCCGGGCGGAATATCCACCTGCAATGTGCGCTCGGTCTGAATATGGCCGCGCCCGCTGCAGGGTTTGCACGGCTTGCGCACCACGCTGCCGCGGCCTTGGCATTTGGGGCAGGTGCGTTCGACGGTGAAGAAGCCTTGCTGGGCGCGCACCTTGCCGTGTCCGGCGCAGCCGGGGCAGGTCTCCGGCTTAGTGCCGGCTTCCGCGCCAGTGCCGCCGCACACATCGCACGCCACAGCGGACGGCACTTTGATCTGTGCGCTGCGTCCCTTGAAAGCGTCTTCCAGCGAGATCTGCATGTCGTAGCGCAGATCGCTGCCGCGATTGCTGCGGCCCCGCCCGCGCGCACCGCCGCCCATGAATTCGCCAAAGAGATCGTCGAATACGTCGGTGAAGGATGCGGCGAAATCGAAACCGGCGGCGCCGCCTCGCCCGCCATGGCCTTGCTCGAATGCGGCGTGGCCGAAGCGGTCATAGGCGGCGCGCTTGTCGCCGTCTTTCAGCACTTCATAGGCTTCGGAGAGTTCTTTGAATTTGTGCTCCGCCGTGGCGTCGCCGGGATTGCGGTCGGGGTGATGTTCTTTCGCAGCCTTGCGATAGGCGGATTTTATTTCGTCGCCCGAAGAGGTGCGCGCCAACCCGAGAATTTCGTAATAGCAGCGTTTGCTCACGGCACGCGCGTCCCATTACGAAAGTCAGAATTCCAGCAACGCATCCTCAATCGAACTTCCGAAACACGCATTCGCGGCCCCCGCAGACCATTCAATTCTGGCCAAAGCAGAAAGTTGGACGCGGCTTACGCCGCGCCCTTTTTCTGGTCGTCGACCTCGGAGAATTCGGCATCGACGACATTCTCGTCACCTTGGCCGTTGTTCTGGCCGTCGGGGCCGGCGCCGTCATCGCCGCCGCCTTCGCCGGCTTGCGCCTTGTACATCGCTTCGCCGAGCTTCATGGACGCCTGCGCCAGCGTGTTGGTCTTGGCTTTGATGTCTTCGACGTCCTCGGTTTTGACGGCTTCCTTCAACTCCGCGATCGCGGTTTCGATGGAGGCCTTGTCGGCGTCGGAGACTTTCGAGCTGTGCTCGATCATCGCCTTTTCCGTGGAGTGGATCAGAGCGTCGCCGTGGTTTCTGGCTTCAGCCAATTCGCGCGCCTTCTTGTCTTCGGCGGCGTGCGCTTCGGCTTCTTCCACCATGCGCTTGATCTCGCCTTCGGAAAGACCGCCCGACGCTTGGATGCGGATGTTCTGCTCTTTGCCGGTCGCTTTGTCCTTGGCGTTGACGCTGACAATGCCGTTGGCATCGATGTCGAACGTCACTTCGATTTGCGGCATGCCGCGCGGTGCCGGCGGCAGGCCGACGAGATCGAACTGGCCGAGCATTTTATTATGCGCCGCCATTTCGCGCTCGCCTTGGAACACGCGAATGGTCACTGCCGTTTGGTTGTCGTCGGCGGTGGAGAACACCTGGCTCTTCTTGGTCGGGATCGTCGTGTTGCGTTCGATCAGACGCGTAAACACGCCGCCCAATGTTTCGATGCCGAGCGAAAGCGGCGTGACGTCGAGCAACAGAACGTCTTTCACTTCGCCCTTCAGAACGCCGGCTTGAATGGCGGCGCCGATGGCAACCACTTCATCAGGGTTGACGCCCTTGTGCGGCTCGCGGCCGAACAATTGCTTCACGACTTCCTGCACCTTGGGCATGCGTGTCATGCCGCCGACCAGGATGACTTCGTCGATCTGGTTGGCCGCAACGCCGGCATCCTTCAGCGCCTGCTTGACGGGAGCGATGGTTTTCTGGATGAGGTCGTCGACCAAAGCTTCCAACTTCGCGCGCGTGATTTTCAAGAGAAGATGCTTCGGGCCGGAAGCGTCCGCCGTGATGAAGGGCAGGTTCACTTCGGTCTGCGTCGCGGACGACAATTCGATCTTCGCTTTTTCAGCCGCTTCTTTCAGCCGCTGCAGCGCGAGCTTGTCGCTGCGAAGATTGATGCCGCTTTCCTTCTTAAATTCGTCGGCAAAATAATTGACCAGGCGCATGTCGAAATCCTCGCCGCCGAGGAAGGTGTCGCCATTGGTCGATTTCACTTCGAAGACGCCGTCGCCGATCTCGAGTACCGAGACGTCGAACGTGCCGCCGCCAAGGTCATACACCGCAATGGTGCCGGCCTGCTTCTTATCCATGCCGTAGGCGAGTGCCGCCGCCGTCGGTTCGTTGATAATGCGGAGGACTTCAAGCCCGGCAATGCGGCCCGCGTCTTTGGTCGCTTGGCGCTGTGCGTCGTTGAAGTACGCGGGAACGGTTATGACCGCTTGGGTCACCTTCTCGCCGAGATGAGATTCGGCGGTCTCTTTCATTTTCTGAAGAATGAACGCGGAAATTTCCGAGGGAGAATATTTCTTGTTTTCGCGGCCCTGAACCCACGCGTCGCCATTGTCGCCCTTGATGATCTGATAAGGGACCATGCCCGCGTCCTTTTGCGTGATGGGATCGTCGAAGCGGCGCCCGATCAGGCGTTTGATGGCAAAGAAGGTGTGTTCCGGGTTGGTGATCGCCTGGCGCTTGGCCGGCTGTCCGACCAGACGCTCGCCGTCGGTCGAGAAGGTAACAATCGAGGGCGTGGTGCGCATGCCCTCGGCATTTTCGATAACTTTAGGGGCCGACCCTTCCATGACCGCGATGCAGGAATTCGTCGTGCCAAGGTCGATACCAATTACTTTCGCCATGTCTTTCCTCCTTTGGGCAGACGCTTCTGGGCCCTCTTATGAGCAGCCCAAGGTCACGTCCCCGCGTAATCACACCAAAAACTTCGCAGCTGGGGGGTATATAGGGAGGGGGTTACGGGCCCGCAAGCCGCGCCGAGCCCCCATTTTGGCGGGTTCCCGCCAATCCTCATCCTACCCATCCTTATTCGCCGCGTGTTGTAAGCCACCTTGGGCAATTGCCAAAAGGGCGCCTTAACCTCTCGCTGCTATCCCTCAGGTTGCACCGAGGCGAACGCCCGGGGCTGCCCACGACCCTCACCTGGGGGCGCAGAAGCGGAATTTCCATGGCCATCGCGCTGCCGGACAAATCCAGTATCTTCAACGGGCTGGCCAAGCTGCCTTTTCCGGTTCGCCAGAGCCTGCTCGGCCTCGGCTATATGATGGTGCCTCGGCGCCGCGCCACTCTGGCTCCGCTTCTGAAGATTGCCCTTCGCGACCTTCCACGCTCCGGCCGCCCGCTTTTGCCCGATTCCGCCACGGCTTTGGCCGTGCCCGATGGGCTTTGCGGCCTCACCGGGCGTCTGGACGTGCAGACTCTCCTTGAAGGCTATGCGCGCGGCATGTTCGTCCACAATCATGTGGGGCCCATGAAATGGTGGGCGCCCGAACACCGCATGGTGTTCTTCTTCGAGAAGATGAAAATCGAGAAACGCGCGCGCCGGCATCTGCGCGACGGCGATTTCCGCATTACCTTTGACACCGCTTTTGCCGATGTGATGCGCGCCTGCGCCGAGCCGCGCGCCGGGCACACACCGCTAACTTGGATCACGCCGCGTTTGCAGCGCCTTTTTGCGGAGGCGCACGCGGCAGGCCACGCGCATTCCGTCGAAATCTGGCGGGGCGAAGAATTGGTGGGCGGCGTTTACGGCCTCGCGGTCGGCAAAGTGTTTTTTGCCGAATCGCAATTCTTCACGGTCGATAACGCCTCAAAGGTCGCGGTCGCCGTGCTCTATCGCCATTTGCAGCATTGGGGCTTTGCCTTCAACGATTCCAAACATGCGACGCGGTTTCTTAGCGACGCCGGCATGATTCCGATCCTGCGCGACGAATTCAACGCGCTGCTGGCGCAGCATGCGCGCCTTCCCGGTAAGGTGGGACGCTGGCAGGCGGAGCCGGATTTGCTCGGCGGCGATTGGAAGCCGGCGGATGCGAAGGGCACACACATGCAGGGTTTGTTGCCGAACGGCACAGCGTGCAAATTTACTGCGCTCGATCTTCTCGGCGAACACCGCAGCAATACGTGGTAGCGCGCAAGCGCGCTTAAGAATATTGCAGCGGAGCTTTGCGGCCGGTCCATGCCGGCGCATTGGTGGCTTTGATCTTCTTCGCGTCCTTGACCATTTCCTTCACCGCGCCTGTCATCGGAAAAGAACGCCCGGCTTTGTCGGCCATTTGCGAAACGATCTGCATATCTTTCAGCGCCCAGGTGAAGCTGATCTGATCCCAATCTTCCATCGCTTGGGTCTTGCCCGAACTCATCTGCAGCGCGTCGCGCAATTTGACGAGATCGATGCCCGTCGATTGCGCCAGCCAGCCGACTTCAATTAGCGCGATTCCGTTAATCCAGAGGAGAAGATTGTTCATCGCTTTGCCGACTTGGCCGTGACCGACATCGCCGAGATGCGCAATGTCCGAAGCGAAGCACGAGAAAACGACGCGGCCGCGCGCCACCACATCGTCCTTGCCGCCGACCAGCGCCAGCAGCGTTCCGCTATCGGCAGCGAAGCGGCCACGGCAAATCGGCGCATCCAAGATGTCGATGCCTTTGCTGCGCGCATTTTCGTCCAGCGCCTGCACCGTGTCGGGCGAGACGGTTGACGACACCGCAATGATCGATCCCGGCGCCATCGCTTCCAGCAATCCGTTTTTACCGAGAACGACCTCATTCACTTCGTTGTCGTAACCGACGCCGATGATGACAAAGCTAGAGGCCTTGCCGACTTCCGCCGCGCTTGAAACGGTGTGAGCGCCCGCGTCGCGCGAGGCCTTCATCGCTTCCGCGCTGAGGTCATAGGCGGTGACGTCGAAGCCTTTGTTGACGAGATGTTTCAGCATCGCAAAGCCCATGCGCCCAACGCCGACAATGCCGACTTTTTCTTTTTGCCCAGCGTTCGTCATGCGTCTTCTCCTCGCGGTGCCGCGCGACGGCACTCGCCGGCTTAAATTGTCAGTGATTGATGTCGTAAGCGGCGAGAACCGCCATGTTGTAAATCTCGCTCATCTTGGCGCCGAGCGGTGCGATCTGCACCGATTTCTCGAGACCGACCAGCAGCGGTCCCAACACCGTCACGCCGCCCATTTGCTGCAGCAATTTGGTCGAGATCGACGCCGAATGAATCGCCGGCATGATCAGCACGTTCGCGACGTCCGACAAGCGGCAGAACGGATAGAGCTTCATGCGTTCGCGATCCAGCGCCACATCCGCCGCCATTTCGCCGTCATATTCGAAATCGACTTTCTTGCGGTCGAGAATCTGCACCGCCTCGATCAGCCGTTCGGCGCGTTCGCCGCGGGGGAACCCGAAGGTCGAGTACGAGAGGAACGCCACGCGCGGTTCATGGCCGAATCGGCGTGCCACGCCGGCGGCCTGCACCGCGATATCCGCCAATTCTTCGGCGTTCGGCATGTCGTGTACGTTCGTGTCGGCGACAAAAACGAAACGCCCCTTGGAAAAGATCAGCGATACGCCGATGGGACGCTGGCCGGCGCGCGGGTCCAGAACCTGGCGCACATCATTGAGCGCGACGGAATAAGAGCGCGTTACGCCGGTGACCATGGCGTCAGCATCGCCGGCATTCACCATCGACGCCGCGTAGATATTGCGATCATTGGTGACCATGCGCACGCAGTCGCGCATCAGCACACCGCGGCGCTGCAGGCGGCGATACAAAGCTTCAATGTAAGGCGCGGCCTCCGCGGCAGAATGCGGTGTGCGGATTTCCAGCGGTGGCGTCGTCTCGATGGCGAGCCGCTGTAGACGGTCGCGAACGATGTCTTCGCGTCCGACCAAGATGGCTTTGCCGAGGCCCGAATTCTGGAACGCCGCTGCGGCCCGGATTACCGCTTCTTCTTCGCCTTCGACGAAGACGACGCGCTTCGGATTGGCGCGCACGCTGGCCGTCACGCTTTGGAACAGCATCGAGGACGGATCAAGCCGCGCCGACAATTGATAGCGATAGGCTTCGAGGTCTTTCAGTGGGCGCCGTGCCACGCCGCTTTTCATCGCCGCTTCCGCAACGGCGGAAGAGACTCGCGAAATCAAACGCGGATCGAACGGCACCGGAATAATATATTCGGAGCCGTATGTGGGGCGCGCGCCGCGATAGGCGAGGGCCACTTCATCGGGCACGTCTTCGCGCGCTAACGCGGCGAGCGCATTGGCGGCGGCAATTTTCATATCTTCGTTGATGGTGCGGGCGCCAACATCCAGCGCGCCGCGGAAGATATAGGGAAAGCCGAGAACGTTGTTCACCTGATTGGGATAGTCCGAGCGGCCTGTCGCGATGATGGCGTCGGAACGGACAGCTTTGACCTCTTCCGGTGTGATCTCGGGATCGGGATTCGCCATCGCGAAGATAATCGGCGCCGGCGCCATGCTCCGCACCATCTCGGACGTGACGGCGCCCTTCACCGAAAGGCCCAGGAACACATCCGCACCCTTCAGGGCTTCGGTGAGCGTGCGTGCGTCCGTTTCGGCGGCATAGGCCGATTTCCATTGGTTCATGCCATCGGGGCGGCCGCGATAGATGACGCCTTTGGTGTCGCACAGAACAATGTTTTCGCGCGGCATTCCCATAGCGACAAGAAGATCGAGACAGGCAATGCCGGCAGCACCCGCACCGTTGGCCACCAGCCTGGTGTCTTTCATTTTACGCTTGGTCAGATCCAGCGCGTTGATGAGCCCGGCGGCGGTGATGATGGCGGTGCCGTGCTGATCGTCATGGAACACCGGAATGTCCATCAGCTCGCGCAGACGTTCCTCGATGACGAAACAATCGGGCGCCTTGATGTCTTCCAGATTGATGCCGCCGAAGGACGGCGTCAGATAGCGCACGCAATTGATGAAAGCGTCGACGTCGGAGGTGTCGACTTCCAGATCGATGGAGTCGACGTCGGCGAAGCGCTTGAACAGAACCGCCTTGCCTTCCATCACCGGCTTGGACGCCAGTGCGCCCAAATCGCCGAGGCCGAGAATGGCGGTGCCGTTTGAAATCACGGCCACCAAATTGCCGCGCGCGGTGTAATCCCAAACCGCATCGGGATTGGCCGCGATGGCGCGCACCGGAACCGCTACGCCGGGCGAATAGGCGAGGCTGAGATCGCGCTGCGTCGCCATCGGCTTGGTGGGTGTGATCTCGAGCTTTCCCGGCTTCGCACCGGCATGAAAGGCGAGTGCTTCCTCGTCCGTGAACGACGGACGGTCGGACATAATCGATGCCATAAAAACCAGTTTCCCCTGAGCTAGGGCGCACTATCGGCCCCTGAGCGTTACGCACTATTGGCCCGCGCGGAGCGCCGCGCAATCCGGGCGGTATGTAGATTAATCAACTATCCTTTGGGGACAAGTGCCGCGCGCGTCTTTGGCCTTGGACACGATCTGCTACCTTGCCGGATTGCCAAAACGGCGTGCCGTTCGCAGGTGCACACGCGCGGTATCCGAGAAGCACGAGATTGTTCGGACAGGTTGGAATGGGTGGGTCGCCTCTCATTGGAAGTAGTGACGCGGCACCGGAGCAAGAGCCCGGTGCCACGCCTATGATGGCCCAATTTTTGGAGACCAAAGCCGCCCACGCCGGCTATCTCCTGTTCTACCGCATGGGCGATTTTTACGAGCTCTTCTTCGACGATGCGGTGAAGGCGTCGGCGGCGCTTGATATCGCCCTTACTAAGCGCGGCAAACATGCGGGCGAAGACATCCCCATGTGCGGCGTGCCGGTCCATGCGGCCGAGCATTATCTGGAGCGCCTGATCCGCAAGGGCTTCCGCGTTGCGGTCTGCGAGCAGATGGAAGACCCGGCGGAGGCGCGCAAACGCGGCGCCAAATCGCCGGTGCGCCGCGAAGTCATCCGTCTGGTGACGCCGGGCACGCTGACCGAGGATTCGCTCCTTGATGCCCGTTCCGCCAGCATTCTGGCGGTGCTGGGGCGGAGCGGCGGGGCGTTTGCCTTAGCCGCCACCGATATGAGCACCGGCGATTTTTCGGTCGAGGATTTGACGCGTGACGAAATCGCGCCGGCTATGGCGCGGCTGGCTCCGCGCGAAGTCCTGGCGCCGGAAGCTTTGTTCACCGATCCGGTGCTCGGTCCGGTGCTGAAGGAATTCGGTCTGCGCCTCACCTTGTGTCCCTCGGCGAGCTTCGATTCCGATTCCGGCGAACGTAGCCTGAAAAATGCCTATGGCGTGGCGGCGCTGGAAGGCTTTGGGAATTTCAGCCGCGCGGGGCTTTCGGCGGCGGGTGCGTTGATCGCCTATCTTGAGCTGACGCAGAAGGGTAAGCGCCTGGCGCTGAAGCCGCCGCGCCGCGAAGTCCCGGCCCAGCGCATGGCGATCGATACGGCAACGCGGAAAAATCTCGAACTGGTCGAAACACTGTCCGGCGAGCGGCGCGGCAGTCTTCTCGGCACCATCGATATGACGGTGACCGCCGCCGGCTCGCGCATGTTGGGCGCGCGTCTCTCTGCGCCGCTGACCGATCCTGCCGCCATCGCTGCGCGCCTCGATGCCGTTGCCTATCTCGTTGGCGAGGCTGGGATGCGCGAAACCTTGCGGCCTGCTTTACGCCAAGCGCCGGACATTGCCCGTGCATTGGCTCGCCTGTCGCTGACGCGCGGTGGCCCGCGCGATCTTGGCGCGGTGCGGGACGGGTTGAAGGCTGCACACGCTACGGCGCAGCTGTTGGGAAATCTGGACGCACCGGTTGCTCCTGCCATCGGCGAGCTTGGCGATGTGCGCGACGCGCTTGCGCGTGGGCTCTCAGCAACTTCGGCATTGTCTGACCGGCTCGCATCGCTGTTGGTGCCCGAGCCGCCGTATTTCGCACGCGATGGGAATTTCATCGCCGCCGGTGCGCATGCGCCGCTCGACGACACGCGTCGCCTGCGCGACGAAAGCCGCCGCGTCATCGCCGGGCTGGAAAGCACCTATCGTGCGACGAGCGGCGTCACCTCGCTCAAGATCAAGCACAATGCGGTGCTCGGTTATTTTATCGAGGTGAGCGCCACCAATGCCGATAGGCTGATGGCGTCGCGCGATTTCCGTCATCGTCAGACCATGGCTGGCGCCATGCGTTTCGGCACCGACGAATTGGCTGATCTTGCGGGGCGCATCTCGCAAGCGGGCGAGCAAGCGCTCGCCATGGAGCTCGCGCTGTTCGATTCACTCGCCGCAGATATTCTCGCGGTGTCGGTGGCGTTAGCCGCCATCGCCGATGCGCTGGCGGTGCTGGATGTCGCCTCGGCTTTGGCGGAGCTCGCGGTGACGCGAAACTATGCGCGTCCGCGTGTCGACAACTCGCTGGTGTTTCGCATTGTGCGCGGGCGCCATCCCGTTGTCGAAGCGGCGCTCGCCGCCGACAACAGAGGTCCTTTCACGCCCAATGGCAGCGACCTGACGCCGGAAGCAATCGACGGCGGTCCCGGCCGGTTGTGGCTGGTGACGGGTCCCAACATGGCGGGTAAATCCACCTTCCTGCGGCAGAACGCGCTGATCGCCATTCTTGCGCAACTGGGATCGTTCGTGCCCGCTGAAGAGGCGCATATCGGCGCGGTGGATCGGCTGTTCAGCCGCGTCGGCGCCGCTGACGATCTGGCGCGCGGTCGCTCTACCTTCATGGTCGAGATGGTGGAAACCGCCGCCATCCTCAATCAGGCGACATCGCGCTCTCTTGTGATTCTCGATGAGATCGGGCGTGGCACCGCAACCTTCGACGGTCTGGCCATCGCTTGGGCAGCGGTCGAACAAATGAACACGGTCAACACATCGCGCGCGCTTTTCGCCACGCATTATCACGAGCTCACCGCGCTCAGCGAAAGGCTGGACGATGTGGCGTGCGCCACCATGCGGGTGAAAGAATGGAATGACAGCGTTGTCTTTCTGCATGAAGTCGCTCCCGGCGCGGCGGACCGCTCCTACGGCATTCAGGTGGCGAAGCTCGCCGGATTACCGTCGCAAGTTATCAAACGTGCGGAGGAAGTTTTGCGCGCGCTGGAAGACGGGCGCGAAGGGCACAAGCCGCTCGCACGCATAGACGATCTGCCATTGTTTGCGCAGCGTGTTGCCGAGCCCGTGCCGGCGAAGAAAAGCGATCCTGTGGGCGAGGCGTTGCGCGGTCTTGATCCCGATGGCTTGTCGCCGAAAGAGGCGCTGGAGTTTCTCTATGCGCTGAAAAAAATGTTGGCGGATAAAGGCGGGGCGTGATGCGCCATATTGATTGGCCGCCGCCGCGTTCCGCCATTGCCGCAACCTTCGACAGGCGCGCCGGCGTCTACGATGAAAGCGCTCTGCATCAGTTTTTGACGCGGCGCGCAGTGGAGGAGGCCGATCTTTTCCCTCGCATGAATGTACTCGATCTCGCCAGCGGTTCCGGATTGGCGATCCGTCATGTTGCGAGCAGTTTGAAGGGCCAAGGGCTGTTCGTTGCTGCGGATATCGCAAGAGACCTTTTGAAATCCGCACGCCCCACTGCGCACGCCATCGTCGCCGATGCCGACGCATTGCCATTCACAGCGGGCGCGTTCGACCTCGTTCTTTGCGTTTCGGCCTTCGCTTATTTTCCCGATCCCGTCGCGGTGCTGAAGGAAATACGCAGCTTGCTGCGCGAGAACGGCCAATTGGTGTTTCAGGTTTACGCTGCCGATGGCCATGTTCCGCACCGCGTCTTTCGCCGCACGGCGATGCAATTCGGTCTAATGTTCACCGATCCTGACGTGCGCCTCGGCAGCGAGGAAAATTGTCTGACGGCTTTGGAGGCGGCGGGCTTTCCCAGCGCGCATATCGTGAGTGATGTCTGGACGTCGAACCTTCCGTCGGCGGAGGATTTCTGGAACAATAATGCACCGCTATTCGCCGACGTGATCGCGGGCATACCGGAAGAGACGGCACGCGCCTGGCGCGGGGAATTTTTCACTGCTTACGAAAAAGAACGCCGCGCTTTGGCAGGTGTGGATCGCCAGGCGGTGTTCTTCGTGAAAGCCTCGCCGCATTAAACGAAAAAGCCGGCGCGTGATGGCGCCGGCTTTCGCAATGTACGCAGAGCCTACTGAGCCGCGGGTGTGCCGCCGGCAGCGGCTTTCTGGCGCTCTTCTTCCAAGCCGCGTTGATTGCGCACTTGCGCATTGGTGATGAATTGGCGCCATGACGCCGGATCGACAAACGGATTGGGATCGCCGGCTTTGCGTGTCTTCAATTTTTCCGCGCGCGCCAGAATGCTGCCATTAGGATAATCGGTTCCAGGGTTCCAGCCGTGATTGGGCAGGAACACTTCGATTCCTGGAATCTGAATGATGCGGGCCGTGCTGGCCACGGCATCCTCGAAACCTTTAACGCCGCCCCGTCCGCCGGTGCCCCCGGAATAAAACGCTTTATGCGGAACGCCATTGTCGAAGACGGTGAATTCGGCGGACATCACACCCGGCGTATGTCCCGGTGTGATGTGCAGCGTCAGCGTGGTGTTGCCGAGGGTGAGCTTCTGGCCTTCCGTGATCACCATGTCGCGCTTGGGTACGCGCGGTGAGGGGCTGTTATTGCGTCCCGGCGCGCGGCCGGCTGCTTCGATGGCTTGCCAATCTTGCTCGACGGCTGCAACGCGCGCGCCGGACAATTCCTGAATTTTCGCGACGCCGCCGAAATGATCGAGATGGCCGTGGCTGATCAGAATATATTTGATGTCACGCAAGTTGAATCCGGCTTTGCCGATGCTGTCGATGACGTGGTTCACATGTGGCTCTTCCGACGCGTCGATCAGGATCAATCCGTCCGACGTCGAAATCAGATAGACCGACACGTAGCCGGGGCCGACATACCAAAGATTGTCGAACATCTTGAACGGCGGAATTTTTTGGAATTCCACATCATTGCCGCGCTCGCGATAAATCTGGTCGATCGATTTCGGCGCATCGGCGGCGGCGCCGAAGGCGGCGGGACTGGCCGACAGCATAAAAGCGGCAACGGCGGCGAACGCAAAACTGGTGATACGCGATGTCGGTGTCATAAGGCCTCCCGTGGCATTGCCGGCTCGAATGGCGCGGTTTCTCAAACTCTAGGACATTGGGCCGGTTCTAGGAATGTCGGGTGTGTCCCAGATTCGGACGAATAGCGGTCATATCGACTTAGTCGTCTTGCGGGTAACCGCCTTGAGATGGCAGCATGAGGCGACATGAGCGAAACTTCGCCGTCTCCTTCTCTTGGCCTATCTCCTGCCAGCCGGCGCAAATTCCTCGTCGTCGCGGACAACTCCCCTGAAAGCAAAGTCGCCATCCGCTTTGCCGCGCGCCGCGCCCAACATACCGGCGGCACGGTCACCCTTCTCGCCGTCATTCCGCCGGCCGATTTCCAGCAATGGGCAGGCGTGGAGCGCATGATGCGTGAGGAAGCTCTGCAGGAGGCCGACCAAATGCTGCAGGATGCGGCGTCGGTCGTGACGGATATTGCCGGGGAAATTCCCGAACGTGTGGTTCGCGAGGGCCGCACCGCCGAACAGGTCCAGGCCCTGATCAAGGAAGATAAAGCGATCTCCATCTTGGTTCTGGCGGCTGGGGTCTCAAAGGACGGGCCGGGGCCGCTGGTATCGGCAATCGCCAGGCCGGGGGCGAGTTCTTACCCCATTCCTGTCACGGTCGTGCCCGGAAGCCTGACCGATCAGCAGGTCGATGCTCTGGCGTAGGTTGGGGACTAGACCTTGATCCGGCCCCCCTTTGGGTCCATCTACCAAGCATGTTCATTCAGACCGAAACCACGCCGAACCCGGCGACGCTGAAATTCATCCCCGGCCGGACGGTCATGCCCGAAGGCACGGCGGATTTCCCCACCCCGGAAGCCGGCGCGCGTTCGTCTTTGGCGGCGTCTTTGTTCGCCGTTCCGGACGTGGAGCGGGTGTTCTTCGGCTCGGATTTCATCACCGTGACCAAAGGCGAGGGCGATTGGCGTCATCTGAAGCCCGCCATTCTCGGCGCGATCATGGAGCATTTCACCAAGGAACTGCCGCTGTTCGATTCGGCGGAGGCGGCCGAGGTGGAACAGGTCTATGAAGGCGAGCAGGCCGAAATCGTCGCCCAGATCAAAGAGTTGCTGGAAACGCGCGTGCGCCCGGCGGTCGCCAATGACGGCGGCGATATCATCTTCAAGGGCTTCGACGCGGGTTCAGGCACAGTGTTCCTGCATATGCAGGGTTCCTGCGCCGGCTGCCCGTCTTCGACCATGACGTTGCGCAACGGCATCGAAAACATGCTGCGCCATTACATCCCTGAAGTCAGCGGCGTCGAAGCCGTCTAAGCGCGCCCCGCCGGGCTGTTTAAGTAAAATGCCGCTATTTGCGCAGGCCTCCGAAGCGCTCTAGAGAACGACCAGGATTTTGACCTTGCCGGCGCGCAGAGGTGCGCGCAACGCGAGGACATGCGAGGAGAGTTGCGTGAGCCACGCTGTCAATGACGAAGCGCTGGATCGCATTTTTCGCCAGGCGCGGACGTTCCGCAAATGGCAGAGCGCGCAGGTGACGGCGCCCATTCTGATGGCGATCTACGATCTGATGCGGCTGGGCCCGACCACCAGCAATTCATGCCCGGCCCGGATTGTATACGTGACCACTAAGGCTGCCAAAGAGCGCCTGAAACCGCATCTCGACGAAGACAATATACCGAAGGTCATGAGCGCGCCAGTCACGGCGATTCTCGCCTACGACCTCAAGTTCTATGAGTTCTTTCCCACCTTGCGTCCCGGCCGACCTGACAATCGAGATGAATGGCGAGGCATGAGCGAAAGCGCCCTCGACCATATCACGATGCGCAATGCCAGCCTGCAAGGCGGCTATTTCATTCTAGCCGCGCGCAGTCTCGGGCTGGATTGTGGGCCGTTATCCGGTTTCAATAATGAGGGCGTCGATCGCGAGTTCTTTGCCGGCACGGACTGGCGGTCGAATTTTCTCTGCAATCTCGGCTACGGCGACGAGCCTGAAATGCGTCCGCGCGCGCCTCGCCTCTCGTTCGACGAGGCCTGCAAAATTCTTTAGCGCATCAGCGTCCAAGGGGCTCTGCCGTGATCGTCCTCGGTATCGATACCGCGCTGGGTGCTTGCTCCGCCGCCGTTCTGGATGGCGACCGCGTTTTGGCGCGCGAACACGAAACCATGGTGCGCGGCCACGCCGAACGTTTGGCTCCCATGGTGGACGCCGTGATGCGGCGGGCCTATTTGCCCTTTCAGGCGCTCGAGCGTCTGGCTGTGACGGTGGGTCCAGGAACCTTCACGGGCCAGCGCGTGGGGCTCGCCTTTGTGCGTGGCCTCGTTGTGGCGTTGAAAATTCCGGCGGCCGGCGTGACCACGCTGGATGCCATGGCGGCGGAAGCTCTGGCGCAGAGCAATGCGCCTTGGGCGGTCGCCTGTGTCGATGCCAAGCGCGGCGAAGCCTATCTCGGGGCGCGAGGCCAGAACGGCGTATTGCTCGAACCGATGTTGCTCGCGGTTGAAGCGGCACAGGCGCGCGTGCGGCACATGACGCTCGAGCAGGGCAGTGAGCCGGTCCTGGCCGGCAATGGCGCCTATTTGCTATCCGGCATCACTGAGCCTGCCACCGTCACGCAGCCGGATGCCGTGTTCGTGGCCCTTCTGGGCGCCGCCAGGCCTTCGCCCTCCGCGCCGCCGCGCCCGCTTTATTTGCGCGAACCGGACGCCAAGCTGCCGGGAAGCGCATGAATTTGGATGCCTCACTCACATTGCGGCCGGCGCGCGAAGCCGATGCCGCGGCACTCGCGCTGCTGCATCGCATGGGTTTTGCGGAAGGCTGGAACGCGCAATCCATGCGCACCCTTCTCAGCAACACCGCGAGCTTCGGATTTGTCGTCGAAGATCCGGAAGCGGACATATTGCGCGCATTGGTGCTGGTCCAAGTTGCCACCGACCAAAGCGAGATTCTGACGATCGCGACCGCGCCTTCCATGCGCCGAAAGGGGCTGGCCCGCGCACTTCTGGTTGCGGCCGGCAAAGAGGCCGCCTCACGCGGCGCGCGGGAAATGTTCCTGGAGGTGGCCGAGGGCAACAATGCCGCGCGCGGACTCTACGAGAGTCTCGGCTTTTCGCTTTCGGGCAAAAGGCGCGGCTATTACCGGGATCGCGATGGCCATGTGGAAGATGCGCTTCTATTCCGCGCGCATGTCCCCCTCGCGTTGTGATTGCGAATCGTTTTCATAAAACCAAGCTTGTTTCCCGCCGGCACAAAGCGCTCTAGACTGTCTGCATCCCAATCGCCTTGCACGGCCACGCGGGCGAAAAAAACATCGTTTCAGGCCGGAGTTGACCCGTGAATCGCATCGAAAAAGCCTGTCTCGACAAGGGCCTCAGAATGACCGAACAGCGCCGCATCATCGCGCGTGTGGTTTCGGAAGCCTATGACCATCCCGACGCCGAAGAACTCTATCGCCGCGCGCACGAGCTCGATCCCAACATCTCCATCGCCACGGTCTATCGCACCGTGAAATTGTTCGAAGATGCCGGCATTCTTGAGCGCCACGATTTTCGCGACGGCCGTTCGCGCTACGAAGAAATCAGCGGACACCACGATCATCTGATCGACGTGTCGACCGGCAAAGTCATTGAATTCATGAACGAAGAGATCGAGGCCCTGCAGAAGCGCATCGCGCAGGAATTGGGTTTCGAACTTGTCGATCACCGGCTTGAGCTTTACTGCCGTCCGATTGCAAAGAAGCCGGCCGGCTCCTAACGGATGACGTCGCTGCGCGCCGCGCTTATTCTTGCCGTTCTGATTCCCGTAACGTTGCTCATCATGCCGCTGCAATTTCTGGCGGTGAAACTGCGCCTCAATTTGCGCAAACGCATTCCGGTGATTTACCACCGCTTCTTTTGCAGGATGATCGGCGCGCGCGTTACCATGCGCGGCACGCCTGTTTCAGGCACGGTGTTGCTTGCCGCCAATCATGCGAGCTGGCTCGACATTCCCATTCTCTCTTCGCTGCATCCGGTTTCTTTCGTCGCGAAAGAAGATGTCGATGGTTGGGCGTTTTTCGGCTCGTTGGCGCGGCTGCAAGAAACCGTCTTCGTGCGCCGCGAAGCGCGCAGCAAAGTGGCCGAAGACCGAGATGTCATTCGCGAGCGACTGATGGCGGGCGATGCGCTGGTGATTTTTCCGGAGGGCACATCCACCGATGGCAATCGCGTGCGCATTTTCAAGAGCGCGCTTCTCAGCGCGGCGCAATTGCCGGTGGGCGAAGACGCGGGCCGCAATATCAAACATCCGCCGGTGCAACCGGTGAGCATTGCCTATGTGGGCTTGCACGGCATGCCGATGGGGCGCGAGAACCGTCCGTTTTTCGCCTGGTATGGCGACATGGAATTGCTGCCGCATCTCTGGGAAGCGCTGCGCACAGGCCCTATCGATGTGATCGTGCAATTCCATCCTCCGCTGAGCATCGACGCGGTGGGCGGACGCAAGCGGTTGGCCGCTGTGGCGCAAGGGATTGTGCAGGCCGGACTGGTTCACGCGCTTCACGGCGGCACCGCGCCGACGCATAAAGCGCAAGGCGGCGCACTCCTGCGCGGTCTGAACGAAGATGACGACAGCAATTCCGACGACGACGCCGAAGCTGCCTAATTACGTTGCCCTGGCGGCGGCAATGTGGGCGGCAAAGGTGGCTGCGGCCCGATCACTTCCGTGAGCGCCTGGTAGGCGCAGGCTTCGTCGAAGCCTGAACCGCCCACACCGATGGCACCGAGCAATTGCTTGTCGACAATGATCGGAAGGCCGCCCGGCGTCTTGAACGCGTCGTACCAAAAGCCCCAGTGGAAATCGGTGAACTCGCCGTTTTGAATGCGGTTGTTCAGATCACGGCTGGGCTGCAACGTCACGAGGCTGGTTTTCGCTTTACGGATGGCGGCATCGACTTGTGTCGTGCCGCGAATGCCGTTCATCCGCTCGAAATAAACCAGAAGGCCGAATTGATCGAGAATGGCGATGGAGGCCTGCGAGCCCCGCTCGCGCGCCAGGCGATTGCACACGGCGGCAATCGCCTTCGCGGTCTCGATGGAAATCGCGTTCTTTTCTAGAATGCGTTCGGCAGGCGCGCCTTGGATGATGAATTTCTCGAGCTGCGCCGAGGCTGCATTGCAGCCGAGTGCGAATGCGGTGACGCCTCCAAGGAAAATTCCAAGTTTGTGTCGCAGCATTCGCATCTCCTTCCGAAATTCCGATCCTAGTTCGCGCGTGCCGGCGGTGCGCCGCCCGGAACGGCCGGCGGTTCCAGCGGCGGCTGCGGTCCAAGCACGGCGGTCAGCGCGTCATAGGCGCATTTCTCGTCAAAGCCCGAGCCGCCGACGCCCATGGCGCCGATAAACTGATTGTCCACGACGATGGGCAGGCCGCCCGGCACCGCGAAGATGTCATAATAGAACGCCTGATGGAGTTTGTCGGTATCGCCGGTGATGATCCGGTTTGTGGTCACGCTCGACGGCTCATGCGTAATGATTGCCGCCTTCGCCTTCATGACCGGTGCTTCAAGCTGGCGCGGACCGCGCAAGCCATCCATGCGCAAATAGAGAACCTGCTCGCCGAACTGGTTGAGAATGGCGATCGAGGCGGCGGCGCCCTTGGCGCGTGCCGCGTTCTCGCAATGGGCGGCGATGGCCTTTGCGGTGGCGAGCGAAATCTCGTTCTTCTCTTGCGATTTCAGTGCGGCCGGGCCGGTGACGACGAATTTCTCCAGCTGCGCCAGGGCCGAGCCCGAGGCGAGCGCAAGAACGGCGGTGGCCAAACCGAGCGGGGCCAAATTTCGAATTGTCATCGTGTCGTGCTCCTCTATCGCGAAGGCGCCTGTCATAAGCTGCGCTGGTTCTCTGAGCAATCTCAAAGTCATAGGTGGATTTCTTGTGTTCGTGGCCCCTTTACCGCATAACCCGCGAGGAGGGCCCGCCCACGCAATGAAGAAGCTGTTCATCAAGACCTATGGTTGCCAGATGAACGTCTACGATTCCGCCCGCATGGCGGATTTGCTGGCACCGCTGGGCTACGGCATGGCGCTCGAACCCGATGACGCGGACATGGTCATCCTCAACACCTGCCATATCCGCGAAAAAGCGGCTGAGAAAATGTACTCGGATCTCGGACGCTTGCGCCGCCTCAAGGAGCAAAAATCCGAAGCCGGCGGCTCGCTGCTGATCGCCGTGGCCGGCTGTGTCGCGCAGGCCGAAGGCGCCGAAATCATCGCGCGCCAGCCCGCTGTCGATATGGTCGTGGGACCGCAATCCTATCATCGCCTGCCGGAGATGATAGCGCGCATATCGCGCGGTGCCGGCTCTGCGTTGGAAACCGATTTTCCGGCGGAAGACAAATTCGACCATCTGCCGGAAGAAAACGCGCATCAAGGCGCGGCCGCGTTTCTGACCGTGCAGGAAGGTTGCGATAAGTTCTGCACCTTCTGCGTTGTGCCGTATACGCGCGGGGCTGAGTTTTCGCGCCCCGTGGCGCAGGTCGAAGCGGAAGCGCGGCGCATGGTGGAAGCTGGCGCGCGCGAGATCACGCTTCTCGGCCAGAACGTCAACGCCTATCGCGGCGCTGGCCCGGATGGCGAGATGTGGGGCCTTGCCCAACTTATTCGCCGCCTGGCCAATATCGACGGCCTCTCACGGCTTCGCTACACGACCAGCCATCCCCGTGACATGGGAGACGATCTCATCGCTGCCCATAGCGAAGTGGAGAAGCTGGCGCCCTATCTGCATCTGCCAGTGCAGTCCGGCTCCGACAAAATTCTGGCGGCAATGAATCGCGGCCACACGGCGGATGAATATCGTCGTCTCGTTGCGCGCATTCGTGAGGGGCGTCCGGGTCTCGCGCTGTCATCTGATTTCATCGTCGGCTTTCCAGGCGAAAGCGATGCCGATTTCACGGCGACGTTGAATCTGATTCGCGATGTAACATTCGTTCAAGCCTTCTCATTCAAATATAGCCCGCGTCCCGGCACGCCGGCGGCAAGTTCGGAAAAACAGATTCCGGAAGACGTGAAAAACGCGCGGCTCTACGAGCTGCAAGAGTTACTGTTCGCGCAGCAATGCGAATTCGCGGAGACCTGCAAAGACCAGGTGTTTTCGGTTTTGCTCGAAAAGCCTGGAAAGAAACATGGCCAAGCCTTGGGCCGCAGCCCCTATTTGCAGCCCGTTCATGTCGCCGATGCCGCGCATTTGATCGGTCAAGTTCACGACGTGCGCATTGCTGCCGTGTTGCGCAACAGCCTGAAAGGCGTGTTGGCGAACGAGGCTGAGACCATGGCAGCAGCACAGTGAGCACACGCGCCAAATCCGCATCCCGCGAGAGCCAGGCCCGTGCGCAATTCATGCTGGAGTTCAAGCGCAATAATTTGCTGCCTGCTTTAGCCGGCGGGCATAGCCGCCATTTCGTGCGGCTGGAACAGAAATTCGGCGTTAAAATTGCGAACCGCGGAAATCTTGTTTCCGTCGAAGGCGCGAGCCCGGGACGCGAACAGGCGGCAGCAGTTCTGCAAGCGCTCTATGCGCGGCTGGAAGCGGGCGAAATTGTCGGCCCCGCCGAAGTGGATGCTGAGATTCGTTTTGTCCAAAGCGGCCCGCACGATCCGCCCTCGTGCGAACTTGGACAAGCGGCGTTGAAAACCGGCGCTGGTCGCGTGACACGCGCGCGGTCCAATGCGCAGATCGCCTATCTCGATATGATGCGCACGAATGAACTCGTCTTCGGCATCGGTCCTGCGGGCACGGGCAAAACCTATCTCGCTGCTGCCTTTGGCGCGCACCTCCTGCACGAGCGGCGGGTGGAGCGGCTGATCCTTTCACGCCCCGCTTTGGAAGCCGGCGAAAGGCTGGGCTTTCTGCCCGGCGATCTGAAAGAAAAAATCGATCCCTATTTGCGCCCGCTATACGACGCGTTGTTCGACACAATGGGCGAACAGGCCACGCGGCTTATGGAAACCGGCGTGATCGAGGTTGCGCCGCTGGCCTTCATGCGAGGACGCACGCTGAGCCGCGCCTTTGTCATTCTGGATGAAGCGCAAAACACCACGCCTGCGCAAATGAAAATGTTTCTGACCCGCCTCGGTGAAGATTCCCGCATGGTGGTGACCGGCGATGTGTCGCAAAGCGATCTGCCCGGCGGCCCCGAAGGTTTGGAAGAAGCGTTGCGCTATCTGTACGATGTAGAAGGCGTCGCCATAGCGCGCTTCTCGGACGAAGGCGTTGTGCGCCATCCTTTGGTCGCGCGTATCGTTGGCGCTTACGGTAAACACGAGCCGGCGCGACAAAAAGGGCGCACGCCGCGATGAAGAAGAAATCTGCCGCACCCGCCAAAGCCACCACCAAACTTGTCGTTCAGGTCGAGGACAAGAATTGGCGTGGGGAAGCGGCGGCGCTGCGACTCTTACGCCGCGCAGGCAAGTTGGCCATGGCAGCTGTCGATGCAAGCGAAGACGAAGTGACTATCCTTCTCGGCGACGATGCGCGGCTCAAGGGGTTGAATAGCGTATTTCGCGGCAAGCAAAAGCCCACCAATGTTCTCTCCTTCCCTTCGGATGAGCCTGGCTATCTGGGCGACATTGCCATCGCTTATGGCATTGTTGCGCGCGAGGCGAAGGCGCAGCGCAAAACCTTCTCCGCGCATGCGGCGCACCTTGCCGTGCATGGCATTTTACATCTGGCCGGTTACGACCACGAAATCGAAAAAGACGCGACAAAAATGGAAAACATGGAACGAGAGATTCTGGCGCGTCTGGGCATAGAAGACCCTTATCGCCAATCCGGCAAAGCGGCATAGACCCGCTATGCCCAATTCCGACGACTCCGTCACCAACAGTTCCACCTCCGCCATGCCTTTAACTGAAGAGCGCGCGGCGATGACGCCAAGGCCGCTGCTCTCGGAAATCGGCGCGCGCCTGGCGCAGGCTTTACGAAATTTGCGCGGCGCCACCTCCATTCGCGAAAGCCTCGAAGAGGTCATCGAAGAGAGCGAGCGCGAAACACCGAGCCTGTCACCGCAAGAACGTTTCATGCTCGGCAATCTTCTGAAATTCGGCGAACTCAGGGTCGTGGATCTGATGGTGCCGCGCGCGGATATCATCGCGATCGAAGAGAAAACACCGCTTCCGGAATTGATCGCTCTCTTCCGCGAGGCGCAGCATTCACGGCTGCCGTTCTATCGCGAAACCTTGGATGACCCTTTGGGTATGATCCACATCAAAGACGTTATCGGCGCGATGGAAATGACGGAGAGCGGCGAATTCCGCTGGCCCAATAGACCGATCACCCAATTGCGGCGTGAAGTTCTGTTCGTTCCGGGCGCTATGCCGGCGCTCGATCTCATGCTGAAAATGCAGACCACGCATATTCATCTGGCTTTGGTCATCGATGAATATGGCGGCACCGAAGGCCTCATCTCCATCGAGGACCTCGTCGAAGAAATCGTGGGCGATATCGACGACGAACACGACGTGGATGAGAATCCGCAAATCGTGAAGCGCGGCGACGGCGTGTTCGATGCCGATGCGCGCATCGATCTTGAGGATTTCAAAGAGAAGACCGGCATCGATCTGATCACGGGCCGCGAAGACGAAGATGTCGACACGTTGGGCGGTCTTGTATTCGCCGAGCTTGGGCGCGTTCCGGTGCGCGGCGAAATCGTCGCGCTGCAGATCGGCATCGAATTCGAAGTTCTCGAGGCTGATCTGCGGCGGGTGCGGCGGGTGCGCGTGCGGCCCGGCTCCGCGCAGTTCGAAGACTCCTAGATCTTGCGCAGCCCCGGCGCGGTGCTTGAAGATTTTGCAGCAGCGCTTCGCGGCGCGCATGGCTGGCGTCGCGTCGCGCTCGCCTTTGCTTCAGGTGGTTTCGGCGCGCTGGCGCTGCCGCCCTTCGAATTCTTTCCGGCGCTGCTCGTTGCGTACGCCGCTTTCCTTCTTCTCATCGACAGCGCGGCCTTAGGCGCGAAGCCCGGGCGCAACGCGGCGCTCGTGGGCTGGGGTTTCGGCGCAGGCTATTTCGCTGTCGGCATGCATTGGATCGGTTACCCCTTTCTTGTCGATCCCGAACAGCACGCCTGGCTTTTGCCTTTCGCGCTGGTGCTCTTCCCCAGCGGTCTGGCGCTGTTTTACGCGCTAGGCGCTGCGGTTTGTGTGCGCTTCTGGCGGCCCGGCGCGCAGCGCGTGTTTCTATTCGCCGGTATTTTCGGCCTGGTGGAATGGCTGCGCGGCAATGTCTTCACCGGCTTTCCGTGGAATCTTCCGGGCTATGGTTGGAGCGGCGCCTTTCCGGTTCTGCAAAGCACGGCGCTCTTCGGAATTTACGGGCTGTCGGTTTTGACGCTGCTATTTGGCGCGTCATTGGCACTGCTGGCCAAGCCGGATCGCAAGCGTGCGGCCTGGCTGCCTGCCGCTATGACCATTTTCTTTTTATCGCTGTGGGGGCATGGCGCCTTGCGCCTCGCCTATGCCGATGAGGGCGTAGTGCCGAATGTGCGTTTGCGCATTGTGCAGCCCGCCACACCGCAGAACGAGAAATATGTCGATACGCTCAGGCCGCGCAATTGGCAGCGTCTGGTCGATCTGACCATGGCGCCGGCGACTATTCCGCCGACGCATATTATCTGGCCGGAAGCGGCACCGCCTTTTTCGCTGGTCGGCTCGCCGGACATGTTAAGCCAAATTCCGCTGTTAACGGCGGGAACGCTCATATTGCTTACCGGAGATGTACGCATCGCCGTCGAGGACGGCATTCGCAAGGTCTATAATTCTTTCGACGCGTTTGGCCCTGACGGCACCCTGATTGAAACCTCCGACAAGTTTCATCTGGTGCCGTTCGGCGAATATCTGCCCCTCGAAGGGTTTTTGAAGGCGGTGGGCCTTAACGAGATTGCCGGCGCCGTCTATGGCGGATTCACGCCCGGTTATGGCCCGCGCAGCTTCACCGTGCCGGGGGCGCCGCCGCTGACGCCGCTGATCTGCTACGAGATCATTTTTCCGGGACAGGTTACGGGCGAACCGCGGCCGGCCTGGCTGGTCAATCTGACCGACGATTCCTGGTTTGGTCCGCTCGCGGGTCCACGTCAGCATCTTTTGATCGCCCAGGTGCGTGCGATCGAGGAGGGGCTGCCCGTCATTCGCGCGGCGAATAGCGGCATTTCGGCGATTATCGATGGCAATGGCCGAATCCGCGACCGGCTGGAGCTGGGAACGCGCGGTTATCTCGACGGCGAGCTTCCTCTCGCGAAAATGTCAACTCTGTACGCGCGCTTTGGGAACGGCGCCGTGCTTATGATCCTCCTGTTGTGTTTTGTGGCGGCATATTTGCCGCTGCGTCTGACGCCACGCTGAGGCGCCAAGTCGACGATCAGAGTACGGAGGAGTTCGGCCGGTGCCGAAAAAACAAGCCAATGTCATTGATGCGCATGTCGGGCACCGGGTTCGCATGTGCCGTACGCTGGTGGGCATGAGTCAGGAGCGCTTGGGCGAACTTCTGGGCCTTACCTTCCAGCAAGTGCAGAAATACGAACGCGGCATGAACCGCATCGGCGCCGGGCGGCTTTACGAGCTTGCTGGCATATTGGGCGTGCCCGTCAGCTTCTTTTATGAAGGAATCGATGTCGCCGCCGCGTCGGTCGAGGGTGGAAGCGCGGCGCCCGTCATTCCGGTTTTCGCGCGCAACGGCGAAGGGCATCAGCTCGGCCTTGCCTTCATGCGCATCAAAGATCCGCATGTCAGGCGCAAAGTGGTCGATCTTGTCCGCTCGCTCGGCGAAACCGACGCGCCCGAGAAAATCGCGCTCTAGGATTTCGGCCGTGAGGCCTTTTCGTCGAGTCCCGACTTACCCTCGCGTGCGCGAAGCACCGCGTAGACGTCGTCGGGCGTGATGCCGCACGCCGCCCACAGCACCGACAAATGATAGAGCATATCGGCGGACTCGCGCGCCAATGCGTCCTTATCTTCCGCCACGGCGGCAATCACGGTTTCGACTGCCTCCTCGCCGAGCTTCTTCGCGCAAAGGTGGGGCCCACCCGCCAAAAGCTTGGCGGTGTAGGAGGTGCCGGTATGGGCGCCGCGGCGCGCAATGATGGTGGCGAATAGGCTGTCGAGTGGATGAGTCGTCATGGCGCCAATTTGGACCAGAGGCGGCCCGGGGTGCAAATCCGATCTGCGCCGTTGATTGGCTTAGTGTCGCGTCTTCTCCGCCGCGATCCAGCGATTGATCTTGGCATCCAGGATCGTAAGCGGCATGGCGCCGTCGTCGAGCACCGCGTCGTGAAAGCGGCGGATGTAGAAGTTTGCGCCGAGTTCAGTTTGCGCGCGTTCCCGCAATTCCAGGAATTTGCGTTGACCAATCTTGTAGGCAAGCGCCTGGGCGGGCAGGGCGATGTAACGTTCCACTTCTGCTGTGGCATCGGTTTCGCTTAAGGCTGTATGCGTCAGAAGAAATTCCAGCGCGCGCTCGCGCGACCATCCCAGCCAATGAATGCCGGTGTCGACCACCAATCGGCAGGCGCGCCACGCGTCAAATGATAGTTCGCCGAATTTTTCATAGGGGTCGGTATACATCCCCATCTCGCCGCCCAACGATTCCGCATAGAGGCCCCAACCTTCGACGAAGGCCGTCTCGGTGCCGAGGCGACGAAAGGCAGGAATGGCTGTGTTTTCCACCGCCAGCGACGCTTGCAGATGGTGGCCGGGCACGCCTTCATGCAGCGCCAAGCCCGGTATCGTGAAGCTCGCGCGCGCGGGCAGATCATAGCCGTTTATGTAGACAATGCCGGGGCGCCGTCCGTCGGCGGAGGGCGCGCTATATTCGGCCGCTGCTTTTGACGGCGCGGAATAATTTTCCAGCACACGAAACTCGAGCCTGGCTTTGGGAAGCGTGCCAAACAAAGTGCCGATTTGTGCCATAGCTTGCGCATTAACGCGCTCAAACGCAGCCGCCAATGCCGCCTGGTCGGCAAAACGGAAACGCGGATTAATCCGTAAGGAAGCATTGAACGCCTGCAAGCTGCCGGTGAAACCAAGCGCATTTTTCACCTGCTCCATGTCGCCTTCTATGCGAGCAAGTTCGGTGAGGTCGAGCGCATGAATTGCATCTGGCGTCAGATTTTCGCCGGTCTGGCTGCGCACGAGATAGAGATAGAATTCTTTTCCGTCCGGAACATCGTTGAGGCCCGCGCTGTTGCGCGCCAGCGGCAAATATTCATTTCGCAGGAATGCGGCAAGACGGCGATAGGTTGGAACGACTGTTGCCCCGGCGGTTGCATAAAACTCGCCAGCGACTTGTGAACGCTCGGGCTCGATGATGTACGCCGGCATATTGCGTACCGGCCCGGCGAACACGCTGCGCCTCATATCGTTATCCGCGAGGCTCTCCACCTCTGGGGTCATGCGTTCGACGACGATTCTCGGCAGAACGATTCCGGTGCGCGCGCCCTCGCGCATATTGAGAATCGCCTGATCGATCCAGCGCGAGAAGCCACGCATGCGTTCCATGGTTTTCCGGTAATCGCCCGCGACGTTGAATGGAAAATCACTGCGCCACTGCATCTCGCGCGCAAAAGCGACATGCGCGCCGGAGAATTGATTGAGAGGAAGAAGCTGAGACAGCCGCACGATTGCGGGCGCTAGGCTGCGTTTCTTGTCGTCCAGTTTCCACTGCAAAATATCGTAAGAAAGCCTGTCCGCGCCTGACAACGCCGTTGGATCAATCCGCGCGAGAAGTTCAAGCTCGCTCGCATTAACACGCTGACGCTCGGCCACATGCACGGACGTCAGATCTTCCTCGTAGGAACCCAGAAAGCGATCGTCGCCGCGCTGCACTCCGGTGGAGGGATAAAGCCGACGCTCGTTCTGATCATGCAGTTCCAGCAACGCTGCCAAATCGTCGGCGCCCGCGGCACGCGCCATCGGCGCCAAAGCCATAACGAAGGTCAGAATCAAACATACCGACAAAACCATATGTTTGGCGGGCCGTTTCGTATGGGCAGAAAGAGTCATAAACATCAGCGCCTCTGACGTCACTATAACAGGCTAACGGCGAAGTTTAGCAATCAGGCGCCGATCTGCCGGAATATATCCTGCGGCGTATGGCCGGCTTCTCTCAGGCTGCGCAATGTCACCGCCGCATCGCGCTTGGAAAACTTTTTGCCGTCGGGCGCTAGGATCAGGCGGTGATGTGCATAGGCGGGTGCAGGCAGGCCCAACAATTCCTGCAAGAGGCGTTGAACATACGCGGCGGCGAAGAGATCGTTTCCGCGCGTCACCAGCGTGACGCCCTGCAGCGCGTCATCGACAACAACTGCCAAATGATAGCTGGCCAGACTGTCTTTGCGCGCCAATACAACATCACCGAATAGAGCGGGTTGTACAATTTGCAATCCGTGCTCGCCGTTTGGTCCTTCGCCCCGTTCTTCGAATGTCAGAGATCGCGCAAGAGGTGCTGTTGCTTTCGCGATGTCGAGACGCAGCGCGTAGGCTTCACCCGCCGCGATGCGCGCCTCACGCATATATGCGTTCAGCCCACGACAGGTGCCGGGATAAAGCGGCCCGTCCGGCCCATGTGGCGCTCCACTGGCGCGGGCGATCTCTTCGGCAATGTCTTTACGCGTACAAAAACAGGGATAGAGAACGCCCTTGGCATCTAGCGTTTTCAGCGCGGCGCCGTAGTCGCCGAAATGTTCCGATTGACGCCGCACAGACGTTTCCCAATCCAAACCCAGCCAGCGCAGGTCTTCGAAAATCGCGGCGTCGAATTCGGGGCGGCAGCGCGCAATGTCGATGTCTTCAATGCGTAGGAGAAAGTCCCCCTGAGACCCTCGCGCCGCGAATGCCTTGGCAGCAGCGAAGGCATGGCCGAGATGCAAATATCCGGTTGGGCTGGGCGCGAAACGGGTGACAATCATCGCGCCGGACTATAACCATGGCGCCCTCGCCCTCAAATTGTCTTCTCCCGCATGAGCAAGCTTCTCGACGGACCGCGATTGGCACCCAAGCATGGCGCGCCCCGCCAATTGGTCGTGCTGCTGCATGGCTATGGCGCTGACGGGAACGATCTCATCGGGCTCGCCAAGCATTGGCAGGATTTGCTTCCGGAAGCCGCCTTTGCTTCGCCGCACGCGCCCGAGCGCTGCACCATGTCAGGTTCCGGTTTTCAATGGTTTCCGCTGTCCCGCCTCGATCCACATGAAACATCGCGCGGGGTGGACAGCGCCACGCCCGCGCTATCCGACTATCTCGATGCCGAGTTGAAGCGCCACAATCTTGGACCCGAGAACTTGGCTTTGGTGGGGTTCAGCCAAGGCACCATGATGGCGTTGCATGTGGGCCTGCGCATGGCGAAGCCGCCAGCGGCCATTGTCGGCTTTTCGGGAATGCTTGTCTCGCCGGAGAACTTGCCGTCTTACGCGACGGGCGTGCCGCCCGTCTTACTGCTGCACGGCGACAATGATCAGGTTATTCCGGCAGCGGCTTTGTTCATGTCGGCGGGCGCATTAGGGCGGAGCGGCCTTCCCGTGCAATGGCATCTTGGCGCCGGTCTTGGACACGGCATCGATCCGGATGGGTTGGACATCTCTGGCCTGTTTCTGCGCAATGCTTTTGCGGGGCGGTTGCAGCCGCGCACGCAGCCCGCAAGCTCCGCCTATCCCCGCTGAGTCAGTCCTGCGCCGGCTTCTTTTTCGCCGTGCCGTCGACTGTGGCGAAGGCCGCACGCGCCGCCATCATGCCATTGAGCGACGCCGGCACGCCGGCATAGACCGCCATCTGCATGATGATCTCGACAATCTCTTCGCGCGTTAAGCCCACACTGAGCCCGCCGACAATATGGGCTTCAAGCTGTGGCCGCGCATTTGCCATTGCGGTGAGTGCCGCGATGGTCGCTATCTCGCGCGATTTCAAATCCAGCGCTGGGCGTGAGTTAATATCGCCATAGGCGAACGACATGATCAGTCGGTGAAAATCGGGCGCGATTGCGCCAACCGCATCCTCAATGCGCTTCGATCCCGCCTCATTGATTTTTGCGACGGTCTCAAGCGCGATTTTATAACGGTCGTCCACAGCACCTCACAATTTTCGGAGAGGGAATTTCATGGGAATTGCGGCATTATTCCCGCTGAAATCCGGCTTGTCATGCAGAGTCTTGAAACCGGCGTGCGGGAATTGTCGCACCGAAATATCAGAGCCGCGTCCGTTCAGCGGCGAACGCTTGAAGGGCGTTCGCAACCTGCGGCATTACCTCCGACCACTCGCCGAATTTGCTCGGAAAGAACACACGCGACGAAGCATACCAAGGATATTCCTCCGTTCCTAGCTGCGGCCAAACGCGGCCTGCGACCAGGAACCAAACCGGCTTTCCGATCGCGCCGGCCAAAGCAGCGGCGGCGGTAGGAGCCGAAATAACCAGGTCGCACGCGTCGCTTAGCGCGGCGGCGCCGTCGATGTCATTTTTCAGATCGAGATCGCCCCAGGCGAAGCGGCCGCCGATGCGAACCTGCGTTTCATCCGCGCCGGCGAGGGTAAGATTTTCGCCAAAGCTTGCAGGCCTGGAATGCAAGCGATGCTCCTTCTCCCACCACGGCCAATGATCGGAGGGATAGGCATAGACCGCTTTGTCGGCGCCGCCATGAACGCGCGGATTGGCCTGCGCGTCGCCGGCAAGACCCAGCATATAGACATGAATTTCGGGACCGGCGACAGGCGATTTCCCGATCGCCGAGATGAGCGGCGCGCCGACGCGGGTGCCGATGATGCGCGGTTGGCCGACATTCACCGAGAGAATGCGAAGCTCCATGCCGCACTTTAACAGCGGCGTGGCTCATGACACGCGGGCACGCTGTCGCAGAACTAAGGTGGCGCAGAATGTTCGAGGCGACCGAGATCCTTGGCGGTGAGATCAATGCAGATTTTCGCTGCGGCCAAAAGCTCGTCCACCTCCGCTTCGGTAATCACCAAAGGCGGCGCTAGAACCATGGTGTCGCGAATGGCGCGCATCACGAGGCCATGCGCGAAACAATGATCGCGGCACAGCGTTCCCACTTGCCGATCTTTCGGAAAGGGCTCGTGACTGATCTTGTCGGCAACGAGTTCGATAGCGGCGAGAAGACCCACACTACGGATCTCTCCGACAATGGGATGGCCTTGGAACGTCTCGCGCAAGCGGCGCTGGAAATAGGGTCCAATGGAATTGTGCACGCGCGCCGGAATGTTCTCGCGTTCGAGGATTTCCAAATTCTTCAGTGCCACGGCTGAAGCGACCGGATGGCCGGAATAGGTGTAGCCATGCACCAATTCCTCGTCGGCATTGGCGAAAGCTTCGCCCATGCGTTCGCCAAGCGAGATCGCCGAAATCGGCTGGTAGCCGGACGACAATCCCTTCGCCATGGTCATGATGTCGGGCAGAAAACCGAATGTTTGGCAGCCGAACCATGAACCGGTGCGCCCGAAGCCGGTGATGACTTCGTCAGCATGCAAAAGAATGTCATAGCGGCGGCAAATATCCGCGAGGAGCGGCCAGTAATTCGGCGGCGGAATGATGAGCCCGCCGGCGCCCTGCACGGGTTCGCCCGAAAACGAGGCGATATTCTCCGGCCCGATAGCAAGAATCTTCTTTTCGGTTTCAGCGGCAATCGCTTCGGCGAATTCTTCCGGTCCCATATCGCCATAGCCGGCGAGTTTCGCGCCATACCAATAGGGCGCCGGTACTTTTTCAAATCCGGGTAAAGGCAGATCGAACTGCGTGTGCATCGGTGTGAGGCCGGAGAGCGAAGCCGCTGCCATGGTGACGCCGTGATAAGAAAGCTCGCGCGACAGATGCAGCTTCTTGTTCGGCTTGCCCTGCATGTTCCAATAATAGCGGATCAGCTTCAGCGCTGTGTCGGTAGCTTCGGAACCGGAATTGGCGAAGAGAACGCGCGTGTGACCGGTCGGCAGAAGCTCAGCCAGCTTGGCCGCCAATTCCACCGTGTACGGATTTGTCGTCTTGAAGAAGTGATTGTAATAGGGAAGCGTACGCAGCGCGTCCGCGCCGGCTTCGGCAAGTTCTTCATTGCCGTAGCCGAGCTGCACGCACCACAAACCCGACATGCCGTCGATTAGGCGCGTGCCATCGGAATCCCACAAATAAATTCCCTTGCCGCGCACGATAATGCGCACGCCTTCGCGCGCCAGAAGATTGCTCTGCGTGAACGGATGGATGTGGTGCGCGGCGTCGAGCGCGCGCCAATGGGCGGTGGAATTGCTAAAATTGTCGTTGGCAATGGGACCCGGCATATCGGTCTCCGGCTGAAGGATGAAATGGCGGCGAGATCAGGTTCGTGGCTGCGTGAACCGCGTCGTTTCCGCCTTCAGGGATTGAAGCCGATGCGCGCGCAGAGAAGCAGAAGCGTTTCCTTCCGCGATCGGCGCCCTATGCCCGTGCTGTCCATGCAACGACGATAGCAAAGGCGACGAGCGGCGGAAAGCGAAGCGCGCATTAAGCGCGCGCGGCGGCGCGCTCCGCGATTGCGGTTCCAAAGGCGCGGAATATTGCCACCGACAATGGATTGGCGGCGAACTTCCATTCGGGGTGCCACTGTGCGCCCAGGAGAAAACTCGTCGGTTCGGTGAGGCTTATCGCTTCAATAGGTCCGTCCGGCGCCACGGCGTCGATGCGAAGCGTTGTCGCCAGACGGTCTATGCCTTGGCTGTGCAGGGAATTGACCATGGCGCTGCGGGCGCCCGCTATCTTCGCCAGCAATCCGCCTTCAAGAATTTCAACGGGGTGAGAGGGGCCGTATTGCACGTCGAGAGGATCATCCTCGTCTTCGCGGTGATCTTGAAAGCCGGGCACTTCACTCAAATGCTGATGCAGCGTGCCGCCCAAAGCAACGTTCAATTCTTGAAAGCCGCGGCAGATACAGAGCATCGGCAATCCGCGCGCAAGGCCTGCACGCATGAGAGGCAATGTCGTTTCGTCGCGCGCCAGATCCATCAGCTCAGGCCGGCGCGGTTCATGGCCGCCATAAAAATGCGGCGCCACATTGGAAACGGAGCCGGTGAACAAGAGGCCATCGACATTGTTCAAGATGTCGTCGATGGGAAGCGCGGGCGTCAGCGACGGAATCAGAAATGGAAGTGCGCCAGACCCGTCGCGCACCGCGTTGATGTATTTTTCGCCGACGCGGTGAAAAGGGTGGTTGCCCACCAGGCGCCGGTCGCAAGGGATGCCGACAATCGGCGCGCTTCTGCCGGCCCTGTTCATATCAGGGTCGGCCGGCGCCTGGGCGTTTGAACGGATCGAGTTCCTGAATAACGAAGAGCCTGGGCGCCAATTCCACGCCGGTGCGAAGACCGCTCAGCGCCACCAGCGTGCGCAGATTTTGCGCATCCACAACTTCCCATTGCCGCAATTCCAGCGAACTGCCGGCATCGGCGAAAAAGAGCGTGATCTCTCCTTGCGCCGGGCCGCTTGGCTGACGCGCGGTGACGACCAGCGTCCCCGTTTCACGCCGCGTGCCGGAGACGCGGGCGTCGGCGGCAAGATCGATCTTGTCGCTGAGGAGAATTCGCAACGGTGAATCGACCAGCGGATAGCGGTCGGTGGTTTTCAATTTGGTGTTCGACACCGCAATGGTGCTGCCATCCGAAACGACGAGCGTCGGATTGGGTGTGTCGTATTCGAAACGCAAACGCCCCGGCTTACGCAAATAGAGAGTGCCCGACAGCGAGCGTCCGTCGGCACTGATCTGCACAAAGCGCCCCTGCGCAGTGCGGATGGAATTGAGATAATCGGATACGCGCGTCAGATCCGCCTTCTGCGCTTCCGTGAATGCAGGCGCACGCGGCTCGGGCGCGCTGAACGCTGGACCCACTCCGGGCGCTATCAACAATGCAGCGAGGATCAATATCCGGGCGATCATCATGTGAGTCTAAAAGCCGTTTGTGGCCGAAAGATGTAATGCATGACGGTCACTTTCGCGGCGCTAAACCTGTCATTATCAGATCCAGAACGCCTTTAAGTTCCCGCTCCAGAACATCGAGCGGCGCGCGCGTCCAGCGTTGCGAGAAGCGGAACTTCAGCGTTGCGGCATGCACGATCTCGGAAATGGCGACGCTGTCGGCTACAGCGAAATCGCCGCTTTGGTTACCGTCGTCGAGCATGCGGGAAATGAGCCAGCGCTCCGCGGCGATGCGCTCGTTCTGTACCGCGGGGCGCGCCTGCGCCAGAATGCGCGCGATCTCCACGCCCTCCGGATCGTCCTCGAATGTCTTGAAGGTGGAGGTCAATTCGCTGAAGAAAAAATCATAGAGGCGCTGGCGTGGGCTGCGGTCGGCCGCCAAAGCAAGCCGTTCGAGAACAGCAAGGCGGGATTGATGATCTGTCCGCGCAATGGCCTCGGCGATATCGAGCTTGCCGGGAAAGAAGCGATAGAGATTTCCGGCGGACATCGCGCAATCCACCGCCACGTCGGCCATGGTGGTTTTAGCATAGCCATAGCGCGAGAAGCGCTTGCGCGCGGCCACCAGGATGCGCTCACGCGTGATGTCCTTAGCTTCGGCCATGCGCCCCGCACATAGGTCTGCTCATTCCCTGGAGTATCCCGCGCCGGCTCTGTTCGAGTTCTCAGCGATTGCAGCTATAACCCCTTTAACGAGTCGGTTCACTAAATATTCAACGAAACATTCAGCCTTATCGCCCATGACCGAGACGACGCCCCGGCCAATGCCCTATCGCGATATCGCCGTGGTTGGTGCCGGCGCTTGGGGATCGGCGCTCGCCGCGGTGGCCGCGAGCGGCGGCCATGCAGTTACGCTGTGGGCGCGCGAGGCTGACGTGGTCGCTTCCGTGGCGTCCTCTCATGAGAACACCCGCTTTTTGCCCGGCATCACCCTGCCGGATCTGGTCGAGGCGACCGGTGATCTCGCCCAAGCCGCACGGGCCGACGCCATTTTGCTGGCGGTCCCTGCCCAGAATTTGCGCGCGACCCTCAAGATATTGGGGCCGCAGATCAAAGCCGGCACACCTGTTGTGTTATGCGCAAAGGGAATTGAGAACGGCAGCGGGTTATTGCTTACCGAGATTCTGGCCGAAGAGGCGCCGAGCGCCGAACTGGCCATACTGTCGGGACCCAGCTTTGCCCGCGACGTGGCGCGGGGAATGCCCACCGCCATTGCCGTCGCGGCGCGCAAAGAAATCGCTGTACGGCTGCAGATGACGTTGGGCCAGGCGCCCGGGTTTCGGCCCTATGTCACCGAAGACCTCACCGGTGTCGCGCTCGGCGGGGCGGCCAAGAATGTCTACGCCATTGCCTGCGGTATGGTGGAGGGAGCCGGCTTCGGCGAAAGCGCCCGCGCAGGGTTGCTCGCCCGCAGCTTTGCCGAGCTCTTGCGCCTCGGCGGCGCCATTGGCGCCAAGCCGGAAACGCTGATGGGGCTTTCCGGCCTTGGCGATCTCGTATTGACCGCAACCTCTATGAGCTCGCGCAATTTCGCCTTCGGCGCCCATATCGGCGAAGGCAAACCATTGCGCGCTATGTTGGCACCAAGCCAACCTTTGGCCGAAGGCGCAGCCACTGCGCCCGCTCTGGTGGCGCGCGGCGCGCGTCACGGTGTGGAATTGCCGGTGGCGGAAGCCGTGGCCGATGTGTTGGCGGGAAAATTGGATGTCACGCGCGCGGCGGATCGCCTTCTGTCGCGCCCGTTTCGCGCGGAGTGAGCGATGAAATACTGGCTGTTCAAAACCGAAGCCGAAACTTTTTCCTGGGATCAGCAGAAAAAGAAGGGCGCCAAGGGCGAGCCCTGGAGTGGTGTGCGCAATCACCAAGCTGCTTCACATATGAAGCAGATGAAAAAAGGCGATCAGGGTTTTTTCTATCACACCGGCGACGAGAAGCAGATTGTCGGCATTGTCGAGGTGATCGGCGAATATCGCCCTGATCCCACCGATGAAACCGCGCGGTTCGGTTTGGTCGATGTGAAAGCGGTGACGGATTTTCCTACGCCTGTGACGTTGGCTCAGATCAAAGCCGACTCTTCTTTTAAAGAGATGGTGCTGGTGAAGAATTCGCGCCTCTCCGTGCAGCCCGTTACTCCGGAAGAGTGGAAACGAATTTTGAAACTGGGCGGTGTCAAAGCGTGATCTTACTGTGCCGCAAGGAAGATTTAGCTGCCACCGGTGCCAAAGGTCTCGTACTGGGCGAAGGTGAAGACGCGCTTGAAGTCGTCGTCGTGGAAAAATCGGGCAAGCGCTACGCCTATATCAATGCCTGCCCGCACCAATTCATTCCGCTTGAAACCTTCCCGGATCATTTCTTCGCCGAGGACAAGAAACATCTCATCTGCTCGGGCCATTGGGCGCTGTTTCGTCTCGACACCGGGCTGTGCGTCGAAGGCCCATGCCGCGGCGACAGCCTCGACAAACTGGCCATCGTCGAACAGGACGGCGCGATTTACTTGAACGAAGCGCGCACGCCCGCTGAAATCGCCCGCGCCAAGAGAACCAAGCGCAATTGGTGACGCGTTACGTGGGCGGGGCGAGGCCGTAGCTCGCCACCAGCGAACCGGCAACCAGACGCCAGCCGTCGACGAGCACGAAAAAGATCAGTTTGAACGGTAGGGAAATCACCACCGGCGGCAACATCATCATGCCCATCGACATCAAGATGGATGAGATCGCCATGTCGATAATCAGGAACGGCACGAACAAAAGAAAACCGATTTCGAACGCGCGTTTCAATTCCGAAATCATGAAAGCCGGTATCACGGCGCGTAAAGGCGCCGCTTCTGGGGCTTGTGGAATTTCCACCTGTGCCATCGAAACGAACAATCCCAGATCTTCGTTGCGCGTATGCGCCAGCATAAAATTGCGCATCGGCGTCGAAGCGCGCTCCAAGGCCTGTTCGGTCGTGATCTGCTCCGCGATCAGTGGCGCTATGGCCATTTCATAGACAGCATTGAATGTCGGCGTCATCACAAAGAGCGTGAGGAACAGCGCCAGCGAAACGATCACGCTGTTGGGCGGGCTCGATTGCGTGCCGATGGCGGAACGCAATAGCGACAGAACGACAACAATGCGCGTGAAGCAGGTCGTCATCATCAAAATCGACGGTGCCAGGCTCAGAATCGTGATGAGACCGAGGATCTGCATGATCCGTTCGGTCATCGCGCCGCCGCCGGTCAGGTCCACCGTGATCGGCGGCATAGCAGGCACGGCTTGCGCCAATGCAACGCTGGGCAGAGCGACAAGAATAAGTGTGGCGAGAGCGATGTGCTTGTTCATATCGGGCGTCCTGAAGCGGCCGCCAATGCAGCGGAAAAATCTTCGGGCGCGGCGCCGCTGCCAACCAAGGTTGCGCTTTGCGGACCGAGTACGATGACATGTTCTTTGGTGTCGCAACGTAGGAGAACGAGGCGATGCTTGGGCCCTAAAGCGATGGTTTCAACGACGGAAAGGCGGCGCGCTTTGCGGCCGGGAAGACCCGGAAGGCCCGCAACGCCGAATTTCCGCATGGCCAAAACCGCACCGCCGACCAACGCCAGCACAAGGGCAAGCGCGCCGAAATAGCGGACAAAATCGACGACATCCATGGAAATGCACGCTCCCGCCCGGCAAAATCTGCAGGCGTCAATCACGCCATGCCGGGTGATCCTCGCGGTTCATGCTTAATCGCAGGTTAAAGCACTCGGCAAAATTTTCGCATCCGATCGGGTTTGGTTAAGTCGCGATTAAGCTTACCGGCGCGATGCTGCGGGCGCATCCAAGAGGTCGGACCCGCCATGCAGACCGATTCCATACCGCTCTTCTCGTTGATCACGCAGCGCATGACATGGTTGTCCGCGCGTCAGGCCGTTCTCTCCGACAATGTCGCCAATGCCGATACGCCGAAATTTGTGGTCCGCGATGTGAAGCCCATGGATTTCGGAAATCTGCTGGCGCGTGAGACGGGGCTCAACACCACGAACACACATCACATCAAAGCGGGATTGAATTCGAGCAATCCGGTCGAAGCGATGGAAGTGCGCACGCCCGGCGGCGCGCCCACCGCAGTGTCGCTGGAGCAGCAGATGATCAAGCTGTCAGACACGCAGCTGCAATATCAGACGGCGACCAATCTCTATCAGAAAGCCGTCGGCATGTTTCGTACCGCGCTCAGCGGCCGCTTCTAGGAGGAGTCCTAAACCATGGATTTCACCACGTCACTTTATGTCGCCGCCGCGGGCCTTCGTGCCCAATCCGGCCGCATGCGCATCATCGCGGAAAATCTGGCGAATGCGGATTCGACATCGCAGACCGCGAATGGCGAGCCCTATCGGCGGAAGGTCGCAACCATCAATTCCGAATTCGACCGCGAACTCGGCTCGAATGTTGTGACACTTGGCCGCCCAGTCGCGGATCAATCCGAATTCCGTCTGCAATACGATCCGGGAAATCCGCGCGCCGATGCCGCCGGTTACGTCCGCATGTCCAACGTCAACACGCTGGTGGAAATGATGGACATGCGTGAAGCGCAACGCGCTTACGAATCCAATCTTCAGGTGATGGACGCCGCACGCACCATGCTGGCGCGTACCATCGATCTTTTGCGGCGTTAGAAAACGCTGTTTAAACGGAGAACCGAGCCATGGCTGCAAGTCCTATAAATGCCGCCGCTGCCTATCAAGCCGTCGCACGCCTCGGCACTGGCGGTGCCGGCGGTGCTGAATCCGCCCTGCCCAATCTCGGCACCGGAGCGACCGGCGGCGACTTCAGTTCCTTTTTAAACGACGCAGTGAAGAGCACCGTTGACACAATGCGTTCCGGTGAAGCCGCCGCCGCGCAAGGCGCAGCCGGCAAAGGCGACATTGTGCAGGTGGTGAACGCCGTCACGGCCGCCGAACTCACGTTGGAGACTGTAGTTGCTGTGCGCGACAAAGTCATCAGCGCCTATCAAGACATCATGCGCATGCCAATCTAACGCGTTTGGCCTGCCAGTCCGCTTATGAATTTCGAGGGGAATTGTTGAATGGAACCGCTTAGCGAAGAGCTCTTTATTCCGGACGCCGATATTCGGTTACCCGGCACGCGGCTCGGCCGCTTTCTTGAACGCCTAGCGCAAGAGCAAAGCCCACGCCCTGATGTCGCGCTGGGGTTCGAAGGCAAAAAATCCATTCGCGTGCGCGGAGGTAAATCCTGATGGACGGCGCTGAAACGCTCGACTTCGCGCGCGAGTCGATCATTCTTCTCATTCAAATCTGCGCGCCGCCAATGATTACCGCGCTGGTCGTCGGCGTGGCTATCGGCCTCTTGCAGGCTTTGACACAGGTTCAGGAAATGACACTGGTCTTCGTGCCGAAGATCTTGGCCATTTTCGTCGTGCTGCTGATCGCGCTGCCCTTCGCTGGCGAAGCGATGGCGGCCTATATGGAAAACGTCGCGGCGCGCATCGCAGGTCCATGACTTTTATTCTCCCCGCTCTTGAAGGCACGGTCTTCGCGTTCACGCTTACCTTCGCGCGGGCCGGGGCCATGATCATGCTGCTGCCGGTCATCGGCGATATCGGCGTCCCGGCGCGCGTGCGCCTGGCATTCGCCCTTGCCGTGTCGGCGGCGCTGGCGCCGACCGTTGCACATTTTTATCCGGCCACCGCGCCCGCGCCCGTGGCGCTGGCGTTTCTGGTGATGCGCGAAACAATTGTCGGGATCATGGTAGGCACCATGGCACGCCTCATCATGAGCGCGCTCGATGTTGCCGGCACGTTGATCGCCAATCAGACGGGCCTTGCCTTCGCGCAAACCTTCAACCCGTCCTTGAGCGCCTCGACAACTGTGGTCAGCACGTTTCTTTCGCTGCTTGGTGCCATGCTCGTGTTTGAATCAAACCTCCATCATCTCGCCATCGGCGCCATTCGCGGCTCTTACGATCTCATGCCGCCCGACGGCGCGCTGATGACCGCCGACATGGTGGAGCTGGCGGTGCGCATGGTTTCAGGCTCCTTCGCTTTAGGACTGCAACTCGCGGCGCCCTTCGTGCTGTTGGGATTTCTGATCTATGTCGCGCTCGGCCTCATCTCGCGCCTGATGCCGCAAATGCAGGCTTTCTTCCTGGCGATGCCGATCAACATTCTGACCGGCTTCGTGCTGCTCAATCTGTTTCTCGGCGTCATGACGACGACGTTTCTGGAATTCTTTGCCACCAACATGGCAATTTTCAATCCGTAAGGGCCCATGGCTGAAGATCGCGACGACTCACAACGCACTGAAGAACCTACTCAGCGACGGCTAGACGAAGCGCGCAAAAAAGGCGACGTCGTCAAAAGCCAGGACCTGTCCACGTTCATCATGCTCTCCGGCAGTACGCTCGCCATTCTGATCGGCCGCGGTAGCGCCGCGAAATCCTTCCTCGCCCAATTCCTCGTCTATCTGCAATCGCCCGAATCCTTCGTGCTCGATGCCGGGTCCGCGAATCTGCTTTTGGGCCGCGTCTCCTACGGGCTTTTGATGGTGGTAGGGCCCGTTATCGGATTCATTTCCCTCGCAGCCGTTGCCGGCCATGTGGTGCAATCGATGCCCACGATCTCGACCGAGAAAATTCGCCCGGATCTTTCGAAATTGTCGCTCCTCAAAGGGGCGAAGCGCCTTTTCGGGCTCGATGCGCTCGTCAATCTGATCAAGGGCATTCTGAAAATTGCGGCGGTCACCATCGCGATTGCGCTGGCCATCTGGCCGGACCGCGCCCGCCTGGCCACCTCGCTTTCCATGGATCCGATGTCGCTGATCGGATTGCTGATGGCGCTCACCTTGAAGGTGTTGCTGGCCTCGCTCATCGTTCTCGCCGCCATCGCGGCGTTCGATTATTTCTACCAGCGCACCCGCTTCATGCAGCGCCACCGCATGAGCCGGCAGGAACTGAAAGACGAAATGAAGCAGAGCGAAGACGATCCGGTCGTCAAAGCCCGCATTCGCCAGCTTCGTTACGAGCGTTTGCGCCGGCGCATGATGGCCGCGGTGCCGGAAGCCACCGTGATTATCACCAACCCGACTCACTATGCCGTGGCGTTGAAATACGAGTCGGGCAAGACGGGCGCGCCCATTTGCGTCGCCAAGGGCGTCGACGGGCTCGCGCTCAAGATTCGTGAAATCGCCACCGAGCACGATGTGCCCATCGTCGAAAACCCGCCTCTGGCCCGCGCGCTCTATGCCAGCGTGGAACTTGACGACGAAATCAGCGCCGAGCATTACAAGGCGGTGGCGCAGGTGATCGGCTACGTCATGCGGTTGGCGAATCAGCGGGCCTTCTGGCGCAACTGAACTATTGCCAATAGGTAAACCGCGTCGCGCAAATGCTGTCTGCGCACGGGTTTAAATCTTTGGGCTTCCACGAGATTCCGCCGTATGGAATGCGGCGAATCTCGCTATGATCAATTATCAAAGCACCCGAATCAGCCGCCAAGATCGGCCGCTATGAGCGAGCTTTCCCGCTATGCGAAGGTGAGTAACACACCCGAATTTGGCGCCGTCGTGGCCTTGATTGCGCGCACGTTTTCGCCTGACCAACCGGGCGGCGTGAGCCGTTTGGCCGCGTTCGGATTCTTCATGATGGCGCTCGCCGGCGCTGTGCTGGTGCTGTTGTCGCCGGGCTATGCGCAATGGGCCGGCGTGCTGCTGCTGCTGGCGATTGCCGCCTCCGGCATCGTGCTTCTGTTCGCCGCCTGGCCCCGCCGCCGCGCCGGGTCGGAAGCAGCCCAGCGCGCCGCCGCCGTTGCCGCCGCGTCTAACATCGCTTGGTCGGTGACTTCGCGCGACGGCACTGTGCTGGATTGCAACACCGCCTATCGCTTCCTTTCGGGTCTCAGCGAAGGCGAACCGCCGGCCCCGCCGCAGCTTGCTTTCCCTGGCGAAGGCCCGGCCGCGGCTTTGTACCGCCTGTCGCGGGCGGCCATCGAAGGCCGCGCCCGGGAGGAAAATTTCGAAACCGAAAGCGGCCAGCGCCTAACGGCGGCCGTCCGTCCACTGAACAATGGCGAGGCGGCCTGGTGGTTCACGCCAAGGCTCCCCGAAGCCACGCCGCCCAAAGCCATGGTCAAAGGCACGGAGCCTGAGAAGCGCACCCCCTCGGCGCTGATCCGCTTCACCGAATTTTTCCGCAACGCGCCCATGGGCGTCGCTATCGTATTCGGTAACGGCAAAGTGGCGGAAGCCAACGATCCCTTCTCCGAGTTCTTCACCCTCGGCGCTTCGGCGGGGGGCGCGAAGCTGGGCGATCTGGTGCGCGCCAATGACCGTGCCGCCGCCATCGACCGCATTTCGCGCGCCGCCAATGGCGAAATCGGCCACGAGCCGGTGGAGCTGCATTCCGTTGCCGGCGAGCGCAGCGCGCAAATGTTCGCCAGCCCCTTCATGGCGTCGCCGGAAGGCGACCCGCGCGCCATTCTCTATCTCGTCGATACGTCGGAGCAGAAGCGCCTCGAAACGCAATTCGCGCAAAGCCAGAAGATGCAGGCCATCGGCCAGCTGGCGGGCGGCGTGGCGCATGATTTCAACAATTTGCTCCAAGCCATCATGGGCAATTGCGATCTCTTGCTCATGCGCCATGCGGCGGGCGATCCCTCTTTCGCCGAAATCAACGAGGTGCGGCAGAACTCGGTGCGCGCGGCCGCCCTTGTGCGCCAGCTTCTCGCCTTCTCGCGCCAGCAAACATTGATGCCCAAAGTTCTGGCGCTCAACGACACGTTGTCGGAATTGTCGCTGCTGCTGCGCCGGCTTCTGGGCGAACGCATCACACTGAAATTCGAGGACGCGAAAAATCTTTGGCCGGTGAAAGCCGACGAAAGCCAGATTTCCAACGCGGTGATGAATCTCGCGGTGAACGCGCGTGACGCCATGCCGCCCGATGGCGGCGAAGTCATCATCCGCACGTCAAACCTGCTGCTCACCTCGCCGCGTCCCATCGGCACCGGCGCCATGCCACCCGGCGGCTATGTGCAGATCGAAGTCATCGACACCGGCGCCGGAATCCCCAAAGAAATTCTGGTCAAGATTTTCGAACCCTTCTTCACCACCAAGCCGGTGGGGCAGGGCACCGGCCTTGGCCTTTCCACCGTCTACGGAATCGTCAAACAAACCGGCGGTTTCGTCGATGTCGAAAGCGAAGTCGGCAAGGGATCGAAATTCCGCATCTATCTGCCGCGCCACATTGCCGTCGAAGGCGCTGTGCAGGAGCGCGCCGACGACAGCGAGAAACAGGCGCCGCGCGACATCACGGGGCAGGACACGATCCTCCTTGTCGAAGACGAAGACGCGGTGCGGAGTTTCGCCGCCCGCGCGCTCAAAATGCGCGGCTACACCGTGCTCGATGCCAATGGCGGCGAAACCGCGCTCGAGATCGTCAAGAGCCATGTAGGCCCTATCCACCTTCTCGTCACCGACGTCGTGATGCCCAATATGGACGGGCCCACGCTGGTGAAAGAAGCGCGCAAATTGCGTCCCGAAATGCGCATCATCTTCATGTCAGGCTATGCCGAAGAAGCCTTCCGCCGCAGCGAGGAAAAGGCTGAGCAGCACCATTTCTTGCCCAAGCCATTCGGCCTCAAGCAATTGGTGGCGAAGGTGAAGGACGTGCTCGACGAACCGCCCGCGGGACGGGCGGCGTAGGCGGAGCGCGGGCGATGAAGGAAACGCACCTTCTCGACCTTCCAGATGGTCATCTGTCTTTGGAAGTCGCTTCCAACGATCGAAATAAGGTGACGGAAACTATCATTCGTCTATTTGGCAAGCCAAGAATCGAGCTGCTTGCCCCGTCGGGATCTATTCACTTCTTTGGCGGCGCGGAATTCATATTCCAAGACGAGCGGGACGATCCTTGTCTAATGTCGAGATCCGATGAAGGGGACGCTATTCTGCGACAACTCATCGAGGCGCTAAAACCAAGCTGACGCTTATCGTCCTCCGCGCATTGAGCGAGTTTGTAAACAATCACCTGCGATCGTCCGCAACCTGCGTCAAACCGCAAGATCGGTCGAGCGATTCATGTCCGTGAGCGCGTAACTGGTGCCGCCACGGAGGACGAATGACGAAGGCGGCGCTGCAAAACTATCATGCCCGGATGCAGAGGGTGCTGGATCACATAGACCGGCATTTGGACGACGATCTGGACCTGGGCGCGCTGAGCAATGTTGCGGCCTTCTCGAAGTTTCATTTCCACCGGCAATTCACAGCGATCTTCGGTCTCACCGTGTATCATTATGTCCAGCTCGCCCGCATGAAGCGCGCTTCCTATCGGCTGGCCTACAGGGACGCTGAACGCGTCACGGACATCGCGATGGATGCCGGCTACGACGCACCGGATGCTTTCGCCCGCGCCTTTCGGCAAAGGTTCGGGCAATCGCCTTCGTCGTTCCGGAAATCTCCCGATTGGGAGAAGTGGCTTGCGGCCTTCGGGCCTCTCGACAACGCGAGGAGCAAGCTCATGCAAAAGACTTTTACCCCAGACGACGTGAAGATCCGCGACGTGCCATCCACGCCGGTGGCGATCATGGAGCATCGGGGCGATCCGGCGATGCTCGGTGCCACCATCCAGCGCTTCATTGCATGGCGCATAGAGGCCGGCCTGCACCCCAAGACGAACCCGACCTTCAACATCTGGCGTTCCGAACGGCGTCCCGCGTCGCCTGCCGATTATAGTGTGGACCTGTGTGTCGGGACCGATCAGCCGATCGCGGCGAATGACGCGCAGATCAAAGCCGGCGTGATTCCGGGCGGACGCTGCGCGGTGTTGCGTGTCTTCGGCTACACCGACAATCTGGAGCCCGCCGCGCTCTATCTTTATCGCGATTGGCTTCCGGCCAGCGGCGAGGAGGCGAGGGACTTTCCCATCTACTGCCAACGCCTTGCCTTCTTTCCGGAGGTGCCGGAACACGAGACGGTCGCGGAGCTGTTCCTGCCGCTGAAATAAGCTCTTGGATGATGGTTTGTGCCGAGCAAACGGCATGATCGCCATTTCAACAAAGACCGAACAATAAAAGAACAAAATCCTGATTTCTATTCTAGAACAATATCTTGACGAGGGGCTTGCGAGTGAGAACAAAACATGTACATTGGTTTCAACAGTTGATTTTCGGCGAGGCGGATACGGCGCTGTGCAAGCTCAAAGCGCTGTGAAATAAGGAGGGAGATTTCATGTCAAATGCGGTTCTTCGGGTGGTGGAAAGACTGGACAAAGACAAGAAAAAGGCACTCGAGGATGCGCTGTCGCAGATCGATCGCGCCTTCGGTAAAGGCTCCGTCATGCGCCTCGGCGCGCGGGATAAATCGATCGAGACCGAAGCGGTGTCCACCGGTTCGCTCGGCCTCGATATCGCGCTCGGCATTGGCGGCTTGCCGCGCGGCCGCGTGATTGAAATTTACGGCCCGGAATCGTCGGGCAAAACAACGTTGGCGCTGCACGTCGTCGCCGAAATTCAAAAACTGGGCGGCACCGCCGCCTATGTCGATGCCGAGCACGCACTCGATCCGGGCTATGCGCGCAAATTGGGCGTCGATATCGACGAGCTTCTGATCTCGCAGCCTGACACCGGCGAACAGGGCCTGGAAATCACCGACACTTTGGTGCGTTCCGGCAGCGTCGACATTGTGGTGGTGGATTCGGTCGCCGCTCTTACGCCCAAGGCCGAACTCGAAGGCGAGATGGGCGACCAGCTTCCTGGCTTGCAGGCGCGGCTGATGAGTCAGGCGCTGCGCAAGCTGACGGGCTCCATTTCCAAATCGAACACCATCGTCATTTTCATCAATCAAATCCGTATGAAAATCGGCGTCATGTTCGGCAATCCGGAAACCACCACCGGCGGCAATGCGCTGAAATTCTATGCCTCCGTGCGTCTCGATATCCGCCGCATCGGCGCCATCAAGGACGGCGAAGAAGTGGTTGGCAATCAGA
>CANIHD010000020.1 GCA_947467345.1 Alphaproteobacteria bacterium
TAGGCGTCGCGCAGGTTTTTGATCGGCTGCTTTCCAGACGGTTTTTCCATGCCGAAAACGTGACACGTTTCCGACCCGCTGAAAACTGCATTAACAGATTGATTATAATGAAGTTCTATGTGGCGGGGCGGCTACATTTGTCCACCTTTTCCCGCGAAGAGCCTTATGTCTCCATTGCGTAGCCAGGCTTCGCGCGTAGACAGCACGCTGGACCACGACCAGCCACAACGCCCATCGACCTCACCGCGCTCCATCGCAAAATCCACGTCATTGCCGCCAGGATAGCCACTCACAAGGCGCATATGGGCGCCCAGAATGCCGCCAATGACTTTGGGAAATACATAATCATCGGCGCCCATGCCGGTGCCGCCCACGATCAGTTCCTTGCCGTAGAGTTCTTCGAACTTGGTGATGCCCGTGCGTTTCCAGGTGGCGCAGATACTGGTTTCATCGGTGGTGCTGCCCAGCCAGGTGAATTTGCTGCCGTCGAAACGCGCCATCGCGGCATTGCCGACCAGAGGTTCGAACGGTACGCCGCGATTGACGATGCCGATGGCGGTGCCGTCCTTGGGCGCAACGTTGTAAAGCCAATTCGCCAGCCTCACACTGCCGGCGCCCTCCATGTTGATGGGGACGACCGTTAGATGGCCGGGAATGTGCCTGCCAAGATGGCGCGCGACAAGCCGTCAGTATACGTCGCATCCACCGCCGACCGTAAAGCCGATATAGAGTGAGATAAGCTTACCGCGATAAAAATCGTCATGTTCGGAAGTATCAGGCGGTTGCGAGCGGCCGGGAATGGCGGCCGTCAACCCCATCCCAAGCGCAAGGCCAAGCGCGCCCAGGGCACGAAAAATCCTGCCCTTCGTCACTGACATCTCCCGTGGCAGCACATCTGACGGTGCGGCTCTCTTGGCGCAGCTCTAGGCCGTGCTCGGACAGAAGCTTGCGCCAGACGCGGGCTCGCGACAAGAATGAACCATGATCCAAGACGCAACTTTTCCCGCCGGCGAAACCATCCCTGCCCTCGGCCAGGGCACATGGAAAATGGAGAGCGACAAGCGGGCCGACGCCATCGCGGCTTTGCGCCTTGGCGTCGAGCTCGGCATGACTTTGATCGATATCGCCGAGATGTATGGCGACGGCAAGGTGGAAACGCTCGTCGGGGAAGCGTTTGCCGGCACGCGCGAACGCATCTTCCTGGTCAGCAAGGTCTATCCCCAGAACAGCAGCCGCAAAGGCGTGGCTCAGGCCTGCGAACGCAGTCTGAAGCGCCTCGGAACCGACCGGCTGGATATGTATCTCTTGCACTGGCGCGGCAGCGTTCCCTGGCTGAGACCGTGGCGGGGTTTGAAGATTTGCGCCGCGCCGGGAAAATCCGCCATTGGGGCGTGAGCAATTTCGACACCGACGACATGGAAGAGCTTTATGCGACGCCGGACGGCCGCAACTGCCAGACCAATCAGATCCTCTACAATTTAAGCCGACGCGGCCCTGAGTTCACGCTGTGTCCGTGGCATGAACGGCACAAGATGCCGATCATGGCCTATAGCCCGTTCGAACAGGAGCGCATGAAGGTGGCAGGCGTGCTTTCCGATTTAGCGTGCGCTCACAACGCATCGGGCTATCAGATTGCGCTGGCATGGCTGCTGCACCAGAAAAACATGATCGCGATTCCCAAATCCGCAAACCTCGCCCATGTGCGCGATAACCGCGCCGCCGCCGATATCACCTTGACTAAAGCAGATCTCGTGGCTCTCGACGAAGCATTCAAACCGCCGCGGCGCAAACCCCCGCTCGATTCGATTTGACGGCGAACATTCCCTCTCCCCTTGTGGGAGAGGGAGGCTAGCGACCGAAGGGAGCTAGCAGGGTGAGAGGTGAAACACGGAAGACATTTGCGCGCGCGTTCCACTCGCCCCCTCACCCGCCTCGGAGCGAACGCTCCTCGGCACTCTCTCCCACAAGGGGAGAGGGATTCACGCGCTCATTTCGCTAAGCGCGCGTGGATTTTTTTCGACCAGGGAAAAACAAGCATACGATTGCGTTTCAAAACGCTTTCGTCTTTGTCCTTGTAGTCAAAACTGCCAATCAAATCAGCGAGCATCGCGAGACGCGCCGGCTTCTTCTGGTCGGCTTTGACGACACGCCACGGCGCTTCCTTGAATGAGGTGCGGCGGAACATGTCGTCGCGCGCTTTGGTGTAGACGTCCCATTTTTTGCTCGCGGACGCGTCAATCGGTGAATTTTTCCATTTCTTGAGCGGATCGTTTTGCCGTTCCTCGAGACGCTCTTTTTGCTCGTCGCGGTCGATGTCCAGATAATATTTCCGCAAGTGAAGACCGTCGCGCACTTGAAGCCGTTCAAAATCGTCGACGGTCCGGAAGAAAGACTCCACCTCATCCTCCGTCGCGAAGCCCATAACGCGCTCGACACCCGCGCGGTTGTACCAAGAGCGGTTGAAGATCACGAACTCGCCGCCTGACGGCAGATGCGGTGTAAAGCGCTGAAAATACCATTGCTTTGTTTCAGCATCGCTGGGCTTCGAGGGCGCAAACACACGCGTGTCGCGCGGACTCATATGTTCGGTCAGGCGTTTGATTGTGCCGTCTTTTCCCGCCGCATCGCGGCCCTCGACGATGACAAGGACACGCGCTTCGGTGCGGATGAGATCAGCTTGGAGTTTCACCAGCTCGATCTGCAACGCGCGAAGGCTTTCCTCGTATTCTTTCGTGCCTTTCCCACCCATTCTATTGCGCGTATTTCTTGATGAACGCAGCCACTTGATCGGAAATAGCGGTCTCGGTCGTGTTCACCGAATAGACCTGCGACATGTGATTGTGGTTCTGGTTGCGAATGAAAACGGCGGGGCATTTGCCGGCATCGCACAGCGCCTTGTTGAGACGCTCGCCTGCTTCGGCGATGGCCGGCGGATCAAGCTCGGCGCGCGTGATGAATAACGGCACATTGGTTTTCAACAGCCCCGGCAGAGATTCCATTTCCTTGAGCTTGGTGGCATCGGCGTAATACTCATTCTTCTGCGGGATCTCGAAGCCGCCACCCGATGTCATGATGGCGCCCTTAAGTCCGGAGCCCGGCGCAATATGAAAGCGCTCGCCGCCGACATAGCCACCGACCAATGACGCGCCGGCCGAATGCCCCCATAGGAAAATCTTGTTGGGATCGCCGCCGAAGCGCGCGCCGTTCTCGCGCGCCCAGCGCACCGCGGAGGCGACATCGTTTGTTGCATTCGGCCAAGGGAATTCCGGCGCCAGGCGGTAATTGGTGTTCACACCCACAAAACCCTGATGCACGGCCCACACCATGACATTGTCATAGGAGAAGTCGCCGACACCGTGCTTGTCGCCGCCGGTAAAGCCTCCGCCATGCACGAACACGAGGATGGGCTTGCCCTGCCTCGGATTTTGCGCCGAGGTGAAAACATCGAGGCGCTGCAAATCATGCGGTCCGAAGGAAATGTCGCGTTGAGCCGCCACGTCGCGCGCCGGATCCTGCAGACCGTGCATTTTGCGCAACACGGTCGCTGTCTTCTGCGCGTCGTTCACATTCCCCATCGCACGCAGACCTGCAACGACTTTTTGCGGCAATTCAGCGGAAGCAATGGTAGGAATGGCCAATAGAGCCAAAACCAGCACATAGGATTTCATAGGGCGATCCTCCAAACTTTTGTATTTCAGGCAAGCTTTGAGGAAATCGGTCGGGCTGGCAAGCGCTTCGCGCCAAGCGCTAAGCAGCGTTAACCGAGGCCCGTGCGCAACGCCGCCGCCGTGGCCGCGACCGCGCTGTCTGCCAACGGAATGAGTGCCGGCAGGCCGAAGAAGCCATGGATCATGGCGGGATAGTCGACAAGTTGAACCTTAACGCCAGAATCCTCCAGCGCACGCGCGTAGGCGATGCCCTCATCGCGCAAGGGATCGAGCCCGGCGGTGACTATATAGGCGGGCGGTAAGTTCGCATGATCCGTCGCTGACAATGGCGACACTCGTATGTCGTGCATATCGGTTCCCTTCGGAAGGTAATGTCCGAAGAACCAATCCATGGTCGGCTGATTGAGCAGAAGCGCCGCCGCGAATTCCGTCTTGGAATGCGAGGCAGCCAAAGACGTCGTTGGATAGATCAATGCCTGAAAGGCAATATGCGGACCGCCGCGATCGCGCGCCAAAAGACATGTCACGGCAGCGAGATTACCACCGGCGGAATCGCCCGCCACGGCAATGCGCGCAGGATCGATGCCCAGGCGCGCGGCATTCTTGGCAATCCACGATACCGCATCATAGCAATCGTCCACCGCCGCCGGGAATGGATGCTCAGGCGCAAGACGATAATCGACGGAAATCAAGCGACAGCCACTTTCGCTTGTCAGCGCGCGGCACAACGCATCGTACGAATCGAGATCGCCCAGTACGAACCCGCCGCCATGCATGAACACGATGGCAGGCGTTGGGGTGGGGCCAGCGTTCAGCGGCGTGTAAAGGCGAAGTGGAATTTCGCGGCCCGGGAGGGACGCGGCGATGTTCTCAACCTTACCGACCACTTTCACATTTGGATTGGAGTACTGCATCAATTTGCGGAAATCGTCGCGCGCGTCGCTGGGTGTTTTGCGCCACATTTCATAGTGCGCCAGTTGCGGCAAGCGCTGGAGCAGAGACCGGACAAACGAATCTGTCGCCATGAATTCTCCTGGGAGGCTTCTGGCCCTATCGCCACCTCGGAGCAATAACGACTTAGTGGAGGCTTGTCGGCGATTGCGGATCGAGTCGGTTTGCCGCGATGTCGCCCAGCACGGCATGGAGTGCGCGCCACACGACCGCGCGTTCATCAAGCCCTTCGGCGACAAAATTGGCGATGGCGCGCCCGGCAACGCTCATCGCCAGCTCGCCATATTCTTCGGCCAACTCTGCGGCAAGCAGACATGTTTCTTGGGCGCCCACGGCGATTTTCCTGCAATTCCATCATGATTAAGGCGCGTTAGGGTAACTATCGCGTTAAAATCCGCTTGGGACCGCCGCGAGAAAGGGGAGCTCTTCGTCTGTCGATTGACGCCCAAGAGCCTGATTGCGTGCAGGAAAACTGCCGAACTTCAGAATCGCGTCGCGGTGGCGCAATGCATAGGGATAGGAAAAATGCGCCTCCCCCAAGCGCTCGCGCGTGAGCGCGACGCAACGCTCCTGAGTGGCGATATCCTCGGCATGCATCAGCGGTAAATAGAAAAAATGTTGTGCTTCGGGAGATACTTGGCGATCAAAACCGCCCGTGATCGCGCGCTCCGCAATCCCGCGCGCAGCAGCATCAGACGAGAATGCTTCACCTTTCCCGCGAAACATATTGCGTGGGAATTGGTCCAGCAGCACGATTAAAGCCAGCGCGCCTTCGGCCTCCGCTTCCCATGTAGCCAACGCGCCGTTTCGGCCTTCGCGCCAAGCGTCTTCGAATCTGGTCTTGATGGTGGCGTCGAGTGCCGCGTCCTCCCGAAACCATTGTTCGGGCGAAATTTCCTTGAACCAGAAATCCAGAATATCGCGTGGGGTGATCATGCGGGGGCCAACACCATCATTTTACACAATCTTTGCCGGAGCATGAGATGAACTACACTTTCTGGTCGTAATTCGGTATAAAGAACCGAAATTTTTCGGACTTTAATATGGGCTCCTCCGGCAAGAGCGTCTTACTGATCATTGGCGGCGGGATTTCCGCTTACAAGAGCCTGGAGCTGATCCGGCGGTTGAAGGACCGTGGGCTAGGCGTTCGCGTGATTTTGACGTCCGCCGGCAGCCAATTCGTTACCGCGCTTTCGGCCGGCAGCCTTTCTGGCAACAAGGTCTATCAAGACCTGTTCGATCTGACCGACGAAAGCGAGATGGGCCACATCGTGCTTTCGCGCAGTGCCGATCTTATCGTAGTCGCGCCGGCAACCGCCGATCTGATGGCCAAGCTGGCCAATGGTATCGCCAATGATTTGGCATCCACGACGCTGTTGGCCACCGACAAACCCGTTCTCCTCGCACCCGCCATGAACGTGCGCATGTGGACGCACCCTGCTACGCGACGGAATGCGGCGACGCTGGCCGCCGACAACATTTATTTTGTCGGACCGAATGATGGCGACATGGCGTGCGGCGAATACGGGCCTGGCCGTATGGCGGAGCCGGATGAAATTGTCGTCGCTGTCGAGCGCGTGCTCGGCGCTGAGCGCGGCGTGCTTCATGGTTTGAAAGCGCTCGTTACCGCAGGGCCGACGCACGAGCCACTCGATCCTGTCCGCTATCTCGCAAACCGCTCATCGGGCAAACAGGGCTATGCCATTGCTGGCGCGCTGCGCCAGGCCGGGGCGGAAACCATTCTGGTCTCGGGCCCTGTCGAGATCGCGCCACCGCCCGGCGTAAAATGGATCCGTGTCGAGACGGCGCGCCAAATGCTGGCGGCCTGCGAAGCAGCACTGCCTGCCGATATCGCGGTGTGCGCCGCCGCGGTCGCCGACTGGCGACCCGAGATGGCCGCCAATGCCAAGCTGAAAAAGCAGGGCGGCGCCGCAGCATCCATCGGCCTGACGGAAAATCCAGACATATTGGCGACCATCGCGCGTCATGCTTCGCGCCCGTCTCTGGTGATCGGTTTCGCCGCCGAAACCGACGATTTGATTTCAAACGCCACCGCCAAGCGCGTTCGCAAAGGGTGCGACTGGATCGTCGCCAACACTGTTGGTGCCGGATATGAGGCCATGGGCGGCGACAATAATCGCGTACATCTGATCAAAGAGGGCGGCACCGAAGCCTGGCCCGAAATGTCTAAGGTCGATGTAGCGCGCCGCCTAGCCGTGCGTATCGGCGAAAAACTTAACGGACGCGCAGCATGAAGATTCACGTTCAACGCCTTGGCCACGCGCGCGATTTGGCTCTGCCCGCCTATGCCACTTCAGGATCCGCCGGTATGGATTTGCTCGCAGCCGTGGACACCGATCTGGTTCTCACGCCGGGCGACATTGTTTCCGTCCCCACCGGCATCGCTTTGGCGGTGCCACAAGGTTTTGAAGCGCAGGTGCGGCCGCGTTCTGGACTGGCGCTGAAGAACGGAATCAGCGTTTTGAATGCACCCGGCACGGTCGATTCCGATTATCGCGGCGAAGTGAAAGCGATCCTGATCAATCTGGGGCGCGAAAATTTCACGATCACCCGCGGCATGAAAATCGCGCAGATGGTCGTGGCGGCGCATGCGCGCGTGGAGTGGCAGGAAACAGAAACGCTGGACAGCACGGCGCGCGGCGCGGGCGGCTTCGGCTCTACCGGCACGGGTTGAGAGCGCCATGCTGCGAATGTCCCGCAAAACAATGCTCGCGCTCGAGGCGGTGATCGACATCGCCTATAACGCCAGGCCCGAGCCGGTGCAGGCCAAGGAGATCACCGCGCGCCAGGGCGTGCCGCAGCGTTATTTGGAACAGGTGATGCAGCAATTGGTGCGCGCCGGAATTTTGAAAGGTGTGCGCGGCCCCCGTGGCGGCTATCGCCTGGCGCGCGAAAGGCGGCGCATCAGTGTGGGCGATGTCGTGCGCATCGCCATGGCACTGGATTCGGGTGAAGAAGAATTCGAGGGCGGATCGGAGCTGGGCCAGCGCGTCGTTATGCCGATGATCGCCACGCTTCAGGAAGATTTGATGACCAAGCTCGATCAGATCACCATCGAGGATATTTGCCGGCGGGCACGCACGGCGGGCGTCGAATGCGGCGCCCCGGACGATGCGCAAAGCGCAGACGATTTCATTATTTGAATTTGACAGGAGTATTGTTCATGGCCGCTGACAAACAAGCCGCGCATCCGCCCGGCCGCGGACGCATCTTCAACTCGATCCAGGAAACGATCGGCGACACGCCGTTGGTGCGTATGGTGCGCATGTCCCAGGCCGCCGGTGTGAAGGCGGACCTCCTTTTCAAGCTCGAATTCTTCAATCCCATGGCCAGCGTGAAAGACCGCATCGGCGTGGCCATGATTGATGCGCTGGAAAGTCAGGGTAAAATCTCGCCGGGCAATTCGGTTCTCGTGGAACCGACCAGCGGCAACACCGGCATTGCACTGGCGTTCGTGGCGGCCGTACGCGGCTATCGCCTCATTCTGGTGATGCCGGAATCGATGTCGTTGGAACGGCGCAAAATGCTGCTGCTGCTCGGCGCTCAGATCGAACTTACCGAAGCGGCCAAAGGCATGCGCGGCGCCATCGCACGCGCGCAAGAAATCGTCGATACGACGCCGGGCGCGATCATGCCGCAGCAATTCGAAAATCCCGCCAATCCGGATGTTCACCGGCGCACCACAGCGGAGGAAATCTGGAACGACACCAACGGCGGAGTCGATGTTGTGATTGCCGGCGTGGGTACCGGTGGCACGATCACCGGCGTCGGCCAGGTGCTGAAAGCGCGCAAACCAAGCGTAAAGATGATTGCTATAGAACCGGAAGGTAGCCCGGTGCTCTCCGGCGGCAGACCGGGGCCGCATAAGATTCAAGGCATTGGCGCAGGTTTTGTGCCCGGCATTCTCGACCGTTCGGTGATCGACGAGATTGTCACCATTTCCAATGAAACCGCGTTCAAGACCGCGCGCGATGCGGCGCGTCTCGAAGGCCTGCCCGGCGGCATCTCGTCCGGCGCGGCCATCGCTGCTGCGTTGGAAGTGGGCGCGCGTCCTGAAATGGCGGGCAAACAGATCGTGACGATCATTCCGTCATTCGCGGAGCGCTATCTCTCAACCGCGTTGTTCGAGGGGCTTTAGGCGCCGTCTAGCGAGTGATCGATCATGCCAAATCGTAACCTGACTACCGATGAATTAGTCAAGGCAAACGCATTGTTGGCAGAGATCCGGTCGCGAATGGAGGCGCTTGCCGGTGGTGATAACGCCTTACTCTTCGCCTATCGGCGAAAAATACAAAAGGAATTGAGCTACGATGAGCGCGGGAAGCCGATGCTCCCAAGAACGCTTAAGGCACGAAAGATGGGCGAGCAAAAAGGCATCTGTCCGAGATGCCTAAAGCCCTTGCCAGAGAAATACGCAGTTCTGGATCGGCTAGACGGAATGGGCGGCTACACGTCCGAAAATACACGCCTAATCCACCCCGACTGTGACACCGCAATTCAGGCGGAAAGAAAATATCGTTGAGCTGGCGACAATGCATACGGCGTTCGCAGAAACACCTATTTATGAACTGCATTATTAGAGGTGCTAGCAGGTGAACCAAGCGCTCCACACGCTGGTATCGACGAGAATGCTCAATCGCGGATGCGCTCCGCCTTGTAATCAAAAGAATTGTCCCACTCCAATTTGCCCATGAGTTCAAGAAGGCGCTTCTGGCGCCTGCGCGCAAAAAGTTCCTGCAGAACGATCCTTCCCAGATGCAGTGAGATTCTCATCAGCATCGCAATCTTTTCATCATGTTTCCGGATTGAAAAATCCTTTCGAAGGGTACTTGGCTCGACCTCATCCTTCGAGACGCCCAGCCACCTCATCCTGAGGGCGACCTCGGACGAATTGTCCGAGGTCGCGTCTCGAAGGAGGGTGGCTAGGCTCCTCTGGAGGAGGTCGCAGGTGTATCTCGGCTTAGCGACTTCAATAAACGCGCCAGTCGCAAACATCTCAAGGGTTGAAGTAGGCGATGTGGGTTCGGCAGACAATCCGCCGTCAGCTTATATCGCCCAGCACCGTCGCCAAGCGGTCGGGGTAATCGGTGCAGATCGCGTCAACGCCGTTTGTGGCGGCGGCGCGCATCGCCTGAATATCATTCACCGTCCACACGCCGACTTTGAGTCCGAGCGCGCGAGCGCGTTCTATGCGCTCCGGCGTTGCAAGTACGGCTTCGGGAAACCAGCCTTCGGCGCCCATAGTTGCGATGCTGTCTGGGCGTGTGGCGGATTCGTCGTCCTTGCTGCTGCACCAAACCCGTAAATCCGGCGCAATGGTGCGAACATAATCCAAGGCACTCCAATTGAAGCCGATCAAAATGGAATCATGAACACCGTCATGTTCTCGCAATGTCGCGACAACGGCTTCCGCCAAACGTCGCGGTGACGCCGAAAGGCCCGAGTTTCGAACCGACAATTTCAGTTCAATGAAAAGTTGAAAGCGCGGAGCAATGGCACGCGTTGCCTTGATCACATCAGCCAGTGTGGGAATGCGCTGCACCACGCTCTGACCAACGTTCAGATTTTGCAGTTCTTGGAATGTCCAGCTGCGTAGCAGCCGTTCCTCGCCGGAAAACAGCGAGCCATCAAAATTCGTGCAATTGCGCGAAGCTGGACAAAAATCATGAAACACCACCACTTCCCCGTCGGCGGTAAGCTGCACATCGAGTTCGGCGCCGTCATATCCGGCGCGCGCGGCGCTCTCGAATGCGAGCAGCGTGTTTTCGGGCCAAAGCCCGGCCCCACCACGATGAGCAATATTGAGGGGTTTCATGTGGAACTCGCATAACAGGAAACCCATCCATACATCACAAAAAGCCCTCTACGCTTGACTTTCTGCGGCCCGAGGTTTAGCCACGGCGCCTCGCATCCAACCCGGTTTCCTTTAATGGCGCTCCGAATCACAAACGCAAAAACCGTCCCTTCGGGGATTGTTTCGCGCGCGCCTAAGGCTCGCCAGGGGATGCACGAGGTTTTCTAGACTTCATGCGCCGATCCTAGAAGGATCTTCCACCCTCCGAGCCCCAGATGCTGCGGAGGGTTTTTTGTTTTGAACCTTTCGTGGCGTTTGCGGGTTCATCCGCCAAAATAGTCCATCAAAGTACTCGTCATGAGCGAAGCATTGCCGTCTGAATATCCCAACACGCCGCGCCCCGCGCGCGCTGCGGTTTCGCTCGCGCCCTGGTTCGCGGAGGCACGCGCGCTGATCGCGCTCGGCGCGCCATTGGCGCTGACGCAATTGGCCCAGATGGCGATGCCGACCACCGACCTCTTGATGATCGGCACGCTCGGCGAAGAGCCGCTTGCAGTGATCGCGCTCGCCAATACGGTCTATGTTTTCATCTGGCTGCTCGGCCTTGGCCCCGCCGCCGCCATGTCGCCCGTCATCGCGCACATTGTCGGCGCGCATCCGAGCGACCGCGCACGCACGCGCAACAGCCTGCGCATGGGCCTGTGGGCTGTCTTTCTTCTGACGCCGCTTCTCGGCGCCGTGCTGGTGTTCTCGGAAGCCATTCTTTTGGCGCTGGGGCAAAGCCCGGCGCTTGCGGCACAGGCGGCGCCTTACACGCAATTGTTGGCACTTAGCCTCCCCTTCTCGCTCGGTTTCAATGTGCTGCGCAATTTCGCGACAGCTTTAGGACATGCGCGCGCGCCGCTCTTCATCGTCGGCGCCGCCGCGTTTCTCAACGCTTTCCTGGCCTACACATTCATCTTCGGCCATTTCGGTGTGCCGCGACTGGAGCTTGTCGGTGCTGCACTCGCGACGACGCTGTCGCAGATATTCATGTTCGGGGTCATGGCCGCCATCGCAACGTTCGGACGCGACTTCCGCAGCTTTCGCATCTGGCGCCGCCTCTTCCGTCCGGATTGGCCGCGCCTGAACGAAATCCTGCGTCTTGGTCTCTCAATGGGACTAACGCTGATTTTGGAAGTCGCGCTGTTTCTCAGCGCCACGCTGGTGATCGGATTTTTCGGCGCCAGCGCGGTGGCCGCGCATCAGATCGCGATGAACGTACCGTCGCTGACCTTCATGGTGCCGCTGGGTCTTGCGATGGCTGCAACCGTGCGCGTCGGGCGTGCGGCTGGCGCTGGCGATTCCGAAGGCGTTCGGCGCGCCGGCTTCACCGCAATTTTCGTGGCGATGGCATTCATGCTGGTCTCTTCGCTGCTCATCGCATCATTCCCGCGCGCCATCGCCGGGCTGTATATCGACGTTGACGATCCCGCGAACGCGCGCGCTACCGAGCTGGCCGTGCAGTTCCTTTATGTCGCTGCGGCATTCCAGGTGTTTGACGGCATCCAGGTGATGGCTGCCTTTGCCCTGCGTGGCCTGAAGGACACGCATATCCCGATGTGGCTTGCCGGTATCAGCTATTGGTTGGTCGGATTTCCGCTGGCGGTTGCGTTCGCCTTCGTGTGGGGGTTGGAAGGTTTCGGCGTTTGGCTGGGGCTTGCAACGAGTCTAGCCGCAGCAGCTTTGCTGATGACGATTCGGTTTATCTATCTCAGCGCGCCGGGGCGGCCGCTCAGCGAATAATGCCGTAAGCGAGAACGCCCAACGCGCCGGCGCCGATCCAGAGCGCCACGCGCACATGGCGTGTGCGCCGCGCATGCGTTGTCGCGATGGCGCGTACCGAATCGGGATGTAGGCGCAGACCGCCATCGGCAAGCTGGGCCGCGATCAATTCGGTGTCGCGCAAAAGCTGCGGAATGTTTTGCGCCAATTTGCCCATGGCGCCGAGGCCTTCAGCAGCGTCGCGAAAGCGCGCTTCGGGCCCGAGATTGTCCACCATCCAGCGCTCAATGACGGGTCGCGAGGTTTCCCAGATGTCGAATTCCGCATCGAGCTGCCGGCATACGCCTTCGACCACCATCATGGTCTTTTGCAGCAGGATGAGCTGCGGCTGCGCCTGCATGTCGAAACGCCGCGTTGTGGCGAAAAGCTGATCGAGCAGCCGCGCCATGGACATGTCGCGCAACGGCCGGCCGAAAATCGGTTCGCCCACCGCGCGCAGAGCTTGCGCAAATGTTTCCACATCGTGGTGTCGCGGCACGAAACCGGCGTCGAAATGCACGGCGGCGACGCGCATGTAATCGCGCGTCAGGAATCCGCCCAGCGTCTCGGCCATGAAGCGGCGCATGCCGGAATCCAGCCGTCCCATAATGCCGAAATCGACGGCGCACGCCCGCCCTTCAGCATCGGCAAACAGGTTTCCGGGATGAAGATCGGCGTGAAAGAAACCGTCACGCAAAGCCTGCGTGAGGAAGGTGCGCATGACAATCACGGCAAGATGCTTGGGATCATGTCCCGCGGCGCTGAGCGCCGCCGCATCGCGTAAAGGTGTGCCGTCGATCCACTCCGTCGTCAGAACCTTCGCCGATGTGCGTGACCAATCGAGGCGCGGCACGCGGAATTCGACTTCGGCGCGCATATTCTCGGCGAGCTCGCAGGCGGCGGAGCCTTCCATGCGCAGATCAAGTTCCAGCGCGACCGAACGCGCCAGCGTTTCAACCAGTGTCACCGCGCGAAGGCGCCGTGCCTCGGCTGAGAAACGTTCGGCGGTGCGCGCCGCAAAGCGGAAGGCTTCGAAATCGCGCGCGAAATCATCGACAATGCCGGGCCGCAAGATTTTCACCGCCACACGCAACGGCGGATCGTCGGTCGTCACTGCCTCATGGACTTGCGCAATAGATGCCGCCGCGACCGGCGGACTAAAAGACGCGAACACGCTATCGAGAGAGCGTCCGAGCTCCACCTCTACGAGGGCGCGCGCTTCGGATTCTGGAAATGGCGGCAAGCGGTCCTGCAGGCTTTCAAGCCCGCGTGCGATTTCGGGATCAATGAAATCAGGCCGTGTAGCAAGCAACTGACCAAATTTGATCGCGCTGGGGCCGATGAGCTCCAGTGCCTTGGCGAGGCGCACACCCGGCGGCAATCCGGCATCGGCGGAATTTCTTTTGCTGAGAATCCGCGCCACCAAACGCAGCGATGCCGGCGCAGATTTCGCATATTCGTGCGGCACCAACGCGTCATGCGCCGCAAGCGTGCGCGCGACAAAAAGAAGCCGTTTGATGTTGCGGAATGTTTGAAACACCGGCTTACACTTTCCAGCCCGAATGCATCGCGGCGATGCCGCCGGAAAGATTGCGCAGTTTCACATTGGCAAAGCCAGCGCGGGCGATCATGCGCGCGAATGCGGTTTGAGATGGAAAGCGGCGGATACTTTCGGCGAGATAGCGATAGGCCTCGCCATCGCCGGCGATCGCCTGTCCAAGGCGCGGTAACACCGCGAAGGAATAGGCGTCGTAAAGACGGTCTAACCCAGGCACGACGACGCGTGAAAATTCCAAACAGAGAAAACGTCCACCGGGGCGAAGCACGCGATAGGCTTCAGCCAGCGCCTTGTCGATATGTGTGACATTCCGAATACCGAACGCGATGGTGTAAGAATCTTGCGTGGCGTTCGGGATGGGAAGCTTCTCGGCGTCACCGCAAACCCAATGCAAGCCGGCACCGCCGTTCGCGCGTGCCACACCCTGCCCGAGCATCTTGGCATTGATGTCGCACACCGTTATGTCCGCGGACTTGCCGCGTGCGCGCACGCGCTCGGCGATCCGCATGGCAATGTCGCCGGTTCCGCCCGCAACATCGAGATAGGAATATCCGCCTTGCGGATTCAGCCAATCGACAAAGACATCCTTCCAGACGCGATGGACACCCGCCGACATCAGATCGTTCATCACGTCGTAGCGCGAGGCGACCGATGAAAAGACTTGGCGCACCAAAGCCGGCTTCTCGTCTTCCGGCACGTCGCGGAATCCGAATGAGGCTTTGGCGGTGGGCGTGTCTGTCATAATGGTCCGACGAATGAGCGTCCGAAGATAAGGCAAAGAAGATAAGAGCCAAACGGTGCAAAGTCTCTTTATACCTGTTACCTACCCCCTATGCCCGAATTGCCCGAAGTCGAGACCGTTTGCCGCGGGTTAAGACCTGCGCTAAAGGGGCGGATTCTGGCCAAAGTCCAGACACGCCGCGCCAATTTGCGGGTGCCGTTCCCGCACGATTTCGCCAAGCGCCTGACCGGGCGGCGGGTCGGAAAAATCACCCGCCGTGCCAAATATATTCTGGCGGAAGTCGAGGGCGGCGAGACGCTCATCGTTCACCTAGGCATGTCGGGACGGTTTACGATTCACGGGGCGGGCGCGCCCAGCAAGCCTGGCCGCTTCACGCATAAGGTTGCCAGCGATGGCAGCGGCGACGGCACGCATGACCATGTCGTCTTCGAAACCGATGAAGGCACGCGGATTGTTTACACCGATCATCGCCGCTTCGGCTTGATGCTGTTGGTGCCGACCGAAGAATTGGAGTCGCACAAATTGTTCGCGGAGCTTGGCCCCGAACCGCTCGGAAAAGCCTTCACTGCGAAATCTTTATCCGCGTCACTCAAAGGCAAGAAGACGCCGATCAAATCCGCCTTGCTCGACCAGACAGTGGTTGCCGGTCTCGGCAATATCTATGTCTGCGAAGCTCTCTACCGCGCGCGGATCTCGCCAAAGCGCAACGCCGCGAGCGTTGCCGGCGAACGAAGCACGAAACTTGTGCCTGTCATAAAAGACGTATTGTCCGAAGCCATAGCCGCAGGCGGATCTTCTTTGCGCGACTATGCCCAGGCCGATGGCGAGCTCGGTTATTTTCAGCACACATTCACCGTCTATGACCGCGAGGGCGAGCCCTGCCTGACGCCAGGCTGCGCGCACAAAATCAAGCGCCTGGTTCAAGCGGGCCGCTCCACCTTCTATTGCCCCAACTGCCAGCGCTAAGCAGCACTTGATTTGTGCACTGCAACATGCGGGGATGGCCCAAATTATTGGGGGAGTAAGCCGTGTCCTACACCAATATCATCGTCACTTCGGACGGACCCGTAATCATCGTCACGCTGAACCGGCCGCAGGCGCTCAACGCATTAAATTCCGCGCTGATGGACGAGCTGACCGCCGCCATCGATGCCTATGAAGCGGACGCAGCCCTGCACTGCATGATCATTACCGGCTCTGAGAAGGCCTTCGCCGCCGGCGCCGATATCACCGAGATGGCGTCCAAAAGCTTTGCCGATGTTTACGGCGAGGATTTCGTCACCCGCAATTGGGAGCGCGCCGCGCGCGCCCGCAAACCGATCATTGCTGCGGTGGCCGGTTTTGCCCTGGGGGGCGGCTGCGAACTCGCCATGATGTGCGACCTGATTATCGCTGCAGACACCGCAAAATTTGGTCAGCCGGAAATCGGCCTTGGCATTATTCCGGGCGCCGGTGGCACGCAGCGCCTGACCCGCGCCATCGGCAAATCGAAAGCAATGGAAATGTGTCTTACGGGCCGCATGATGGATGCGGCCGAGGCCGAGCGCTCCGGCCTGGTTGCGCGCGTCGTTCCGGCGGCTGATTTGATGGCGGAGGTGATGAAAACCGCGAAAAAGATCGCTTCGGCGTCGCTGCCCTCCCTGATGATGGTGAAGGAAACGGTAAACCGCGCGTTCGAAACGGGCTTAAGCGACGGCATCAAGTTCGAGCGGCGCATGTTCCACGCGCTGTTCGCGACCGAGGATCAGAAGGAAGGCATGAAAGCCTTCGTGGAAAAGCGCAAACCCGCCTTCAAAAATCTCTAGACCCATCTCAAAATTTGGCCGCACCTGATTTATATCGTCCCCCGACAAAGCAACCGGGAGAGTTTCACGTGCCTAAATATCGCTTTTCGGTCATCGGCAAGAACGGCAGCGTCATCGACATTTACGAGCCCGACTGCGCCAGCGATGAAGACGCCTATAACAAAGCCGACATGATGAAAGGCGCCAATGTGATCGACATTTGGCAGGGCGACCGCTGGGTTGGGATGGTGGACGGCGCCGACCCGCATCGCATGGCGCTCACCAAGCCTCGGTTCGCCTGAGAGCCGAGAAGCTGAAACTGGACTAAAATGGGCTTCGCGCCCAAGAATATTGCCGAAAAGATTGACCATGACGCGGGGCCGGGGTATAGGCCCGGCCCTCAACCCGGAATAGGCGAAGCCCATGCCCAATACACGTTCGGCCGAGAAGCGCGTTCGCAAGACTGCGCGTCGTACTGCCGTCAATAAGAACCGGAAAAGCGAAATCCGGACGGCCGTGCGTAAGGTCGAAGAGGCAATCACCGGCGGCGACCAGAAGGCCGCCACGGCTGCGCTGAAGGCCGCTGAGCCCCAAATCATGAAGGGCGTGAGCCGCGGTGTTATCCACAAGAACACCGGCAGCCGCAAAGTTTCTCGCCTGGCCGCCCGGGTTAAGAAGCTCGGCGCTTAATCCGGCCCTTAGGGGCTTGGATTCTTAGGCTTTTTTTTCTTTCCATCAAATATTCAGTACCCGAACGAAGTATCGGGGCAGTATTCGTCCGTGGACGGAGCGCTTCCGGACAGGGTTAACGAATCCATCACGGCAGCGTCATGCGGCGCCGCCTAAGCCTCTGAATCCGCTCCCATTTTCATCGTCCGTACACGTCCAAAAGCCTTATTTCATGGGCTTTTTTCGTACTGTGACCGAACAAACATATTCGTTGAGCCGGGTCCGAATCACTCTTGCACCGGTTAACGGGCTCTGATTAAACTCCCCTTCAGTTGGGGAGTGGCGGGACATGAATTGGCAAGCTAAATACTTGAATTTAAGTCCAGTTCATATGCTGAGCCGTGATTGGCGAGAGCCCAGTAGTACTCTCTAAGTAAATCTTTCCATTTTTACTTCGTTTCATTGCGGGGCACCTTGTGCCCCGGCGCCGATCCTTTGCTTTGGGGCTTGCCAATGCCATCGTCAGACCTATCCCAGACGGGACAATCCGGCCCGTCATATGCAGGCGATATTAGCCCTTCCGAAACCTGGAAGCGCCTTGCCCAAGATCCTGCCGCGCGCCTCATTGACGTCCGCACGGAAGCCGAGTGGAACTTTGTCGGGCTCCCGGATCTCGTCTCTTTGTCGCGGCAACCGCTGCTCTGTGAATGGCAGCGTTTCCCCGGCGGGCAAAACCTCGATTTCGTCGCCCAAGCCAGCACAGCCTTAGCCCAAAGTGGCCACAGCAAGGGCGCACCGCTGTTTTTTCTCTGCCGGTCCGGTGCCCGTTCCAAAGCCGCCGCGATCGCCATGACCGCGCATGGCTACGGGCCCTGTTTCAACATCGCCCACGGTTTTGAAGGTGGGCTGGACGCCAAATGCCATCGAGGACTTGCCGGTGGCTGGAAGGCCGAGGGCCTCCCTTGGATTCAAACGTAAGGATTGTCTTGGCCAGAGGCCGTTCAGGACCAGCCTAAGACAAAGACCCAAATCAATAGTCAAACAACAATAGAAAGCAGTCCTTTTTCAGTCCAGACGACCCAAGCGACAGTCTTGAGCGTTCCGCGATTGTGAAGGACAGGGGGTTGTAATGATGGGATTGCCGTTGCCGATTGCCCCAGAACCCGTGTGGCCAGAAATTTGGACGGCGGTATTAGACCGCCTCCGGATCGAATGCGGTCAGGGGATCTTCGATACCTGGATCGCGCCCTTGTCCCTCGCGCGCGTGGCTGAAGGCCACGTCATCCTGTCGGCGCCGCGCCGGCTGGTGCGGGACTATGTGGCGTCGCATTATGTCACCCGTATTGAGCGCTCTTTTACGGCTCTGGCGCCGGAATTCGTCAGCCTCGAAATCGTGGTTGCCGCCGAAGCGCCGCGCGCCACGACCCGTCCCACGAGCGCGAACAGCGTCCGTATGGCGATGCCCCTGCCTGCACCTGGCGATGCCGCCATGCGCGCACCCGGCGGCTCGCTTCAGGGCCTTTGGGACCGCCAGCCAGATCCGCAAATGTGCTTTGGCAGCTTCGTTGTCGGTTCCGGCAATGAGTTCGCTTTCAAGGCCGTGCAACGTTTTGCGGAGAGCGGCGAGAGCGAGATCGGCCTTCTCTTTATTCACGGCGGTTTCGGTTTCGGCAAAACCCATCTCTTGAACGCACTGGCGCTGGAAGGACGCAACCGCCACGCACGCGTGCTGTCTCTCCGGGCCGAAGATTTCATGCGCCGTTTTCTCGGCGCCTTACGCAGCCAAGAAACGCTCGCCTTCAAGGAAGAATTGCGCGGCGCCGATATTCTGTTGATAGACGATTTGCAGCACATTTGCGGACGTACCGCGACGGTCAGCGAGTTCCTGCACACGGTGAATGCGTTCACCGATCTTAAGCGCAAAGTGGTGATCGCGGCTGACCGCTCACCGGCAGCGCTTGAAGGGCTGACGCCCGACGTGCGTTCGCGTCTTCAGGGCGCTGTCGTCATCGCCATCGAGAAGCCGGACGCAGCAACGCGGCTCGCCATTCTCAAAGCGCGCGCCATCGAGATCGAAAAGCGCCGCCCGCGCGCCTGCCTGCCGGAAGCGGTTCTGGCCTATGTCGCGCAGGAATTGGACGCTTCGCCGCGCGAGCTGCTCGGCGTACTCGTCAAATTGGCGACCTATGCCGACCTCACCGGCAAGCCGGTGACTGTCGAAGTCGCCGAAGAGGCCATCGGCAGCCGCACTGTCGGCACCGACCGCCGCGTCACCATCGAAGAGATCCAGAAAAAGACAGCAGAGTTCTACAAGCTGGAATTGCGGGAATTGCATTCGCCGCGCCGGGCACGCCGCGTCGCGCGCCCACGCCAAGTGGCCATGTTCCTGTCCCGCGAGCTGACCAGCCGTTCGCTGCCCGATATTGGACGCCGTTTCGGCGGGCGCGACCACACGACAGTGCTGCACGCCTGCCGGCGGATCGAAGCTCTGTGCCGGACGGACCCTGTGTTCCAGCAGGAAGTCGATTTCCTGCGCAAAGTGCTGGGGCACGCACCGGCACGCCTGTAGGCAAAGCGGCGGGGCGCGCAATAGGTCGCGCCCACGCTGCTTTTCCCGGCCCAAAGGCTTGTTATAGTGCCATAGCCCGAGTCACCCTAAGGGCGCGGGTTAGAGTATGCTTATTTCAATCGGGGGCTTCCGACTGGCCATAAATCCCGTGCCTTAGACTCAGCCTGACGGCTGAGCCCTGCGGCGCCCGAGTTTTCGTCACCTTGCGCAAATTGGAAATTATTGGCGGCCATGAAAATAAACGTCGAGCGCGGCACCTTCCTGAAAGCCCTGGGCCATGTGCAGAGCGTCGTGGAACGGCGCAACACCATCCCCATCCTTTCCAATGTGCTGATCCAGGCCGCGAAGGGCCGGCTGACGCTGACCGCGACCGATCTCGATATCGAGATCGTGGAGTCCCTGCCTTCGGATGTGCTGCGCAACGGCGCGGCCACGGCACCCGCGCATATGCTCTACGACATCGTGCGCAAAATGCCTGAGGGCTCGCAGGTTCAGGCGGAATTGATCGCCGGCGACTCAGGACGGCTGGCGATTTCCGCTGGCGCGATTCGCTTCGAATTGGCCTGCTTGCCGCAGGAAGATTTCCCGCAAGTGTCGGCCGGCACCCTGCCCCATCGTTTTCGCCTGAACGCTGAAGATCTGATCGCCATCATCGAAAAAACGCGCTTCGCCATTTCGACGGAAGAAACCCGCTTCTATCTGAACGGCATATATCTGCACGCGACCAAGGATAAGCCGCCAATGCTGCGCGCCGTGGCCACCGACGGCCACCGGCTGGCGCGTTATGAATTGGAACTCCCTGACGGCGCCGGCGCCATTCCGGGCGTGATCATTCCGCGCAAGACGGTCGCCGAATTGCGCCGCCTCTTGGAAGACGCCGAAGGCGCCATCGAGATCGGCCTCTCGGATACCAAGGTTCAATTTACCTTCAACGGAATTGAGCTGACTTCAAAACTGATCGACGGCTCGTTCCCGGATTATCAGCGCGTCATTCCCACCGGTAACGACAAGGTTTTGATCCTCGACGCCAAGGAATTCAGCCAGGCGGTGGACCGGGTTTCCACCATTTCGGCCGACAAGACCCGCGCCGTGAAGCTGAATGTCGACAAGGACCGCGTGACGCTTTCCGTGGTGAATCCGGAGAGCGGAACCGCCACCGAAGAATTGGGCGCCAATTACCGCGCCGAGGGCCTGGAAATCGGTTTCAACGCTCGCTATCTCCTTGATATAACGGGACAGATCGTGGGCAAAGAGGTATTGTTCCTACTCGCGGATTCGGGCTCACCCACGCTGATTGAAGATAAGGACGACAAGCGCACGCTTTACGTCCTGATGCCCATGCGGGTGTGAGAATTTTCCGTCGAACCGCGGTCCCTTTGCCGCGAAAAGCGACCAAGTAGGAATTCGGTTGGAGTACGCAACGCAGCTTCACAGCGATGGAGGCCGGACTACGGAGACGATGTCTCCGGCGTCAGCGCCTGAACCTTTGCAACTGGCGCCATTGCAACTTGTTCTCTCTGCGCTTCGCCTCGTCAATTTCCGCTCTTATTCCGATGCCGTTCTCAAAGTGCCGGCGTGTCCTGTCGTGTTGGTGGGACCAAACGGCAGCGGCAAGACCAATTGCCTCGAAGCTATCTCGCTGCTTTCGCCGGGACGCGGCCTGCGCACCGCGCGGCTCGGCGATATTCAGCGGAAAGCGCCGCACGACACCTCCGTTCGCGAAGGTGAAATGATGCCGGCTTTGTGGGTGGTTGCTGCCACCGTCGCGCGCGCCGAGGGCGCCTGGGATGTCGCGACCGGGTTGATCCCGTCGGCGAATGACTCAAATGCGCGCCGCACCATCCATTTGAACGGCGCACCCGCCATTGCAGCAGATGTGCTCGAACTCGCGCCCGTTCTCTGGCTGACGCCGGCGCAAGACCGGCTGTTCATGGAAGGTGGCAGCGAAAGGCGGCGCTTCCTCGATCGTCTGGTGTTCGGACTTGATCCGTCGCATGCGCGCCGGGCCACGCGTTACGAGCGGGCCATGCGCGAACGGTTGAAACTTTTGCGCGATGGCGGCGGCGATGCCGTGTGGCTGGAAGCGCTCGAAGAGACCATGGCCGAGAGCGGCGCAGCGATCACACGCGCGCGTCTCGATACGATTGATATTTTGAATACCGAGCTAAACGCGCGGGCGCGCGCCAGCAGTTTTCCTTGCGCCCAGCTCGGGCTGGACGATGTTTTGGGCGATGCAGGCGCCAATCCCAATACGCTGCTTGCACGGCTTACCGCCTCGCGGCGGCACGATGCGGAATCGGGGCGCACCGGCATTGGTCCGCATCTGTCCGATCTCGTCGTTCGCCATACCGGCAAGCGGGCCCATGCGCGCGATTGTTCCACGGGTGAGCAAAAGGCGCTGCTTGTCTCGATTGTGCTCGCCAATGCCTGGCTGCAGAAACACCGCAATAACGGCGCGGCACCGCTTATACTGCTCGATGAAATCGCGGCGCATCTCGACGAGACGCGGCGCGCAGCCCTGTTCGAAGAAATATTGTCACTTTCGGCGCAAGCCTGGATGACCGGAACGGATGAAAGCCTGTTTGCAAGCCTCGGTGGGCGCGCGGCTTTCGTATCCGTGGATGACGGTCAATTTGTTCATTAGGAATAGACATCGTGCAAGAAGCTCCTGATCCGCAACAAAGCTATGACGCCGGCTCGATTAAGGTCCTCAAAGGCCTTGATGCCGTGCGCAAACGCCCCGGCATGTATATCGGCGATACCGATGACGGCTCGGGCCTGCATCACATGGTCTACGAGGTGGTGGACAACGCCATCGACGAAGCCTTGGCCGGCTATTGCGACCGTGTAGAGGTGGAATTGAATGCCGACGGCTCGTGCACAGTGCGCGACAATGGCCGCGGCATTCCGGTCGACATCCATCAAGAAGAAGGCGTGTCGGCAGCCGAGGTCATCATGACCCAGTTGCATGCCGGCGGTAAGTTCGAGCAAAGCGCCTACAAGGTTTCAGGCGGTCTGCACGGCGTTGGCGTTTCGGTGGTCAACGCGTTGTCGGAATGGCTCGATTTGCGCGTCTGGCGGAACAATAAAGAACATTACATCCGCTTTCATGATGGTGTTCCGGTCGCGCCGCTGAAAGCGGTCGGCGACGTCAAAGACAAAAAGGGCACGGAGGTCACCTTCCTCCCCAGCACCAACATATTCACGAAAACGGAATTCGATTACGCGACGCTGGAACACCGTTTGCGCGAATTGGGGTTCCTCAATTCCGGCGTCACGGTGATTTTGCGCGACAAGCGCGGCGTCGAGAAAAAAGAATCCATTCTGAAATATGACGGCGGCTTGGAAGCCTTCGTCCGTTATCTCGACCGCACCAAGAATTCGCTGATCCCCGAACCCGTGATGATCGGCGCGGATCGCGATGGCATTTATGTCGGCGCAGCTTTGACGTGGAACGATTCCTACCACGAGAACATGTTGTGCTTTACCAATAACATCCCGCAGCGCGACGGCGGCACGCATCTCGCGGGTTTTCGCGCGGCGCTGACACGCGTCGTCACCAAATATGCCGAAGGCATGGTTTCCGCGCGCAAAGACAAAATCTCGCTGACCGGCGACGATTGCCGTGAAGGCCTGACCTGCGTTCTGTCGGTGAAAGTCCCCGATCCGAAATTCTCCTCGCAGACCAAAGATAAGCTGGTCTCCTCGGAAGTGCGCCCGTCGGTCGAAGGCGTCGTGCTGGAACAACTCGGCGCCTGGTTCGAAGAACACCCGGCCGATGCGAAGAAAATCGTTGGCAAGGTGATCGAGGCCGCCACCGCGCGCGAAGCAGCGCGCAAAGCGCGCGAATTGACCCGCAAAGGCGCGCTCGACAGCGGCTCCTTGCCGGGCAAGCTCGCCGATTGTCAGGAACGCGATCCTAGCAAATGCGAACTCTTTATCGTCGAAGGCGATTCCGCCGGTGGCTCCGCCAAACAGGGGCGCAACCGCGCCAATCAGGCGGTGCTTCCCTTGCGCGGCAAAATTCTCAATGTCGAACGCGCTCGCGACAAAATGCTTTCAAGCCAGGAAATCGTGACCCTGATCACGGCGCTTGGAACGGGCATCGGGCATGACGACTTCAATCCCGATAAATTGCGCTATCACAAGATCATCATCATGACCGACGCCGATGTCGACGGCGCGCATATTCGTACCCTGCTGCTGACGTTCTTCTATCGGCAGATGCCGGAGCTGATCGAGCGCGGGCATCTCTATATTGCGCAGCCCCCGCTCTACAAAGCGGCACGCGGCAAGACGGAATATTATCTGAAAGACGAACGCGAACTGGAAACCTATCTCATCGAAGAAGGCAGCAAGGACGCGGTTCTGACCCTTCACACCGGCGAAACGCTTGCCGGCGGCGATCTTATCAACATGATCGAACGCGCGCGCAGTGTGCGCGCGTCGCTGGATGGCTTCCCGCGCCATTACCCGCGCTTTGTCCTCGAGCAAGCCGCCATCGCGGGCGCAATGAATCCTGACGTGCTCAACGACCGTGAACGCGCTACCGAAGCGGCCCATTACATCGCGCGGCGCCTCGACCTTCTCTCGACCGAGACGGAGCGTGGCTGGCAAGGCGAACCGACACAAGACGGAGGCATGAAATTCTGGCGCGATGTGCGCGGCGTGCGCGAGTCCGTGGCCATCGACGGCGGGCTGATCGGCAGCGCGCATGCGCGCAAGCTCGACAAAATGTCGAATGAGCTTCAAGCCGCATATTTGAAAGTGGGAGTTCTGATGCGCAAAGACGAAGCGCATGAGGTGCGTTCACCCACGCAGCTTCTGGACGCCATTTTCGAATGGGGCCGCAAAGGCCTTACGTTGCAGCGTTATAAAGGCCTCGGGGAAATGAACCCGAACCAATTGTGGGAAACCACGTTGGACGAAAATGCGCGCACGCTGCTTCTGGTGAAGGTGGACCACGCCGACGAAGCCGACGATCTCTTCGCCAAATTGATGGGCGACGTGGTCGAACCGCGGCGTCAATTCATCCAGGACAACGCGCTGAACGCCGCTCTGGACGTTTAGAGCTTAAGCGCGGCTCTGGCGAGGACGGCGACGCCATCGCGGCCGGCTTCGCCGCCGACATTTGTCTGGTAGATCGCGTTGGTGCGGAGCGCGACCGCGCCGCCGAGAATTTGCGCCGCATAGCCGAACTCAAAATCCGTTTCGGGATGTTGCGTTGCCAGCGACAAATGCTCGCTGTCAAAGATCAGATTCAGATTGCTGTCCAATCCGGTAGCGGCACGCAATGTTGCCGATCCGCCGGTGACATGCACAGGGCGGCTCAGCGCGAAGGAAACGGCGTCGTCGCCAAACAATTCGCGCTTGGTTAGGCCAATTCCATAAGACTGGCTCCACACCCGGTTGGCGCTGACAAGGAGCCCCTCTGGCGCAATGCCGAGATCAGTGGTGCCGCCGCTCCAGGAAAGATTCGTTTCCCACCCACTCCCCATAGAAACCCGTGACGAAAAGCCAGCCGCGCTGGTCGTCGTAACGTCGCCAAGGGCCAGTGCGCCAGTGGTATAGCCGCCCATAACGCTTCCCTGCTCGCGGGCATGGGTCACGGTCAGGCCAACCGATGCCCACGGCGTGAGCGTGTAGGTTGCGCCCACTAACATGGCTTGTGCTTCACGCGCTGTGGGGTCGGCAATCGTCGTCGGGATGCCGGCCACGAAGCGATAGGCCGCGTCATCACGGCTGAGCGATTGATACCCGAAACGCATTTTCAGCGATGTATTCGGCGCGAAGTTCACGCCGACATAATCGCCGCCATCGGCCAAACCCAGATAGGGCGACGCCAAAGTCGAATTGGAAAGAAAACCGGCATTGAGCTCCGCGCCGGTTCCAAAGTTTGTAAACGACGAAGCGAGATTCAGATTGTGGCCGACATCGAGTCCGAAGCCCGCTACCGGCGACAGCGACATTGCGATGCTGCGCAATTTGACGTCCTGCCCGCGCGACATCGGATCTGCTGATGGATCGGCGATCAGATCTTTTTCGGCAAAACCCGCCACCGACATCATGCCGAATAACCCGACATTGGTCGTGGTCGCGAACGAAGCTACCGATCTCGCCGGACTGTCGCGCCGTCAACAGCGACCAAGGCACTGGAGCCGTTAAGTCCACCCGTGAGATCTGCCGAGAAGTTTCGTCCATAGGTGTCGAGGATTGTAACCGCCTGCAGCAATTCGCTGTTCCGTAAGGCGGCGGCAAATGCGCCCGTTGCATGTGACGTCAACACACCGCGGCGGCACGCTGCGGTCGCAATCGTCGTGCCGCTTGTGGGTGCAATCACCGACGACCCGCCGACGGGCGCCATTGCGGCCACCACATCGACCGCGCCGCGGCCATAAATATTGTCGGCGCCCGGCGTGCCGAGATCCTTCGCGGTGGTGAAAATAATATCTGCGACTTGATAGGGCGTCAGATAGGACCACGAGCCTTTGATCTTCGCAGCGACACCGGAAGCATAGGGCGTGGCCATCGACGTGCCCGACTTGTTGGCATAGCCGCCGCCGCCGACGGACGACTTGATATTCACGCCCGGCGCGACGACGAAATAGTCGCGCATGCAATAGGTCGCGCCGCTGGAGGTTTCACAGGTCGCACCCGGCGTCTGGCTGAATGACGCGATCTTGTTGGAGCTGTCCACGGCGCCGACAACGATCATTGCGCCGACCACAGCCGGCTTAAGCGCTGCGCCGGCAAGAAAGCCGGTGGCCACCTTGTCTGTGCCGCCATTGCCCGCTGCGACAACCATGAGTGCGCCGTTCGTGACGGCCTTCTGAGTTGCCGCCAGCGCGCTGGCGCTCAGCGTTGATCCGCCAAGACTAACATTGATGATCTTGGCGCCGTTCTGGGATGCCCAAAGAATGCCAGCCGGAATGTCTCCCGGGCAGTTCAGCGAATCCGTGTCGCACACTTTCACAGGCAGAAGCAGCGCGTCTTTCGCGACGCCGTAGGTGGTGCCCGCCGCGATGCCCGCGACATGCGTGCCATGGGTAGGCTGGGCGGAGGAATTAATTCCGGGATCGCCGCCAGTGGAAGCGCCCGTCACATTGCAGATCGTGGAGGTGCCGCCGAAACATTTTCCGGTCAGCACACGTCCGGCATATTCGGGATGATCGAGATCGATACCGCTATCGATGATGCCGATAATCGCCGGGGTGGAAGCCGGTGGCGGCGGGGTCACAACGACCGGAGGTGTAGTAGGCGTTGAGGTAGGCGTCTTTATCGGAGTCGACGGCGGAGGAGGAGCAGGATTCGCTTTAGTAGGACCCCGTCTGGCGGCCACAGCCGCGAGAACCGGACTTGCTTGCGCCTCCGATGCCTCGTCATAGCCGATCGCCAGAATGCGCCGCGCCTCAGCAGCAGAAGCCGCATCTGTCGCCTGCACAGAACCGCGCAGCAATACCCGCACTGAAATCGCATCGCCGTTCGGCGCAGCTACCGCGAAATTGGCGCCGATGAGCAATGCCGTCACAGAACTGGTGGCGAAAAGCATTTGACGCACGGGAGAATTCCTTTCGCTCGGAACTGAGCACGGATCAGGCGCACGCGGCCACAAGCAGCAAGGCGTAGGATGCTGCCAGGCCTGTTAAGGTCATCTTGCCGAATTGCAGAACAATCGAGGCAAAAGCGCCGGTAATTTGGCGCCCCGTGAAGAGGAGAATCAAAATTCTCCAGTCTTTCTAATACGCTGCTTGGTGTATGAATCCTTTAGCGCGCCAATGTCACAGAAATCATACAGGCTGCGTGGGTTTCTTGCGGCCTTCCGTGGAGATGCGCGTGACGACAGTTTCGACCCGAGCGCGCGGCACGCATCTTCCACAACCCACTTCCACCCTCACCCTGCTCACGTCCTTCGTACGCTCGCTCCCCTCTCCCACAAGGGGCGAGGGAAAGTTGCAACGATCTCTTGGACGGTAATGGATGCGCTTTATCTCGCACGCGACAAATGAGCGATAATCGTGACGAATAATTCCTCTCCCCTTGTGGGAGAGGGTGCCGAGGAGCTTCAGCTCCGAGGCGGGTGAGGGGGACATGCGGTGCGTCATTGGACCTATTCCAAGCTTTGGCATGCCGCCGCGGAATAGGTTAGCCTCGCTACCCCGACGCCCTAAGGCCTGTCATGAAACCCTCTGAACCCCACGCCATACGCCTCAGCGACTACCGCCCGCCTGCCTACAATATCCCTGAAATTGCACTCGATCTGCGCCTGGACCCGGAAGCAACCCGGGTCATCGCCACCATGAAAGTCGTCCGCACGAGGGGCGAAGCCGCCTCCCCCCTGATTCTCGACGGGAAGCGGCTGAAGCTCATTTCCTTGCGCATCGACAGCGTAGATCCCGGCCCCGCGGCCTACACGATCGACGATGCCAGCCTGACGCTGCATGCCCCGCCCGCCGCTTTCACCCTGGAAATCGTGACCGAAATCGCGCCCGTGAAGAACACGGCGCTCGAGGGCCTCTATATGTCGAACGGCATATATTGCACCCAATGCGAGCCGGAAGGCTTTCGCGCCATCACCTATTTCCTCGACCGGCCCGACAATCTCGCCCGCTATGAGACGCGCATCGAAGCGGTGCGCGCCGAACATCCGGTGCTGCTGTCGAATGGCAATCTCATCGAATCGGGCGACCTAGAAGACGGCCGCCATTTCGCGCGCTGGCAGGATCCGTTCCCAAAACCCAGCTATTTGTTTGCGCTCGTCGCCGGCGATCTCGGACAGATCCGCGATTCCTTCGTCACCATGTCCGGCCGCAATATCGATTTGCGCATCTATGTCGAGCACGGCAACGAGGCCAAAGCCTATTACGCGATGGACTCGCTCAAGCGGGCGATGCGTTGGGACGAGGAAGCCTATGGCCGCGAATATGATCTCGACATTTTCATGATTGTCGCCGTGTCGGCGTTCAATTTCGGCGCCATGGAGAACAAGGGCCTCAACATCTTCAACGACAAGGTCCTGCTCGCCAGCCCGGAATCCGCCACCGACGATGATTACGGCCGCATCGAAAGCGTCGTGGCGCACGAATATTTCCACAATTGGACCGGCGACCGCATCACCTGCCGCGATTGGTTTCAGCTCTCTCTGAAAGAGGGCCTGACGGTGTTTCGTGAATCTGGCTTTGTCGGCGATATGCGCTCGCATGCGGTGCGCCGTATTTCCGACGTCAAAGATCTGCGCGCGCGCCAGTTCCAGGAGGATTCCGGCCCCCTCGCCCACCCGGTGCAGCCACAAACCTATATCGCGATCGACAATTTCTACACGGCGACGGTTTACGAAAAGGGCTCCGAAGTCATCGGCATGCTCAAGACTATTGTCGGCGACGATCATTTCCGCAAAGGCATGGATCTCTATTTCATGCGGCACGACGGGCACGCTGCGACGGTGGAAGATTTCGTCCTCTGCTTTGAAGAGATCAGCGGTAAATCGCTGGCGCAGTTCCGTCTCTGGTATCGCCAGGCCGGCACGCCCGAGATCGACGTGCGCAGCACCTATGATTCAGCCAAGCGCATCTATCGTCTCTCACTGTCGCAGCGCACTCCGCCAACGCCGGGACAGCCGGAAAAACTGCCGCTGCACATTCCCATGGTGCTTGGCCTTGTTGGGCGACGAACCGGGCGCGCATTGCCCATCACGTTGGAAGGCGAAAACGCCGTCGGCCCGGATGAGCGCGTGCTCGAACTGACGGAAGACTCGCAGGAATTCGTTCTCACCGGCATCGACGAAGAGCCGCTGCTGTCACTTGCGCGCAATTTCTCCGCACCGGTACGCATTCGCAACGCCAACAGCCGCAAAGCGCGCGCCATTTTGATGAGCCGCGACAGCGATGCGTTCAACCGTTGGGAAGCGGGCCAGCAATTGGCCACCGAAACGATGGTCGACATGATTGCCGACGTTCGCGCCGGCAAACGCAATTTGCGCATCGATCCGCTTTATGTCGAATCCATCGGCGGCGTTCTCGCACGCGGCGATGAAAATCCGGCGCTCACCGCGCAAATGCTTCTGCTGCCGAGCGAAAGCGAATTGGCGTTTTCCGTTTCGCCGGTTGATCCGGAAGCGATCTTTGTGGCGCGCCGGGCATTGATCCGCCGCATCGCGGACAAGCACCGCCAAGCGATACTCGCGTTATACGAAGGCAACCGTCTGCCGGGGCCTTTCAGCCCCGATGCGCTTTCCGCTGGAAGGCGCGCATTGCGCAACGCGGCATTGCGCTATGTCACTGCAGCGGACGATGACAAAGCCGCCGCATTGGCGCATGCGCATTACCTGCACGCCACCAATATGACCGATATGGTCGCCGGGCTTTCCGCGCTGTCGCGTATCGGCGGCTTGCGCGCCACCGACGCGTTCGCCCATTTCCATGACCGCTACCAGAACGATCCGCTGGTGCTCGACAAATGGATGAGCATCCAGGCCGTTTCGCCGCGCACCGACGCGGCGGAAGAGGTTCGCAGGCTTATGCGCGATTCCTCGTTCTCGTTGAAAAATCCCAATCGTGTGCGCGCGCTTGTCGGCGCGTTCGTGACCGGGAACCCGCTCCGGTTCCATGACAAATCCGGCGCCGGTTACCAACTCCTTCGCGAAGTCGTTCAGATGCTTGATGCCATAAATCCACAGACGGCGGCACGCATGTTGACACCGCTCGAGACTTGGCGACGCTACGATCCGGAGCGCCAGGCCCTTATTCGGCGGGAACTCGAGACTATTGCGGCCCAAAAACCGATCTCGCCCAATCTGTTTGAAATTGTCGCAAAGATGTTGGGCACAAGTTCGACCTGATCCACACGGCGAGTGACTCATGCGTCCGGCGGGGCAATAATGCCTTCACGCTGCCCCCAAGCAAGTTGTGTTATGGCAACACTCATTTTCCAGCGGAACGCCGAACCGCTTATTTCGCCGATGGCGGGGACGCGCGAAACCAAGACGCGCCGACGCTATATTCGGCTTGTCGCGACAGTCATTATTGCCGTGATGGTTGTGTCGATTGCGGCGGCCGCAGCACTGCAACTTGGGCGTGAATACGGCCATGCCATTGCAGTGGCGCAAGCTTACACGGGCGCCACTGCTCAAATTCTGGCGAGTGACACCGCGCGCACCTTGGACCGCTTAAGACAGCTAGGCACAGCCTTCGTTGGCAGCAAGAATGCGGCGATTGCGCGAGAGATGGTCGAGTCCGGTGAATCCACACGCGTGCTGAATATCGCACTCGTCAATGAAAGCGGCGCGTTTCTGGCATCGATGCGCGGCGATCCTACCGCGGCGGCGCCGTTGTCGCAGGACGTTTTACGATCCCTCGCGCGCGGACCCGTGATTCTGCCTTTTTCCGATCCGGCCATCGGCGCATCGCCAATGACCATTGTGTTCAAGTCGCATGATGCGCCCGCGCGCTTCGTCCTCATGCCGCTCGATCCGGCCGCGATCATGCCGTCCCGCGCGTTGGGACAATCCGCACTCTTCACGCCCGGCTGGCAGGTGTTGGCGCAAGGCGCCGGCATGAAGGTCGCGCCACCACCCGCTATACTCCGCCAGAGCATGGACGCAGGCGCGGCGCAGATTGTGGAATATGGCGGCGCCAATAGTATGATTGCGGTGGGACGCGTGCCGGGCTGGCCGCTCGCCGCAATCGCGTCGGTGCCCATCGCAACGGCGCTCGCCGCATGGCACGCAGCATTGCCGCTTTATCTATTTCTGATATTCGGACCGGCGCTTCTCTGCGCTGTGCTCGCCCTTCTGTGGGGCCGCGCCTCCGATCGCGCCGAGCGCGCGCGCGTCGCGCTTCTTGCGGCCGAAACCGCGCGCGACGAAGCGGAATATCATTCCGTCTCGCTGCGGGCAGCGGAATAACATGGCTTACAAACCCCTCACCCGCCTCGGAGCTGAGGCTCCTCGGCACCCTCTCCCACAAGGGGAGAGGGATTCCTGCCGCGCGTCATCGAATAGGCCAGCTCCGCATTTCTAATTCCCTCCCCCCTTGTGGGAGAGGGAAGCGAGCCTCCAAAGGGCGCGAGCAGGGTGAGGGGGTGATCATTCCCGGAGCGCGCGCAAGCGCCTCATAAATACCAATCATATTCCGCGCGCGGGTTCAGCGGATCGACGCGGCCCATCTCCACGCGCTTGTTCTCGGCGTAGAGCTTCACGGCATCCGCGCCGAGATAGGTCGGCAACACACGCGCCGCGTCCATTTTCCCCAATGCGTCTTCCAGCGTTGCCGGCAGCGAAGAGTCGCGTTCGCGCGAAACATTGCCGACAGCAGGCGCGCCCGGATCGAGCCGCGCCGTGATCCCATGATGCACACCGGAGAGCACCGCCGCCAACACAAGGTAGGGATTGGCATCGGCGCCGGCGCAACGATGCTCAATACGCCGCGCGGTGGCCGGACTGATAGGTACGCGCAAACCCGCCGAGCGATTGTTGAAACCGAGGCGGCGATTGACCGGCGCAAACATGTCGGGCGCGAAGCGGCGATAGTCGTTCACATTGGGCGCGAAGATCGCCATGGATTCGTCCATCAGCGCGGCCAATCCGCCGGCGGCGAAGCGCAAAGTTTCGCTTCCCTCCGCCGTCCCGTTGTCGAAAACATTGCGCCCGCTCGCATCCAGCAGGCTGACATGGACATGCTGGCCTGAGCCGACGAAGGCGGCATAGGGCTTGGCCATGAAGGTGACATGAAAGCCGGTGGCAAGCGCCGCGTTCTTGACGATCTGCCGCAGTAAAATCGCATCGTCCGCCGCGCGCAGCATGTCGGCGCCATGGCGCAAATTTGTCTCGAACTGTCCCGGACCATATTCCGCACTGACACCGCTTACCGGCACGTTCTGCATTCGCGCCGCGGCGGTCAGCGCGGCTAGAAAATCGCCATAACGGTCGAGATCGTCGAGCCCATAAACTGAAAGCGCGGATTCACGTCCCCCGCTGCGCGGATCGCGCGGTGGTTGCGGCGCGCCCGATTCATCGCGCGCAGGATCGATAAGATAAAATTCCAGTTCGAGCGCGGCGACCGGAAATAATCCGAGCATCGCGAATTTCGCCACGACGCCTTCCAGCATATTACGCGCGTCGTAGAGAATCGGCGCGCCGTCGTCGCGGCAGAACCGCATCAGCATTTGCGCGCGCGGCGGCGTTGTGCCCCACACAGGTGCCAGCGTGCCAGGCACCGGCCACGCCGTGCCATCGGGATCGCCGTCGCCAAAACCGTGGCCGCCGGCATTGGTCATCTCGCCGCGCGCATCCATCAACGGCAGCGAAGCGGGGATCTGCATGCCGTGGCGAAAGAGCGCAGGCACATCGGCCACCGCGATGCGCTTGCCGCGCAGCGTGCCGCAGGAATCGGCGATGGCCGCATCGACAAAACCGATGCCCGGGCGCTCGCGCAGCAGCGCCTCGAATTCGGCCTCCGCCGTCTCGATCCCCTGCAAATTCGGCTCCGCCGGCTTGTTCATGCGTCTCGCTAAACCCCTCAACCGCCCCACCCTTGCAGCGACATTACGCTGCCCTACCCCAACGGGGAACAAGCCCCTCGATAGGGTTACCGCGCGACAAAACAATTGACGGACGGCCAAACGCGCCTTAGCGGAGGAGATCATTTGCTACTAAGGGAGTTCCCCATGCGTCTCACGGGTATTGCGATCTTGACCCTCACCGCCGTCCTCGGCTTGGCCGGTTGCAACCAGAACGCTCCCGAAGCCGCTGCGCCGGCCGAAGAAGCACCTGCCGTCGGCGATACCGCCGCCCCGGTTGAAGCTGCTCCTGCTGAAGTCGCGCCAGAAGCGATGCCCGCGCCGGAAGGTGAAGCGCCGCCTGCCGATGCCGGCGCCCCGCTTATCCCGGACAACGAATAAGCCACTTCGTTCGAAGATGACGTGACAACGTGCGCCTCGCGCGCGCGAACTATTTCGTTTGTCCCCTTGCAACCAGCGGCACTCCGCCTGATTGTTAAGACAGATTGCTCGGGGTTGTGATCTGGGGAGTGCTTCTATGCGGAAAACGATCGTCGTAGTGGCGGCATTGGTGGTTCTTGGCTTTGCCGGCTATGTCCTGCTCTCACAGCGCGGCGCCAATACCTTCGCGAAAAACGCTCCCTCCGGCCCGCCGACACTCTTCCAATGGGAAAGCTACATGGACCCGCCCTTCCTGGCGGAATATGTCGCAGCCCGCAAAGAAACTCCGGAAGTCGCGATCTTCGCCGACGAGGACGAAGCCTTCGCCAAAATGCGCGCCGGCTACAAACCGGACGTGATGGGGCCCTGCTACTACGAATATCCGCGCTGGCAGGAAGCAGGACTTCTGCAGCCGATCGACACTAGCAAGATTCCGAACTGGAACAAGATTTCGCCCACCTTACGGAATCTTCCCGGAATTTCGGCGGGAGAGAATAAAGTTTGGTTCGTGCCGCATTATTGGGGCAACACCTCGATCACCTACCGCACCGATTTGGCGCCGGAATATAACGGCAAGGAAAGCTGGGACATTCTGTTCGACCCGAAATACAAGGGCCGCGTCGCGGTGCTTGAAGGCGTCGACGATGTCGTTCCCTTCATCGCCCATATGATCGGCATAGACGCCTACAACATGGCGCCGGGCGATTGGGAAAAGGTGCAGGCGAAGCTGAAGGAACTGATTCCGCAATTGCGCTTCGTCTCCAGTGACGAGACGACATTGGCGCAGAGCCTTGCTTCGGGAGAAATCGTCGCAGCCATGAGCTGGCGCGTCACCTACTCCACTCTGCGCGCTGAAGGCCACCCTGTCGCCTATATGAATCCGCCGGGCGGCATCTTCACCTATGTCTGCGGTCTGGTGATCCACAAGGACGCGAAGGATGTCGACAAGGCGCTCGCGCTGATTGACAGCTCGCTCTCCGACGAAGCGGCGAAATACACCCTCACCGAAATCGGCGATGGCCCGGCGAATACTAAGGGTATTGCGGATGTCGAGGACGAAGTGTTCGACGATCTGGGCGTGCCGCGCGATGCCGATGCGTTCCTGGCAACCGGCCTCTTCCAGCAGCGCCTTCAGAACAAGGACGCGATCGTCAACGCGTGGACGGAAATCCGCGCCGGGCTTTAGCCGTTCAGCGTAAAAACGGCCTCGGGACGACGCGCACGGGAATATCGTGCACGCGTCCGGCTTCTACGCGCCGAAGCACCAGCTACATCTCCGGTTCGGCGTAGTTTCGTTCAAGGCGTGCAGTCGCAATCATGCGCGACAGGGCCGGCGAGAACGCCGATCTCAGAATTGCGCCGACAGGCTGCTCGACGCGGTATAGCAAACTCATTCCGGCATCTTCGCGCGGAACCGGCTTGTAGAGACCAGCGCCATCGGCCGGCGCCTCGCCATCCCATTCAATGCCTACGATCAAATGCTCCGCCTGCCCGCCTCCGAGACCGAGCATGGCAGCCGATGGCTCTGTCGCGTCATCACTTCTTGCGGGCATAAAATAGGCGCCGGGAAGAAGTTTGCCGTTTTCAAGCGAAAGCAGATCGAGCGCCTCTTGGCCGGCCATGCGCAACGCGAAATTTCGCCCTGCATCGCGTAAGCGATCAAAGACGTGCAAGGCGTCTTTCGCTGAACATTCGATCCGATAAGTTTCCTTTTCGCGCCGGCGCGAAATCGTGACCAGAACGCCTTGCCACTCGAAAACTTCGTGGCGCAATTCATTTATGTCAATCGCAGCTTCCAGCCCTGCCGCGCGCAAAGTCTCGGCCGCATAGGGGCCGGTTAGTTGCAGCGTGGCTTGTGTCTCGTCGTGAAGTTCGGCGCCATACAGGGCACTTGCGCGCTCAAACCACGCAATGTCGGTGTCGGCGCTTGTGAGGACAAAATGATCGCGCGCGCGGCGAGCAAGAATTCCGATGCCACGCACGCCGCCACCATCGGCACGCCAAACCACCGGCAACGCGCTTCCGGCACCAAGCTCTTTCAACGAGAGAGCACATGCCGCGGAGAGAAGCCGCTCAGCGCCCTCGCCTTGAATACGCAACTGCATCTGCGGGGTGATATCGGCTAGCACCACCGAATATCTCGCCGCCAAAGCTTCTTCAGCGGCGCTGCCATAATGGGCGGGAACCACGAAATGTCCGCGAGCAACCCAGGCATTGTTGCGGTTAAGCTCGACGGTGCGCGCATGAAACGGCATGGGTGAAGGATGCGCGCGCATCACGACTCTCCCCACTCATAGGCATCCCGGCCCAGCACCATGCGCGCCGCTAGCCTGCCTGCGCGACCCGAAATGGAATCCATCGGCTCGGCGCTAGCGCCGCAAAAGAAAAGTCCCGGCAATGGCGCGCGAATGCGATCCGCGTAGGGCGCCAGCAACCGCGCAATCGAGGCAACGCCATCGCCGCTGTTATAGCGGTTGTAAATATCGTCGGGAGTCATGACGACGGTATCGCTAACGCGATCGACAAAGCCGGGCGCATAGGTTTCCAATGTCATCAACACGCGCTTCCTCAGTTCATCGCGCAAAGACGCCCAGCCGCCTTGCGGCGTGCGCGGTAGGAACGGCACCTGCACCGAAACAATATGCCGGCTTTTGCTTGCAAGCTCCCTGTCGGCCACGCTTGGCACCGTGATCGACAGCGAAAGATCGTTCGGCATCCGGCCCAGAAGAGCTGCATTCTTAGATTCCGCCGGCGTTTCCGCACGCGGCGCGACGAACAGACGTCCGCGCAAACCCAATGCGTGCAGACCCGCGAATGGCGGCACCGCGTTCAGCACAAACAGCAATTTCGCAGTTGAAACCGCGGGCGCCTCGGCATGCAAACGCGTGGCAATGCCAAGCGGCAACGCATCGGAGCGCACAAGCTTACGCAACGTCGTGCTGATATCCAATCCCGACAGCACCGCATTCGCGCGTAGTGTCGTTCCATCGTCGAGCCGCACGCCAGAGGCGCGACCGTGATCGACCAAAATCTCGGCCACATGCATGCCGGTCTTGAGAACCGCGCCAAAGCTGCGCGCTGCCTCCGCCACGGCATCTGAAAGCTGGCCCGCTGTTCCGGCAATCTGGCACACCGCGCCTTGCAGGCCGCAACCTTCTTGCGCGGCGCGCCACGCGAGCTGCAGCGCCGATCCGGATTCATGCGCCGCCAAACCGTCGATGCAGCTATCAAGCGCCAGCGCGTTTTTCAGACTCTCGCTTTCGAACCAAAGGTCAAGATAGGCGCTGGCAGAAACATGCGACAGCGTATCGATGCGCGCCGCATCCCCTGCCGAGAACTTGATCGGCGCGTGGAAAGGCGACAGCGGCGCCCATAAGGAACGCATGCGGCGGGCGAGGCCGAACAGCTCGCGCCGGTAAAGCAGATAGGCATTGGCGTCTGCGGCAGTTTCGGTACGGATGGCACTGCGGGCGGCAAATATTTCGTGCGGCAGCAGCAGATGCCGCCCGTTTGAACGCAATGAGACAAGCGGCATTGCACGTTCAACAAAGCTGAGACCGAGGCTGTAAAGCCCGAGCTCCCGCACCACGACGGAATCCAGGGCGAAGACGGTGTCCGCCATGGCGGGCGCGATCACACCTTCGCTGATTGTGACGGCTTCCGCCCATCCTCCCAAGCGCTCGCGTGCTTCGAGAACAAGAATGCGCCGTTTAGCGCGGGCGAGATAGGCCGCGGCCGTCAGCGAACCGACTCCGCCGCCGATGACAATGGCGTCCCACGGCTCTGCTTGTTGTCCGGGTTCCAGCTGTTTTGCGCCCGCTTCGCTCATAGGAAGAGCCCGGTTTTGCAGTCGGCGAGAAGCGCAAGCGCCGCCTGTTCGCCGGACGCCCCGGTGAGAAATGGCGACGCGCCCGAAGACGGGCCGCCGAGATAGAGCCCTCGTATCGGTGTGTGCCCATCCTGCCATTCCGCGAATGGCCGGAAACCGAGACATTGGTCTGGCGCGATCTCGCCGCCATCGAGATCGCCGTCGGTCAGCCCGAGCGCGGATTCGATCTCGGAAGGTAGTATGACGCGAAACCCGACAATGCTGTCGACGATCCCCGGCGCGAATTTCGCCGCTGCCGCAATCGCCTGAGCCATCAGGCGTGTGCGTTTTTCTGTGTCCCATGCGCCGTCAAGCATACGCGCAGGCACGCACGAAAGAGTTGCCGTCATCACGGCTTTTCCCATCGGCGCCAAACGCGGATCCGTCAGCGACGGGAAACGCAATGTGACGGGCAGCTTCGCGCCGACAATGCCGGCACTCCAACGCTCATGCGCTTCCACCAGGGCTGAGAGCGGTTCCGCGACATGCAAAGGTCCACGCACAGCGTCGTCCAAACCGGGCACGAATTCCGGAACGCGATCGAGCGCAAACAGAATGCGCGCGCGCCCGCCACCCATGCGAAAGTGCGCAACGCGTCGCGCCCGGTCATCGGAATTTCGGCTCCACCCGGCGAGGACTGCAAAGGTGCGCTTGATATCCAGCGACGAAACAACCGCTCGCGCATCGATGACTTCACCGCTCTGCAGCACCACGCCGGTGACGCGGTTTCTCACCGTGCGCAACTCACGCACCTCGACGCCGCAGCGAATATGCACACCGGCCGCCCGGGCCGACAGCGCCAGTGCAGCGGTGAAACCGCCCATGCCACCCGCCGGCATGCCGGAGCCCGCGCCGCCAAGCTGATGCAAGGCGCTGCCGGGAAGAAACGGTGACACCGCGCGTCCCATGCAGAGATACGCGGCGAAATGCGCGCGCATGGCGGCGTCGGGAATATGTGTCGCGAGTACGGAGTCTAGGGATTGGCGGGCCAGCGCTTCTCCCGGCCATGGCAAACGACGTGGCGGGCGAGCCCAGGCCGCAAGGCGTGAAGCCCGCGCGGGCGCAATGGTGGCGCGTTCGGCGATGCCGGCGCGCAAAGCAACGCTCTCGCGTCGTAAGCCAGCGATGCCGGCGGCGGAGAAAGCCGAGCTTGCCCGTGCAAGGCAAGTTTCGCCTTTGTAGAGAACCGTCATCCGGCCGGAAGTGAAGCAAGCCGAGGCCGACGCCGGCATGAAGTAACCGCCATGCTGCGCCAAGTTCAGCGAGGCAAGCAGGCGGCGCGGTACCAAAGGCAATTCGTCCGCATAGGGAGAAGCACGAAATCCGGGATGAAACTCGTGTGTGACGGCGCGGCCACCGGGTTCCGGCGCGCGCTCGAGAACCACAACCCGAAGTCCGTCGCGCGCAAGCCGGTGTGCCGCGATGAGACCTTCCGGCCCCGCGCCGATCACCACGGCATCAAAGCGTTCCATTTCGGCACTCCGGCGCCGCACGCAAAGGTGCGAGCGAGCGTTCCAAGTAAAAACGCTGCAAAGACAATACCGGAAGGGCCAATTTTCGTTAGATCATCCACGCGCGGAGCATTGGAAAAAAGCTCCTCACAAATGGGCAAAAAAAAGCGGGAACGGAGTGATCCGTTCCCGCTTCATGGTTAACGCACTTCAATCGATGCGCTAAAGCACTCCGCGCTTATGCTCACCAAGCACGACACGCTTTGGGTCAAAAGCCCGTTTTAGTACTGACAAAGCCTTGCGGGGTTCGGCCTCGCCACACATGAAAATATCAAAAGCGGCATAACCGCGTTCGGGCCATGTGTGCACGCTGATGTGACTTTCGGCCAAAACTGCCACACCAGATATTCCCCCGCCGGGCTCAAAAACATGCAGATGAATGTGCAGCAACGTGGCACCCGCCGCGTTTACTGCATCAACAAGCGCCTGCTCAATGCGATCTCTATCGTTGAGGCCTTCGGCCTCCCAGAGATCGATGATCAGGTGACTGCCCGCATAGGTCACCCCGTTTTTGGTGATGAAGTGATCTTTGCTTTCCTCATCCCCTTCGGGAATAGGAACCGGGACGGTCCTCAGCGAAGCGCGGGCGTCAAACGCCTCTGCCCCACTGATCGCCGCCATTCCGAGTTCGAGTCGAGCCATCCTGGCACCTACCCTTCCAAAGGCGTTGACACCAAAACGCGTCAAGAAATCCTGCCGCGTTCAACCAAGAAGAAAGCGGCGGGCAGAAGGGTTACTTCTGCAGCACGCCGCCTTTGCCTCCCGAAAGAAGCGAGGCGGAATATAGGGCCGTGCCCCCCCCATGCAAGAAATTTTAGACCCCTCTGCCAAAAAAACTTCATCGGTCACTACGGCCCCTCAGCGGCCCCGTAGTGGACAGCAACACCAGCACGTCCTACACGACGCGCGCGCCGGATTTGCCATGAGGAGGCCGCATGAAGTCCTTCAGAGAACGCCTACACAAGGGTTACGCCCAATCCATGGATGTGACAGCTCTCGTGGCTGATGAGCGCAGCACTTACCAACGAATTAAAATCTTCGACTCTGCCAGTAACGGGCGAGTCATGGTGCTTGACGACATCGTTCAGATCACCACGCGCGACGAGTCTGCATACGCCGAGATGCTCACGCATCTGCCGCTGCTCGAGCACGGCAAGGCCAAGCGCGTCATGATTGTCGGCGGCGGAGATCTTTCCATTGCCGACGAGGCGCTGAAGCACAAGGGCCTCACCGAGGTCGTGCTGGTCGATATCGACGACCGCGTTGTGGAGCTGTGCCGCCAGCATTTTGGCGTCATCAACGCCAAAGCGTTCAAAGACAAGCGGATGAAAATCGAGATCGCCGACGCCTTCGAATATCTCGGGCGCAAAGAGTCCAAAGGCCGCTTCGACCTGATTGTCGCCGATCGTCCCGATCCCGTGGGGCCGGGCAAAGCTTTGTTCGGCGAAACCTTTTACGACCGCGTGCGCGGCGCGCTTCGCCCCGGCGGCTTCGCTACGTTTCAAACCGGCGTGCCGTTCTACCAACCGGAGGAGATCACCGAAGCGTTGGAAGAGCTGGCGCATTTCTTCCCGCAGTCGGGACTCTATCTGACGGTCGTGCCGAGCTATGTCGGCGGCTTCATGGCGCTGTCATGGGCCGGCACCGGATCGAAGCGTTTGGGAACGCCCGCCGGCATTCGCGCCGCGACGAAGCGTTTCGTCAGCACCAAACTCAAAACCGATTATTACAACCCTGCCATCCACGCCGGCGCTTTCGCGCTGCCGGAATGGATCGCTCGCCTGGTGCCGAAAGCGAGGCGCTCTAAGCGCAAAGCGTGACACAAACTCGGTGGCTCGCGCGCTCATGATGAGCGCGCGAGGCCTGCCGTCAGGCGGCCTGCTGCACCGAAGGACGCACCGCGTCTTCCGCCGCCAGTGTCACAGATACCGAGAAAATAATTGCCGCGACGCGCACCGCATCTTGAATAGCTTCCTTTGCGACGCCCGCTTTGAGGAGAACATCCTCATGCGCTTCGATGCAGCGGCCGCATCCATTCACGGCCGAAACCGCAAGCGACCAGAGCTCAAAATCCACCTTCTCGACGCCTGGATTGGCGATCACATTCATGCGCAGCCGCGCCGGTAGCGTGAGAAAATCCGGGTTCTTCGCCAGATGCGTGAAGCGGTAATAGATATTGTTCATCGCCATAATCGCCGCCGCCGAGCGCGCGGCAGTCATCGCCGCTTCAGTGAGATGCGCGGCAGCGGTCGCTTCCGCAGCGCGAATGACGTCAGCGTTGCGCGATGCGATGGAAGTCGCCACCACCGTGCCCCAAAGCTGCTGCGGCGTCAGCGTTGTGATGTTGCTGATTCCGCTCAGATTGAGACGAATATCTTTGGCGTAGTCGGGAATACGGTTTTTTAGATCATCGAGAGACATGGAAATTCCTCGTGTATTTGAGGGCAATCCTCACCCGCGCGAGTGCGACGGGTGAGGACGCCATTCTCGTTATGCGGCCCGCTTATGCAGCCGGGCGCAGGACGTCGTCGCCCTTCTTCCAATTGCACGGGCAGAGCTCACCGGTTTGAAACGCGTCGAGCAGACGCAGCGTTTCGTTCGGGTTGCGGCCGACATCCAAACCGTTGACCGAGACATGTTGAATGACTCCGTCCGGATCGACAATAAAGGTCGCGCGCAAGGCCACGCCCTCTTTCGGATCGAGAATGCCGAGCGCTTGAGAAAGCTCGCGCTTCACATCGGCCAGCATCGGGAACGGGAGATCATGCAGATGTTCGTGGTGCGTGCGCCACGCGTGATGCACGAACTCATTGTCGATTGAGACGCCAAGAACTTGCGCATCGCGGTCCGCGAATTCGCTGTTCAGCTTACCGAAGCCGGCGATTTCGGTCGGACATACAAAGGTGAAATCCTTCGGCCAAAAGAACACGACCAGCCACTTACCTTTATATGTAGTGTTGGTGATGGTCGGGAACGGCTCTTTCGGATGCGCCAGCGTGGTGGCAGCGGCGAGCGAAAAGGCGGGAAATTGAGAACCTGGGGCTAACATCGGGGCAACTCCTTAGAATGTTTCTAAGTTATGCCACTCCTCGACGGCCCCGTCAACCGACCTGCGACTTATTATCACTCCAATAAAGGAGTGGTGTGGGATTTCCAGTGATCTCCGGAAATAGGGTCATCCTTCCGTGACATTTCGATACATTTTGCGATTGATAATTACTCGCGTCTTTAATATGAGAATGCCTCTTAAGTTCAATCAGGGGTACACATGTTTGAAGTCCGCACGAGCCTTGCTGTCCGTAACCGCGCCGCCTTTAAGGCACGCCTGACGATGGCGGCTTCCAGCGCCGCCCTCGCCGCCGCGCTCTTCCCGGTCCACGCTTTGGGTCAGGAACAAGCGGAAGCTGAAGCCAAAGCACCGACGCAAATCGCAGCCGCACAGCCCGCTCCGCAGCAGGCTGCGGCGCCGGCCAACGGACCGCTGCAGCTTGGCCCGCTCCGGCTTGAGGCCGACGAGGAACAGGAAGTCGAGTCGCCCAAATACACGGGTCCGCTTCTCGACACTCCGCAAACCATCACCGTGGTTCCAGCCGAGACGATCCGCCAACAGGGCCTTTTGAACCTGCGCGATATTCTTGCAACCGCGGTTCCCGGCATCACCTTCACCGCCGGTGAAGGCGGCGGCGGCTACGGCGACGGCATCAATCTTCGCGGCTACAGCGCCAACAACGACATCACCGTCGATGGCGTTCGTGACAGCGCGCAATACACGCGCTCAGACCCGTTCAATCTGGAACAGATCGAAATCACCAACGGTTCCAACTCGGTCTATTCCGGTTCTGGCTCGGTCGCCGGCAACATCAACATTGTCTCCAAAGTGCCCGTCGGACAGGAATATATCCGTGGCACCATCGGCGGCGGTACCGACAAATATGGCCGCGTCACGCTTGATGCCGAACAACAAGTCATGGACGACGTTTTTGTCCGCCTGAATGTGATGGGCCATCGGAATGACGTTCCCGGCCGCGATGTCGAAAAAGCCGAACGCTGGGGCGTTGCGCCATCCGTCGCATTTGGTATCGACACCGATACGCGTGTCACGCTGGCTTACATTCATCAACATGATAAAAACGTTCCGCAATATGGCGTGCCGTATTACGCGGTCGCTGGCGGCCTTATCGAAGGTGCAAAATCCAGCAATTATTATGGTTATGCCAATCTCGATAAGCAGCAGATCGATGTCGATTCTTTCACGCCGATCCTGAACCACGATTTCAATGATCGCTTCTCGGTGCGCAATCTCACCCGCTATCAGGAGGTGACGCAGCTCAGCATCGTCGATCCGCCGCAAGGCACGTGGTGTTTGGCGTCAACCAATTTGACGCCGCTTGGCGCTAGCTGCGCCGGCGTCGCACCAGGATTTTTCCTACCGTCAGGCCCGCGTGGTACCACACGCGATACGAAAAACACGCTGCTCTCCAACCAGATGGATTTCCGCGGGCAATTCGCCACCGGTTCGCTGGCCCACACCGCGGTATTGGGTTTCAGCTTCGGCAACGAAACCTACCATCTCGATACGGGTAACTCGCTTCGCAATCCGCGCGGCGTAACGCCCAACCCCGTGCTGCCGACGATGAACATCGCAGACCCGAATAACGTTTACTCGGGGCAGGTGAACTTCATTCAGACAGGTTTCTCCGATGGCGAGCTGCGCAATCGCGCCGTCTATTTGTTCGACAATATCGCGCTTAGCGAGCAGTTCGAATTCAACGGCGGCATTCGCTTGGAACACAACGAGGGTAAATTCTCGACTGCGACAATCGCGGTTCCTTATCCAGCCCCACCTGCTTTGCCTGTTGTGACCGTTGCGGCGCCGGGCAGAAACGAAGAGACGCTGTTCTCCTACCGCGCAGGACTTGTCTACAAGACGATCGAGGAAGCCAGCCTTTATGTCGCTTACGGCAATGCACAAACACCGTCGCAGGCATCGGTGAATGGCGGTTGTGCGCCCGTCAGCACCAGCGCCACCAACCCTGCCACCTGTAACGTCAAACCGGAAAAAGCTCGGAACATTGAAATTGGCGGCAAGTGGGACTTCAACGGAACGATGGTGCTCACCGCGGCGCTCTTCCGCAACGAACGCACCAATTATCGCGTTCCGTCGGGCGACCCGCTTATTCCTGACGCTACGCTTGATGGACGAGCGCGCGTCGATGGTATCGCGCTAAGCGCGACGGGCCGCATCACCGACCAGTGGGAAGTGACTGCGAACTACACCTATCTGGACAGCGAAGTGCTTCAAAGCGTGTCGGATGCTGTTCGTGAATCAGGCGGTATCGACGCGTCGAAGGGCAATCCACTGACGGGCACGCCGGAGCATGCGTTCAGCCTATGGACGACCCACGACGTTTTGGAAAACCTGACGCTTGGTTTCGGAACGACCTACCAAGGCTCGTTCTATCTCAACAACGCAGCGCCGCCGCTCTTCCAGTCGGATGCCTACTGGCTGCTACGGGCTTCGGCTTCATACCGGTTCAACGAGAATATCGAAGTGCAGCTCAACGTGAACAACATCACGGATGAGGTCTATTACAACCGCATCCGCAACAATGGTTGGGCCACGCCAGGCGACGCTCGTTCTGCCATTCTGACGGTCAATTTCGCTTATCAATCTCCCTAAGACTGTGTCGCTGCTCGGCCCCGCCCCTCAAAAGGGGGTGGGGCCGAACGCTTTTCAGTGGCATATAAAGGCACTCCGAGGGTCGCCATCATGATGCTGAGAATCCCCAACGCGCTCACTAAGACGCAAGTTGCTGAATGCCGAGCGATCATCGATGCCGCCGAATGGATCGACGGTAACGTCACGTCGGGTCATCAATCGCGCGAAGCAAAATCGAATATGCAATTGCCTGAGCGCTCGGAAGCCTCGCGCAAGGCTGGCGATCTCATTTTACGCGCGCTTGAGCACTCGGCTCTCTTCGTTGCGGGCGCGCTGCCGCTGAAAGTCTTTCCACCTTTGTTCAACCGCTATGCCGGCGGGCAGCTGTTCGACACCCATGTCGACAACGCGATGCGCGAATTGAAAGGCACAAATTTCCGCATCCGCAGCGATCTTTCGGCCACGCTTTTTCTGACCGAGCCGGAGGCCTATGACGGCGGAGAACTTGTGGTGGAAGACACTTACGGCACGCACAGCGTGAAGCTGCCGGCGGGAGATCTGATCATCTATCCCGCTTCGAGCCTGCACCACGTTACGCCCGTCACGAAGGGCGCACGCGTGTCGTCGTTCTTCTGGCTTCAAAGCATGGTGCGCGAAGATGCGGCGCGCGGATTGTTGTTCGATCTCGATATGGCGACCCGTCGAGTCGCGGCCGAAAAAGGCCATAAAGACCCAACCGTGATTCAGCTGACTGGCATCTATCACAATCTGCTGCGGCGCTGGGGCGACAGCTAGAGCCTCTTTCACCCTCATCCATAAAGGAAGAGGAATTCTCGGCACTCTTCATCTTCTGGATGGCCCGCTTTTGCGGGCCATGACACTAGTTAGCTAGTGGCGCGGGCGTTGGTGTGCGAGTGACGAAGTAAGCAGGCCGTTTACGATCCCGCTTTTAAATCTGTCATGGCCCGCAAAAGCGGGCCATCCAGGTGACGCGTCCAAAGCGCTGAAGTTAAAGCTTCGAGCCTCCTCCTATCAGGGAAGAAGGATGTACGAGCGCTAAGACGCGCAATCAGCGCATATTGATTTCGAGGGGCAGTGAGAACTCAAGTTGATCGCCGAATTCGATCGGCAGAGACGGTAACGGCTGCGCCCGCATGACGATGGCGACGGCCTCTTCGTCCAATTCATCTGAACCGGAACTCTCAACAACTTTGCAATTCAACGCGTGACCTTGGCGATCCACCGCAAAGGACAACACGACAACCGCCATATCCCCGCGCCCATGGCCACCACGCCCACCACGGGCGCGGCCACCGGGACCGCCACGCCGGACGGTGAAATTGCGCTTGCTGCGTTCCAGATGATCTTGGACTTTCCGCCCAAAGGCGATGCGCATATCGGGACGAATGCTGGGACCTGCCGCGCGCGCCGGTTGCGGGTTGTTCACGACATTAGGCGGCGCCGGCGGTATCGCAATCGCCGTTTCAGAAGGCGGTGGCGGTGTCGTCAGAACAATTTCCGGCATAACGGGAACAGGCACGAACGGCAGCGGGGGCGGTTCGAACTCCGGCGGCGGCGGCGGCTCGGGAATATCCTTCTCCGGCTCGGTGCTCATAGACACGGTGAGCGTTTGCGGCACCGGTTTGTGGAATACCGGCCCCGCGAACACATAACCAACCACGAGCAATACGTGGATGCTGGCAACACCGATAATGCCCGCGGGACTGAACCTGCGCGTATGCGACGGCGGCTGATACGCGAACGCCGACATCGGCGTCGCTACAGGCGGCGCTACGCTGCTCTCAGGTTCAAAGGGCGCGTACATATTCATTCCGCCGGAGCACCCTCCAAGCCATCATCGCTGATGGGGGCGTTGGCGGCTTTGCGCTTGCGCTTGATCCACCACATGGCGGTGCCGGTGACCATGAAGAGCGGCGGCATCAGCCCCGACAAGAACACCAGTGCCTTATAAATAAAGCCCAGGCCTTGGCCATCATGCAGCGGACGCTGCCAGCCCATGAACATGCTGCCGGCGACTTCACGCGGATCGCGCACGGTGAGAATGCTGCCGCGATAAGGATCGATACTGACATTGACCTGCGGCACGCCGCGAAGACTCGACGAGGCAAAATTCGCGCGCATCGGTTGGTCGGCTTCCATAGGCAGGAACGCCGCCGTCAGCCGCAAATCGCCCACGCGTTCGCGCGCGACTTCGAGGCCTCTTTCCAGGCTGATGCGCTCCCCGCCCGGAATGGGCTCAAACTGCGCACCGCCGCCACCGAACGGTCCTCCTTGCGGTGCCGGCGCGCCGACCATTGCGGAAATGGTTTGCGGAAACGAGATCGCCACACCCGAAAAACACACAACGACAAAGATGGCCCAGCCCCAGATGCCGACCGCGCCGTGAAGCTGGCGATGTAGCGGATACCCACCTCGGCTTTTCACCGTAAATGCGGCTCCGAAGCGGCCGTTGCGCGGCCACCAGAGAACGATGCCGGTGATGCCGAGCAAGGTCATGCCGACGCCGAGCCAACCAACGACGCTGCGGCCTTCCCGCCCGCCGATCTGCAGGCTGCCGTGCAGCTGATGATTGAAATCGGAAAGTTCGGTGCGGTTGCGACCGCGCTCGCCTAGCACTTCGAGCGAAACCGGATCTACGTAGATTTGCGGCCCGCCAAACGCGCCGCCCGGGCCACCGGGACCGCCACGACCGCCGCCGCGCGCCTGCTCAGCACCGGGTTGCTGAGCGCGAGCGAGCCGCACGACGGCCGGAAGCCCTTCACGCGCAGGCATGGTGATGGAAGCGGGCACAAAACCGTCGCGCCCCGCGGCACCTGCCGCAAGGATAGCGGCCGGTGCGGCAAACGCGCCTTGCGCAGTTGCGGCCGGAACCGTTTCAAAATCTTGGTCGTAGACGAGATAGCTGCCGGTGATCCCAAGGATCGCGAAGGGGATACTCAGGATCAAACCAATCCAAAGGTGAACCTGAAACAGCACGCGGCGAAGCGTGAGCGGATTGCGAATGCGCGGACGCGATTGAGAACTCATGCTTCACTCCATTGGCACCGAGTAGCGAAAGGCGCGCCGACTATTTCACCAAAACCAATTTTTCGTCGCCGATGCCGAGCGTGTTTCGGGTGCCCTCACGCGTCGCGGCACTCGCAAAAAAGAGGCAAGACGGGGACGCGAGGCATCGCCGTCCTCGCATTGGTCTTACCGTCGGCCCCATCACACCAATGACCCGTTAACCGTCCGGACCATAGCGACGAGGGTTTGCGACTGCAACTGACTCTTAACTGCATGGGGTAAGGCAGACAAAATGCCGCAAATGCCTGGGCCATTGCGGCGCAGCATCGCCTCAGGCACACCGGCGCCATGCAGGTCATTATCGCTGCCGTTCTACCCGTCCTGATCACCGTTCTGGTCGGCTTTGTGCTGGCGCGCACGGAGCGGCCTTTCGATGGCAAAACCATCACGCTGCTGGTGGGGACCATCGGCACCCCGGCCCTCGTCTTCAGTCAGCTTGCCCGCATGCCCGCGCCGGAGCGGCTATTGCCTTTGGCGGGTGCCACGACTCTTGCCTTGCTGCTTTTTACGTTCGCCGGGGCCGTGCTGCTGAAAGCGAGCGGCCTTAAGCTGAGAACCTATTTGCCGTCGCTGTCGTTTCCCAATGCCGGCAATCTCGGCCTGCCTTTGGCGCTTTACGCCACCGGGCAACAAGGCCTGGACGACGCCGTGGTCATTTTTTCCGTCATGACCGTTTTCAGTTTCACCATCGGCAACGCCATCGCGGCAGGGCGCGCGCGGGTTCGCGAAGTCCTCTCCAATCCAATCGTGCCCGCCGCGTTACTCGGCGTGATGTGGTCCGCCTTCCGGTTCCCGATTCCGACTTGGATGGACAATACGCTGACGCTGTTATCCGGCTTTGCCATTCCCTTGATGTTGCTGATGCTAGGAACGTCGCTGGCGCGCATCAAAGTGCGCATGCTGGGGCGCGCGTCCTATGTCGCCGCTTTGCGCCTCGGACTTGGAATTGTTGTCGGATTTGCAGTGGCGGCGTTGTTCGGCTTTGAGGGCGTGGAGGACGATGTCTTTGTGCTGCAATGCGCGATGCCGGTTGCGGTCTACAATTACTTCTTCGCGCAGACCTACAAAAACGATCCCGAAGAAATCGCCAGCCTGATCGTTGTTTCCACCGTCATGTCGCTGTTCACCATCCCGCCTTTGCTTGCGGTGCTGGTGGGCTAGCACTAATTGCGGGCGGGCAGTTTGTTGTCGTCTGGCGCGAGATCGGAAAAGCGCGTGAAGCGTGCATCGAAAAATAGCTCCACCTTGTTGGTTGCGCCGTGGCGGTGTTTTTCGACCATGACCTCTGCGCGGTTGTGTACGCGGTCCAGCTTCTCAACCCATTTGGCGTATTCCGCGGTACCGGCCTCAGGCTCGCGCGACTTCAGATAATATTCTTCGCGATAGACGAACATCACCACGTCGGCGTCCTGCTCGATCGAGCCGGATTCACGCAAGTCTGAGAGCACGGGGCGCTTGTCGTCGCGGCTGTCGACGCCGCGCGAGAGCTGCGACAGCGCCATGACCGGAACCGATAATTCCTTGGCCAGCGCCTTCAGGCCTTTAGTGACTTCGGAAATTTCCTGAACACGGTTCTCGGCGCGGCGCGATGGCTCCACCAATTGCAGATAGTCGATCACGATCATGCCGATATTCTTTTCGCGCTTCATGCGGCGCGAGCGCGCCACGATCTGCGCAATTGAAATGCCGCCGGTGTCGTCGATGTAGAGCGGCAAATCGCCGAGCACCTGTGCCGTGCGCACGAAGCGGTCCCACTCGGTGTCTGTGAAACGACCGGTGCGGATCTTGCGCATCTCCACCTCGGTCTGTTCCGACAAAATACGCGCGGAAAGCTGAGACGCCGCCATTTCCAGCGAGAACAGCAACACCGCCGCACCGCGCGGCGGCGAGACATTATCTTTCTTGTCCTGTTGGTAAAGCCGGGCCGCGTGGAACGCCATGTTGGTGGCGAGTGCTGTTTTCCCCATGCCAGGGCGGCCGGCGACGATGAGAAGATCCGACGGATGCAAACCGCCCAGCAATGAATCGAGATCCGTAAATCCCGAAGCGACGCCAGAAATGGCGCCGCCACGCGACAAAGCCTGTTCCGCTTGGCGCACGGCTTCGGCCAAAGCCGTGTCGAAGGATTGCGGCCCTTCGCCCGAGCGGCCGCTTTCGCCCAGCCGATACAGCGCTTTCTCGGCTTCTTCGATCTGCGCCTGTGGCCCGACATCCACCGGCGCTTCGAACGCCGTGTTGACGATGTCTTCGCCGATATGAATGAGGTCGCGGCGCAGCGACAGCTCGCGCAAAATGCGTGCGTAGTCTTTCACGTTGGGAAGCGCGGGCGCCGCGTGCGCGAGGCTGACAAGATAGGCTTGCCCGCCCACTTCGGCCAAGCCGGCATCCTGCTCCATCTGCGCTTTCAGCGTCAGCGGCGTAACCGCGTGTCCGCGCGCCCACATGCGCTCGATTGCTTCGTAAAGGCGCCGGTGCAACGGATCGTAAAAATGCACGGCCTTCAGAATTGTCGAAGCACGCTCTAGCGAATAATTGTCCACCAGGATCGCGCCGAGCAGCGCTTGCTCGACATCCACATCGTAGGGAAGCTGGCGAACAAGTTCCTGCTCCATCGTGCGCTCGGTACCTTGGTATGGCGGGGCCGAATCATCATGGTCAACGCGCGCGGCAGCGCAAGACTCATTAATGATAGTCCACAGCTAAGAGATCGTCGACGAAACCTTACGCAGTTGCGAACTAAGCCGCCTCGTTGGCGCGCCGATGCGCTCAAGCTCGGCGAAATGCGTCGTCCGTTTCGTTTCCTACATGTTGTCGCGTATCATCGGAAGCGTTTTGGTGCGCGCGATTTTCCGTAAGCGCGCGCGTCAGGCCTTTAATCGCAATTCAGGTAGCGCGAGGCCTGGCATTCCTTCGCGATGCGCTGCGCTTCGACAATTTGCTCCCGCGTCATTCGGGTCGACAACGAGTCGCGCACCTGAATGGCCGTCTTTGCATCGTCACCCGTTAAGGCGACCGATGCGGCGCTGAACCAGATGAGCGCCTTCGGATATGAAACCGGCGTGCCGATTCCTTCCAGATGAAACGCACCCAGATTGAACTGGGCCTTGGCGTGCATTTGCTTCGCCGACATCCGGACCCAGCGAATGGCTTCCTTGGGGTCTTTGGCGACGCCGTCACCGGTTGAATAGAGAATGCCGAGATTCAGCTGCGCGTCGGGGTTGCCCTGATCGGCCGATTGAAGAAACCGCCGCACCGCCTCGCGGGCATTCTTGGGTACGCCCTGCCCCTGATGCAGCATCAAAGCGAGATTGAGCTGCGCTACCGCATTGCCGTGATCGGCCGCCTTTCGATACCAGGCGGCGGCTTCCGTCAGGTTGGGGGCCACGCCCTTTCCGGCATCGAACATGGCGCCGAGATTGAGCTCGGCCAAAGCCACGTTCTTTGCTGCGGCTTGCCGATAGAACTGCATTGCCTTGGCGTAGTCTCGCGGCACGCCGAAGCCGTTCTCATAGAGAATGCCAAGCTCGGCCTGCGCGTATTCATTGCCTTTCGCCGCCGCCAAGCCATACCACTTCGCTGCCTCCGCCCGGTTCTGCGGGATCCCCAGACCATTATTATGAAGCTCCGCAAGATTGAGTTGGGCACTTACATCGCCCTGCTCCGCGAGCGGCCGGAGCAGCCGTGCAGCCGCCGCGTATTCGCCGCGGCGATAGGCGGCAAAACCATCGCCCGCGCTTGCGTTTGCCGCTGGTGCCGGCACCGCAGCGGCATTGGCGGCAAAACTGCTCGATGTTGGAAATGCCAGTACAAGCGCCAACACCGCCGCGTAAGCCGTTAGACCACGCGCGCAGCGCTTAAAATCCCGGTGATGAAAACTGACCATGCGGCAAGCCTAACCGGCAGAAGGCTTGAGCCGCAACTTCGTCAAATGCCGTATGGCAATTCGGCAGTCGGGCTCGCCGAATTCAACCGTGTACGGACAATAGCCATTAGAAATGATCGCCGCGCTACTTCCGCAGCTTTGGACTGGTGAGGGGCCAGATCGTCGAAGTCGCTTTCTCCGAACGGCTGGCCTCTGAGCCAGCCAATATGCGCGAAATTTCGTCGCAGCAGGCCCAGCTACCTCTTCCCCATGGTAAAGCGGCAAGAGCGTCCAGGGTTTAGAAAACCACAGTATTTACCTAGGTTTGCGCCTCAGCAAGATCGCGCGAAGCGCTGTCGTAACCGCCCGGCGGCCGGTAACCACGTTCCAAAATTAACCTTTTCATTCCGTTACTTCTCGACAAATTTACTGCCGGGCACTCGGGCGCGCTTGGGGATTGATCCACGTGGATAAGGCAGACGTCACGATCGTCGTGGTTCCCCGCGACAATTTCAGCAGCGCTCGTGAGTCGCTGGAAAGTATCTACGCCAACACCGACACACGGTTCTCGCTCCTTTATATTGACGGCGGATCACCGCGTGATATCGCGCAATATTTGAAAGATGCCGCGAAGAAGCGGCAATTCCGGATCATTCGGACGGAAGAATATCTGTCGCCAAATCACGCACGAAACATTGCCGTCCGGCATATCGACACGCGCTACGTCGTGTTTGTCGACAATGACGTCATCGTCGCGCCAGGTTGGCTAGACGCCTTAGTGCAATGCGCTGAGCGGACCGGTGCCGCGAGCGTCTGCCCACTTACCTACGAGGAGCGGCAGCACAACAGGGAAATGCTTCACTATGCCGGCGGCGACGCGCGGATTGTCGTTGTCGAAGAGAACAGCCGTATCGAGCGGCACATGGTCTACGGCATCAACACGCGGACAATCGCGCCATCCGCCCATAAAACCGAATTACTGGAGTTCCATGCCTGCCTTGTGTGCGCCGACGCCTATCGCGCGGTCGGCGGCATGGATGAGAAACTATTGAGCAGTCGTGACAATTTTGAGGCTCTTCGCGGGAAAAGGTGGACAAATTTAGCCGCCCCGCCACATAGAACTTCATTATAATCAATCTGTTAATGCAGTTTTCAGCGGGTCGGAAACGTGTCACGTTTTCGGCATGGAAAAACCGTCTGGAAAGCAGCCGATCAAAAA
>CANIHD010000021.1 GCA_947467345.1 Alphaproteobacteria bacterium
AGCCTCGGCTACCGACCACCGGCCCCGGAAACCGCGACGCCGCCATTGCCGCCTTCCGGTTCCGCTACGCTCCACCTCCAGGCAGCAATGGCCAAGGAGGAAGCAATGCACTAACATTCAAACCGGACCACCTAATGGGGGCCGATCAGAATTGTTCCGGCTGTATGTCGCCTTCCACCAAATAGAGCAGTGTCGACGACATCAGAAGCAGCACCATGCTGATTCCGACGGCGAGCAAGAGTTCGTGCCGGCGCGAATGCACCACCGTGCCGACATGGCGCATCGCGGCGGAGAAGCTCCCCAATCTCGCCAATCGCAGCATGCGCAGGAGCCGAAACGTGCGCAGCAAAAAGGCTTCGCTCCCGGCCAGCGTCAAAAGAATCGGTGCGATGGCGAGAAGATCGATGAGCGCCCCGGGCGACGTGATGAAGCGCATGCGGCCACGCCAGCCGGGACCGAAACGCGGATTCTCGACGCTCACCCACACGCGGGCCAAATACTCGACCGCAAAGATAAGAGTTAGCGCCCATTCGAAGCCCAGGAACCACGCTTCCCGCCCTGCGGTGAGCGTCGCTTCCGTTTCCGCAATGGCCATGCCTGCGGAGCCGACGACCAATACGCAAATCACCCTATTGACCGGCGAGAGCCCATGGTGCGGCCATGCGCTTGGTTCGGTGTGCATATAAACGATCTGCCGAAGTGCAGATTTTTGACCGTCAACGCCCATTTCGCCCCCACGCGTTCACCATCGCGAACCTAGCCCGGTCATGTTGCCTTCACCATATAACTCGGCCTAGGTGTGACGCTGAAAAATTGCGCTTATATGATGCCGAAGGGCCTCAGCGAAGTGGCATTGGAGAGTACAATGACCAGAACGGCTGGACGCCATTTCTTGCAGATCCCCGGACCGACACCGGTGCCCGACCGCGTCCTACGCGCGATGGATTGCCCGGTCATTGATCATCGCGGGCCGGCGTTTCAAGTTCTCGGCCGCCGTGTGCTGGCTGGAATCAAGACGGTGTTTCAGACCGAGACGCACGCCTTCATCTTTCCGGCCTCTGGTACCGGCGCATGGGAAGCGGCACTGTGCAACACGCTGTCGCCCGGCGACACGGTGCTCATGTACGAGACGGGCCATTTTTCCAATCTCTGGAAAACCATGGCGGAGCGGCTGGGACTCGCGGTCCGCTTCATCGAAACCGATTGGCGCTCCGGCATTGACGCAAGCGCCATCGGCGCGGCACTCGCCGACGATAAAACACACACGATCAAAGCCGTGTGCGTGGTGCATAACGAAACCTCCACCGGCACGACGTCGTCGATGAGCGATGTGCGCAAAGCCATCGATGCCGCGCGCCATCCGGCTTTGCTGATGGCCGATTGCGTCTCCTCGCTGGCCTCGATCGATTACCGCCATGACGAATGGGGCGTGGATGTCGCCGTAGCGTCGTCGCAAAAGGGCCTGATGCTGCCACCCGGCCTTGCCTTCAACGCGGTGAGCGACAAGGCGATGGCCGCCACCAAAACGGCGCGCCTGCCCCGCTCCTACTGGTCGTGGGACGATCAAGCCGCGCTAAACGCGAATGGGTATTTCCCTTACACGCCGGCGACGCCGATGCTGCACGGCCTCGCCGAAGCCATCGACATACTGCATGAAGAAGGCTTCCCGAGTGTCTTCGCGCGTCACAAGCGCCTGGCGGAAGCGACGCGGCGCGCGGTGCGCGGCTGGGGATTGGAAATTCTTTGCCGCGATGCGCGTTTCTATTCGCCGGTGGTGACGACGGTGCTGATGCCGGGCACCCGCGGCGGCGATGCCTTCCGCGAATTGGTGCTGGAACGTTTCGATATGTCGTTGGGCTCGGGACTTTCCAAGCTCGGCGATAAGGTGTTTCGCATCGGCCATATCGGCGACACCAACGAGCTGACGATTGTCGCGGCCTTGGCAGGTGTGGAAATGGGGCTCGCCCTCGCCGGCATCCCGCATAAAAAGGGCGGTGTCGACGCCGCCATGGCCTATCTGGCGGCGGATGCAAAAGTGCCCGAACCACAGACCATGCTGGCTTAATTCTAGGTGCTCCCACCCTTCGAGACGCCGCTGCGCGGCTCCTCAGGGTGAGGTGTATATCAAGAATATCCTCATCCTGAGGAGCGCTCGGAGAGCGCGTCTCGAAGGATGCGGTGTATTGTCTGTGCGCACCCTCACGCAGCTACGCGCTCGCCCTGTCATGGCCCGGTTCAACCGGGCCATGACACAGAGGGAATGGCGCCCTAGCAGGCATCCGAGGCGCGTCTCGAAAGATGAGCCAATCTGATCGTCACAGCACAAAAGAAAAGGGCTGCAACCCTTCCGGATAGCAGCCCTGGGGAAGACGAGTTTGCTCTTACCAGGTCTTGGTGATTGTGAAGGTCACCACACGCTGGAAGTCATTGCCTTCGCGGATGCGCGCCGAGCCTGATGTCGTGCGCGGATCATAGGTGATGTCCGAACCATAGCGGTTGAAGAGATTGTTCACGTTCAGGGCCAAACGCAGGTTCTTGAGATAGTCGTTCGCAGGCTCGTCATAGAACGTGTAGGAGACTGACAAATTCACGAAGACCTGCGACGGGTGATAGAGGCCTTCCCATTTCTGGTCCGCGTTGGAAAGCGCCGCCGCGGTGCCCGCCTTAAAGGTCTGTACGTCTTGTTGCCAGTAGGGCGCGCCTTGGTAGCAAAGCCCGCCATAAGGCGTCTTGTCTGGATGTGCAGGGCCGAAATCAGGGTGCCAGAAACACGCTGGCGGTGTAGCCGTCGTGAATTTGTGGGGGCGCCAATCGAACACGGGCGCAACACTCCAATGTCCGCCCATATCGGTCCACACGGTCGTGAAGCGTGCCGATTGCAATTGATGTCCGGAATCTTGTCCGGTCAAAACGCCCGTTCCTCGATTCTTCGCTGTGTATTTGTCAACGATCGCCGTGAGAGCGTTTGTCCGCTGGCGATCCCGCGTCAGATAGGAGAACGCAGCGCTTTGGGAGATGGTGCCAAAACCACCCAAATCGAAATCATATCGGAAGGTGGCGTCGATACCGCCCTTCTCCAGCCAGCCGCGATTGGCGATGCCGCTGGTCTCGATGAACTTGATGAACTGTAACGCAGTTGTATCGCAGTTACATTTTCCAAGCCCGACGATTTCGTCGATGAATGCTTTAAAGGCAGCGTTCTCTGGCGCGGTGTTCTGCAGATCGGGCCGCGGCGCAACGATAAAGCGCGTGGCTCTCTGATCGGTCGTTTGTGTACCAATCGGCTGCGAACGATCGAGCGCATTCGGGTCGTTCACGCCGGGTGCGCCGGCCGTTCCGACGGTCAGCGTCCCGATCACGTTCTCCAGCTTGATGTGCCAATATTCCGCGTCAACCGTCAGCCCATTGAGGAAGCCGAAAATCGGATCATCCTGTTTCGGCGCCCAGCCAAAGCCCAACGACCATTGCTTGGAGGTTTCCGGTTCGAGTGTTTTGCCTTGCAAATAATCGAGCGAGAGATTGAGCTGCAGACCGACCGGCGCCGTGATTGAATTGAAATTTCCGAGCGTGCCGGTGTCGGCTGGTCCCGCCGCCAGTCCGCCGCCCGCAGGGCAACCGACACGACCCGGATTGAGTGCCGCTTGCAGCGTGTTCGGCGCCACCGTACCGCCCACGATACCCAGAGCGGAAACGCCAGGGCAGTTCAAATTTAACGTCACCGAACGCGCGTTCGGCACATTGTACATTTCGTTGGTCGAACGAACGAATTGATAGTCGGTAAGATTGCCAAAGCCCGGCGCGGTGAACGACGTACCGTAGGCACCGCGGAACGAGAAGCCGTAGCCGACGGTCCAATTGCCGCCGATTTTCGGCGTTCTGACCCAACCAAATTGATCGTAATGGTCGAAGCGATAGCCGAGGTCCAATACCAAAGATTCCACCAGCGGAATACCCATATCCGCGCCGATGATGGGAACGTTCAATTGCCCGGTGATGGATTGGCTGGTGTATTTGTTGAACTGATAGCTGTGGCTCAAAATTTCTTTGTTGAACGTCGCTTCGTTGGTGTCGTTGTAGACATTGAATACCTGACTAAGAACGCCGACCCCCACAGCGGCTCTGAGCGTACCGCCCGGAAGGTCAAAGATCGGTCCGTTGAAGGTCGCGCCATATTCCCGCTCATTGTAGACGGAATTGTCGACGCGATCGGAGGTGATGTAGTCGAGGGTCGCTTGCGAATCGCACTGAAAGAGTGCGCGATCGCAGAACGGATTCAGGAACGGTAATGTCGCGGGCTTCACATAAGCAGCGCGCGCCGGAAGCACACCAACTGCCGCCTGAGACGCGATCGTATTGCCCAACGCGGCGTTGAGCATGTTCACGTTCACACCATTATTGTGGTCGTTGGCGTGGGTTTCTGAAATCGACCCGAATACACTTCCGTTCCAATCAAACGGCAGCGACTGGAAATTGAAACCGAACTGCATTTGCCGATCAATGATGTAGTTGGTGCTGAACGGCACCAGATCTGGCGTAACGGTGAAATGGGCTCTGACGACCGTTCCCGCCGGAACGCCTGTCGGATAATAGGGATTGACCGTCGGAATGGTCACGCCGTTGGCGGTGGTGACGCAGCTCGCGCACGGGCTGTAGCCGGGCAAATAAGCGTTTTGACCGCGCCGATTCTGGTAGAACGCATTGACGAAAAATTCGACCGGCCCTAGGCCATAGAAATCCTGCGTCAGCGTTTGATCGAATGTCAGCACGGCTGAGTTGTTCTGCTGCGCCGGATTCATCCAGCTATAGGTTTGCGGAGCAATCTGTGTCGTCACGCCTTTATTGGCAGTGATGAGCGTTGCCCAATTGACCGCTGGGCCGGGAGCCTGCGTACCAAAATCCCAACCCGTACCTACTGGAACCGAGAAGCAATTGGAGCAATAGCGCGTTCCCAGCGACGCCTGTAGCGCCACGCCCCCCGCGACGGTGGCGGGTAGCGAAAGTGATGAAGCTGGACTTCCGGTGCTGATGATACCGGCCTTGTTCATGCCCATGAAGGTTCGGTCGTCGAAGCCCCAGGGCTCGAAATTCGGCGTTTCGTAATCGCGAGCTTGGCCGTAGACGCGCCCCTGTTCCCACCAATCATAGGTGATGGCGATGTCGCCCGGGCCAAGGCCCAGCCAATTGTCCCAGGTCCGGCCGAACTGCGCCGAACTTTCAATGGTATGGCTTTCCCAACCGAGATCGGTCGAAAGACCAACGCGACCCATCAGGGTCGCACCGTCAAAGCCGCGTTTCAGAACGACGTTGAACACGCCCGACACGGCGTCGGAACCGTAAGTGGCCGATGCGCCGGCGGCGAAGATGTCGATTCGTTGGACCGCAAGCGGCGCCACGATCGAAGGGTCAATATTCTGCAGGTTCGTGCCCTGCGCCGGATAGCGGCGGCCTTCAATCATCAGCAGCGCGTAGACAGCCGTGCCTGAATTGATCCCGTGGATCGTAGAGTTCTGCAGGCGTTGGCGGTTTCCGCCGGACGTCTGCGTAACGCCGACGGTTTCGACGACGGACACGGAAGGGATTTCCCGCAAGAGGTCAGCGACAGTGACCGCGCCGGTTCTTACGAATTCTTCCGCGCCCAAGGCCGTGACGGGAACGCCGACCGCTTCTGCACCGCGAATAAGAGATCCGGTGACCGTTACTTCTTCTGCTGTGGGTGGGGCGGCGGCGGCGGCTGCCGGGGCCTGCGCGTGAGCGACACCTGCCGCCAGAGCGAATAACGAGGCCGTACCGGCCAGACGTGTCAGACGAGCAACATTAAGCGGTCCTGCAAAAGCGAATGACGTCATGCGCTTACCCCCGGTTTATAACGAAATACTCTCCCCTATCGGGGCCGCGTCTTTTTTTCCGACGCTTTGCACCGATGAACACTTGTTCATCACGATAACATCAAATTGTTTTGTGGTCCCATATAATTTTAGACGGCTAAATACCTGTATGTGGGATTCATGCACAGTTGCTTTGCGATGTTTGCCCCCATCGACTATTAGCTTTCTATGCGTGGCGCACGGGTGCAAGCGCGATCATTGCGGCGTGATTACGAATCGTTTGGGAAAGCGGCTGCGGACTCGCGCGAGTGATTTGTGCGCCGCATTCAAATTCTCGCAGGTGCAATAGCAAAAGCCCTAAGCCTTGCGACACGCAGGACGATGTCATTTGCGAAATAGGAGACTCAGCTATTTCAATGCTGGCGCTCTCTCCTATAGCCTTCGCGCGATGAGCAACCCACGCGAACGCGGGAACGACGGACGCCCACATGCGAGCCGCAGGCCCGCAGGTGCAGCAGAAATTTTCGCGACAGCGGTGCGGCTCGAGGCTGCTGGGAAGCTGCCCGAGGCCGAAGCGCTCTACCGGCAGATCCTCGCGCAAGACCCGAACCATGCGGCGAGCATCGCCCGCCTGGGGGGCATGGCCACAAAAAGCGGGCGTGGCGAAATCGCAATTTCGCTTCTTGCGAATGCCATCCGCTTGCACCCGAACGAGCCGCTATTTCGCTTCGATCTCGGCAATGCGCTTCTTCAGGCGCGCCGCGCCGAGGACGCCGCCATGGCCTACCGCCAGGCGTTGGCGCTCAAGCCGGATTTGGACGAAGCGCACCACAATCTTGGCCTTGCCCTCTGTGTCCTGGGTGATCTCGACGGCGCTTTCGCGTCGATCAGAACTGGCGCGGCCCTGCGTTCGCGGGCGGGACGCGCCGGCCCGCCTTCGACGCCCTATAAATTGCAGCATGACCGCGAACAGCTGGAATACCTGATCGCGTCCGGGCTGGTGGATGCGGACAATTTTGGCGCTTGGCGGCAGCGCTCCCCGCGCCGCTTCGACGAAGCCTTCGGTGCGCTGTCAAATATAGAAGGTGGCAACCGCCTCGCCGGCCCGGCCATAAACCCCGCGACTGACGCCGCGCATTTGCAGCGACAATGGATGGAGAACCGTCCCCAATTGGTGGTGATCGACGATCTCCTGACGCAAGACGCGCTGAGCGAGCTTCGCCGCTACTGCCTCGGCTCGACCATTTGGGGGCGCACCTATGAGGGCGGCTATCTCGGTGCGCTTCCAGAGGGCGGCTTTGCCAGTCCGCTTCTGGCGCAGATCGCTTCCGAGCTCCGCGAGCGATACCCAGCCATTGTGGGTGACAATAAGCTCACCGAATGGTGGGCGTTCAAATATGACAGCCAGCGCAAGGGCATCAATCTTCACGCCGACTTCGCCGCGGTGAACGTCAATTTCTGGATCACCGAGAACGACGCCAATCTCGATGCGGAAAGCGGCGGTCTCGTCGTCTGGGATTTCGCCGCGCCGCTCGATTGGGACTTTGCGACTTACAATCAGAACGAAGCCGCGGCGCGCGCGTTTCTCGCGGAAGCCGGCGCCAAGCGCATCACCATTCCCTACCGGGCCAATCGCGCCGTGATATTCGACTCCGACCTTTTCCACGAAACGGATCAATTCCGTTTCAAGGGCGGCTATCAAAACCGGCGCATCAACATCACGCTTCTCTACGGCTGGCGTGGGTAAACCGAGACGTTACGGAGCCGGCATCTTGGGCAGCGCGAAAGGCCGCAGATCGTCGGTATAGGGCGAATTGACGTCGGCGAGATCGTCGGCGAGGAGAATTTGCGTCGTTCCGCCCACCACGGGATTGCGCTGATTCTCCAAGCTGGAAACGCTTTCGACGCGCGGATATTGCTCGTTGCGCTTGGTATAGCGCCGCGTGATCGTCCACGGCCGCGTGAAAGCGACCGGATCTTCGATCGTGATTTCGTCCGTGATGGTGCGCGCATCGATTTTACGGATGCGCTCGGTGGCTTTGGCCTGATCGCTGAGAATGAGTCCGGTACGGTCCAGCGGCACGCCGCCCATCATGCTGATGGTCTCGACCACCAGCGTGTCGTCTTCCCAATGACCGATGGAATAGCCTTCGAAGGTGGGCCACAACTCGTCCTTAGGCGGAAACGGACGCCCATCCGTGTAGATGTAACGCAAATCCGGCCGCTCATGGATGACCCACACCATCTCGGGTCGCACAACAAACTGAATGCCGCGCGCGGGCGCCATGGTTCGCAACATGCCGGTCGGATAACCGACGGTGAGCGGGTCCAGATATTTTCCCGGCCGCACCACATCTCCGAGAAACTTGCTATAGGCCGCTTCCCAAGCTGGCTTGTAGGGCGGGTTGTCCCGCAACATCCGGTCGGTGTTGGGATTGCCCGGGCGCTCGAACAACGTGCCCGTGCCCATCCAGACGCCGCTCCAATCCGGCAGTGCCGCGAAGGCTTTCGCTTGATCGGAGAGCGGCGCATCCGCCGCACGCGACGCCCACGGCAAAACCATTGCGGCAACAACAAGCACAAAGCCGCATCCGCGCAGTCCGGTCATGACTCACCTTTCAATTCGGCCCTGGCCCACGCAGGCTGATGATACTGCCGTCTTCCTTCGTCACTTCGACCATCTCGCCGCCCGCGCCGCCGTCCTTGAGCGGGTGCAGCTTGATGGTCACCTTATCGCCCGGTTGCAGCGATGTCGGCTTGATGCCGGCGCGCAGCAGCACAACCGGCGCTTGTGTCTCGATACTCCATTCCACGGGCGCGCCCGCGTCGCCCGGAACGAGCACCTGAATCCAAGAATGCGGGTTTGTGTATTGGAATTGCTTCACTGTGCCCGACAGAACTATTTCTTTATCGGCCGCGAACATCGACGCCGTGTGATGTGCCGCAGTGGGCGATGCCGCGAATGTCGCGCAACCTAGTGCAGCGCAACCAAGAGCTAACAACACGTTCAATTTGACCATGGTGCTTCCCCTATGATCTCGTACCGCTCTCGGTCAGGATGGGCGTTCAGGCACAAGAGTGAACCTTGAACCCGGCCCGCGCAATACGGACACCAACGAAAATTAGCCCGCTAAGGGAGAGTAACCGATGATCGCCTCGCATGACGACACGGGCGACAACGCAACTGCGAACATTCACTGGAAAGCTTTGGCGGTCTGCGTCGTGGCCGCCATGGTCGAAGGCTATGACACCCAGGTTTTAGCCTATGTCGCGCCCCTGATCAGCCGCGAATGGGGCCTCAGGCCGGGCGCCTTCGGGCCGACATTTTCCGCAAGCCTTCTGGGCCTGATGCTGGGCTGCATGTTTGTGGCGCCCCTTGCCGACCGCCTTGGGCGCCGATGGATCATAGCGGGCTCTACCCTGGCGTATGGCATCCTCATTCTGGCGACGGCGAGTGTCGATCACCTCAACGCCATGTTCTGGCTCCGCTTCGTCACCGGCCTTGGCCTTGGCGGCGCCTTGCCCAATCTGGCGGCGATGGCGGCCGAAAGCGCGCCCGCGCATCGGCGGACAACCGCCGTAGCGATTCTCTTTTGCGGCTTTGGTCTGGGCTCGTTTTTGGGCAGCATCGTCGCGGCGGTCTTGATGAATTCCTACGGCTGGCAATCGGTGTTCGTGTTTGGCGGCGCGGCATCCCTCGTACTCGTACCCATCCTGGTATTTGCACTGCCGCGTACCGCGCCGGCCAAAGCGTCCGCGAAGCAGCAGCCCATTCCAGTGGCCGAGTTGTTTCGGAAAGACCGCAGGCGCGCCACCATCGCGCTGTGGATCGTCTATTTCATGGGGCTGATGGATCTGTACCTGCTGCAAAGCTGGCTGCCGACCATCGTCAATGCGCAAGGCATGTCCCTTGAGCTATCATCGATTATATCGGGGTTGATGCAAATCGGCGGCATCACCGGCGCGCTGATCATGGGCCCTATCGTCGATCGCAAGGGACACTACCCTATCCTTCCGGCCGCCTATGGTTTGGCCGCGGCCTCCATCGCTGCGATTGGCTTGACCGGAGATTCCGTGGTGCTGACCGGCGTCGCAATCTTCTGCGCTGGCTTCGGCATCGTCGGCTGCCAGAACTGCAATAGCGGCGTGGCGGCGATTTTCTATCCGGCAAATTTGCGCGCGACCGGAATTGGCTGGGCGCTCGGCATCGGACGCGCCGGTTCGATTATTGGGCCATGGGTCGTCGGCGTCCTGCTGGCGACCATGGTGGATTTTCACATCATCTTCATGTTCAGCGCGCTACCTGCGATATGCGCCGCTCTTGCCTATCTGTGGCTGGGGCGGCAGCGTGATCTGGCGCGAAGCGATGCGATTCCAGCGTTGCACATGCGCTGATCTGCCGTTCCGGACTCCGGCCGCAAACTTCTCCGGACTTAGGGTGATGACATTGACCAGCATATCGGGAACCGAGCGAATTTATTACGGGTGGTTTGTGCTCGCTGCCACGGCGGCGATGGAGATCATCGGCACGGGCGCGGTCGGCCGCGTAATTTGGATGGCCAGATCGGCTTCCATCCGGAGCACGTGCGCTGATTTCATGGCGCAATTGACGTCGACCAGAAGGCCGGGATTGGCGCGTTGAAAATCGACCAGTTTGGGCGCGATCCAGAACGTCACGATGCCCTCGGTCACTGCCAAGCGAACTTCGCCTGTCAGTTTTTCCTCGCCCTGGTCCTTGGCCTGAAGAATTCCGAAAGAGGCCGCCTCCATCCGCGTGGCGGCCGCGACGACATGATCACCCTCGGCGGTGGTTCGCACGCCATCCACATGACGTGTCAGCAGCGCGGCCCCGAGGTCGCGCTCTAGCTCCGCCACGCGTCGGCGAAGGGCATTTACGGATTGGCCAAGATGGTCGGCGGCGGCACGAAAACAGCCCTTTCGGACGATCTCCAAGAATATCCGAACTGCTTCCCAATCGGGAACGACCCGCTTCTCCCCGTGGAGTGCCCGTTCCCCGAAAAGAACACCCCGTTCGTCCCTAGTTTGCATACCAGAACACCACCTACCGTTAGCTTTGTATCAAAATAGAACATGGGTGGGTAGAAAATGACTGAGTATCCTTTACGGATGGTCCGCCACGATGGCGGATCGACCCCTGGCGAAGCGCGGCATCAACTTGACCGTCTCGATTCCAGTAGAGTTTCAAAGCACTTAACGCTATTCCGCCCGACCGAAACCGAGCTGGGTAATGTCCTAGATCGCGCGCGTGAACGCATCCCCAGATTAACCGATACGCGAACCGTTCTCGGCGTCGTTCGACACAATCGGGACTGTTTTTGGGCCATTTCCCGGCGTGGAAATGATTCGGTCGGCGAAGGCTTCATCGCCATGCTTCCGCTCAATGAGCGGGGGCTGAAGCAATTGGCCGCTGGCACCCTCAGGCGCAACCGGATGTGGCGCTGCTCGCCGTCCCGGGTGAGCGCCCTGCCGGCATCTATATCTGGGCGACCTTCGCCCCCGGTCGACTGGCCGGCGGCATCGCTCTGTTCATGGATCAGATCGCCAAGGCGCCCTATGACGGCGTGAACATGTACACCCGCCCCAACACCGAAGTCGGGCACCGTTTCAATGAATCGCTCGGGTTGAAAAAGGGCGCCAAGATCGGGCCCGTATTCAACGACAATCTCTATGTTTTCACGCGCGCGCCCAAGCCCGTGCCGCTTTACGACAGCTACCGTCGCGAAGGACCGAAGAACGGCATTACCGTTACCGTCGCCCGCACCATCGACGATTTCTTGCGCGTAACCTCCATTCGCAGCGCGGTTTACATCGCCGAGCAAGAATGCCCTTACGAGGAAGAATTCGACGGCAATAATTTTTCCGCGACCCACCTTCTGGGCTTTGTGAACGGAGAACCGGCGGGATGCCTGCGCATTCGTTTCTTTGCCGATTTCGCAAAGATCGAACGCCTCGCGGTGCGCAAAGAATTCCGCCACACACGGCTATCCTTCCAGATCGTTCGCGCCGGCTTCGAGCTGTGCAAAATGAAGGGATATCGCCGGATATATGGCCATTCGCAGAAGCGGCTGGTGAATTTCTGGAGCCGCTTCGGCTTTCGCGTGTGTGAGGGGCGCCCAGAATTCAGCTTCTCCGATTTCGACTATGTTGAAATCGTGGCGGATGTGGAACGCCATCCCAACGCCGTGACGATTGGCGCGGATCCCTATGTCATCATTCGTCCCGAGGGCCGCTGGCACGAACCGGGGATTCTTGAAGGATCGTCGAGCCGCGGCGTCTCACGCCCATCGGTCGCGGCGGGTTAATCCCGCCTCGATCGGCGTTAAACGCGCTGTCAGTACAAGCTGACGGCAACGGGAATGCCGTATTCGGCGCCGCCCATATACGTCGTCAGCAGCACGGCGCGTGACACCTCGACCGCGACAGCCAAGCGGACGCGGTCGTGTTGCGCGACCGGCAAGCCAAGCGGCGTCACCGACCAGCCGCGCTCAAGCAGGGTCGGCAGGAACTCGATATCGCAGAAAAGTGTCAGGTTCGCCTGACCGCGCTGAAGCCCGTAATCGAACATTGCGCAGAACAAATGTCCGTAACGTTCGCGCCCCTCGGATTCGTCTTCATCATCCAATGCGATCCAATGCGACATCTCATAGATCTTCGAATGGAGGTGCGTCGTGTCGGCAATGGCAAATGAAAATCTGTCTCTGAGCAAATCGACCTCTAGGGTCGGAACCAAGCGTAAAGCTGCAACGACACTCCGGCTGCTATCCGTCTCAACGACATAGACCACGTCGTCTGCTTCGCCTTGATCGACGCAATTAACCGACAGGCGCGACGCGACATCACTAGTCGCAACGCGCCCGGCCACCATCTGCCGGTGCTGAAAGAATTGTTCGAGCTGATCGGCAAAGATCGCGCGATTTGTTCGGTCGACAACGAAGATCATTAGAACTCGGTGGCCAAATGCGGCGGGACATTAGCCCACGAAGTTTGTTGCGAAAATTGAGCAGAATACTGCACGTTAACGATAAGAGTGTTCCACCAGTGCAACGCTCGGCCTCAGTTAACCTACTCAGCGGCGTGCAAGCTTCACCCCGAAAAGCACAAAACCCCTGCCGGTTAACCGACAGAGGTTTTGATACCTATTTATTTCACCCGTCTCCGCGTTAGCCGCGAAATGCGGTTTGACGAGACGTGCGTCCGATTCGACCCTGGGCGGGTTAAATCAGATTGATGTCTTCAATTCTTTGGCGACCCGGAAAGCCACCTTCTTGCTGGCTTTGATCTTGATCGCTTCGCCAGTGGCCGGATTGCGGCCCATGCGCGCGGCGCGCTTGCGAACCTGGAGAACGCCAAGTCCGTTCAACCGGATGCGGGCGCCCTTCTTCAGGTGCTTCGAGATTAGGGCAACCAAATCATTCAGCATGATATTGGCGAGCTTATTCGTGAGCTCGTGCTTCTCGGCCATTTGAGTGGCCAAATTGCGGAGGCTTACAGTTTCTACTTTAGCCTTTGCGCCGGCTTCTACTTTAGCCTTCGCGCCGGCAGCGGCGGTAGCAGTCTTAGCCATGAGATTTCCTTCGTGTAGCGAATCGGAATCAGTAATGCATCTTACTCGATTTCCTCCGTAGGGAAGGCCCATCGCGCTTGTGCCACAGCGGTTTTCACACCTTGCCTGTGGATTTGTTGCGAATTTTCGGGCCAAAACGCGAAAATATCGCGCATCAGCGTTGCTGGATCGATTTTGCGCTCGCTTTACGAGCCGAATCGAATCGGCACCGCAGGCAATAGATCGCGCAAGGAATTGCCCAGATAGGTATCGCCTTCGAGGTCGGAGAGCCGCAACACACCCTCACGGCACGCACCGCTCTCGATCAGCTCACGCCGCAAGCATCCTGCAAGGGCGCCGGACGAGAGGGGCGGTGTTACCAGGCCGCCATCAATCTTGACGAACAGATTGGTGAAATTCCCCTCCACAAGCTCGTCCCGCTCGTTCAGGAAAATCACCTGATCGCAGCCGGTCTCCGCGCGCAGACGCTGAAACTCCTGATCATAAAGGGCGCGCCACCCTGTCTTGTGCCGCGCCAGAAGATCGCCACTGCGCAACCGGAGCGGGGAAAGCGCATAGGTAAGGACTTCGGAAGCAGCCGGCAGGCTTTCGCATTTTATGTCCAGCCGCCCCTCTTCGCTGAGCTCAAGGCGAACGCGCGTCGGCCCCACCCTGCCCGCAACAGCGTCACGCATTGCCGCAAGCATCGCCTGCCTGTCGAATTCCAAGCCGAACACCGACGCCGAACGGGCCATCCGGTCCAGATGCAAGGCCTCACGCACAAAGCCCCGCGCCGGGTCATGAAGCAGCGTTTCGATCAGGGAGATGGGGATGCGGCCGTCGCTGTAGAACCGGGATTTGAGCAGGCATTCCTCATATTCGCCCGCCTCCTGTGAGTCGGCGACGACGGCGCTTCCGATACCCAGAACGCCGCGCCCTCCTGAAATCGTGAGTGTCCGAATCGCGACGTTGAAATCGGCGCTTCCGTCCGGCGCAAATCCCCCCACAGCGCCGCAATAGACTCCGCGCTGGTGAGGCTCCAATTCCCGAATGATCTCTTCGGCTCGGATCTTGGGCGTGCCGGTTATGGAGCCGCAGGGAAATAATGCCCGCACCAGATCCGACGGCATGGTCGGCGCGCGCAAATTGCCGGTGACGGTGGACACCATCTGATGGACGCTCGGAAAGCTTTCGATGGCGAACATCTCAGCGACGCGAACGCTGCCCGGCTCGGACACCCGGCTGAGATCGTTTCGGATCAGATCCACGATCATCAAATTCTCGGCGCGGTCCTTCTCGCTTGCCAGGAGCGCCGCTCTCAAAGCCCCGTCTTCTTCGGTCGTGGCGCCGCGTAGCGAGGTGCCTTTCATCGGACGCGCCGTCAGGACGCCGTTCCGTACGGAGAAGAATTGTTCAGGTGAAAGGCTGAGAACACTTCGCGTCCCGTCGAACACATAAGCGGCGTGCGGCGCCGCGGCGCGCATACGCAACCCGGCATAAAGCGCGAGTGGATCGCCTGCGAAGGCGAATTCGCCGCGAATGGTGAGATTAACCTGATAGATATCACCGGCATCGATATAGGCCTTGGCCCGTTTGAAGGCTTCGGCATAGGCGGACCGCGAAGGCTCGAATCGAAGCGGCCCGGCATAGGCGCGGCCCGTCACATGCGCGGCAAACCAAGCATCCGCCGCCGTCGCACTCAGCTTTTCGGGTTTATCGAAAACGCCGAACCAGAGAAGCGGCACATCTCGGCTCTCGGGGAGTAAAGGCAAAAGCCTCTCTTCCAGGACGTAACCGAGCTCGTAGGACATATAGCCGGCGACGTGATGTCCGGCGGCAATTGCTCCGTGAACGGATTTAAATGCGGCCACCACTTCGCTTGGGTTTTCGGCGGTGATGATTTTCAGCGGGTTAGCAAAAACGGCGACGCTTTTATCGGTGAACCGATCCAGAACGACAAATGGAGAGGCGGAAACCATATTCCTTCCTGCCGCTTCAAGAAGCCGCCTGCAAGCCGCCTTTTGAGCGCCCGGCATAGCGCAGTAACCCTCTGCCCCACCCCGGCCTTGATTGGGCCTGAAAAAATCCCACTTTGGTAAGGAAGCTCTTAGCGTTCCGCGAAAACCTGTCTCGCTGAAACCTGTCTCGCTCCTGGGCGTTTACCGTTCAGATCGTGTTCAGCCAAACAGTGGTAGCGTTGAAGCTAAGGAATAGGAGGTTGCCATGAGCACCGAAATTGCCAGTGACGTAGAAGTCGAAGCGCCGACCTTTGGTGGCGCTCGTCTGGCCTACATCAAGCGCATCGGCGTAAAGGAAGCACGCGCCCTTGGCGTGATTCCCTCCGACATCCGCTTGCCGGAAGGCCTGAAGCTTTACGCTATCCATGCCGCAGACGGGACGACGATCGCGATCATGGACAATTATGACTCCGCGTATGGAGCCGCTTTGCAGAACGATCTCGTTCCGCTCAGCCTGCACTAACGGACCATCGCCGCCGCGCCCCACGCGGCGGCGGTGTCCGCGCGTTGGAATCAGCGCGCGTCGCGCCCGAGCCAGAGCGCCTGAATCACATCAGAACGTGAAGTGTAAAAGGGCTAGGCCGCCTGCGAGGCAGCTGTAGGCTCGGTGAGGAGCGCGTAGAGCGCCGGCGAATCCGTGGCGGCACGCAGCTTTTCGCAAAGCGCTTGATTGCGCAGCAAACGCGATACGCGCGCCAGCGCCTTCAAATGATCGGCACCCGCGCCTTCGGGCGCGAGAAGCAGAAATACGAGATCGACGGGTTGGTCGTCCATCGCGTCGAAATCGACGGGGTGATCCAATTGCGCGAACAGACCGGTCATACGTTCGATACCGGCCATACGACCGTGCGGAACAGCACTGCCCTGTCCCATGCCGGTCGAGCCTAGGCGCTCGCGTTCCGTCAGCGTTTCAAAAATCTTGCGCTCGGGCAAACCCGTGACCAAGGCTGCCTTCACCGACAATTCCTGCAACACCTGCTTCTTGTTCGCGGCCTTCAAATGAGAGAGCACCGCGTGAGGCGAGAGCAAATCGGCTATTTCCATGACACCCTAGATTTTCGAATCGGGCCCGGCTTTTGCCTGCCGATAGTGATCGCTTGTTGAGTCACTCGTCGAGGAACTCATATTGCAACGAATGGGCACTTATTCGGTTCCGAAGACTGCCGCGTTCACCGCTACCGCATATCAAAACCGGTTTCGATCTCCGTCGCAGCGAACTCTGTAATCCTTATTCGCGGCGCAGTCTCGGTGGCCGATTTCACCCTTACGTCGAAAAGGCGGCGGACCATATGTTGCAGCCGAACCCCTGTCAATGAAATCCGGCTAGGCAGAAATCTGTCGCAATCGGCGCCGTTCGACCGACGAGGGAATCCGGAGGGCTTCACGGTATTTTGCGACCGTGCGCCGTGCAATGTTAACGCCGTCGGCGTTCAAAAGCGCTACAATCTTGTCGTCGGAAAGCACATCGTCGCCTTCATTATCGACCATTTCGCGGATGCGGTCGCGCACCGCCTCGGCAGAATGCGCTTCGCCGCCATACATCGCCGAGATGGAGGCCGTAAAGAAATATTTGAGCTCGAACTGCCCGCGCGGCGTTGCCATATATTTGTTCGACGTGACGCGGCTGACCGTGGATTCGTGCATACCAATCGCGTCGGCAATCGTCTTCAAATTGAGCGGGCGTAAATGCCTGACGCCCAGCGTCAGGAATGAATCCTGCTGCCGCACGATCTCGCTCGCAACTTTCAGAATTGTGCGGGCACGCTGATCGAGACTCTTCACCAGCCAGTTCGCGCTTGTCATGCATTCGGTGATGTAGAATTTGTCTTCGCGTTTGCGCGCGACTTGCGTCACTTGCGCGAAATATCGCGAGTTGACGAGCACGCGCGGCAGCGTGTCGGTGTTGAGTTCGACATTCCAACCGCCATCCGTTCCCTCGCGTACATAAACGTCAGGAACGACTCCTTGAACCGGTTCTGAGCCGAACGCCAAGCCCGGCTTTGGCGTCAGTTCGCGAATCTCCGCGATCATGTCCACCACGTCGGCATTATCGAGCCCGCACAAAGCGCTCAATCCTGCAATGTCTCGGCGAGCCACAAGATCGAGACGCGACACCACGATCTGCATCGCGGGATCGAGCCGGTCGCGCTCCTTCAATTGCAGCGCGAGGCATTCGGCCAGATCGCGCGCAAAGACGCCGCACGGATCGAAGCCCTGCAGGGTTTTGAGCACGGCTTCGCATTCGGCTTCGGTCGCGCCCAGGCGTTCGGCCACATCGGCCAATGTCGTGCGCAAATAACCCGCTTCATCGACGGCTTCGATCAGCACGACCGCGATGAACCGTTGCGTTGCGCCTAAAGCGGCGATGCCGAGCTGGGCTTCGAGATGGTCCTTCAGCGACAGGCTTACGCCGAGATTGCCGTCGAAATCGTCTTCGCCTTCAAACTGCTTGCCAGAACCGACGCGCGTCCAATCGGTGAGCGGCGATGCTGTCGAATCTGTGGCTTCGGCCATCTTCTCGGCCCGGCCCTCATCGTAGAGATCGTCGCGACCGGCATCGAGATCGCCGGCGGCCCCGAAATCCTCTCGCTTGAGCGCCATATCGAGCGGCGTGGCATCGATGTCCGGTGTCCGAATCTCGGCCGGGCCTTCCCCGATTCGCGTGTCCATGCCTTCGGCGTCGTCGCGCTCCAGCAGTGGATTGCGCTCGAGTTCGGCTTCGACATATTGCGCGAGTTCGACATTCGACAATTGCAGCAGCTTGATCGCCTGCTGCAATTGGGGCGTCATGACCAGCGATTGGCCCTGTTTGAGCTCGAGACGTTGCGTCAGAGCCATCGCCGCGCCGCGCTTCTAGAGCGAGAAACGTTCGCCGAGATAGACTCGGCGTACGTCCTTGTCGCGAACGATGTCTGAGGGCGTGCCCTCCATGATGACCTGGCCGTCATGCATGATGTAGGCGCGGTCGATCATATCGAGAGCTTCGCGCACATTGTGGTCCGTGATCAGGACGCCAATGCCGCGATCCTTAAGATGGCGGACCAGTTCGCGAATGTCGTTGATGGCAATGGGATCGATACCGGCAAGCGGCTCGTCCAGAAGTATATAGGCGGGATGCGTGGCCAGAGCGCGCGCGATTTCAACGCGGCGGCGCTCGCCGCCCGAAAGGGCGATCGCCGGCGTATTGCGTATGTGCGTGATCGAAAATTCCGCGAGCAGCGAATCCACCAGCGTGGCGCAGTGCGCCGCGTCGGGTTCCACCAGCTCGGCGGCAGCGCGGATATTGTCCTCTGTCGACAAGCCCCGAAAGATCGACGCCTCTTGCGGCAGATAGCCGATCCCGAGACGCGCCCGGCGATACATTGGCAGTTTGGTGATGTCGTGGCCGTCGAGTTCGATCGTGCCTTGATCGACCGGAATGAGCCCCGTGATCATGTAGAAACAGGTGGTCTTACCGGCCCCGTTGGGTCCGAGCAGGCCCACGACCTCGCCCCGCTTGAGGGTGAGGCTGACCCCACGAACGACAGGGCGCTTTTTGAAGCTTTTGCCGATGCGCGTGACCGATAGGCCCTGCCCGCCGGCAATAAGCGTCGGGAGGGGGCGCAAGCCCCCCTCTTTCTCATTCAAGCTTGGTGTTTCCGACATTGGCCCGAGTCTTGCCTGTTCCGTATTTAAGATCGCGTAAACTTTATGAACGGAGCGATTTCAAGGGTTTCCGCTTCCGCCCGGTTGTCCCGCCCCTGGCGTCCCTTGCGGGTTGAACAGACCCTCGACCCGTCCACGACCCGGCGACTGCGCGGCGTCCGCCGCACCCGCCGTAAGCCGCGCTTTGCCGGTGGCGATTTCGACCTCGAGCGCGGTTCCGCGCATCACATTGTCGTCCTTGGTCAGAACCACGCGCCCCGTCAGACGCACCATCCGACGCGGTACATCGAAGACTGCGGCATCGCCCTTCGCTGTTCCAGAAGGCGAATCGACGATGACATTGCCGCGCGCCTCCATGCGTGAGGCTTTGCCCTGCGGCGCGGTCACCACAATTGTATCCGCGCGCAATTTCACCTCGCCCTGAACGACGATGACATTGCCGGTATAGGTGCCCGCTTCCGCGTTCAGATCGGCCGTGAAAGATTCCGCATTCACCGCGATGGGTTGCTCGGCATTGAAACCGAGCGCCGGCGGTTCGGCAGCAAGAGCAGGATGAATCATCAGGAGGCCGGCAATCGCGGCGCTGCGCAGCTTCATGGCGAGGTTCCGTTCAGGACCGTTGAAACCTGCCCGTCAAAGCGCAGCAGCCGCGAATCCTTGTTGAAGGTGAAGCGGTCCGCCGTGATGCGGCCGAATGCGCTGGTGGCGGTGATCTGCGTGGTGCCGCTGATAATGCCGGTGTTGAGATCGGCGAAAGCCGATTGCGTCTCAGCTGTTAGTCCGTCAGCCGAGGCGAAGGTGATGCCGCCCGAAATCTCAAGTTGCCGCGAAACGGTGTCCACAACGCCCTTGGACGCACGCACGTGGAGCAGACCGCCGTCCGCCAGTGTGAGTTCGGCATTCACATTTTCCAGGCGAACGCGCTGTGCGCCTTTGCCGTCCTGCACCGCCGACGACGCCGTAACGACAAACGGCAAGCCTTCGTCATTGGTGCCGGTGAGACGGGGATTGACCATCGCCAAATCGTTTTCGAGTGTCCCCACGCGCTCGAACGTCATGGTAACACTGCCGGTATCGCGCGGATGCAAAGCGTACCCCAAAACCGCAAAGCCCAGCGCAAGCGCCGCCAGCGGCAGAGCGCGTTTCATGATGCGGACAAAGGCGCTGTACCGATGAGCCTTCACCAGCGTTTCGCGCTGGGAATCACCGCGCGCGCGCGACGTGTAGCTTTGCGCCGACTGGGAGAGACGTGCGTCCCACCGCGCCGCGCCGTTCGATTTGTGAGGGCTCATCGCAAGCCCGCCCGCAGGCAGTCATGAATATCAAGAAGGCCGATGGGCCGGTTCGCCGAATCGCTGGTTTCGACCACGAACAGCTTCGTCACCTTGTGTGAGTTGGTATTCATATAGGCCAGCGCTTCGGCGGCCAACATTCCGGGCGGAATCGTCTTGGGCGATGGGTTCATCACCTCGCGTGCGGTGCGGTCGACCAGATCTGGCTGCATATGGCGGCGCAAATCGCCGTCCGTGATCACGCCGACAAGCGCGCCTCTGTCATCGACGATGCCGGCGACACCGGCAAAGCCGAAGCGGCCGGATGTCATGATGATCAGGACATCGCGCATCTTCGCATCGGGAGACGCCAGCGGCAGCTCTTCGCCTTTATGCATGATGTCGCTGACACGGATCAGCGCGCGGCCTAAAGCCCCGGCCGGATGCAAATCACGAAAATCGTCGGCCGAGAAGCCCTTACGCTCCATCAGCGCCACGGCAAGCGCATCGCCCAGCGTGAGCATCAGCGTGGTGGATGTCGTCGGCGCCATGCCAATGGGGCAGGCTTCCTGTGCCTTGGGCAGCAGCAGCGCCACGTCGGCCGCCTGCATCAGCGCCGAATCCATATTGCTGGCGATGCCGACCAGAGGGATGGCGAAGCGTTTGGCATGGGTGATCAGCGCCGATAGCTCGGCGGTCTCGCCGGAATTGGACAGCATCAGAAGCGCATCGCGCGCCGTGAGAGAACCGAGGTCGCCATGGCTCGCCTCGGCTGGATGGACGAATTGGGCTGGTGTGCCGGTGGAGGAAAAGGTCGCGGCGATCTTGCGCGCGATGTGCCCGCTCTTGCCCATACCGCTGACCACCACCCGGCCCTCGACGGCAGCCAGAAGGTCCAGCGCACGGCTAAAACTGCTGTCGAGCCCGTCAGCCATAAGGCCAACCGCGTCGCTGGCCAGGTTGAGAACGCGGCGCGCGGCAGCGAGATCAGCCGCCTGGCGCATCACGTTTTCCGGCTTTCTTTGCAGCGGCAAGGCCATAGGTTCTTTTCCGGCTCGTCTTTTAGACCCGGCGGCGGCTTCGCTGGCGCAAAAAAGCCCCATAAGCGAAAATCGTGCCAAGTTGGACAGGATTATGGGCGCGCCGCCCAAAGCGATCAAGCCAGGCCGAAAATCGCCCTTAAAATCTGAATCGCTCCCCCCTCCCGATGTACGCCGCCGGGCGTGAACGGCAAGGGGTAGCGCTGCAGACGGTTAGGAAGGTCTTTTTGCTTAGGGAGCGGATTGGGAGGCAGCCAACTGGGCAGCCCCGGCGTTGGACAGATCGCCGAACGACACCATACGGCCGTGCTCCTCGTCCCAGAGGTGCAGATGCTTGGCGAAGAGCGTGGTGCGCAAGGTCATGACCGGCACCTCGCGGAAGGCGGCCACCTCGTCCTGGCAGCGCGCCAAATTGTAGAACGGAATGCGCGGCCGCAAATGATGGATGTGGTGCAGGCAGAGACTGGCGGTGAACCAGCGCAGCACCTTCGGCAATTTCACATAGGAACTTCCCTCCAGCGCCATGCGCGAGGAATTGGCTGAGCCATGCCGGAACCAGCGTGAAGCTTCATATTGGTGATGAAAATAATTGATGCCGAACACCAGTGCGGCGGCAATCGAAACCGACAGAAAATAGAACCACAGAAAGCGCCAGCCGAACGCCAACACGAAAAGCGCCACCAGCGCTGCGGCGTAGAGATTGGTCCATTGCGTTCCGCGCCGTTCCTTCTTGAGATGTTTGGGCGTGTCGAACGGAAAGCGGAACAGAACCAACATCGCGAAGGGCGGGAGCACGAAAAACAGGATCGGCGGCCAGCGCATGATGCGATAGGTCAATTGCCGGCGCGGCGAGAGGGCCTGGTATTCCTCGACGGTGAGACAATTGGAATAAATATCGTAGCCGCGCCAATCGAGATCATTGGCGACGGCATGATGCTGCAAATGAATGCGCCGGTACCAAAGATAAGGGATGAGCGAGAAGCCGCTGCAAAAAACGCCGACCCAATCATTGGCGTTGCGGTTCGCAAAAAACGAATAATGTCTGCAATCGTGCTGAATACAGCCGATGCGCAAAAGAAGCCAGCCGCAAACCACCGCCAGCGCGATGCTGAGCCACAGATAATCCGCTGACGCCAGCCACGCGGCATAGGTGCAGATGATGAGCGGCAAAACCGAGTTCACGATCTGCCAGATCGCCTTCTGCGTATTCGCCTGCTGATAGGGAACGAGCTCCGCGTTCAAGGCGCGGTCCGACGGACGCGGCGCACTCTGCGACGCTGCACGCGCAACTAAGGCATCTAAGCTCTGCATTCGGCGCTCCCCGCTCCGGATCAGACACTGTCCACAGTTTGGAAAGATTTAATGACCCATTTAAGCGCGCTGCAAATGACTCTCGCAAGTCACTTGCACGCCGTATCCGCAAGGATTTGGGCATGGATGCGAAATATAAGCGAGTTCGCCCGTCGGATATTACCGCCGCCGAATTTGTCATAACGCTGGCTTATAAAACCTGCCGCAATAAGCGGCACCGGCCTCAATGCGCGAAAATATCGTGCTCCGGCCAGCCGGCCAAATCCAGCTCCGCGCGCGCCGGCAAAAAGTCGAAACAGGCACGCGCAAGGTCGGCCCGCCCTTCGCGCACTAGCATCACGTCAAGAATGGATTTAAGGCGGTGGAGATGGGCGACGTCATTGGCCGCGTATACCAACTGATGATCGCTGAGATTCTCGCTGCCCCAATCCGAACTCTGCTGCTGCTTCGAGATATCGATATCCAAAAGCTCTTTCACCAGATCTTTCAGACCGTGCTTATCGGTGTAGGTGCGCGCAATCTTGGACGCGGTGCGCGTGCAGTACACGGGGCGCGGCATGACACCGAGATAACGCTTTATCGTTGCAAGGTCGAAGCGCGCGAAATGAAAAAGCTTCTCCACATTCGGATCGCCGAGAAGCCGCGTCAGATTCGGCGCGGCGTAAGCGTCGCGCGCGAACTGCACGAGATGCGCGGTGCCGTCGCCGGACGACAACTGCACCAGGCAAAGCCGATCGCGCACCGGATTTAATCCAAGCGTCTCGGTGTCCACGGCTATCGCCGGCCCAAGGTCGAGACCGGCCGGCAAATCACCTTTGTGCAGTTTGATTTTCATCGTCTCATCTTTTCAGGTGATGGCGCTTCGGCCAGAGCAGACTAATGTCCGCGTATTAACGACGCCGTTAACCGGCGCGCGTTTGGTGCCCAGAAGAGGACTCGAACCTCCACGCCTTGCGGCACTAGTACCTGAAACTAGCGCGTCTACCAATTCCGCCATCTGGGCAAGGGCAAGCCCTTGAGGGCCGGATGCTTATCGGCGCCCCTCCGGCCTGTCAACGCGAGGCACACTGGCCCCGCGCCAAAAGCGGTTGATTTGGAGCCTTCGTCCGAATTGAAGTTCCTGAAGCCTGGTGTCATGAAGGTGCGGAAGTTAAGCGCGTTTCGCGCGTTAAGGGTCCAGGCGAATGACGGCTCCGTTGACGAACAGGCTGGTTACGATTTTCGGGGGCTCCGGGTTCATCGGCCGGCATCTGGTGCGCGCTCTGGCGCATGAAGGCTGGCGCATCCGCGTCGCCGTCCGCCGCCCCAACGTGGCGCATTTCCTGCGCCCCGCCGGCCGGGTCGGACAAATCCAGCTTCTCAAGACCAATGTGCGCGACGATGCCCAAGTGGCGGAGGCCATCGCGGGCGCCGATGCGGTGATCAATCTTGTGGCGATCATGAAGCAGTCCGGCGGCCAGCGTTTTGACGCGCTGCATGCCGAGGCGGCCGAGCGTATCGCGCGTCTTGCTAGGCAAGCGGGCGCCGATCGCCTGATCCATTTTTCCGCGCTTGGCGTCGGCGATGAAACGACATCGCGCTATTACCGCACCAAGGCGGAAGGCGAAGCGTTGGTGCGCCAGGAATTTCCGGCCGCCACTATCGTGCGCCCCGCTGTGGTGTTCGGGCAGGAAGACCAGCTGTTCAACCGCTTCGCTGCGCTGATGCGGATGTTTCCGCTCTTCCCAGTGATCGGCGGCGGGCATACGCGCTTCCAGCCCGTCTTTGTGGGCGACGTCGCGGAGGGCGTGGCCGCGCTTCTACGAGACGGCAATACCGCGGGGCGCGTTTTTGAATTCGCCGGACCGGAAGAGATGACCCTGAAAGAGATGATCCAGCTCGTCGCGCATGAGACCGACCGCAAGCGCGCGCTCATTCCGCTGCCATTCGCCATCGCCAAGGTTCTGGGCGCTGTGGCGCAATTCGTTCCCGGCGCGCCGATCACCTATGACGAGGTGCTGACACTGCAGAGCGATTCGGTTGCCAGCGGAACGCTGCCCGATCTGAGCAGCCTCGGAATTACTCCGACCGCCTCCGAAGCCATCCTGCCGTCTTACATCTGGCGCTTCCGTCCGCGCGGCCAGTTCACGCCCGCTCCGGGTTAAATTGACGGCTTAAAGCGACGCCATCACCGCCAGAATGGCGAGACCGGCGAGGATTCGGTACCAACCGAATGGCTTCAGACCGTAGCGGCCGACAAAGCCGATAAACGACTTCACCACGAACCAGGCGACGACGAACGACACCACAAAGCCGACCAGAATGGTCAGGCCCGCTGAGGCGTCGAGCAAATGCCGGTTCTGATAGAGGTCGAGCACCGAGGCGCCGAACATGGTCGGCACGGCGAGATAGAAGGTGAATTCCGCCGCCGCCTTGCGATCGACGCCGAGAAGCTCGCCGCCCAAAATCGTCGCGCCGGAACGCGATACGCCGGGAACGATAGCGATCACCTGGCACAGACCGATCTGCAGACATTTCATCAGCGGCAGCGTGTCGGCGTTGGTATATGTTGGCCGGGGCGCGATGCGCTCCACGAGAAGAATGACGATCCCGCCTAGGATGAGCGTTGTCGCGATGACGTAGGGCGCGATGGCGGGAGCGAACAAAACGTCCTTGATGAAATCGTGCAGCAGAACCCCGACGACAGCGGCGGGAAGAAACGCCACCAGCACGCCGGCGGTGAAATGGCGGGCGGCGGGATCGTTGGGCAGGCCCACGAGGACACGCCAGAATTTCTTCCAATAGACGGCCACCACCGAAAGAATGGCGCCGAATTGGATGACGATGGGAAACACAGCCCCCGGCGGGTGGAAACCCAGCAGGTCTTGAAAGAGCAGCAGATGCGCGGTGGAGGAGACCGGCAGAAACTCCGTCAGCCCCTCGACGATGCCGAGGAGGATGGCGTTGACGATGTCTTGCATGGGCTCTCCGGCGACTCGTTTCAGCACAGGTAGCGCGAAATCTCGCGCTAAGGCGAGCCGGGAAAACCGCTTTTGGGCGCCTGCCCGTCCGCACTCTCTCCCTCGCCATTCCTCCCCTTCGGACTAAACTTATCGTGACAGGCGCGTTTCATGCCCGGGCCAGCCTCGGGATTTCGCGCGCACGCGCGTACAACCCTAAGGAACTGTAATGTGCGAATCCGCCCAACCAAGGAGCTTCCTGATGACCAAGAGACAGCAAAGCGTTTCTCGTGGAGCCAAGCTCGCCGGTGTGGCCGGAGGCGGCGCCATTGCGCTCTGCCTCGCTTTGCTCGGGTCCGTCGTGCCGACCGAGATTTTCGCTGCCGCGTCGCCGTGGAACGAAGTCGCCCCGCCACAAGGCGCCACGCCAGGCTCGCGCTTCTATCAAGCCGGCTATCGCACCGATGTCGTAGACATTCCGATCCCGGGCAATGACGGGGACCTGGAATATAAAATCAAAATGAAGGAAGGCGACACGGTCGTCTATTCCTGGGAAGTGCGCGGCGCCACCAATCCCGAGCTCTTCTATTCCGAATTTCACGGCCACACCGAACCGCCGCCGGGCCAAAAGGGCGACGTGACCTTCTACCGGAAATCGACCGGGTTAAACGAACACGGCACGCTTATCTCGCCGTTTCAGGGCATTCACGGCTGGTATCTGCAAAACCAAAGCGAAGGCGCGGTCACAGTGCGCCTGCGGTTGGCAGGCTTCTACGAACTCGTGCCGGGGCAGAAGGCGACGCCCGTCAACGAGTAAGAAGCGAGAAACCATTCTACTGTCGTTTACGGCGCGGTCGCGCGCGCGTATGATGGAATGAGTCGCATAACGCTCGGGCCATCATGCTCGAAATGGGCGAGACGGAAACGACCCTTCCAGTGCCAAGCTCTCGCCGCCGCTCTTCCGGCATTCGCCAATTCGCGCGCTGGTTTTGGCATGGGCGCGGCGGACGCAAGCCTTGGCTGCGCCGCACGATCGCCATCGCATTCGCATTTCTTCTGCTCTATCCGCTGGCGCTGACATTGCTCTACCGAGTCATGCCGCCGCCGGGCACGCCGCTGATACTCTCCATTCTGATTACAGAGGGGGGCGCCGACTACCGCTGGGTGCCGCTCTCGCGCATGTCGGCTTCGCTGGTGAAGGCCGTCATCGCCTCGGAGGACGGCAAGTTCTGCTCCCATACTGGGTTCGATTGGGACGCTATCGACCGCGCCTTCGAGAACAATGCCAATGGCGGGAGGTTGCGCGGCGGCAGCACGATCAGCCAGCAAACCGCGAAAAACATTTTCATGCCCGAAAGCCGAACCATGGTGCGGAAGGCTTATGAAGCCTACGGAACCATTCTGATCGAATTCATTTGGCCCAAATGGCGCGTGATGGAGACCTATTTGAATGTCGCCGAAATGGGCCCAGGAATTTTCGGCGTCGAAGCCGCGGCCCAGCATTATTTTAAAAAGCCGGCGTCACGCATCACACCGTTCGAAGCGGCGCGCCTCACCGCCATTCTGCCCAACCCGCGCAATTACCGCGTCATCGGGCCCGGCCCCTATATTCAGCGCAGAACGGGGCAAATCCAGCGGCTTATGGGCGGTGTGACACGTGATCGCCTAGATGCCTGTGTGACGCGCTACCGCTAGCCGATTTTTTCCTTATAACGTGACGCCATGCGCCGCCTTACCCACATTCTCATGTCGCCTCCCTGCCGTCTTATCCGCCTTGCGTTGGGCGAGAAGCGCCTGGCTTACGATCCGGCCGCGCCCGACGATCCGCAAAAACATTTGCCGCTGCTGGTCGATATGGACGGAACAGTCGTCGTCGGCGTTTGGGCCATCATAGATTATCTTGAAGGCATGCATCCCGAGCATCCGCTGGTTCCCGAAGACCCGGTGGAACGCGGTGAGGCCTTGCGCCTTCTCGACTGGACGATGACGAAATTCCACGAAGAGGTGGCGCGACGCCTGCTATTCGAGAAAGCGTCGCGCGCTCACACGGGACATTTGCTGCGCCAGCCCCCCAATATGGAAACGATCCGCCAGGGACGCGCCTCCCTCCTCGCCAATTTGAGCGTGGTAGCGCCACTGGCCGAGCAACGCGGGTTTCTGGCCGGGCGCAATCTATCGCTAGCAGATCTTGCTTTAGCGGCGCATCTCTCCGCGCTCGATTATTACGGCGAAGTTCCTTGGTCGGAGCTTCCGGCGATTGGCGAATGGTATGTCCGCATGAAGTCGCGGCCATCATTCCGGATGTTGCTGAACGACCGCGTGCCCGGCCAGCCGCCGGCACTGCAATATTCCGAACTCGATTTCTGAAAATGCCTGCGCCATCTGACGCGCACGAAGCCATTCGTGAACGCGCGATTGCCGGCGGCTTCGACGCAGTCGCTTTTGCGCGCGCGGCGCCGCAACCAGAGGCAGCGGATCGGCTCGCCGCCTACCTCGCGCAAGGCCATCATGGCGACATGGTGTGGATGGAAACCTCTGCCGCAAGGCGCGCCGATCCGACACAGCTTTGGGATGCAGCGCGCTCGATCATTGTGCTGGGCCTGAATTACGCGCCGCATAGCAATCCGCTCGACATTCTGGAACGGCGCGAACGCGGCGCTATCAGCGTCTATGCGCAAGGCGCCGATTATCACGACGTGGTCAAGAAACGGCTGAAAGCATTGGCCGGCTGGATGGTGCAAACTTTCGGCGGCGATGTGAAAGTGTTCGTCGATACCGCGCCTGTGATGGAAAAACCGCTCGCGCAGCTTGCCGGTCTCGGCTGGCAAGGCAAGCATACCAATCTGGTGTCGCGCGAATTCGGCTCCTGGCTATTTCTCGGCGCCATTTTCACGACGCTGGAATTGGCGCCCGAGACCGCGCACGAGGACAATTGCGGTACCTGCCGCAATTGCCTCGACATCTGCCCCACCAATGCGTTTCCGGCGCCCTATCAGCTCGATGCACGGCGCTGCATTTCCTATCTCACCATCGAGAACAAAGGCCACATCGCGCCGGAATTCCGCACTGCCATCGGCAACCGCATCTATGGCTGCGACGATTGCCTGGCCGTGTGCCCGTGGAACAAATTCGCGCAAACAGCGCATGAAATCGCGTTTGCGCCGCGTCCCGAACTTGCCAATCCGCGCCTCGCCGACCTTGCCGCGCTCGATGATGCGAGCTTCCGCGAAATCTTTCGGGCGTCGCCGATCAAACGCATCGGCCGCGACCGCTTCGTGCGGAATGTCCTGATCGCCATCGGCAATTCCGGCGATGTCGCGCTGTCTAACACCGCGAAGTTTCTGCTCAATGATCCTTCCCCACTTGTGCGAGCGATGGCGGTGTGGGCGCTGAAGCAACTTCTGAGCGAAAAAGAATTCTCGCAACTCGCACATCATCATGCCGGCGGAGAAACCGATCCCGATGTCGCGAATGAGTGGGTAAGCGCTCAGCGATCCGGATTGAAATCCAGCGCTTCGATATAGGCGCGCGCCGATTCCGCCGCGCTGGTTTTCGGCGACTTCGACAACACGCGTATCCAGTCTGCCCGCGCACCATTGCGATCGCCGGCAGCGCGCTTCATGGCGCCGCGTTCTACTAAAGCGTCGGGAAAATCGGGACTGATGGCAAGCGCTGCATCGATATCGGTGCGCGCTTCGACACGGCGTCCTAGCGCAGAGCGGGCGCTGGCGCGCAGGACAAAGGCGCTGGGATCGCTTCTGTCGAAATTGATCGCGGCATTGAGGTCGGTTTCAGCGCCGCGCCAATCCTTCTGCATCGCACGAGCCTGCGCCCGGTCTATCCATAAAGCCGGATCGCGCGGCGAAAGCTTGATCGCCTCGGCGAATGCGTTCTCGGCCTCCTCCGCGCCCTTCGCCAGAAGCCATGCATTGCCGGCTTGATCGAAAAGAGCGGTACGGTCCCGCAAGGAACCGGCTTCCGCTTTGCGCGCGATGGCTTCGAACCGAACGGCTGCTTCCCCGGGTTGATCGAGTTCAATCAGCGCCAGCGCAGCGCAATGCTCAGCCCCTATTCCGCCGCCGCGCGCGCGCCAGCCTTGCGCCTTGTCGAAGGCTTCCTTCGGCTTATCCGCGATGGTGGCGATGCAATCGGCATAGGCGGGATCAGCCGCGAACGGCTTCTTTTCCTGAGCACCGGCAGGCGCAACCCAGGCTGCGAGGATAGCGGCAATGGCAAGGGCGAAGGCCGGGCTGCGCATCTTTATGGCTTATAACTCCGCGAGAAGCCCGTCCAGCGTCTCTTCAAGCAGCTTAAGATCGGCCGGCGTGGACAGCCGGTGATCGCCCTCTTTGCTTAGACTTAGGACAGGCTTTCCCGGCAAAATTTTCATCAATCGCAGCGCGTGTTCCCACGGAACATCGGGATCCTTCATGCCCTGGAGAATGCGCACCGGTCCTGCGAATGTGAGATCGCGCCCCAATACAAGATGTTTGCGGCCGTCTTCGATCAGCGCGCGTGTGACAATATAAGGACTATCGTCATAGAGCGATGGACGCGACCACACGCCGTCCCGCATGATTTGATCGCGAATATCCTCGGGCATGTTCGCCCACATGAGCTCTTCCGTGAAATCCGGCGCCGGCGCGATCAATAAAAGCCCGCGCACTTTTTCAGGCCGCGCTTCGGCGGCAAGAAGCGCGATCCATCCGCCCATGCTGGAACCAACCAGCACTTGCGGTCCTTCTGTAAGCGCGTCGAGCACAGCGAGCGCATCGTCGCGCCAACGTCCGATCGTTCCATTTTTAAACGAACCCGATGAAACGCCATGTCCAAAATAATCGAATCGCAGGAATGCCTGGCCACGCCGCTTAGCCCATGCATGCAAATGTGCAGCTTTGGTTCCGGTCATGTCGGATTTGAATCCGCTGAGCCAAATCACCCCTGGTGACTTCCCCGGCTCGCGCAAATAGGCAATGCTCTCACCGTCAGTGCGTAGAAATTTTTTGATGTTGGACACGATCATTTCCAGTGATGCCATAAGGCCCGCCGAACATAGTCGCCCGATGGGGGAACGGCCAGCCATACTGCAAATCATTCCGCGTCTCGACGCGGGCGGTGCCGAACGCACCACGGTTGATATTGCCCGCGCGATTGTGCGCGCCGGCTATCGTGCGCTTGTGGTCAGCGACGGCGGGCGGTTGGAGCACGAATTGATCGGCGTCGGCGCTCGCGTCATCGAGATGCCGGTGGCTTCTAAGAATCCGCTGACGATGTGGCTCAATAGCTGGCGCCTAGCGCGATTGATCCGCGAGGAAAGAATTGCGCTGGTCCATGCGCGCTCGCGCGGGCCGGCGTGGAGCGCCTACTACGCGGCGCGCGCCGCGCGAATTCCTTTCGTCACCACCTATCACGGCATCTATAAAGCCCGGAACATCTTCAAGCGCTCTTACAACGCGATCATGGCGCGCGGCGACCGTGTCATCGCCAATTCGCAATGGACCGCGCGACACATCACCTCCACCCATCGCGTGCCCGCCGGCCGTATGGTGATCATCCCGCGTGGCATCGATCTCGCGGCGTTCGATATGGAGCGTTTGACCGCCATTCGCGTGGTGGCGATGCGTGCCCGCTGGGCCGTTTCCAACGATGCGCGAGTCGTTCTCCTTCCGGGGCGCCTCACGCGTTGGAAGGGACAGCTGATTCTGATAGCGGCTGTCGCGGCGTTGTTGAAAGCCGGACGCTGGCCGAGCGACGCACGCGTGGTGCTCGCGGGGGATGCACAGGGACGCAGCGATTACCTGGCGGAGATTGCCGCTGCGCGCAAAGCCGCCGGGGTTGAGGGCATTGTCGTGGTCAGCGACCATATGGAGGACATGCCGGCGGCCTATGCTGCGGCCGATATCATCGTGTCGCCCTCGACGGAGCCCGAGGCCTTCGGCCGCGTGCCGGTGGAGGCGGCCGCGATGGGACGTCCGATCATCGCCACCTCACATGGCGGGGTGGAGGAAACCGTTCTGCCGGACGAATCCGGCCTCCTGATTCCGCCGCGTAATGTCCGGGCCCTTAGCGAAGCGCTGGCCACCATGTTAGCGGCGTCCAAAGCCCATTTGGACGAGATGGGCGCCAAGGGCCGCAAACATATCGAGACCGTCTATACGGTCGAGCGCATGTGCGACGCGACGTTGGCCGTCTATGCCGAGCTGTTGCGGGGCCGGAAGAATTAGGAATTATAGGTACGGGCCGAAGTGGCGCGCGCAAACATTAAGCGTCGCGCAATATCGACATGTCGATTTGCGCTACGGATCTTAGAGAAGGAAGGCACCGGTTCTTCGATCTCGTTTTCATCGATGCCGACAAAGCCAACAATTCCAATTGTTTCGCCAAGGCTCTTAAACCAACGCGCCCCGCCTCGATCATCATTGCCGACAGTGTGGCGCGCGAAGGACGCGGCGTTGACGCGGCGAGCAAGCATCCCAATATCGCCATTCCTTGACTTTCCGCCGCCTCCGTTTACGAAAACCACTGTCCGCGTGCCACCTAGGCGCGTGAAGCCTTTGCCCTGGAGAACCGCCCGTGTCCGCGTCCGACGCCGCCAACCCAGTGAATGTCACCTTGCCCGACGGCAAGGTGCTGACGCTTGGGCATGGGGCCACAGGCGGCGATGTCGCCGGCGCCATTGGCCCCGGCCTCGCCAAGGCCGCGCTGGCGGTCGAGGTCGACGGCAAGGTCTGGGATATATTACGCCCCCTCGAAGGCGATGCGAATTTGCGCATCATCACCCGCAAAGACCCGGAAGCGCTGGAGCTGATCCGGCACGACACCGCCCATGTGCTCGCCATGGCGGTGCAAGACCTTTTCCCCGGCACTCAGATCACCATTGGGCCCAATGTCGAGGACGGGTTCTTCTACGATTTCGTGCGCCCCACGCCCTTCACGCCCGACGATCTGCCGAAGATCGAAGCGCGGATGCGTGAGATCGTGCGCGCTGATCTGCCGACCCGCCGCGAGGTTTGGAACCGCGCCGAAGCGATCAAGCATTTCGAAGAGATCGGCGAGACCTATAAGGCCGAGATCATCCGCGACCTTCCGGGCAGCGATGTCATCACCGTCTATTATCACGGTGATTGGCACGATCTCTGCCGCGGCCCGCATTTCTCGTCCACCGGCAAGATCGGCCAGGGCTTCAAGCTGATGAAAATCGCTGGTGCCTATTGGCGTGGCGATGCCAAGAACGCACAGCTGCAACGCATCTACGGCACCGCGTGGCGCGACGAGAAAGAGCTGGACGCCTATCTGAAGCGTCTGGAAGAAGCTGAAAAACGCGACCACCGCCGCGTCGGGCGCGAGATGGACCTCTTCCACATGCAGGAAGAGGCTGTCGGCCAGGTGTTCTGGCACGCCAAGGGCTATTCGCTGTACCGCGAACTCGAAAACTATATCCGCCGCAAACTTTCGTGGGCCGGCTATGACGAAGTCAAAACCCCGCTGCTGCTCGACCGCAAGCTCTGGGAACAGTCCGGCCATTGGGACAATTACCGCAAGAACATGTTCGTCGCGGAAGTCGATGATGAGAAGAAGACGCTTGCGGTAAAGCCGATGAATTGCCCGGGCCATGTGCTGGTCTTCAAGCAAGGCACCAAATCCTACCGCGAATTGCCCTTACGCATCGCCGAGTTCGGCTCCTGCCATCGCTACGAGCCTTCGGGCTCGCTGCATGGGCTGATGCGCGTGCGCGGCTTCGTGCAGGATGACGCCCATATTTTCTGCACCCATGATCAGATTACCTCCGAGACCACCGCGTTCTGCCGCTTGCTCTTGGATGTCTATCGCGACCTCGGCTTTGAGGATGTGCGGGTAAAACTGTCCACCCGCCCCGAGAATCGGATCGGCAGTGACGAAATCTGGGACAAGGCCGAGAAGGCGTTGGCCGACGCCACGACGGCTGCCGGGCTCGACTTTGCCTTGAACCCCGGCGAAGGCGCGTTCTACGGGCCGAAGATCGAATTCGTTCTGCGCGATTCCATCGGGCGCGAGTGGCAGTGCGGCACGCTGCAGGTGGACTTCAATACTGCCGACCGGCTGGGCGCGACCTATATCGCCGAGGATGGGAGCAAACACCCGCCGGTGATGCTGCACCGTGCCGTTCTGGGCTCGATGGAGCGCTTTATCGGCGTGTTGATCGAGCATTACGCCGGCAAATTCCCGCTTTGGCTGGCACCGGTACAGGCTGTCGTGACCACCATCGTATCGGACGCCGATGCCTATGCCGGTGAGATCGCCGCCGAGCTGAAAGCCGCCGGATTGCGCGTCGAGCTCGACCTGCGCAACGAGAAGATCAACTACAAGGTGCGGGAGCACAGCCTGGCTAAAGTCCCCTATCTTCTCATTGTGGGACGCCGCGAGGCCGAAAATCGCACTTTGACGGTCAGAAGGCTGGGGGTGGAGGCTCAGGAAAGTCTTGCGTTAACCGACGCCATTCCTATGCTGAGGGCGGATGCGGTTCCGCCCGATCTGCGGCGGCCGTAATCCGTTTGTGTGTGCCTACGTTTGTTTAAACCACGGCCCACCGCAGACATTCCGGAGGAAGCCCGCCTCGCGCATTTCATGCAAGAAACTACGCGGGGCGCGCATCGAAACCTCCCGCGAAACGTTTGCGCTTGGGTCCTCTGAAGGGAGCCTAAGATAGCTATCAAGAAGTTTCAGCAGCCCGCGCCGCCGTCTAAGGATGGGCCGCGCGTCAATGAAGAAATCATCTCGCGCACGATTTTGCTGATCGGAGCGGAGGGCGAAAAGTTTGGGGAAATCGGGCTCGATGAGGGCCTGGCTCTGGCGGAGGAAAAAGGTTTCGACCTTGTAGAAGTTTCGCCGGGCGCAAAGCCCCCCGTGGTCAAAATGATGGACTACGGCAAGTTCAAATACGAACAACAGAAAAAGGCAGCCGAAGCGCGCAAGCGCCAGAAGATCATCGAGATCAAAGAGATCAAGATGCGTCCTGGTATCGACGACCACGATTACGACGTGAAGATGCGCGCCATGAAACGCTTCTTCGAGGAAGGCGATAAGGTGAAGGTCACTTTACGCTTCCGCGGACGCGAAATGGCCCATCAGCATCTGGGCATGGAATTGCTCACGCGCGTTCAGAAAGAAACGGACACGTTTGCCAAGATCGAGCAATATCCCAAGCTCGAAGGACGCCAGATGATGATGGTGCTGGCGCCGAGGTGAATAACCGTCTGGCGCCCATCATCTTATTTCTCGCAGCAAGCCTTTCACCCGCGCTGGCGGCGGACCGAAATCCGCCGCCAGAAGTGGTCGCCTCCATCAAACCGGTGCATTCCGTCGTTGCCGCTGTCATCGCGGGAGCAGGTGTGCCGGAATTGCTTATGCCCGGCGGCGCCTCGCCCCACGCCTATGCGCTGAAACCTTCAGATGCGCGCAAATTGGCGAACGCGCGCGCTGTATTCTGGATCGGTCCGGAACTCGAAAACGTTTTGCAAACCCCCATTCGAAATTTATCGACGCGCGCGCGCGTCGTAGCACTCGGCACAGCAACAGGCGTTCGCCGCCTGCCCGCGCGCCACGGCGGTGTGTGGGAAACCGACGACCCCGACCACGATCACGAAACCGGCGCTATTGACGGCCATCTCTGGCTGGACCCACGCAACGGCGCCGCCATGGCTACGGCCATCGCTGAGAACCTGGCCGCTATCGATCCCTCACGCGCCGCGCTCTATCATCAGAACGCGGGAAAATTTCGTGCACGCATGACAACGCTTGATGCTGAACTCTCGGGAAAATTGCGCGGCCTTGAAACGAGGCACTACCTCGTCTTCCACGACGCCTACCAATATTTCGAAACCCGTTACGGCCTTTCACCGATGGGCGCTGTCGCCGTTGCGCCGGACCGCCCCGTGGGACCGCGTCGCGTCGCGGAGCTGCGTTCTCGCCTCGAAGGCAATGGCGTGGTGTGTGCTTTCTCGACGCCGGAATTTTCGCCGCGTCTGTTCAATGCGCTGACCGAAGGCACGCGCGTGAAGACAGCGGCGCTGGACGATCTCGGCGCCAATATTCCGGCCGGCCCCCTCCTCTACGAAACACTTCTAACCCGGATGGCCGACGCTGCCTCCGCGTGCTTGCGCCCGTAAGGGAAGAAAAACGGATGGACGCCCACCGGAAAACAGACTCCGTCTTGCGCCGGTTTCTGGCGAGTGAAACGTCCGCCGGCCTCATTCTCATGGCGAGCGCGGCTTTGGCGATGATCGTCGCCAATTCGCCGCTCGCCGCCACCTATCACGCGATCTGGGCCGAATATTTTCTCGGCATGAATGTTCTGCATTGGATCAATGACGGTTTGATTGCCGTGTTCTTCCTGCTGGTGGGACTCGAAATCAAACGCGAGCTTCTGCACGGTCATCTCTCCGCCTGGGAGAATCGCGCTTTGCCCGGCTTTGCCGCGGCGGGCGGAATGATTGTTCCCGCGTTGCTCTATGTCGCAATCGCTTCGAGCTCGCCTGATAGCGGTGAGACTTTGCGCGGCTGGGCCATTCCCGCTGCTACCGACATCGCATTCTCCTTGGGCGTCCTATCGCTTCTGGGATCTCGCGTGCCCCTCTCGCTGAAAGTATTCCTGACGGCGCTTGCCATTCTCGACGATCTCGGCGCGGTGGTGATCATCGCTATTTTCTATGCGCAAGATCTGTCCGTGCCGTATCTCGTCGGCGCTGGGGTGCTGTTGGCCACAGCTATGCTGCTCAATCGGTTCGGCGTGAAATCACTCCTCCCCTATGGCGTGATCGGAATCGCGCTATGGGCCGCCCTGCTCCATTCCGGCGTACATGCAACCATTGCCGGCGTGGCGCTGGCCACCACCATTCCAATCGACGCCAAAGACGAATCCCGTTCGCCGCTGCATCGGCTCGAACATGCATTGGCACCTTTTGTGGCGTTTCTGATTCTACCGGTGTTTGCCTTCGCCAATGCCGGCGTGACCCTTATCGGCACGCCCGCAACTGCGTTCATAAACTCCGTCAGTCTCGGCTGTGCGCTCGGATTATTTCTCGGCAAGCAGGTGGGTGTGTTCGGCGGAAGCCTTCTCGCCATAAGGCTGGGATTGTCACGATTGCCGTCAGGCGCCAATTGGCTCCAGCTCTATGGCACCGCCATGATCTGCGGCATCGGATTTACCATGAGCCTTTTCATCGGCCTGTTGGCCTTCGCGGGAATGCCCGAATATGAACCTTCTATAAAAGCAGGTGTGCTGGCCGGTTCCTTAATGTCAGGATTTTTAGGCTGGCTGGTGCTGCGTTTTTCCACGACGAATGCGCCGCGCGCAGATGCGACGAAAAAGGCTTAGACCTCGCCGTCAAACGCGTTATATGGGTTCATTGCGGGCGGGGGCGGCCCTTTTCGCATTCCACAACTTCTTATTCGCATAGGAAGCTTCGCATGCTGAGAGCCTATCAGCTGCTGAACGGCGGGCTAAAGGGCGTTGTGATCGGCGCGGGTGAACCTCTGCCGACGGATGCTCTGTGGATTGACATGTACAATCCCACGCCGGAAGAGCGCCGCGAAGTCGATAAAGCGCTCAGTCTCGAAATGCCGACGCGCGCCGACATGGAAGAGATCGAGATCTCGAGCCGGCTCTATCAAGAAGACAACAATCTGTTCATGACCGCTCTCGTGCTGTCGCAGACGGAAACCGATGAGCCGACATCCGGCGCGGTGACCTTCGTGCTGACGCAGGAAAAGCTGGTCACCATCCGCTATCTCGATCCGCAACCGTTTCGTACCTTTGCGCTGCGTTGTGAGCGCGCGGTGGTTGCGACTGCCAGAGCCGAAATGGTGCTGATGCAGCTTCTGGATGCCATCGTCGACCGCATGGCCGACGTTCTGGAGAAAACCGGCGCTGATGTCGAAGGCATCTCGCGCGAAATCTTCCAGCCGGCCAAAGCGCTGGGCTATCGCTCCGACAAAGATTTCCAGCAGGTGCTGCGCGAACTGGGTCGCAAATACGATCTCTCGTCGAAGATGCGCGAAAGCCTTCTCACCATCGGCCGCATCGTCACCTTCCTGAACCAAGCCTTCGACGGCAAGGAATTCAAGGAAGCACGAACGCATGTGAAGACATTGTCTCGCGACGTTCTCTCGCTGCAGGACCATTCGTCGTTCCTGTCGAACAAATTGACCTTCCTGCTCGACGCGACACTGGGCCTGATCAATATCGAGCAGAACACCGTGATCAAGATCATGTCGGTGGCTGCCATCGTGTTGCTGCCGCCAACCATGTTCGCGTCGATCTGGGGCATGAATTTTCACTACATGCCTGAACTCGACAAATGGTGGGGATATCCCATGGCGATCATCGCCATGATCATTTCGGCCATACTGCCTTACGTCTATTTCAAGCGCCGCGGCTGGCTCTGAAAGCATGAGAAGCGCCGGGCGCAACATGCCGGGTGGGCCGGACAAACCCATGCTCGGCATCTCCTACAAAATCGTCGCCCATCTGATGTTCGCGGTGATGTTCGCGTCGGCCAAATCGGTCGGCGTGGCCGTGCCTATCGGTCAGGTCCTGTTTTGGCGTAGCGGCGTGGGAATCCTCGTCATCATCGCCTTCGCCGCGGCGACGCATCGCCTGGCGCTGCTGGCGACAAACCGCATCGACACCCACGCGTTCCGCTCGCTCTCGGGCGTCACCAGCATGTTTTGCAATTTCTCGGCCTTCAGCTTGCTGCCGTTGGCGGACGCCACTGCCATTGGCTTCACACAGCCGCTCTTTGTTGTCGTGATGGCGGCCCTCATGCTGGGCGAGCAGGTGCGCGTCTATCGCTGGAGTGCCGTGATTCTGGGACTCGCGGGCGTGATCATCATCATCGGTCCGCACGCGACGTTAGGTGGAAACCACCTCGTTGGCGCGCTGTACGCGCTGACCGGTGCGGCCCTTTCGGCTTTAGCGATGATTTTCTTGCGCCGCATGAGCGCGCATGAGCATTCGATCACCATCGCCTTTTATTTCATGCTGACCACAATAGTGCTCAGCTCTTTCAGTTTTCTCCTGGGGTGGACGCCGCTGGACAACACGCAAATGTCGGCGCTGATCCTCACCGGTTTCGCCGGCGGGATCGGTCAGTTGTGTCTCAGCTATTCCTATCGTTTTGCCGAGGCATCGGTATTGGCGCCGTTCGATTACACGGCGCTCCTCTGGGCAGCAGCTTTGGGCTATTTCGTGTTCGGCGATTTTCCGATTCTGCAGGTTTGGATCGGGGCAGGATTCGTTATCGCAGCGGGATTGGTGATTGTCTGGCGCGAACGGCAATTGCATCGCAAGTCAGTCGAAAGCCCCGTCTAGGGCTCACAATTTCTTGCCATATATGGCGAGCCCGTCGCCCTCATCGTGCCAATCGGGAATATCCGCTAATAGCCGATAGCCTTGCCGCTCATAGAAAGCGCGGGCCGGCGCATAGTCGGCACGGGTGGAGGTTTCCGCAATCATGAGCACGGCGCCCAGCGCGCGCGCGGCTTCCTCGGACGCGATCTGCAAACGCTTTCCCAGCCGCGAAAACTGCGCTTGGGGATGAACCGCGATCCAATAGAGCTCGAAGCGCGCATTGGTGCCGGGAATGGGACCGAAGCAGGTGTAGCCTTCGATTCCGTTCGGCCCATCGACAAACAGAAAATGATAGCCGGATGCCACAACTCCCTTGGCGAGATTTTCCTCCACCAGTTCGCGGGCAATTCCGATTTCATCGGCACTGAATACGCCGGTGCTGCGCACCAGGCGTTCGACGGCGTCCACATCCGCCTGCGTCGGCTGAGTGCGAAATATGTCGGATGTGGTTTCAGGCCGCAGCGTCGATGACAATGGCGATAAGTTCGGCATAGGCAATTCCTGCTTGGCTTGCCGCAGCGGCAAAGCCTGCATCTGGTTCCAGGCACGGGTTGGCATTTACTTCCAGGACGAACAGCTGGCCCTTTCCGTCAATCCGGTAATCGATGCGCGCGTAGCCGCGGCAGCCGAAAAGCAACCAGCATTTCTTCGCCAGCTCTTCAAGCTGTTTGTAGAGCTTGGGCTCTTTGGCTGCCCAATCGAACACGCGCGGCGTGCTGTGATAGTCGCTGGCGTTTTCGTCCCATTTCGCGGCATAGCCGACAATGCGCGGACGCGCCTCTTCCCAGTTCGAAAAGACCATCTCGCCGATGGGAAGCACGACCGGACGGCCCGCACGTTCCACCACCGCAACGTTAAATTCCCGTCCGTCGATATACGCCTCAGCAAACCAGCGTCCGCCAAAACGCTTGATAGAGGTTGCGGCACGGCTCGAAGCATCCGCCCGCGTGGTGACGATGGCGTCGTCGTCCAGACCCAGCGAAGCGTCTTCGGTGAGCGATTTCACAATCCAGCGTTCACCCTCGACGAGATCGAACCAATCGGGACCTTCAGCCCAAGGGGCAGTCGGAATGCCGGCGCCGCGCATGACACGCTTGGCGAGCAGCTTATTGCTGGTGGTGGCGAGACTTGCGGATGGCGCGCCGGTGAAGCGCATGCCGATTTCCTCAAGCATCTGCGCGCCCAGCGGTGAATAGATTCCCCGCCCCCAGACGGACTCAACCAAATTCACCACGAGATCCGGCGCGGCAGCCGCGACAAGGGCCTTCGTGGCTTCAAGGTCCGGCACGAAGGCCGCGCACACCGCCTCATGTCCATTCTCGCTTAAGGTGCGCGCAATCGCAGCTGCTTGCTGCAACGTATCCTGCTCGTCGGGCGGCGCGTCCGGAGGAACGTCGGAATGGAGAACGAGAATTCGCATGAAGCAATCTTTGCCGGTGGTTTCTGGCGCCCATAACCTTGTGGCAGTTCTAGGCGGTAGCCTTGCTATGCTGCAGTTCCGGATGCCGCGCCAGGAACGAATCCACGATGCGTCCGATCAATTGCTGATACGACAAACCCTGAAAGCGCGCCAGGAAACACAAATCGGAATGTTGCGGGTTCAGGCCCGCCAGCGGATTGACCTCGATGAAATGCGGGCGGCCCGCGCCGTCGCTGCGTATATCGACGCGGCCGCCATCACGGCAGCGCAAAGCGCGCCAGGCGGCTAACGCCACCTCGCCCGCCTGAATGGCTTCGCTGTCATGTGCGAGCTTGAGAACGACCTTATCTTCCCAATGTTCTTTGTTCTCGTAGCCATAGCCATGCGCGATGGCCTTTTCGGTAGCGCCGATTTCCATGATCCCGAGAATTTCGGCCTCACCTCCGGTGCCGGTTATGCCGACGGTAAATTCGCGGCCCGATAGATAATGCTCGACCAACACGGGCTGGCGAAACCGCGTGAGCAATTCCTGAACCGTCGCTTTCAGTTCGCCGAGATTATTCGCGCGCGAGCGTTCGTCGACACCTTTGCCCGAACCTTCCGCCACCGGCTTGGCAAAAACCGGAAACGCGAGGCTGAGATCATTCACATCGCTCAAGTGCTCGACCAGCGCGAAATCCGCCGTGGGCACGCCCTGGTCCCGAACGATACGTTTGCACCAGCTCTTGTCCAAAGCGACCGACAATGTCAGCGGATCGGAGAACACGTAGGGGATGTCATAAGCCTCCAGCAGCGCCGGCACTTGCGCCTCGCGCGCGAAGCCGCGCAGGCCTTCGCATATGTTGAACACCGCGTCCCAGCGCTCGCCGGCAACCAATCTCGCATTCAGCGCCTTCAAATGGCCGATACGAATGGGTTCATGTCCGAGCCCGGAAAGCGCTTCGCACAGGCCGGCGATGGTGACTTCGCTGTCGAACTCGGCGCTGTCCTCCTCGCTCATGCCTAAAGCAAGGTAATCGGCACGCAGGTCGTAAGTGACCCCGAAACGCATGGCGCTTAAATGCCTCTTATCCACGGCCAAACGGCCGCCTCTGACATGGCAAATCTAACATGAGACCCACCCCGGCGTACCGGGGCGGGCCCATGCTAATTGTGCGTGAATTATTCTGCGGCGGCCTGAACAGGCGGCGACTTGTCGCTTCCCAACGTGCTGCCGGGATCGGGGTAGCGATAGACCTTGCCCTCGAAATTACGGATCAGAAGATCATCGCCGTCGCGGCCCACGACAAAGTCCGGCGCCATGAGGATTTTGCCGCCACCGCCGGGCGCGTCGATGACGAACATCGGCGTCGCGTAACCTGTGGTGTGTCCACGCAAGGCCTGAATGATGTCGAGCCCCGCCTGAACGCTGGTCCGGAAATGGCCGGAACCTTTGATCGGGTCGCACTGATACAAATAATAAGGCTTCACCCGGCGCTGCAGCAAACCATGCATCAACGGCGTGATAACGGCAGGCGTGTCGTTGATGCCCTTGAGCAGCACAGTCTGGCTGCCGAGCGGAATGCCGGCATCGGCAAGACGCGACGTCGATTCCGTAACCTCAGGCGTCAATTCCTTGGGATGGGTGAAATGGATGCTCATCCATAGCGGATGATGCTTCTTCAGCATCTTCACCAGATCTTTGGTAACGCGCTGCGGCAACACGACCGGCACCTTGGTGCCGATGCGGACGAACTCGATATGCTTGATCGCGCGTAGGCGGCCCAAAAGATAATCGAGCTTGTCGTCGCCGATGGTCAGCGGGTCACCGCCGGACAGAAGCACGTCGCGCACTTCGCTGTGCTCTTCGAGATAGGCGAGAGCCTTGTCCCAATTGCGCACATTGAACTGGTATTCCCCGCCCGGATTGCCGACCAGGCGGGAGCGCGTGCAGTAGCGGCAATAGGTCGAGCACGTGCCCGTGGTTAGGAACAGGACGCGGTCGGGGTAGCGATGCACCAGCCCGGGCACGACCGTATCGTGGTCTTCACCCAGCGGATCATCTTCCTCACCCGGCAGCCGGATATATTCGTCGCCCGTCATGATGTGCGTGCGGCGCAACGGTTCGGTCGCGTCGCTGAGCCCCATCAGGCTGGTGTAATAGGGTGTGATGCCGACCGGCAGCGGGCCGGTGTGGCCGCCGACAGCCTGGCGTTCGTCGGACGACAGCTCGAACACACGTTCCAGCTCGGGCAAGGTGCGGATGCGCGTCCGCAGCTGCCAGCGCCAGTCGTTCCATTCAGCCGTGGTCGTGTCGGGATAGAAGCGGCGATAGAACGCCTTTGTCTCTGTGCCTACGGGAAACCGTAAGCCTGTCTTCCTGGCGGGCGCTTCGGGCTGGGTTGCTTCGACCTTTGTCTTGCCGTTCTGTTCTTGGGTTCCGGGAACGGCTACCGGACGCGTACGATCACGACGCGATGGAGGACGAAGATCGCGTCCTCGCAAGAGCTGGAGATTCATCGGTGTCTCAAGACGCTCTCTGGGTCAGATCCACAACGTCCCCCAATGGCAACGCCTATGAGGATCCGACTGGCGATACATGTGGAAAGCCTTGGCGTTTCGTCAAGTGAAAACGGGGCGAATACTGTGAGTGTCCCAAAGAGAACAAATATAAACCGCGTAATTGCCGCGCGAGTTCTTGGGCGATTCAAAAGAATAACGAAAGAACACAGAAGTTTCTCAAGTATAGGTTGCGGGTACTCTGCCGACAAAATGGAGGATTGCGAAAACAAACCGCCTCCGCTTCTCTCCATCAAACTTGCATCAGACACTACGAAAGGCCCGCAACGCTTTCTTTGCGCATCGCGGCAAAGTTCTTGCGAAGACATCGCGCGTGGAGAGCGCACGGATAAATTCGCTAACCACCTGTTGATGACAAACAGGAAATTTTCGTGGAGCCCGAAGTGCCGGCGCGAGCGAGCGCGAATGAGGCGCAGCCGATTCGGCTAAGGCGTGACGCGGTAGAGCGTCAGGCTAACCGCACGGCCGTTCGAATAGTTCCGTCCGTCGATCGTCACGCGCGGCTCCGCATGCATGCCGCGCTGCGCCATCGCCGCCTGGAAGGCGCCCTGCTCCGCGCGTTCGACCACCGCCAGCCCGCCCGTTTCGGGAAGCAGCGCACCGGCGCGCGCGCCCGTTGCGAATTGCGTTGCGGTGCCCAGAAGGAAACGGGCGCTGGGTTCAGAGTATCCTGCCAGAACGACCGGCGGGTCATTGGGCAAACGCTCCTTCGCCACCGCAGCGCCGATGCGCGGCGAGATATTCAGCTCGGTCAGATTGGGCACCGCGCCGAAGCCTACCAGCGCGTAGCAAAGCATTCCGGCCAGGACCGCACTGGCAACGCTCTCGAGGCGCCTTCCTTTGCTGGCCGCAAACACCACCGCAGTGACAACCGCAATGCCGGCAAGGCCCGCGACAGCGTAGGCCCAGGGCGGCGTGTGCCCGCCGAATTCCATCGGCGCATAGAGAGCGAACGCGATGAGCGCGAATCCTACAATGGCGAATAGAACGACAGAGGTGATCACCGCCGCCCGCTCCCAGCGCCGCATGGGTGCGGCCTCATCAGACGACAGCCACAGCGCGCCGAATATTGCGAGCGTGGGAAACGCCGGCAGCACATAGTGTGGCAATTTGGTTGGTGCGAATTCGAACATAAGCCAGGTGGTGGCGAGCCAAACCAACAGAAAGCGAATAGCTGGTTCGCGAACGTGCCTGACCGCATAATAGAGCCCCGGCAGCAGCACCAAGCTCGCAGGCCAGAAGCTCAACGGCGACAACAAAAGATAATATCCCGGAGGGCCGCCATGGGTTTCTTGCACGCCTGCCAATTTCAGCGCGAAGTCGCGTCCCAGCGAATTGGCGTAGAAGGCGCCGTTGGTTTCGATGCCAATAGCAATCGCCCAAGGCAGAACGATTGCCGCCGCTATCGCGATGCCAGGAAGCACACGCACAGCGCGCAGCCAGGAAAAATTGCGCTCCCACAGACTCACGCCGAGTGCGGTCGCCAAACAGATGAGAATAACGATCGGTCCCTTCACCAATATGCCGAAGCCGAATGAACCCCAGCCCAACAACACATGGGAAAATTCCGGCTTCGCCAAACGCGCATTGGCGTGCCGGCTCAGAAAACTCCGCAGCAACAGTGATTGGCTGCCGAGCACGGTGGCCAAAAGCACCGCGTCTGTTTTTGCGATCTTCGTTTCCGCCCACACCAGAATCGTAGCGCCCAACAGGAGCGCGGCGAGAAACGCGGTTTCTGCTGGAGCGAACCAGCGCACCATCCAATAGGTCAGCGCCAAAGCGGCGGCGCCGCCCAGCAGCGAAGGAATACGATAGGTCCAGATCTGCCCGCGCTCGGCATCGCCGGTGAGTTCGCCGAATAAAGCGGCGGACGCCGATTGCATCCAATAAATTCCGACCGGCTTCTGATCACGAGCCTCATCCCCAAAGCGGATGGAGACGAAATCGCCGGTCTCGAGCATCTGCTTGCTGGCCTGGGCGAAGCGGCTCTCGTCGCGGTCCAGCGGCGGCAGCGTGAAAAACCCAGGCAGCCAGGCGAGCGCTATGATCAGGAACAGATAAGCGACAGGAGTTTTTTGTAAGCGCGCGAGCAGGCCGCCATGTTCCCGTGCATTGCCCATAAAAGAAGGGGTCCCTTCGCGCGCCCGAAAACCCGGCGCGGGCCTATTTCTGGTCGCCGTCCACTTGTATAAGGCGCGGCGCCGGCCGGTGGAATGCGTCGCCAGAGGATTTCCGCCGCCCCGAGGCAGCTAGGTTAAATCGCAGCTAAAAACTCATATGCGAGTTTAAGGGCGCCGCCGGACATGACGAATAATATTGCTGTTTCGGTTGTGGTCCCGGTCAAGGATGAGGCCGGAAATGCGGCTGCCTTGGCGCGCGAGATTGCCGGGGTTCTGCAAGCCTCACGGCCCGGCGCCCATGAAATTCTGTTCATTGACGATGGCTCGACCGATTCCACCGTGGCGGAGCTGATGGCGTTGCGCGCCGAACTGCCCCAGCTGCGTGTCATCTCGCACGGTCGCAATCTCGGTCAGAGCCGCGGGGTGCGCACAGGCGTGCAGCACGCGCGCGGGGGGCTGATCGTCACGCTGGACGGCGACGGGCAGAACGACCCCGCCGATATTCCCAAACTCCTGGCGCTGTTCGAGCAAGGCAGCCAGCGCCTCGGCATGGTAGCGGGTCAGCGCCTGAAGCGGCAGGACACATGGCGCAAGCGCATGGCCTCGCGCTATGGCAATGCCGTGCGCCGCTGGACGCTCGGCGACGACGCACGCGACACGGGCTGCGGCCTGAAGGCGATCAGGCGCGATGTCTATCTCGACCTCCCTTATTTCGATCACATGCACCGCTATCTCATCACGCTGGTGATGCGCGAAAATCACGAGGTGCAATTTGTCGATGTCGGCCACCGCGCGCGCGGGGCCGGAATTTCAAAATACGGCGTATGGGACCGCGCTCTGGTGGGCATGTCAGATCTGCTTGGCGTCGTCTGGCTTAAGCGCCGCTTCCGCGGACCGGCGGACACAAAGGAGTTGTAGAATGAATCAGGTGATGATGTTCCTGCGCGATCCGTGGAACATACTCGGCATATTCGGGCAGGCGCTGTTCGCGTCGCGCTTCTTGATCCAGTGGTTCAAGAGCGAGATGGAACGGCGCAGCGTCATTCCGCTGGCGTTCTGGTATTGCAGCCTCGGCGGCGGCGTTCTGCTCTTGACCTATGCGATCTATCGCGAGGAGCCGGTGTTCATCGCCGGCCAGGCCTTCGGCCTTATCGTCTATGTTCGCAACCTCTATCTCATCTTTCGCGAGCGTAAAGCGGCTTAGGAATGGGCGCTGTGCCAAACCTCGTGCTAGTTTCCGCCTTCGCCGTCATCCCGTGGGGTTCGCTATGATGAGATGGTTTTGATCTGCCCCCTTCAGAGTGGTCCATCGACTATTTTAGTCTGGACCCTGAAGGAGAAGACAAATGGGCAAGAAGCACGGGCCTGAGGAGATTATCGGTAAGCTGCGCGAGGCCGAGATTATTCTAGCGCAAGGCGGGACGACGGGGG
>CANIHD010000022.1 GCA_947467345.1 Alphaproteobacteria bacterium
GGCTGCTTTCCAGACGGTTTTTCCATGCCGAAAACGTGACACGTTTCCGACCCGCTGAAAACTGCATTAACAGATTGATTATAATGAAGTTCTATGTGGCGGGGCGGCTAAATTTGTCCACCTTTTCCCGCGAAGAGCCCCGATTCTTGACCAGATCGTCCACCACGGCGGGATCGGCCAAGGTGCTGGTGTCGCCCAGATTTTGGACCTCACCCTCGGCGATCTTGCGCAGGATGCGGCGCATGATTTTGCCGGAGCGCGTCTTGGGCAGGCCGGGGGCGAATTGGATGAAATCGGGCCGGGCGATGGGGCTAAGTTGTGCGGAGACCCATTGCTTGAGGTCCTTTTCCAAATCCGCCGTCGCCTCCACACCGAGTTTCAGCGTGACATAAGCATAGATGCCCTGACCTTTGACATCGTGCGGGAAGCCGACAACGGCGGCTTCCGCTACCTGCTTGTTCGCAACCAGCGCCGATTCCACTTCGGCTGTGCCGAGGCGGTGGCCGGCGACATTGATCACGTCATCGACGCGGCCGGTGATCCAGTAATAGCCGTCTTCATCGCGGCGGCAGCCATCGCCGGTGAAATAGCGTCCCGGATAGGTGCTGAAATAGGTATCGATGAAACGCTGATGGTCGCCATAGACGGTGCGCATCTGGCCCGGCCAGGAATCGCAGAGCACCAGGTTGCCGCTGGCTTCGCCGGCTAGGACATTGCCTTCGGGATCGACAATGGCGGGAACAATGCCGAACAGCGGCTTGGTGGCGGAGCCGGGTTTCAAATCGGTGGCGCCCGGCAGAGGCGAAATCAGAATGCCGCCGGTTTCGGTTTGCCACCACGTGTCCATCACGGGGCAGCGCTCGTCGCCGACCACGCGATGATACCAAAGCCAGGCTTCCGGATTGATGGGTTCGCCGACGGAGCCGAGAAGGCGTAAGGTGGCGCGGCTGGTTTTTTTGACCGCGGCTTCGCCTTCGCGCATCAAAGCGCGAATGGCGGTGGGCGCGGTGTAGAAGATATTGACCTTGTGCTTGTCGATGACTTCCCAGAAACGCGACGGCGACGGGTAGGTCGGAATGCCTTCGAACATCAGCGTGGTGGCGCCGTTCGCGAGTGGGCCATAGACGATATAGGAATGGCCGGTGACCCAGCCGACATCGGCGGTGCACCAGTAAATATCGCCATCGTGATAATCGAAAATGTATTTGTGCGTGAACGCGGCAAAGAGCAGATAGCCGGCGCTGGTGTGCAGCACCCCTTTCGGCTTTCCCGTCGAGCCCGACGTGTAGAGAATAAAGAGCGGATCTTCCGCGCTCATTTCTACAGGCGGGCAGACATCGGAAACTTTCGCTGCCTCTTCGTGATACCAGACATCGCGATCGCTTCGCATATCGACCGGGTTTCCGGTGCGTTTGACCACGATTACGCGTTTCACTATTGGACATTGCGCAACGGCTGCGTCGGTATTCTTTTTCAACGGCACGGTTTTGCCGCCGCGCAAACCTTCGTCTGCGGTGATCACAAGCTCGCCTTCGCAATCTTGAATGCGGCCAGCGAGCGAGCCCGGCGAAAAACCACCGAACACAACCGAATGAATGGCGCCAAGCCGCGCGCACGCCAGCATGGCGTAAGCGGCTTCCGGAATCATCGGCAGATAGATGGTGACACGGTCACCTTTGGTGATGCCGTTTGCGGTCAGCACATTGGCGAAGCGGCAAACCTCGCGGTGCAATTCGGCATAAGAGATGTGGCGCGACTCGGACGGATTGTCGCCTTCCCAAATGATGGCGGTTTGGTTCGCGCGCTTCGGAAGATGGCGGTCAATGCAATTGGCAGAAACGTTCAGCGTGCCGTCTTCATACCACTTGATGTGAAGATCTTTCGCGTTGAACGAAACGTCTTTCACCTTGGTGAACCGCTTGATCCAGGAAAGCTTTTTGCCCTCAGCGCCCCAGAAGGCTTCGGGATTGGTTACAGATTCCCGATACATGTCCTCGTATTTTTGAGCGTCGATAAAAGCGCGTTGCTTCCATTCCGCAGGAACGGGAATGACAATATCCGACATGACAAGAACATACCTTTGAGCGCGCACGGATAGTGGCCGCTGGCTCGCGCCGCTTCAAGCGTGCGGGATGATGCTTAATTCGCTCCGCGTCCGCCCAGATCGCGGTCTGCGAGCCGCGGTTCGCAGTGATATTCCTTGACTTCCCACCCCCTCACGGCAACATGCAGCCAACCCAGGGGCGCTCCGAAAGGGGCTGAGACCGCATAGCAAATGCGGGTCCCTTAGAACCTGATCCGGCTCATACCGGCGGAGGGAGCGGAACGGTCAGCTTTACCAGCCGTCGCCCGCACCTCCCGCCAAAAAGCGAAGGCCAAAGCGATGAACAAGCCTATCCGTAACGAAGCCCCCAGCAACACCACGATCACGCGCGGAACATTGCCGGGCTCGACGAAGATCTATGTCGCGCAAGACGGCATGTCGGTGCCGTTTCGTGAGATTGGGCTTTCGGGTGGCGAGCCGCCGGTTCGGCTTTACGACACATCCGGCCCCTACACGGATCCGAAGGCCGAGATCGATATTTCCAAGGGACTTCCCGATGTGCGTCGCGAATGGATTTTGGCGCGCGGCGATGTTGAGGAATATACCGGCCGCGACCGCCGCCCCGAAGATGACGGGTTGAAAGTGGGCGAGCTGCTTTCGGTGCCGCAATTCGACCGCCGCGGCTTGAAGCCGTTGCGCGCAAAGCCCGGCAAGCGCGTGACGCAGCTGGAATATGCCCGCGCCGGAATTATCACGAAGGAAATGGAATATATCGCGGTGCGCGAGAACCTTGGACGTTCCGCGCTGGTCGATGGCAACAGCTTCGGCGCCAATATTCCGAGTGTCGTAACGGGCGAATTCGTGCGTCAGGAAATCGCCCGCGGCCGCGCCATTATTCCCGCCAATATCAACCATCCCGAAACCGAACCGATGATCATCGGGCGGAACTTCCTTACCAAGGTGAATGCCAATATCGGCAATTCCATCGTCACGTCGGGTGCTGCCGAAGAGGTTGAAAAGCTGGTGTGGTCGATCCGTTGGGGCGGCGACACGGTGATGGATCTTTCCACCGGCCGTCACATCCACACCATTCGCGAATGGATCATTCGCAATTCGCCGGTGCCGATCGGCACGGTGCCGATCTACCAGGCACTGGAGAAGGTTGGCGGCGTAGCTGAAGATCTGAACTGGGACATTTACCGCGACACGCTGATCGAACAATGCGAACAGGGCGTCGACTATTTCACGGTTCACGCCGGCGTGCGCCTCGCGCATATCCCGCTGACGGCAGAGCGCGTCACCGGCATTGTCAGCCGCGGCGGTTCGATCCTCGCGAAATGGTGCTTGGCGCATCACAAGGAAAATTTCCTCTACACGCATTTCGAAGAGATCTGCGAGCTGCTCGCGCAATACGACGTGTCGTTCTCGCTGGGTGACGGTTTGCGCCCCGGTTCGACGGCGGACGCGAACGACGCGGCGCAATTCGCGGAACTGGAAACTCTCGGCGAGCTCAACAAAATTGCACAGCGCTACAACGTGCAGGTCATGATCGAAGGCCCCGGCCATGTGCCGCTGCACAAGATCAAAGAGAATATGGACCGCCAGCTCGCCGTCTGCGACGAGGCGCCATTCTATACACTTGGACCTCTGACGACCGACGTTGCACCGGGCTATGACCACATCACCTCGGCCATCGGTGCCGCGATGATCGGCTGGTTCGGCACGGCGATGCTTTGCTACGTGACGCCGAAGGAACATCTCGGTCTTCCAGACCGCGACGACGTGAAAGCGGGCGTGATCGCCTATCGTATCGCCGCGCACGCTGCGGATTTGGCCAAGGGCCATCCTGGTGCGCGCATTTGGGACGACGCCATTTCCAAAGCGCGGTTCGAATTCCGCTGGCGCGATCAGTTCGCGCTCGCCATGGATCCGGAAACGGCGGAAGCCTTCCACGACGAAACCATGCCGGCAGACGGCGCCAAGGTGGCGCATTTCTGCTCGATGTGCGGACCGAAATTCTGCTCGATGAAAATCAGTCAGGAAGTGCGTGAGGCGGCACGCGGCGCCAACGACACGCTGTCGTCGGAACAAATCCGCGCGGCTATGGCGAAGAAATCAGCCGAGTTCCGCGAGAGCGGCGCCGAAATATATCTGCCTAAGCCCGCAGCCGAGTAAGCGGACTGTGAGTACGCGATGCAAGACGGCAGTATTGCTGCTGCCGCTTGCGGTTGCGCTCATGGCAGCCGCCCCGGCGGAGCCAGTTCAGCCGCGCTGCGAAGACATCGCGAGCATCGGCACCGCCACCATGGCGGAAGATGGCACACTCACGCTGCGGATCCGCTCGCTCCCGCCGGGGCCAATCGGCGAGGGTGTTTTCCATTACGCGCCCAACGACGCGAACTATCAGGATGTGCTGTCGCATATCACCGGTGGCGTCAAAGCCGGTGAGACCAAACCTGTTCGGCCATGGTGCTAGGCGAGATTAAATCTTCGCTGCGCCCTGCCGTAGCTCAGACTGAAGCTTTTCTACGTCCACGGCATTTTCAATGCGCGCGATCACGATGGTCGCAAGCGCGTTGCCGAGAACGTTGACGGGTACGAAAGCCGACGACAGCAGGCGATGGACGCCGAGAATAAGCGCAGCGCTGGCGACCGGAATTGTTCCGGTTGCAGCCAACGTGGATGTGAGCACGACAATCGCGGAACCCGCGACGCCTGCGCCGCCCTTAGAAGTGAAGAGCATGATCGCGAGCAGGCCGAGTTGCTGTCCGATGGACAGATCGAGCCCAACGGCCTGTGCCAGGAAGAGAGAGGCCGTCGCGAAATAGAGGCAGGTGCCGTCGTGGTTGAAGGCGTAGCCCGACGGCAACACGAGCGCGACGACAGGTTCATCGACACCAAGTTGCGTCAGCTTTGCATTCAGGCGCGGAAACACGGATTCGCTTGAACTCGTTCCCACGACGATCATCAATTCCGCCGCGAAATAACGGATCAGGCGAAACAGGTTGATGCCGAACCACCAAGCGATGGGCCACAGCACCAGCACAACGAATAGAACGCAGCAGAGGTAAAACGTGCCGACCAGCTTGCCGAGCGAGAGCAGCGATTCAGGTCCAAACCGTGCCACCGTAAATCCGATGGCGCCGAAGGCGCCGATGGGCGCCACATACATTACGAAGCCGATGATCTTGAAGAGGACGAGCGTCACGGTGTGAATGCCGTCGAGCATCGGCTTGCCCTTCGCGCCGATGGCGAGCAGGCCGAAGGCAAACATGACCGAGAAAACCAATACCGGAATCACGTCGCCATCGGCGAAGGCGCCGATAGCGCTGGTGGGAACCAAAGAGAGTAGGAAGGGTCCGAACCCAACCGGGTGAGCGTCAGCTTCCGCCGTCGCAACATCAGCGCTCGCGAGCGTGGCCGGATCGATGTTCATGCCGGCGCCCGGCTGCAGCACGTTCACCACCACGAGGCCGAGTATCAGGGCAAATGTCGTCACTATCTCGAAATAGATCAGCGCCTTGATGGCAACGCGCCCGACCTTCTTTGCTTCGCCTGCGCTGGCAATGCCGTGAACCACCGTGCAGAAAATGAGGGGCGCGACGACCATCCGCACCAATTGGATGAAGAGATCGCCCAGCGGTTTCAGCGTGTTGGCGCTTTGCGGCCAAATATACCCGACCAGCGCGCCGAGCAGCATCGCACTGAGAATCTGTACCGAGAGATCGCGATAGAGTGGACGACGGCGGTGCGGCGCGATTTCGGCGGTGGCAGCGCTCATCCTGTTTTCCTTATGCTCCGTCGACGCCGAGGATGCGCATGGCATCAGCGAAAAGTTCGTCCGCCGAGAACCGTTTCGGGATGAGACCTTGATGGAATGCGTTGTTCACTAGTTTTTCCAGCGAGCGGCTGACGGCGCCGATGCCGAAACGCAAAGGATCTTCCGCGCCGGTGGGCAGCGACGTGGCTGCTGCGCGGCTCTCCTTGAGGATGCGATAGAGTTCGCGAACCGCGTCAGGCCGTGACTTCACAATCGACTCGCGGACCACCGCGAGATGATTGATCGGCACGCCGCCGCTGCGGGTGGCCCAGGCGCGCCCCGTCGCTTCGTGATCGGGGATGAGATGCTTCAACGGGCCTTCTTCGGCAACATCGCCGAGAATGGCCGCATCGATCTCACCGTCGAGCAGCATCTGTTTGATGACTTTGCCTTCACCTGCGCGCTCCACATTCGGCGGATCGCGATATTCGGCGAGGTGCGGGTCCTCGAAGGTGACCCAGGTCACGCCCTTAAGATCGATGCCGTAATCCTCCGCGAGAAAACCGCGAACCCAAGCGCCTGTCGTTTGCGTGTAGGCGCGCACGCCAACGCGCTTGCCGTTGAGGTCGCGCGCAGTCAGTGGGCCTTTGGCGGAATTGTAAAAGATGGTGTGGTGCTGGTTGCGGCCGACAATGGTGGCCGGCAGAAGCACATAAGGTTTGCCGTAGATTTTCGCCTGCAAGAAGGTGACGACGGCGAGCTCGCCGAAATCATATTTCTGATCGCGTACCATCGCTTTGAATTGCGTGTTCGCGACCTTTACTTCGAAAAAATCGAAGTTCACGAGCGGCGATGAAACCTTGCCGCTTTTCAGCGCGAGCGTATTGGGATGATTGCCGAGAAGGGAATGCAGTGTTACGGGGTCGGACATAATGATTCCTATGCAAGCGCCGGATACAGCACCTTGGCGGTGCCGGCGAAAATCCACTCGCGGTCGTGCGCCGGAAGGAAGGACAAGTTTTCCTGTGCCAATGCGACGAGCTGCGGGAGCGTGCGTTCCGACGCGGGGAAATTCGAACCCCAAGCAATGCGTGAAGCGCCAAAGTCAGACACGAGTCGTCCGAAGAATGTTTCAGGTGTGGCCTTGCCCTTATGCGCGCCTTCGAAATTGCGTTCGGTGGCTTTGAGAAAAACATTCTTATAGGGCACGAGACTCCAAAGGCTGTCGGCGCCTTTATAAGGCGGGCCGTCTTCCTGCACCGGGCGTGCAAGATGATCGAGAACGACGCGCAATTTCGGAAAGCGGGTGATCAGATTTATGACCTGCGGAATGGCCTTGGCGGTCATCTGGAGCGCAACCGGAATATTCTTCTCCGCGGCGAGCGCCCAAGCGGGAAACGTCTCCGGTGAGTCGAGCCAATCGGCTTGTCCTGGCATCGTGCTGCCGGTGGTGAAGACGCGCATGCCGGTCATGCCTTTGCCGATCCAGCGGTTCATTTCCACTGTCGCATTGGGCTGAATGATGTCGCAGGAAAATACGCCGGTGAAACGGTCGGGACGGGCGGCAATGGCATCGGCCACATAGGAGCTGTCGTGTCCGTAACACGTCGAAGCTTGCACCAGCGCGGCTTTGCGCACGCCGGCTTTGTCTTGCGCCGCAATCATTTGATCGATGCTGGTAGGGCGTTCGGCAGACCAGTCCGATTGGTTGCCACCGATGGGCGCGCGCGGATAGCGCTTTTCGTCGGTGGAGATGATGTGCGGATGAATATCCAGAATGTCCAAATCCACGCCCCCTTATTGGCTCTTATGCCGGTAAAGAGGAGGGGGAGTGGCAGGAATGTCAATTCCCAAGATTTGGGATTGGTTTGAAAGGCTTCTAAGCTGGAAGAACCGCAGCCGGTTTGACGCTATTCCAGCGCGTGGTTGAGATAGGCGACAATTTCGCGACTCTTACCGATCAGCCCTTGGAAGGCCGGAGGTATTTCCGTCACCGGTATCTTCGAAAGCTCCGACAGCTCCTTGATCAATGCGGCCATCCGCGGCGCGCATCCCATTATGCGTGCCTGGCGCTCAATGCGGGTGGGAGACAGCGCATATTCGGCGCCCGGAACGCGCCAACCGCCCCATTCGTTTTCCCCGGTGATAAGCACAGGGTAGGTGCCGGGGTAGGGATGCAACGCCGTCTCTTCGTTCGACTGCCATTTGTTGCGCGCGCGAATGACGCGCCACTCTTCGGTTTCCGTCGCGGTCGGTTGCTCGAAGGTCAATTCGGACTGCAGTTCATCGGCGCCGAATTCGCGCCCCAATCCGACATCATAGAAAATACGGATGGGCTCGTTTAGGCCCTTGGTCCAGTGCGGAACGACGCGTTCGATCAATGCCCAGGTGCCGACGGGGCGAACGAATACGCGCTGGTTCTTGTGGAACTGCGCCCTGGCCATGGGTACCCCGGTGTTGTGTCGGGGGCAGGATGGGTGTCCGCCTTTAACCAGGGGTTAAATGTGCGTAAGCCCCGCGCAACAGTGCAAACAAGCTCTCAATTTCGTTATTCAACATAGAATATTATGTGAATAATGTTTAGCGCGGGGCGGCAGGCTTTTTCGTCCCCATCGCGCTTGCAGCAGAGCCAAATTCACATCGCTGAGAGTGTCGTGGAAGCCGGGCGTAACGCGCGCGGCGGCGAAGACAACACGGCTTGATTGTGGCAAGGTCCGCCCCAAACAAGCCGGGAACCGGCGGTATCAGGGCAGAACCAGGGAGAGATTGATGCGTCTTGTTGCGATGGCGTTTGCGTCCGCAGTGGCTGTTTTCGGTATGTCGTTGCCGGCTTCCGCCGCATGGGTCGAGCACAAATACGACGATCTCGGCGTGGTTAAAGAATTCCCCGGTGAACCAAAACGAGAAATCGTCGAATACAAAACGCCTGTCGCGGGAACTGCGAAGGCAACGCGCCTCAGCATGAGTGAAGACAACATCGATTACGTACTTACCGTGGTGCCGTTGAAGGACAAGCTCGATGCCAGTGCGAGCATCATGGGCGAATGTGTGTTCATGGCCGAGGACGAGGGCGAGCCGTTGGCCAACATGACCACGCGCATCGAGCCTGGTGCGAAAGCCGTCTATGGCCGCCTGCTTTCGGTGGATTTGGCCGACAAGAAAGGGCGCCGGCAGACTGCGTGTCTTTTTACCAAGGGCAATCTTTATATCGTGCAAGCGACGGTACGGCCGGAGCACGGGCAAATGAATTCGCCACTGGCGATACGCTTCACGAATTCGATGAGCTTCAACATGGAAGGCGAGCACTAACGCCTACCCAAATTATATAACCGGGGAGAATTCGCATGCGCCTAGTACCGATGACACTTGCAGCAATGACTGCACTGATTTTGGCTTGCGGCCCTGCGGCCGCGCAATGGCATGAAGTTGTCTATCCTGACCTAGGCGTCGGCAAAGAATGGCCGGCAGAACCGACCCGCACCAAGGGCGAGTACAAGACCGAAGTCGTCGGAAAAGAAGGCGTGCCTGCGGACATTTTTCAGGTCGAGGTCGACATGATCGTCTACAAAATGACGGTGGCCGATCTGCAGAAGCTGGAATTCGTCGCCAGAAGCGCGAGCCTGATGGGCGAATGCGTGTTCGATGCCGAAGAGGCGGGAACGCCGCTGGCGAATATGACGAACCGCGTCGAAGGCGGGATCAATGCAGTCTATGGCCGCCTCGTCAGCGTTGACCTCGCCGATAATAAAGGCCGCCGCCAAACGGCCTGCCTGTTTACCAAGGGCCGGCTCTACATTATCGAGGCGACGGTGCTGCCGGAGCACGGGCAGCCCAATTCGTCGCAGGTCATCCGGTTCACCAATTCGCTGCGTTTCGCCATCGACCACGATTATCACTGATAAGGCTGATTTTGCCTGAGCGAAGCGCCAGTGGCACCCCACCGGCGCTTTTTTCGTTTTGGTCGAGGGTTCCGCAGGCATGACGCCGAAATAAAGGGAAATTTACGCCCAATGCGTTATGAAGGTGACGCCCGATGACGCTAAATCTGGGCAACAGAAATCCAATGGATTGGTCTTATGCTTCTGACACCGCGCAGCGATCTTGTTCCCAACACCCTGGCGTATGAATCCACGCCGCTCGTCACCGCCAATGGCTTTCGCGAATATGACGCGCGCTGGCTGTTTGAGAAGGAGATCAATCTTCTCGGCATTCAGGCATTAGGCTTGGGCCTCGGCACATATTTTCATGAGCGCGGCGTCGTACCGAAAGTGATTGTCGGCCACGACTATCGGTCCTATTCGCAGTCCATAAAACATTCCCTGATTGTCGGGCTGATGGAAGCCGGATGCGATGTCCACGACATCGGGCTGGCGCTTTCGCCGGTGGCCTATTTCGCGCAGTTCGATCTCGACGCGTCATGCGTCGCCATGGTGACTGCCAGCCATAATGAGAATGGATGGACCGGCGTTAAAATGGGCGCGCAGCGTCCGCTGACATTTGGCCCCGACGAGATCAATCGCCTTAAGGACATCGTGCTTGGAGCGACCGGGAAGCCGCGCGCTGGCGGCCGCTACACAAGCATTCCTGATATGCGCGAGCGCTATCTTGCGGCGGTTACGAAGGGCCATCGCTTATCGCGGCCGATCCGTGTTGTGGCGGCGTGCGGCAACGGTACTGCCGGCGCGTTTGCGCCGGAGGCCTTGCGGCGCATCGGCGCGGATGTCGTGCCCATGGACGCGGAGCTGGATTGGAATTTCCCCAAATACAATCCCAATCCTGAAGATCTGCATATGCTGCACGCGATGGGCGCCGCCGTTCACGCCCACGGCGCTGAACTTGCGTTGGGCTTTGACGGCGACGGGGATCGCTGCGGTGTTGTCGATGACACCGGCGCAGAAATTTTCCCCGACAAAGTCGGTGTGTTGCTTGCGCGCGATCTCTCGTCGCGCACGCCGAATGCGACTTTCGTGGTCGACGTGAAATCGACCGGCATTTACGAGGTCGATCCGGTGCTGAAGACGAACGGTGTGACGGTCGATTATTGGAAGACCGGCCATTCCTACATCAAGCGGCGCACGTCTGAGCTTGGCGCCGTCGCGGGATTCGAAAAGAGCGGGCATTATTTCTTCAATCCGCCGGTCGGGCACGGCTATGACGATTCCATCGTTGCGGCCATCGCGGTTCTCGAAATGCTGGACCGTGCAGGCGGCAAGACGGTTTCGCAATTGATGCAGACATTGCCCAAGACCTGGGGCTCGCCGACCATGGCGCCGTATTGTCCAGACAACGACAAATACCGCGTCGTCGATGAAACGATAAAAGAGTTTCAGGATGCGGCCGCGCGCGGCGATAAAATCATGGGGCTGTCGATTGCCAAACTCGTCACCGTCAATGGTGTGCGCGTGACGTTGGAAGACGGCACATGGGGATTGGTGCGCGCGTCGTCGAATAAGCCGTCGCTGGTGGTCGTGGTGGAAAGCCCAACCTCCGAAGAGCATATGCGCGGCATGTTTGCCGATATCGATGGGCGGCTGTCCAAGCGCAAAGAAGTCGGCGAATACGACCAAAAGATTTAGCGTTCGCTTGTCGCTCTATCGGCGCTGCCATTTGGCCCAGGCTGGGCCAAGTGCGCAAATTTGCGCGAATAAAAGGCATTTCCCGAGCCTGTTTCTTCCGTGCGGCGACTCCCTCCCGTCCGTCCCTAGTGCTAGGGTGAATGTGTTGGCGAGAAGGACGTAGCCAACGCGTGAAGCTGGACGAGGTGATTTGTAACTATCGGCCGCTTCGTTCGCGGTCCAACTGAATGGGGGCCGCGATGCGTGACGCTGAAATCGACCGCCAGCAAGAATGGAATGCCGCGCCGGCATCGCCTCCGAAGCCCACATTCTTGGGGCGCTTCGCCCGTCAATTTTCCGACATGCCCGTGCCCTTCGATGTTTTCCTTCCTGATGGGTCGGTCGAACATTTCGGAAAAGGGCCGCCGAGTTTTCGCATCACGCTACGGAACAAAAACGCACTGAACGCCGTCACAAGTCTGGACGAGGGGCGGTTCGCCGAAGCCTATCTGGCCGGCGACATCGACCTCGACGGCGACATGGTGCGCCCGTTCGAGCTTCGTCATGCGATGAAGGATTTTCATCTGGTGACGGCGGCGTGGCGCTTTATTCTGCCCTTTTTGTTCGGGCAGGTGCGCACCAATCGCCAGGCCATTGCCGCGCATTACGACATCGATCCGGAATTCTTCCTGGCCTTTCTCGACGCCAAGACACCTTGCTATACGCAAGGCGTGTACGAGAGCGACGACGAGACGCTGGATGTCGCGACATTGCGGAAGTTCGAATATTGCTACCAGAAGCTTGGGTTGAAACCGGGCGACCATATTCTTGAGATCGGACCGGGCTGGGGCGCGTGGTTTGAATTCGCCTCGAAACGCGGCGTGAAGTGCACCGGCATTTCGATTTCAGCGACCTCGATATCCTACCTGAACGGACGCGCCAAAGAATTGGGTTACGATTGGGAGCTGATCAATTCCGATCTGTTGGAATACCAGACCGAGCGGAAATACGACGCCATTGTCATCATGGGCGTGATCGAACATTTGCCCGATTACAAAGCCGTGTTGGATAAATTCGCGACACTCATCAAACCCGGCAAATTCATTTTTCTAGATGGCAGCGCCTGCATCAAGAAATATGAATTGTCGTCATTTATGGTCAAATATATCTATGGCGGAAATCATTCCTTCCTGGTGCTCCACGATTTTCTCGACAAGCTCGCGCAGACCAAACTGGAAGTGATGGAAATCCTAAATGACCGCCACAGCTATTTTCTGACGTTTCGGCAGTGGGCGATAAATTTCGATACGCATCGCGAGGCGTTGATAGCCCGTTTCGGCGAATTCAATTTCCGGCGATTCCGCCTCTATCTCTGGGGCGCCACGTATGAATTCCAGAGCCGCAGCCTTGATTGCTATCGGATGATCATAAAGGCGCCGGATTAGCCCTCGGCAGGCTTTTCCGATTCCGGTTCAGCGACGGGCGCTTCGCCCTTGCGACGCTTCTTTTCTTCTTCACGTTTGGCGTTTTTTGCCGCGCGGTCCAATTCGCGTTGGCGCCGTTCAAAAGCATAATTCGGTGTGCGGGCCATTATATTCCTCCAGCGCGGGCGGCAATTTACTGCCAATGGCACTTGTTGCGTGCGCATGCCGACGATTGCGGCAGCATGCACGTTGAAAAGGCGAAAGTCGATAAAGCTTAAAAGCCGTCAGCCTTTGCGCGCCTTGCGGGCGGCATAGCGCGCGTCGCGCGCGGCTTTGCGTTCGATTTCCTTGGCGGCATCACGCGCGAGACGTTCGGTGCGTTCGGCTTCAAATGCGGCAGCGCGCTCGGCGGCAAGCGCCTTCTCACGAATTTCGCGCTCTGCATCGGCAATCTTGCGCGCTTCAGCGTCGGCCGCTTCGCGCGCGGTGCGTTCCGCCAATTCTTGCTCTTTGGCGAGCTTGCGTTCCGCAAGCCGGGCATCGCGCGCCGCGGCAGTCGCAAGCCGCTCCGCTTGCCGCTCGGCGAGACCTTCTTTGTTCGCGGAAGCAATGGCGCGTGCCTTTTCGAGCTGGGCCTGTTTGGCCTTGGCGGCCATGGCCATGCGTTCGTTGAGGGTTGGCTCCCTGGACTTCATTACGGCAATTCCTCTCTCAAGCGTCGGTGGTCCACCAACGGGGCTGCACATTAGTCATTTTTTAGGTCCGGGGAAGCTGGCCGGGTGCCGGAAAGGGCGCCCTAAGTTGATTCCGCCGAATTGGCGCTTAGGTGCCGCAGAAGGTCTGCTGCACGATCTGGTCGGGCCGGGGTGGCGCCGCATAGGCCGCATATTCAGGCCGGTCTTCGAAGGGGCGGGAAAGCACCTCCAAGAGGGTTTCAAAAGGCGAGAAATCCCCATCATTTGCGGCGGCGAGGGCTTCTTCGACCAAATGATTGCGCGGAATGAAAGCCGGGTTTGCGGCGCGCATCATAGCGCGGCGCGTGGTCGCGGCCATGCCGTCCTGAGCGAGGCGCGTCCGCCATGTCTCCAACCAGGCGTCGATGCCCACCGCATCGCTTAGGCCGGCGCGGAGCACGGCGTCGTTTTGGGGGCCGTCGGTAGAGTCGCAGAGGCGGTGGAAGGTCAGCGTAAAATCGGCGCCTTCCGCATCCATCAGGGAAAGAAGGTCGGTAACCAGAGTAATTTCATCCGGACCCACATTGCCGAAGCCGAGTTTGCGGGCGAAGCCCTGGGCATAGGCGAATTCGAAACGCGTGGCGAAACCATCCAGAGCGGCTTGCGCCTCGATGATCGCCGCGTCGCGTGTTTTTCCGAGCAATGGAAGAAGCGCTTCGGCCAGTCGCGCAAGGTTCCACTGGGCGATATGGGGCTGGTTGCCATAGGCATAACGGCCCATCTCATCGATCGAGCTGTAGACGGTTCCGGGATGGTAGAAATCCATGAATGCGCAGGGGCCGTAATCGATCGTTTCGCCGGCGATCGACATGTTGTCAGTGTTCATGACGCCGTGAATGAAACCAACCAGCATCCATTTGACGATCAAATCCGCCTGACGCGCGATGATGGCGTCCAGCATGGCGCGGACGGGATTGCCGGCGCGCCCGGCCTCCGGATAGTGACGTGCGATGACGTGTTCGGAAAGCTGGCGCAGCGCTTCAGTGTCTTCACGCGCTGCGAAATATTGAAACGTACCGACGCGGATATGGCTGGAAGCGATGCGCGTGAGCACAGCGCCAGGCAATGGCATTTCGCGCATGATCGTTTCGCCGGTTGCTACGGCGGCGAGGGAGCGGGTTGTCGGAATGCCGAGCGCCGCCATGGCTTCGCTGATGATGTATTCGCGCAAAACCGGCCCGAGACCGGCGCGCCCATCGCCACGTCGTGAGAACGGCGTCGGGCCCGAACCTTTGAGCTGCACGTCGCGGCGAATTCCGTCGCGTCCGATGATTTCACCGAGAAGGATTGCCCGCCCGTCGCCAAGCTTCGGCACGAAGGACCCAAACTGATGGCCGGCATAAGCGGTAGCTAGCGGCACGCTGTTTTCCGCAATGCGATTGCCCGCGAGCATCTCGACGCCTTCTTGCGTGGCGAGCTTTTCCGGATCGAGCCCAAGCTCGCGCGCGAGCGCGATGTTGAGGCGGATGAGACGAGGGGCGGCGACCACGGTCGGCAAATGGCGCGCGTAAAAGCGATCGGGCAGGCGCGCATAGCTGTTGTCGAATGGAAAGAGTTGCGCTGACGCGCCTGCGATATTCATAGCAGCAGGAAGATCGATATCGGGCTGCCCATCGTCAAGAGACACGCGTCAAGAGACGCGAGGTACCGCGAACCACCAAATAGGTTTTCAGCCGCGGGGCGCCCGCTTAAGCGGCTTTTTCTTCGGAGGGGCCGGGGGCGCGGGAACAGAGGCGGCTTCCTCGGAGATTTCCTTCGCCAGGCGAAGTTCTTTGAGCTTATTCATTTTCGCCGTGGCGACGGCCCGTTCCTTTGCCAAGGAGTCTTTTACGAAGACGTCCAGGGCTGCGGCCTTCTCGTCACGACCGCGTACGCTGCGCGCGCTTGATCCTACGCCGTGGTTGCTCATGTGCACCTCGAATGGATGTTGCGGGCCAAGACAAAAGAGCGGACGCAATGCGCCCGCTCTCTTGCAACAAACGATACTTAAGCGCTGCGCAGATTGACGGCTTTGCTGCCGCGTGCGTCAGGCTGGATATCGAATTGAACGCGCTGGCCTTCCGAAAGCGACCGCATTCCGGCGGCCTCAACGGCAGTGGCGTGCACGAACACGTCTTTGGCTCCGCCTTCCGGCGAAATGAAGCCAAAGCCCTTGGATGCATTGAAAAACTTTACAGTCCCGATAGCCATTATGATTGCTCCTGTGCATCGGATTGCGGCTGAGCGAAATGCTCAAACGCACGAGGAGACGCTGATCATCAGGAGAGGCTGTCTGGTCCAGGCGCGCGACTGCGAGTCGGATTCACACAGTGCGCATCATCTGACGAGACGCCGTCACGTAAAGGCAACATAGGCCATCGGGCCCTTTGGAACAAGGCTCCGCGGGAAATATAGTTACAAACCCGTCAGTTTTGGACTATGCGGCATCCTCGTTCGCACTTGCGAGATAAGACAACGCATCGCGCAAAATTTGCAAGTTGGCGCCGGGCCGCGTCGCGTTTTCACTCAAATGCCGCCGAAAGAGGCGGGCGCCCGGGCGGCCGTGAAAGAGCCCCAGCATGTGCTTGGTCATGGCGTTCAGCGGAACACCCTTGCCGAGTTCCTCCGCGACATAAGAGAGGAAGACTTCCACCACCTGATCCAGGTCGCAGGGCGCGGAACCAAAAAACCGCGCGTCAACATCGGCCAGCAGCGCCGGCGTCTGGTAGGCGGCGCGGCCCAGCATGACGCCGTCAACATGCTGCAAATGGGTCTCGGCTTCGTCGAGCGTGGCGATGCCGCCATTGATCACAACGAGGAGGTCTGGGCGGGCGCGCTTCAGCGCATAGACGAGTTCGTAGTTCAGCGGCGGCACATCGCGGTTTTCTTTGGGTGACAGGCCGGCCAGCAGCGCCTTGCGCGCGTGGACGGCAAACATAGTCGTGCCGGCGCGCGACACGGTTTCGACGAGCGCGAAGAGCGCTACCTCTGGATCCTGATCATCGACCCCGATGCGGCATTTCACGGTCACCGGAATGGACACCGCCGCGCGCATCGCTGCCACGCAATCGCCGACCAATTGCGGCTCCTGCATCAGACAGGCGCCGAAGCGTCCCGCTTGTACGCGGTCGGAGGGGCAACCGACATTGAGATTGATTTCGTCATAGCCGAACTCCTCGCCGATGCGTGCCGCCTCTGCGAGCTTCTCCGGCTCCGAACCACCGAGTTGCAATGCCACCGGTTTTTCCTGCCGCGAGAAACCGAGAAGACGTTCGCGATTGCCCCGCAACACCGCGTCGGCGGTAACCATCTCGGTATACAAAAGCGCGTGACGCGACAGGAGGCGATGGAGGACACGGCAATGCCGGTCTGTCCAATCCATCATCGGCGCGACACAAAATCTATGCTGTTGTTTTAAGTGCATATTCTTCGATGTTTCAAACGATCAACCAGGAACTCGCGCACTCCCATATCCACGCTGACCGCACACTTAGCGCAGATGCGGATGTATTGGGAGCGTCCAGCATTGTCGCACGGGGCGTCAATCAACCGAACGAAATACATGTCACCGTGCTACTATGCTGTTCCAGCAGCACAGGAAGGGCCAGTATGTCTACGCGCGAGCGCGTTGCAATTATCGGCGCCGGCCATGTCGGCGCAACCACGGCCTATGCCCTCATGCTGAGGGCGTTGTTCCGGGAAATTGTCCTGATCGACCGCGATGCCGCGCTTGCGGAAGCGGAAGCCACCGATCTTTCACATGCCAACGCATTGGCGCGACCAGCGCGGATATGGGCCAGCACATATGAAGACGCTGCTAGCGCGCGCATCGCCATCATTACAGCGGGCGCTGCCACACATGGGCATGAGACGCGCTTGTCGGTCGCGACGCAAAGTGCCGGCATCGTTGCGGGCTGCGTGAAGCAGCTTTGCGATGCGGGATTTAAAGGGCGTGATCGTCGTCGCTGCCAATCCTGTCGACCTGATGACGCTGATTGCTGCGCGCACCGCCGGATTGCCCGCCGGGCGCGTCATTGGAACCGGCACGTTGCTGGACACAAGCCGCCTGAGGCAGTTGCTCGCTTCGCGACTTGGCGTGGCGCCCGCATCCGTGGAAGGTGATGTCCTGGGTGAGCACGGCGACAGCGAGGTTGCGGCTTTCTCCACCGTGAGGATCGGCGGGCTCGCTCTAGAACAATTTGACGAGGCTGGGCGCACGACCGCGCATGCCGAACTGGCGGAAGACGTCAGGCAGGCCGGTTATCGGATTGTAGCGGGCAAGGGCTTCACTTCGTTTGGCGTCGCCACCGCCACCGTCCGCATATGCGAAGCAATTTTGCGCGATGAAAAAGTGGTGTTGCCCGTATCTGTCATGCTGACCGGACAATACGGCGTGTCGAATATTTTTCTGAGCTTGCCGTGCATCTTGGGCGCTGCGGGTGCCGAACGTATCCTTGCACCCGATCTCACTGCGGCGGAACAGGCCGCACTGCTTGCTTCCGCGGACACCCTAAAGAAAGCGCTGGCTACACTGGAGCTTTCCGCTTCGGAGGGAAGTTCGCCTCTGCATGCGCCTAACACCTAGAGGCGGCCGCTCAAATTCGCGAGCGTCTATATAGGATTTGGCCCGATAGCGCATGCCCGTATTTCCCGCCACAAAGCAAGAGATGTTCGCGGGAGAGTTCAATGCTGTCGATCAAGAGCACATCTGTCGCTTCTGCTTTCGCGGTCCTCGTGCTCTGCGCTGCTTGCGCTTCAAAACCTGTTGACGTCGCGGCGCAAGGCGAAGCGGCCACGCCGCAACTGAATGTTCAGGCGGCGAATGCCGGGCCTAACGGCATCGCGATGCCTGCACGCATCGTTCCCGGCAGCTTAGAAGATTTTCGAGAGAAAGCCGGCGAGAACATCTTTTTCAATTACGATGCTTTCGATCTTACGCCGGACTCTATGGCGACGCTCGACAAGCAAGCCAATTGGCTGAGCTCGTATCCCGGTGTGACAATTACCGTTGAAGGCCACTGCGACGAGCGTGGCACGCGGGAATACAACATTGCGCTGGGCGCGCGCCGTGCTTCGGCGGTGCGGGAATATTTGGTGAGTAAGGGTGTGAACTTCAATCGGGTTGAGACTGTTTCCTACGGGAAAGAGCGGCCAATTTGCGTTGGATCCGTCGAAGCCTGTTGGGCACAAAACCGTCAAGGCGTTTCCGTTCCCAAGAACGGCGCAACGTCTTGACGTTGGCGGGGTGGTGGCGCCAAGCGGGCAGTGTTTTGGCAGATGCCAAAACCTGCCCTGCCACCGCGCGGGCCTTTCTCTCATGCTTGCGCTATTCTGCGCGGTGAGGCTGAAAGACCGGCATGCCGGGCTCTGTTGCAAGGGCAATCGGGATAGATGAATTGCAATTGGACCAAATGGATTCGCGCGCAATCGCCGCGAACAGTGGCGTTAGTCGCATTGGCAGGAACGCTGCTGATCGGTTGCCTGGACTATCTCTCGGGCAATGAGATTTCCTGGTCGATCATCTATGTTTTTCCCATCGCGCTGGCGACTTGGTATGCCGGACCGATTTGGGCTTACGCGCTTGCTATCGTCAGCGTCGCGTTGTGGGTTACCGGCGATTTTGCTACGGGCGCGCGATATACGAGCTGGCTGGTTCCGGTTTGGAATTCGATGATCCGGCTCGCATTCTATTACGCGTTTATCGGTATGCTCTTTTACATCAGAACACTGACCGGCGATTTGGAGGGCCGCGTTCTCGCCCGAACGGCGGAGCTAGAACGGCTTGAGCGGGAATTGCTCGAGGTCGGCGAACGTGAGCGCCGCCGTATCGGCTCCGATCTGCATGACGGACTTGGCCAGCATCTGACAGGAACCTCGCTCGCCGTTCAGCTTCTGCGCATGCAGCTTCTGAAACGCGGGCTTCCCGAAGCGGAGCAAGCCGCAAGAGCGGTTTCCTTGATCGAGGAAGGCATAACGCTGTCGCACAAACTGGCGAAAGGTTTGCAGCCCGTCGAAATGCATGCGGGCGGCCTCATGCAAGCGCTGCAAGATTTTGTGAAAGGCGCGAGCGATCTTTTCAAGGTTTCGTGCCGGTTCGAGTGCGACGTGCCCATTCTTGTTTCCGACATAGCTGTCGCCGAGCATCTTTATCGGATTGCGCAGGAGGCCGAAAGCAACGCGATCAAACATGGTCAGGCCAAAAACATTGTTCTTTCGCTGGAGGCAGACGACGACGGGATCGTTTTGCGGGTGAGCGATGACGGCGTGGGATTTTCACTGCCGGCGCCCCTAAAAAACGGCCTAGGCCTTCGCATCATAGCCAAGCGTGCCCAATTGATCGGCGCGCGATTTGGCATGGAATCTCGGCCCGGCAAGGGCACGATCATCAATTGCCATTTGCCGCAGCCTTTTGTCGAGCTCGCTCGCCATGCTTAACCGTCAATCCAAAATATTCCTGGTGGACGACCATCCGCTGGTGCGGTTGTGGCTCGGACAATTGATCGAAGAGCAATCCGACCTCGTCGTTTGCGGCGAGGCGGACAATGTCTCCGAAGCGTTGCGGCGCATCGAAGCCACCAAGCCCGATCTGGCGATCGTGGATATTTCATTGCCCGAAAGTTCGGGCCTTGAGCTCATCAAGAAGATTCGCAGCACACAGCCGGATTTACGCGTGATTGTGCTTTCGATGCATGACGAGCGCGTCTACGCCGAGCGCGCCATTCGCGCCGGTGCGCGCGGATTCGTCATGAAGCGCGAAACTGCCGATCGCATTATTGAGGCCATCTACAAGGTTCTTCACGGCAAGCTGGCCGTTAGCGCGTCCGTGACGGCGTCTTTCACGGAAAAGTTCGGCGAGGGCCGCGCGCCTCCGCCCGGGCCGGTTGTTGAACGCCTAAGCGATAGGGAGCTGGAGATTTTCCAGCTTCTCGGCACTGGCGCCGATAGCCGCGGTATCGCCAAACGACTGCAGATCAGCATCAAGACGGTGCAGGCGCATTGCGCCAACATCAAAGATAAGCTCGAGCTTGAGAATGCTACCGAGCTCTTGCGAGAAGCTATTCGCTGGAATGAATACCGCCCACAGTGATGGTCGAGTGCTTTACGCGGTGAATGCGTCAACAAGTTTCGACGCCACAGCATCCCAGTTGAAATGTGTGTGCGTGTGTGTGACGGCGGCGGACGAGGCGGCGCGGCGCCAGGCTTCGTCATCGATGGCGGGGAGCATCAGCTTCACGAGATGATCAAGTTTCGGCATCAGCTGGACGCCGGGCACGTCTTCAAAACTTACATTCTGGCGCGTGCTTTCGATTTTGCGACAGAAATATTCGGTGACGAAATCCTCTGTCGGGCCGCCGCGCGTGCAGATCAGCGGCAAGCCGGAGGCGGCTGCTTCCAACACCGGAATGTTGAAGCCCTCCGCATGATAGGGCGAGACATAGCAATCGGCGGCACGGTAGAGCGCGGCCATATCTTCGAACGACCATGAGTCGCCAATATAGAGCGTCTTTTCCAGGACGCTCTGGCGAATGGCTGCTGGGAGCTTTGCCACTTCTGCGCGCAGGCGCGTTCGCGAATTGTGCAGAGGGTCGAGGCCCTTGAGCAGGAGGCGCGCTTCGGGCCGCAACTGCGCCACCGCGCCAAAAGCATGCAGCAAAGTTTCGATACCCTTATTGGGTGTCAGCGCGCCTACATTGAGAAAGACAAAGCCATTTAGGTTCAGCTTCGCGCGCGTGGCGGCGCGAGCCTCTCCATCGGGATGAAAAATCTTGGGTTCCACGCCGTGCGGCACCACCGCGACGGAATGCTGCGAGAGCCCGCGCGCGTAACATGCCCCTGCCGCCCAATTAGAAGGTGTAATGGCGACAAAGTCGTCAGCCTTCGCGAGGGCCTTAAAATCGGGCGTGCCGGCAAAATGCGCCGAGGGCACGCCGCCGAATTCAGACGTGATGAAGGTTGCGGTTCGCTTCGAAGCCGAGCGCCGGAATTCGTAGGGAAAGCCAATATGGAAGTGAACATCGTAGGCTTCGCGCGGATCGCCGTGGGGTAGTGCGGCAAGCGCGGCTTCATCGGCGGCGCTCAATAAACCGCGCGTTTCCCGCCAATGCGAGAAAGGAATGCTCGCATCTGCAACGTAAAGCTCGACATCCTCGCGCCGCGCTAAAGCCAACAACTGGAACATGTTCACGATGGCATAGGAATGCGGGAAGAAGCGCCAGCCTTCGACCAGGATGCGGTGTTTCATGCCCGCGCGCCTGCGAAGGAAAGCAAATTACCGGCCGGCAACCAGCGCATACATGTCTTCGGTGTCGATTTCGGGAAGGGTGGAAGCGGGATAGCGCGGGCCCGAAACCGTTCTCGGGTTTATCAGCGCTTCCAACTTTTCCATTGCGCCGGTGCTTAACTTCACCGCGTCGGCGGCGGCGTTTTCCTTTAAGTGATGAAGGCGCGTGGTGCCTGGAATCGGCAGAATGTGGGGCGCGCGGGCAAGAAGCCAGGCAAGCGCGAGCTGCGCCATGGTGCAGGAATTCTCACGCGCTAAGGCCGCAAATCCATCGAGCAATTTCAGATTGCGCGTGAAGTTTTCGCCCTGAAAGCGCGGGTGCGGAATGCGAATATCTTTGGCGGGCAGGCCCGACATGTCGCGCAACGTGCCGGGCAGGAAGCCGCGCGCCAGCGGGCTGAACGCCACGAGGGCGATGCCCAATTCTTTGCACGTTTCCAGAACGGCGATTTCCGGATTGCGAGTCCACAGCGAATATTCGGTCTGCACAGCGGCGAGCGGATGAACGGCGTGCGCTTTGCGAATGGTGGCGGCGGAAACCTCCGACATGCCGATGGTGCGGATTTTCCCTTCCTTCACCAAAGCAGCGAGGCCGCCGATGGTCTCTTCCACCGGAATTCTCTTGTCCCAGCGGTGCAGATAATAGAGGTCGATCATATCGGTTTTGAGGCGTTGCAGCGCTGCTTCACAAGTTTTGCGCAAGGTCTCTGGGCGACCGTCGATCTCGCGCCCGCCGCTCGGGCCTTTATCCATGCCGCATTTGCTGGCCAGCGTGAATTCGCTGCGCCGGCTGCTCAGAACATTCCCGATAAGCGTTTCATTGGCGCCAAAACCATAAAGCGCCGCCGTGTCAAAATGCGTGTAGCCGAGGTCGAGAGCCTTTAGCAGCACATCGGCAGCCGTCTTCGCATCCGGCGCAGTGCCGTAGGCATGCGACAATCCCATGCAGCCGAGGCCGATGGCGGAAACCTTGAAAGGACCGAGTTGTCTTTGCTGCATGACGTTCTCGTTTAGGCGTGGGCTTCGCGCTTCGGATCGATGATCTTTTCCAATTTGCCGAGCACGCGCATGCAGGGCAGGACCTGTTCAACGGAACCGTTGGGTTGGCGCTTTTCTTTGATGGCGGCAATGAATTCACGGTCTTCCAACTCGATGCCGTCCATGGAGACATCGAGCTTGGACACGTCGATCGGGTTCTTCTTGCCGTCGACGAGATCGTCGTAATAGGCGTTGTAGGTGCCGTTATCGCAGATGTAGCGGAAGTAAGAGCCGAGCGGCGCATCGTTGTTGAATGATAGCGACAACGTGCAGAGGGCGCCCGATTTGGTCTTGAGCAGAATGCCCATATCCATCGCGATGTTGAGGTTGGGATCCTTCGGGCCCTGCACGGCGTAACAATCGATTACGTCTTCGCCGGTCTGGTACATGAACAAATCCACCGTGTGACAGGCGTGGTGCCAGAGAAGATGGTCGGTCCAGCTTCTGGCGTTTCCGGCGGCGTTCTTATTGGTGCGGCGGAAGAAATAGGTCTGCACATCCATTTGCTGGATCTTGAGTTCGCCCTTGCGAATGCGGCGATTGATCCATTGATGGCTGGGATTGAAGCGGCGGACATGGCCGGCCATGGCGATGACGCCGGTTTCCTTGGCGATCTCGGCGATGCGTTCGGATTCTTCCACTGTGTCGGCAATCGGAATCTCGATGAGTACATGTTTACCGGCGCGCATCACCTGCTCGGCTTGGCTGAAATGCAGTTTGGTCGGTGTGGTGAGGATGACGGCGTCGGCGCGTTTGATGCCTTCACCGAGATCGTTGCCCCAATGCTTGATGCCGTATTTCTTGGCGACCTCTTCGCTGCCTGCCGGATTGCCGCCGATCAGCGAGGTGATCTCAACGCCATCAATGCGTTTCAGCGCGTCCAGATGTTTCTGACCGAAAGCGCCTTGTCCGGCGACGCAGATTTTCATGAGAGTCTCCTCAAACGATTATGATTTTTTGTTCTCTAGGATGATGTGCCCAACGGCCGTGTTCGAGGCGGGCACATGATAGAAACGATGAATTTCGTTCACCTCGTCATCAAGCGCGCCGCGCATCACCTGCCACATCACGAGCTCAATGGCCTCGGCGCCGGCTTCGCGCAAATATTCGAGATGGGTGATGTCGAGATTGGCAGCGGGATCGTGCACGAGATTGTCGAGGAAGCGGTTGTCGAATTCTTTGTTGATGAGTCCGGCGCGCTGACCAGCGAGCTGATGCGACATGCCACCGGTTCCGAAAATGACGACCTTCAGATCCTTATCGAAGGACTCGACGGCTTTGCGGATCGCTTTGCCCAGCATGTAGCAACGTTTGCCGGTGGGCACGGGATAGACCACGACATTCACGATCACAGGAATGATCGGGCAGGGCCACTCAGATGGCTGGCCGAACATTACAGACAGCGGCACGGAGAGGCCGTGATCGACGGCCATCTTGTTGCAGATGCAAAGATCGAAATCGTCTTGCACCACGGACTGGATGATGTGCCAGGCGAGATCTGGATGGCCCTTGACCGGCGGCACGGGGCGCGGACCCCAGCCTTCATCGGCAATGGGGTACTCTTCGCCGGCGCCAACGCCGAAAGTTGGAAACATCTCCAGCGAGAAGGCTGAGGCATGGTCGTTGTAGACCGCGATGCAGACATCAGGCTTTAGCTTGGCGATCCATTCTTTAGACTTCTCGTAGCCTGCAAAGACCGGCTTCCAATAAGGTTCGCCCGTTCTGCCGTTGTCGAGCGCGGCGCCAATGGCCGGGACATGCGACGTGCCTACGCCTGCGACGATCTTAGCCACGGTTTTTCCACTCCGACTTGCTGCGATTGCCTTCGACGGAGCGCCCGCCTGCGAGCATCATCTGCAGATATTCTTCTTGGCTGTTCGCCGACATCTTGGCCGCCACTTGCTGAAACGAAAGTCCATCGGTGGCTGCCAGCTTGCCGGTGAAATAGATATTGCCGCCGAGATTGATCATCGCGTTCCAATCGCGGCTGAGAATGGCCTTCGCCTGCGCTTCCGTCATTGGGAATTGCTTCAGATATTCGGCTTCGTTGGCTTTGAAAGCGACGCGGTTCTCCGGCTTCATCAACGTCATGCAGAACATATTGAGGTGATATCCCTGCCGAGCGCGGTCCATGTCGAACACGACCGTGCCGGGAATATCTTCATAGGCGGCGTTGATCGGCATTATTCCCTCACGTCCAATAAAGGTGCATTGGATTGTCGACCAAAAGCTTTTTTTGCAGTTCCGCGGTGCGGGCGATTTTCGGAATTACGTCCACCAGCATTCCGTCATCGGGCGCTTCCACCGACATGTTGGGATGCGGCCAATCCGTGCCCCAGAGGACGCGGGTGGGGAAGCGCTCCACCAAGGTGCGGGCATAGGGCACGACGTCGTCGTAAGGCGCGCCAGCCACGGTGAGGCGCTCCGGACAACTGACTTTGCACCAGATATTTTGGTGCGCGTCCATCATCTTCAGGAAGCGCTGGAACTCGGGATGGTCGACGCCCTTTTTCACGTCGGGCCGCCCCATGTGATCGACGACCACTGTGGTGGGCAGCGACGTGAAGAACGATTCCAATTCCGGCAGGTCCGGCATCTCGAAGTACACAACGATGTGCCAGCCGAGCGGCGCGATGCGGGCGGCAAGGCGCTCCAATACGTCGCGCGGCGTGAAATCCACCAGCCGTTTGACGAAGTTGAACCGCACGCCCTTCACGCCCGCCCGGTTCATCTCCTGTAACTCTGAATCGCTGGTGTTTTCACCGATGACGGCGATGCCGCGCGCTTTGTCATTGGAATTCACCAGCGCATCGATGAGGGCTGCATTGTCGGTGCCGTGGCAACTCGCCTGCACGACAACGTTCTTGTCGAAGCCCAGATAGTCGCGCAGTGCGAAGAGCTTTTCCTTCGGTGCATCGACGGGCGTGTATTTGCGCTCCGGCGCGTAAGGAAATCTATTTGGCGGACCGAAGACGTGACAATGCGCATCCACCGCGCCCGCCGGAACCTTGAAAGAAGGTTTCGACGGGTTGGGGTGAAACGGTATGTAGGGCGGATTGGCGGGTTTGGTCATCGAGAAAGACTATCCTTTAGTTCACCGAAATCCCGCGTTTATCTAGCGTCGCTTTGAGGCGTGGATAGGCCTTGAGCGCATTGGTGAGGAAGATCTTCTTCTTGTCAGCGGCGCTGAGCGGCAACGCTTCCACATAACGGCGCGTGTCGTCGTATTCATGCCCCGTCGTCGGATCGATGCCCTTCACGGCGCCCAACATTTCGGAAGCGAACAGGACATTATCGACCGGCACGACCTTGGCGAGAAGATCGATGCCCGGCTGGTGATAGACGCAGGTGTCGAAATAGAGATTGTCGCCCATCATTTCAGGCAGTGTCGGACGGTTGAGGTTTTGCGCTAGACCGCGATAGCGGCCCCAATGGAACGGCGCGGCGCCGCCGCCATGTGGAATGATCATCTTCAGTTTCGGGAAGTCCTTGAAGAGATCGGCCTGGATGAACTGCATGAAGGCGGTCGTATCGGCGTTGATGTAATGCGCGCCGGTGGTATGGAAGGCCGGATTGCACGAGGCGCTAACATGGACCATTGCCGGCACGTCGAGCTCTACGAGCTTCTCATAAATCGGATACCAATAGCGGTCGGTTAGCGGCGGCGCCGTCCAATGACCGCCGGACGGATCGGGATTGAGATTGCAGCCGACGAAGCCTAGCTCGTTCACGCAGCGCTCCAATTCGGGGATACAGTTTTCCGGCGCAACGCCTGGGCTTTGCGGCAATTGGGCGACGCCGATGAAGTTCTTCGGGAAAAGCTGCGTGACGCGATAGATGCAATCATTTGAAAGGCGCGACCACACGCGGCTGGTTTCTTCATTGCCGATATGGTGTCCCATGCCGGCGGCGCGCGGCGAGAAGATGGTGAGATTGGTGCCGCGCTCGCGCTGAATGCGAAGCTGATTGCCTTCGATGCTGCTGCGGAATTCGTCGTCGGTGATTTTCACGGTGTCCGGCGAGGGGGGAGGGGCTTTGTCCTTCAACGCCGACTGCTGCTTCTGGCGGAATTCGATCAGCGGCTTCGGTTCGGTGGTGTAATGACCATGGCAGTCGATAATCATGGAAACTCCCTCGCGATTGTGGGCGCTGCGGCGCCCCCTTGCTTGATACTGTGGTGAATGGCGTCCAACATGGCGCCGAGATCGTTTGCGTGAATGAGCGCTGCCTTATGCGGCGCGGAAATATCCTGGCGTTCGGCGGTGGCCATCGCCATCAAAGGCATCACGCCGACTTCAGCGACGGTCTTTGCCGCTTCGCGCATTTCTTCGGCGCGGCGCTGCCCGTGTTCCAGCGCGCGTGAAATCATGTAGCGGGCAACGCGGTCCCAATCACCAACCGGCAAAAGATCGGATAACGAATTCAATACGGTTTTCTCGACGCCGTAAGCGCGCGCGGCCAGCATGGATTCGCTGAGCAACGCCTCCATGCCCTTGATCACAACGCTGCGGCACATTTTGGTGGCAGATGCCTGTCCGATCCGATCAGAGAAAACTTCGCCGATAAAGCCTAAAGGGCGCGCATGTTCGATGAAGGCGGCCGCGTGAGGTCCGCCGAGCAACATATAAGAGCCAACGCCCTTCGGGTTGATCGGCGTCATAACGGCGGCTTCGACATAACGACCGCGGCTCGCTTCCACATGTGCGGCGCAGGCCTGCTTCATCCCGGGCGAAACCGAATTCACGTCGAGATAAAATGCGTCGTTTGCCAGATGCGGCGCCACCTGCTTGGCGGCATCTAAATCGGCGGCTGCGGTCACGGCGACGATGACCAATTCGGCATCGTTCACAGCATCTTCGTGGCTCAACGCCTTACGAACCGGAATGGATTTCGCAGCGCGCGCAGGCGCCGAATCGGGTGTGGCAAAGAGAAGATCGAACGCGGAGACATGCGCGCCAGCCTTGATCAGATCGGGAGCGAGCGTTTGGCCCACCTCACCGAAGCCGATCAACGCGATGCGCGAGAACGCGGTCACGCCGCGCTCTCCGCCGCTTCACATGTGCAATACCGGAATTTCTGCAATCAATCCTCCGGCCCATCGACATATTTCAGGCCCTTATCGGCAAGACGCTGACGCCAGCCATACATGTCGAGACCCAGTTCGCCCGCAATATAGCGTTTGCGGCTTTTGGCTTCTTTCTCTTCGCGGTCGATGCTTTTCTGCACGATGTCGGCAGCTTCGTCCTTGCGCACGCAGACGACGCCATCGTCATCGGCGACTATCAGATCGCCCGGATTAATGAGCTGACCAGCGCAGACCATCGGCCGGTTCACATTCGCGATGGTTTCTTTGACGGTGCCTTGCGCGAACACGGCTTTGGACCAAGCGGGGAATTTGTTTTCGGTCAGCTCGCGCACGTCGCGTACGCCGGCGTCGATGATGAGGCCGAGTACGCCGCGCGACTGCAGCGACGTGGCGAGGAGCTCACCGAAATATCCGTCTTCGCAAGGAGAGGTCGGGGCCACGATCAACACGTCGCCGGCCTGACACATTTCCACCGCGACATGGATCATCCAATTGTCGCCGGGCGGAACTTCGCAGGTGACGGCTGGGCCGGCGATATGGCAGGGGCGATAGATCGGCCGCATATAGGAGGCGAGGAGGCCTTTACGCCCCTGCGCCTCATGGACGGTCGCGACCCCAATCTTGCCCAAGCGGGTGACAACCGCGGGGTCCACCCGGCGAATATTGCGAACGACCGTGCTCATACGAATTCTCCCAGCCTTTATAAGGTATTAGACGACAATTTCCCGCGTCCTCCAGAGGCGCCTCTAAGCGGGCGCGTGTTCCATCGCGAGCAGGTTCATTCCTATCGTTTGGGACCGGATCGTGGCAAGGCGATGGGCTGCCACACCCCCGGGGTGTTTTGCCTTTGGACAGGGCCGCCTGGCGATTTTGCTTGCGTGCGGGCATGAACTTAAGCCACCCAGCGCCCTAGAGGCATCGCTTTCAGCTCGGAGCGCGCATTGGATCCTTTGATAGCCGGGTATCAGCAATTCCGGGCCCAGCGCTGGCCGGAGCAGCGCACGCTCTATGAAGGGTTAGCTGACAGCCAGAAGCCGCAAACGATGATTGTTTCGTGTTGCGATTCCCGCGTCGATCCGGCGACGATATTCAGCGCGCGCCCGGGCGAATTGTTTATTGTGCGCAATGTGGCCAATGTGGTGCCGCCGTTTGAGCCGGGTGGTGAACACGGCGGAACCTATCACGGCACCTCCGCGGCGCTGGAGTTCGCGGTCCGCAAACTTGCCGTCTCCACCATATTGGTGCTCGGCCATGGTCAATGCGGCGGTATCGATGCGGCCTTGGCTCCGCCTGAAGATTCCAGCCCATTTCTGGCGGCATGGATCGCGCTCTTGAGGCCTGCCGTGGAGAATTGCTCGGGACCGGCTGAAACGCTTCATGCCGCGTGCGAACGGGAAAACGTGCGCCTTTCGCTGGCGCGGTTAATGACATTTCCGTTTGTCGCCGAGCGGGTTCAAAACGGGACATTGCGGCTGGAAGGCGCGCATTTTGCCATTGCTGACGGCCGCCTGGAATGGCTGGAACAGAACGGCAGTTTTCGTGCCATCACCTGATCCAGAACTTTCGGCTCGCGACGGGGCGTTGCGGGGACCGATATTCGCCATGGCAGCGCGCTGCCATTCCGACACATGCAGCCGATAGGCTGCGCAGCGAAAGAATTCTAAACTGGAAACCGATAGCTCAGCCGCATCTTCGGCGGCCCCTTCGCACGCGGCACGCAATTGGGTTGCAATCCTGGCGGCCTATCGCGAGCCGAATGCGCTTCGCAGCACACTTGAAGTCATCATCACGGTGTTGCCCTTCATCGCTTTATGGGCTGCTGCGTGGGTAACGATGGATCATAGTTATTTGCTGTCGCTGTTGCTGGCGATTCCCGCGGCCGGTTTTCTGGTGCGACTTTTCCTGATTCAGCACGATTGCGGGCACGGCGCCTTTTTCCGTCACCGTCTGGCGAATGATTGGATCGGCCGGGTCATCGGCGTTCTGACATTTACGCCGTATGACGTCTGGCGCCGTTCGCATGCGCTGCATCATGCCACCACCGGAGATCTCGACCGGCGCGGCATGGGTGACATCAAGACACTGACCTTGGCGGAATATCGCGCGATGTCGCTCCCGGGACGGCTCAAATATCGCCTCTATCGCCATCCCTTCGTCATGTTCGTGATCGGGCCGGCGAATTTGTTTTTGTTGCAGCATCGTTTGCCGCTGGGCTGGATGCGTGCCGGCTGGTGGCCATGGGTGAGCACGATGGCGACCAATGCCGCCATTGCCGCCATTGTATCGCTTCTGATCTGGCTGATCGGCGTTAAAGCGTTTTTGCTGATCCATATGCCGATCCTGATCCTGGCCGCATCGATGGGCGTGTGGCTGTTCTATGTTCAGCACCAATTCGCCGAGACGCGTTGGGATCGCGGTCCCGATTGGGATCTGCATGAAGCCGCGCTGCATGGCAGCTCGCATTATGATTTGCCGCTGGTGCTGCGCTGGTTCACTGCCAATATCGGCATGCACCATGTGCACCATTTGAACAGCCGGATTCCCTATTATCATTTGCCGCGCGCATTGGCTGACCACCCCGAGCTACGCGACATCAGCCGTGTGACGCTTTGGGAAAGCCTGCGGTGCGTGCGCTTCGCTTTGTGGGATGAGCAAAAGCGGCGCCTGGTTCCCTTCCGCGCGGCGAGAGTTCGCGGTTAATCCGCTATTCCGCTTGGCGGCAGAGGGGAACGTAGGGGGAGCGCCCGCGTTCATCTTAAGTCTTAGCGTCAGCGCGGGAATCCGTTGAATGGCATGGTTGGTTTCCCGTTTCAAGAAATACGAACGCTTTATGTCGGCTCTCGCGATGATCGCGGGGTTCACGTTCGACAATTATTTCTTTCAACGCATTGACCATTTCGCGACGCAGCTCGTGTTGCTGGCCTATTTGACGTTCGCCACCAGCGCCATCGTGCTGCTCCATTATATCGACTCCTGTTCCGAACCAGCGAAGGCACTTCGGAAGCTTCATTCATTTCTCGTCATGGCCACGCAATTTGCCTTTGGCGGTCTGTGGAGCGCGTTTCTTATTTTCTATGGGCGCAGCGCTGTGCTGGCCGCGTCATGGCCTTTTCTTCTCATTCTCAGCGCCATGCTTGTCGGAAATGAGGTGTTCCGGGACTATCGCGACCGCCTAGCCTTTACATGCACGCTGCTTTTCTTCGCCCTGTTTTCCTACATGATCTTCGTGGTGCCGATCGTGACGGGAACGATGGGGCGCCGAATATTTCTGCTCAGCGGCGTGCCGGCGCTTCTTCTATTTTCCGCAGTGGTGTTTGTGCTTTGGTGCGTAGGACCGGAACGCATACGGCAGGGTTGGCGCGCGATCGTACTTGGAGCTCTGGGTGTCTACGCCTGCATCAATGTTTTTTACTTTACGAGCATTCTGCCGCCTTTGCCGTTGGCGCTGACGCAAGCGGGCGTTTTCTACTCGGTCGCGAAGGATGGCGATTTATATCGGGCGGTCGGTGGGCAACAGGGTTGGTATGGCACGACGGGCGCGCGGCCCGTTTTGCGTGTCGCTCCGGACGAGGGGCTTTCTGTCTACAGCGCCGTATTCGCGCCGATCCAGCTGCGAACCGAGATTGTTCATATCTGGCAGCGCTATGACGATGCCGCGCGCTCCTGGCATCAGGAATCGGTGGTGAAGTTTCCCATCACCGGTGGCCGCGAAGGCGGTTATCGCGGCTATTCCGTCAAATCGAATCCGCGGGCCGGGCAATGGCGCGTCGATATCGAAACGACGGAAGGCCGGCTCATCGGGCGGGTGGTGTTTGCCGTGGCGGCGGGAGCCAATGCGGCCGCGCGTCGGGCTGAAGTGCTGCACTAACAATAATGGCGATTTTTGCTGGCCAGGCCGCCTCCTGAAGCCCGGGAAGCGGTCTTTGTTCCGACGCTGGCGGATACTTCGTCCTGCGGCTAACGCTCTCGTGACCCGAATTTCGCTGAACCGGGACTTCGCCTGAGTGCGGTACACGGAAGATTCTTTCTACTATGCGTATGGTAATGACCAGTGGCCACGATAGATTCGTGTCCGAGGAGCCCGTTTCCTATGCAGCACGTCTCACCTTTGGTTGGCACGCTTGTGGTTGGTATCGGCCTGGCGTTCTTATTTGGGACGCTGGCCAATCGCCTGCGAATCTCCCCCCTGGTGGGCTATCTCGTCGCCGGCGTTGTGGTGGGTCCGTTCACGCCTGGAATCATGGCCGACGCCAGTATGGCGGGGCAATTGGCCGAAATCGGCCTGATTTTGCTGATGTTCGGCGTCGGTCTTCATTTCTCGCTCAAGGACCTTTTGGCCCTTTGGACTGTGGTCGTTCCGGGCGCCATCGCGCAGGTGGCAGTGACCATCTCGCTTGGCATGTTGGTTGGGCTAGCCGTTGGCTGGCCGCTGGCCGCTGGGTTTGCCTTTGGCCTGGCACTGTCGATTTCTTCGACCGTCGTTCTGACGCGCGCTTTGCAGGGGGCGCATTTGCTGGATTCCCAGCGCGGGCATTTGGCGTTTGGCTGGCTGATTGTGCAGGACGTCGTGACCATCATCGCGCTGGTGGTGATGCCGCCCATCTATGCGGCCATGACATCCGGCGAAACCGCAGGCATCGGCGCATTGGCCGGTGCCCTAGGCGGCGCGATGCTGCGCCTCGCGATTTTCGCGGTGCTGATGTTCGCCGTGGGCAAACGCGTGATCCCTGCGCTGCTGCATTACATCGCCCATACGGGCAGCCGCGAATTGTTTCGTCTTGCCGTGCTAACGATTGCGCTGGTGGTGGCGTTTGCGGCGGCGACCTATTTCGGCGTCTCGCTGGCACTTGGCGCATTCTTCGCCGGCATGATCCTTTCCGAATCCGAACTCAGCCAGCGCGCGGCGGAAGAAACGCTGCCGCTGCGCGACGCCTTTGCGGTTCTGTTTTTCGTGTCGATTGGTATGTTGTTCGATCCCTATGTCATCGCGCGCGAGCCAGTGGCGGTGGTTCTGTCCCTGCTGGCGGTGATCATAGGGACGGGCGGCACGGCCTTCGTGGTGGTGCGTTCGTTCGGCTATTCCTTCACCACCGCGCTGACAGTTGGCGTCGGTTTGGCGCAGATCGGCGAATTTTCGTTCATTCTCGCCGATCTCGGCGTCGATTTGGGCATGCTGACCAACGACATTCGCAACATCATATTGGCGACATCGATCCTTTCCATCTTTCTCAATCCAGCTTTATTCGCTGCAGCCAGTAGGTTGCGTGCCCGCGGAGTAGAGCTGGTGCCGGCAGCAAGCGACCCTGCACCGGCGGCAAAATTGGCACCGACGACGCTGACAGGTCATGCCGTTTTGGTCGGCTATGGCCGGGTGGGGCAGATGCTGGCCGAGAATCTTATCCAGGATGGCTGGCCGCTGCTGGTCATTGAAGACGCCGCGGACGTGGTGGAGAAATTACGGGCGCGCGGCATAGAGGCGATCGAGGGCAACGCGGCTCAAGGCATGGTGTTGGGAATTGCGAATCTGGCGCGCGCGCGCGTTCTGATTGTCGCCATACCCAATGGCTTCGAGGCGGGCCAGATCGTGGAGCAGGGGCGGCGCGCCAATCCGGAGTTGGACATTGTGGCGCGCGCCCATTTCGACGCCGAAGTGGATCATTTGATCGCGCATGGCGCCAATACGGTGATCATGGGCGAACGCGAAATCGCCCGCGCCATGTTGGAGCACGTCAAAAGCCGTCTGCCGCGAACCGGCGGCACTTCTTAAGCGGGTATGTCTCGGCCCTATTGCCAGGCCGAGTAAACCGGCTTTCCGATCAGCGTTGCGGGATTGGCATTGGCGCGCGGACGAAATTTCTGGAAGCGTCCCGCATCGACTTCCGCGACGTAGAGATTTCCTTCCTGATCGGTAGCCATGCCGTGCACGCCCCAGAGCGTGCCGGGGAAATCCCCCACCGTTCCCCATGCATAGATGAGGCGGCCTTCCAGATCATATTTCAGCATTTTATGCGTGTTGCGATCGAACGCGACCAGCATGCGATCGGCGCCGATTTGTACGAAGTGCAGGCTTGACGGCGTCACGGCAATTTTCCATTCGGAAATATATTTGCCGTTCTCATCGAAAATCTGAACGCGGTGATTGTCGCGGTCGTTGACGAAGACACGTTTTGTTTCGACGTCGACGGCAACGCCGTGCACATTGTTCATATAGCCAGGACGCGTTTCTTTCCCGCGTTCGCCCGGCATGCCGAAATCGAGCAGGAATTTTCCGGCAGCATCGAATTTCGCGACACGCGTGCCGTTATAACCATCGGCGACATAGAAGGTGCCATCCGGCAACCAAGCTATGAAGGTCGGGCGGTTGAAATGCGTAGCATCGGCGCCCGGAACATTGGGTGTGCCAATGGTCTGCACCAGCTCTTTACCGTCATTGCTGAATTTGAAGATCGCATGGGTGTGGTCGTCGACAACCCAGACATGTTTTTCGGGATCATAGGGGCTGATGTAGATCGAATGCGGACGCTTGAACAAATGGTCCCACTGCGTCCATTCCTCAATGATCTTGCCCTCAGCGTTGACCACGACGATGCAATGCTCCCAGCGTGCATCGACGCCGAGCTCGCGGTAAGGCGGGGCGTCGCCGCGCCATAGATCCATTCCGCGCGCGGGATCTTGCCCTGAGCCGCCGCCGCCTGGCGGTGTCGCGGCATTGGCGTTGCGCCAGGGCAGGCCGTTCACCGGAAAGAGAACGTTGGGACCGATATCGGTGAGGAGGCGCGGTTCGGGGCGCGGGATATTCGGCAATTCGCCGCCGCCGAGCAGGAACACGCGATTTGGACTTTCGGCGAAGATTCCGCGTGCGCCGCCGTAAGTCCATTTCTCATGACCGGGCAGTGTGGCGAGGTCCTGCGGCCAACCCTCCACTACGTCGTAAGGGCCGGAGACATCTTCGCCGCCAATGGCGCCGGGCACGGCGCTGAATGCGGATAGCACAGGCATCGCTGCTTCGGGCGCAGGTGGCGAACTGACTTGACGGCCGCCAGCTAGGAAACCAATCGTGCCGCCCACGACAAGCGCACCCAACGCCAAGATCGCCTTGTTCATTGAAGTCCTCCGCGCCAGCTATCCTGGCTATTGTTTTCTTGAAATCGGACCAAACGCCCCCGTACCGATCCCACGATAGCGCGTTCACCACGCCCCCGGAAGGCGGCGGTCCGCAGGTCTCAAATCGTTCACTAGGAAAATACCGCTCTGTGATCCGACGCGATACCGTGAGCGCGCACAATGCCCGGCACTAACCAAAAGTTTTCGTTGAGGGTCCGGCGCCAAGTGCCTAGGTTCGGGTGAGAGCCAACGCGCTCAATTTTGACGATAAAATATCGGGGGAAAGCATGGGGCTGGGGAAGAAACCGTATCTTCGCATCGCAGCAGAGGAGGGTTATTGCCCGCCGGAACTGCTGCAGATCTATCGCGATCTGATCGATAACAAGAAGGTCGAAGATCCGGCATTCAACACCATGTTCCGCTTTTATCTCGACAGTCCTTCAGCGCGTGTTCGCCAGATCAATGACGGGTTGGTATCGATTACCGGTCATCGGCTACAGCAAATGGACGAGGCCGGGATCGACAAGGCCATTCTTTCACTGACATCCCCGGGGGTGCAGGTGCTGGAGAAAGAAGACGCGGTTTCTTTCGCGCGCTATTCCAACGACTGGTTGGTGGATGAAATGGCGAAGGCGCCGCCGGGACGCTTTTACGGGCTGGCCGCTATCGCGCCGCAAGATCCCGTCGAGGCCGCGAATGAAATCGCACGCGGCAAGCAATTGGGCCTGCGCGGGGTGATCGTCAATTCGCATACCAAGGGCGAGTATCTGGACGACCGTAAATTTTGGCCGATCTTCGAGGCTGCCGAAGCCGAAGACATGCCGATCTATCTGCATCCGCAAACGCCGCCGCCGAAAATGTCGGCGCCGTTTCTGGAGCGCGGACTAGACGGCGCCATTTACGGCTTCGCGGTGGAAACCGGCCTGCATATGCTGCGCATCATGACCGCGGGTGTATTCGACCGCTTTCCCAAACTGACCATGGTGATCGGCCATTTGGGCGAGGCGCTGCCGTTCTGGCTCTATCGGCTGGATTACATGCACCGCGCGGGCGTGAATTCGAAGCGCTACGAGTCGATGCAACCCACCAAGCGCACGATCAGCCAATATATGCGCGAGAATGTTTACATCACGAATAGCGGCGTGGCGTGGGAGCCGGGTATCAAATTTTGCCAGCAAGTTCTGGGCGTGGACCGTGTGCTTTATGCGATGGACTATCCTTATCAATACGAGCCGTCGGAAGTGGCGGCGCTCGACGCCATGGATATGCCCGATGAAGACAAGAAGAAGTTCTTCCAGACGAACGCCGAGAAGGTGTTCAAGCTTTAGGGCAGCGTGACGGACGATATTAATCTGGATGTCTATTTTGCGCGCATCGGATATGCGGGTGCGCGCGAACCGACGCTCGAAACGTTGCGCGCGCTGCATTTTTTGCATCCGCAGGCACTGGCATTCGAGAATTTGAATCCGTTTCTGGGATTGCCGGTGCTGCTGGATGCAGCCTCGTTGACGCGCAAGCTGCTGGAAGGCGGGCGCGGCGGTTATTGCTACGAACAGAATGGGTTGCTGTTTCGCGTATTGCGCCAATTCGGATTTAAAGTTTCCGGGCTTTCGGCACGGGTGCTTTTGGGGCGCGCGGGGCGGGCAGTGGGGCGCAGCCACATGTTGCTTCGCATCGATCTGAATGATGACATCTGGATCGCCGATGTCGGCTTCGGCACTCAGACGCTGACGGCGCCGTTGCGGCTTCACGAAAACGGCGTTCAGGATACGCCGCACGGCGCGTTTCGGTTAGAGGCCATGGGTCCGGAATTTAACCAGCAGAGCAATTGGAGCGGCGCCTGGGAAACCCATTATAGCTTCACCCTGGACGAGCAAATTCTGGACGATTACGAAGCCTCGAATTGGTACCGCGCCACGCATCCTCAATCTCCGTTCGTGAATAATCTGATGTGCGCGCGCCCCTTGGGCCTGCAGAGATTTGGTCTTTTGAACGACGTCTTCACTGTTCGGAACGCTGATGGCTCGGAGCCCAAGCGGCGCATTTTGCGCGATCCGGATGAATTAATGGATGTTCTGGAGGATTCGTTCGGGCTGACGCTGCCTGCGCCACGCGCCGATTTGGCAACCAAGCTCGCACGCGTGTTTGGGCACGAGCACAGTCTGAAATAGACGCTGCCTTGCATTTGCCACGAATGCACCTTGCGCTTGTCGCAATCCGGCCCGTGTTCAGACCCAATGCGCTATCAGCTTGCGCGACATCAATCTTTCGCGGGGATGACGAACATGGCGCAGGCGAAAAGCTCGATAGCTTTCTTCAACACAAGCGCCGTGGCGGCGTTCGGACTCGTCCTGATCGTGATAGCGGGCTGCTCGCGGACTTTGGAGCAGGGGCGGCCGCCGGCACCGGAGCCTGAGAGAGAGGCCTACGCATCGCCTCCACCTCCGCCCCCATCGAGCGAGCTTCTACCTTCGCCAGCAGCGCGCGCGCCGAAGCAGTCTAATTCGCCGATCGTAGGCGGGCTCTTCGATATGCGTGCAGCGCCCGGAATGCAGATTGGTCAGGCCTACGACCGCGCCGAAAACACCGAGCGCTATCCTGACGCCACGCCCAATCCGGTGAAGATAACTTCGCGCGAGCCGGTGTCGACGTTCTCGGTGGATATCGATACCGCGTCCTACGCCAATGTGCGGCGTTTCCTCAACGATGGCGCTCTGCCGCCGGCGGACGCGGTACGTGTCGAGGAGATGATCAATTATTTCGATTATAATTATGCGTTGCCTACCGACCGTTCACAGCCGTTTCGCCCGACGGTCGCGGTCTATCTCACGCCGTAGAATCCGGCGACGCAGATACTCCATATCGGCATCAAGGGCTTCGACATTCCCAAAGAGCGTCGGCCGCCAACGCATATGGTGTTCCTGATCGATACATCGGGCTCAATGAATTCGCCCGACAAATTGCCGCTTCTCAAACGCTCGTTCCACCTATTGGTGGACCAACTTGGTGCCGACGACAGCGTCGCCATTGTTGTTTACGCGGGTTCGGCCGGCACCGTGCTGGAACCGACCAGCGGTTCCGACAAGGCGAAGATTCTGGCAGCGCTTGATCGGCTGGAAGCGGGCGGCTCGACTGCTGGCGGCGAAGGCATTCGGCAAGCCTATCAACTGGCCAAGGCAAGCGTCGACAAGAACAGCACCACGCGCGTGATCCTGGCGACCGACGGCGACTTCAATGTCGGCATCACCGATCCCAACGCGCTGGAGGATTTCGTTGTCCGCGAGCGCGAGAGCGGCGTCTATTTGAGCGTGCTGGGCTTCGGGAGCGGTAATTATAACGACGCGCTCATGCAGAAGCTGGCGCAGTCCGGCAACGGCAACGCCGCCTACATCGATACGCTGAACGAGGCGCGCAAAGTCTTCGTTGAGCAATTGTCGGGAGCGCTTTTCACCATTGCCAAGGACGTGAAAATCCAAGTGGAGTTCAATCCGGCGCGTGTCGCCGAATACCGTTTGATTGGATATGAGACCCGCATTCTGAACGAGACCGATTTCAACAACGACAAAGTCGATGCCGGCGATATAGGCGCCGGCCATAGCGTGACGGCGATGTATGAGATCACGCCGGTGGTTTCGGAAGCGCGGCTTGCCGATCCGCTGCGTTATAGTTCGGCGCGAGAGCGTGCAAATAGCGGCGACGAAATTGCATTTGTAAAGATCCGGTACAAATTGCCGAACACGGACACATCGCTTCTGCTGACCCGACCGGTGACGCGCGACCACATCACGCCGGAGATTTCGCGCCTGCCTGAAGATTTACGCTTTGCCGCCGCCGTGGCGGGGGCAGGGCAGTTGTTGCGGCACGATCCCTATGTGAAGAGTTTCGATCTTGGCCGCGCCTTGCAATTGGCCAACGGCGCGCGCGGCGAAGACGCTTTCGGATACCGCGCCGAATTCGTTTAGATGCTGCGCACCGCGCAAAGCGCGGAGTCGATGGCTGCGCTGGAACGCAATGGCACCGGCGAGGGACGGCCGCACCCACGCTGATTGTCACCTTCGGCGCCGCGCTCCTCCCGCCGGCGACGATCACGAAGACGCCGTCTGGCCGCAGCTCCCGCCAGGCGGCGTTTTCGTTTGGAATTGGCAGCGAAGCCTCGCGACAGGATGGCGCGCGGTGCCGTATAGAGGAACGGGACTCCAACCGAATCCGTGTCGATGCCGTATTTGCAAATGCAGAGCGCGTTCGGGCTTTTGATGCTGATTGCGGTTGCCTGGCTGCTCTCAGAAGACCGTGCCCGCGTTTCCTGGCGTTTGATCGCCATCGGGCTCACGCTGCAAATCGGTACGGCCTTGGTGTTTCTGGGTTTGGCGCCGGCGCGCGAGGCGCTGCTTTCACTGAACGCGGTTTTCGACGCATTGGCTGCTGCGACGCGCGCTGGAACTTCCTTCACCTTCGGTGTCGTGGGAGGCGCCGACGCCCCCTTTGCCGTGACGGCGCCACAGAACATGTTCAGCTTGGCGTTTCAGGCACTGCCGCTGGTGATCGTGATGTCGGCGCTGTCGGCGTTTCTTTGGTATTGGCGCGTGCTGCCGGTGATTGTGCGCGGCTTTGCATTGGTGTTGCAGAAAACGATGGGCCTCGGCGGCGCGGTGGGGTTGGCCACAGCATCGAACGTATTCCTGGGCATGATCGAGTCGCCGCTTCTAATCCGGCCCTATCTCGCCAAACTGACGCGCGCCGAACTTTTCATCGTGTTCACCGTGGGGCTTGCCACGGTGGCGGGCACCGTGATGGTGCTCTATGCCAGTGTGCTGTCTTCCAAAATTCCGGGCGCGTTCGGCCATATTCTGGTGGCGTCCTTCATCTCGCTGCCGGCCTCAATCCTGATCGCCATGGTCATGATCCCGGGCGACAAGCACACGGGAACCGAAGCTGCGATCAAGGTGGAATATCGCTCCAGCATGGATGCGATCGCGCGCGGCACGGAAGATGGCCTCAGGCTCTATCTCGGCATCGTAGCAATGTTGATCGTGATGGTGGCGCTGGTGGCATTGGCCAATATCGTCATCGGGCAATTGCCGCATGTCGGTGGCACGGCGCTTACGGTGGAACGCATCTTCGGTTGGCTGTTCTTCCCGCTGGTGTGGCTTTACGGCATTCCGGCGAATGAAGCATCGGTGGCGGGAAGCCTGCTCGGCACCAAAACAATATTGAATGAGTTCATCGCCTATTTGAGTCTGGCGGCGCTGCCGGAAGGCGCGCTTTCACCGCGCTCGAATTTGATCATGGTCTACGCGATGTGCGGCTTTGCGAATTTGGGTTCGGTGGGCATGATGATCGCGAGCCTCACGGCATTGGTGCCGGAACGGCGGGACGAGGTGGTGGAATTATCGCTGAAGTCGCTTATTTCCGGCACGCTGGCGTCGGGCATGACGGGCGCGGTGATCGGTCTGTTGCCGGCAGCGTGGATTTAAATATGCGCGCATGGCTGCGGGCGCTTGGTTTGTTGTGGGCGCTGGGCATGACGGTGATGGGCGGAACGGCGTGCGCGCCGCAATTGGCGGCGCGTGGGCTTGAAATGCGGATACCTGACATCGAAGGTGATCGCTTTGTGACGCGCGACGGCTTACGCCTCGGCCTCAAAGAATGGCGCGCCGAAACTCCGCACGCCGTGATTGTGGCGCTGCACGGGATGAATGATTACTCCACCGCGTTCGCGATTCCTGCGCCGTATTGGGCGAGTGTTGGGATTACCACTTACGCTTATGATCAGCGCGGCTTCGGCCGTTTCCCCAATACTGGCATTTGGCCTGGCGCCGAAACCATGCGGCAGGACCTCAGCGATTTTGTCGACGTGGCCCGCGCGCGCCATCCCGGCGTGCCGGTTTTCGTATTGGGCGAAAGCATGGGCGGCGCGGTTGTGTTGTCGGCGCTTGCTTCGCCCGCACCGCCGCAGGCCGCCGGATTCATTTTGGTAGCGCCCGCAGTATGGGGCTGGCGTGCATTGCCGTTTTCCTATCGCGCGACATTGTGGATGGCGGCGCATGTGTTGCCCGGCAAGTCGTTCACCGGCGGGGGATTGAAGATTGTTCCGAGCGACAATATCGAAATGTTGCGCGCCAACGGACGTGATCCGCTGTTTATCAAGAACACGCGCACGGACGCGATCTATGGCTTGGTCAATTTGATGGGTGACGCGCTTGAGGCTTCCTCGCATGTAGAGCGGGGGCCTGTACTCTTCGTGTATGGAGGGCGCGACCAGATCATTCCCAAATCCGCTACCGAGGCAGCGATCGCGGGACTAGGCGGACGCGCGGAGATCAAGCGCTATGACGAGGGCTATCATATGCTGCTGCGCGATCTGCACGCCGAGCCGCGCTGGGCCGATGTCGCAGATTGGATTCGGGCGCACGAAATAGGCCCGCTGGCGGCCATGTATTAGGCGCGGGGTTGAAGCCTTTGCTGCAGGTTTCAATATCTAGGGCCTGCTGGCACAGCCCAATTCCGCCGTTTCGGCCGGGATTGAACGGCAGCCTAGTTTCAATATGAACGGATTCTGACAGACGGCCTCAGAACGGGTTCAGGGGGACGCTGCCATTTTCCGCCCCAGACGTGAGAAGCGTCAGACGCGCCCTTCGGCGCGGCAGACACGAGGAGAGTACGATGAGATCGATTTTGGCCAGTGTTGTAGCGGTTGCGCTGCTTGGCACTTCGGCGGCGGCGGTAGCTCAGCCGAATGGCGGGTTCCGTGGCGGTGAGCCGTTGGCAGCTACCGACGCCACCGTACCGCCCAGCGCCGCATTGACCATATTTGCATTGGCAATGTTTCGGACGTTGTCGTCGCCCTTTCCTGGCTGACTTGGTAGGCAAGCCGTCCCTTCCACTCCATCGGCAAATCGAGATTGAAGCCGAATGAATAGCGCTGGGACAATTCGTAAGACGATAGGCGCGCTGTAAGTTCCGACGAAATATTGTAACTGACGTTCAGCCCGGCCGGCGCGCTCACGGGATAATAGGGATTGATCGTCGGCACGGTGATGGTGAACCCGGAACTGCTCGCAGGGTTCACCGTTGATGGACAACTAAGCTGCGACCTGCGATTGGAATAGAAACCGTCCACGAACAGCTCCACCCCGTCGTAGATTTCCTGATCGAAAGTTACTGTGGCCGCGTTACGTTGCTGCGCTGCCGTTGTCCCGGCATAGGTATAGGGGCTGATTTCGTTGACGACGCCTTTATTGTTCAAAAGCGTCGCCCAGGTCAGCCCGACGCCGTTTTGGCCCTTCGGAACGGAATAGCAATTGGTGCAGGTCGTGCCGGTGGCTACATTCGGTCGCCCCGTGGACACGGTGCCAGGTAAAGACGAGTTGACCGGCGTCCGATTGTCCAGACCCCACGGCCTGTAATCATAGGTGAGAATGTCCAGCCGCTCCGTCGCGGGAAGCTCGCTCTCGGTGTAGAATTCTTAGCTCAGCGTGACGTCACCGCCCTCCCATGTGGTTCCCCACAATTGCGAAAACTGCGTTTTGTCGTCGCCGCCGCGCGCGCGGCCATAACGCGCCTGCGTGATCGCGCCCTCATAGCCGCGTTTCAGAATCACGTTGATCACGCCGGCCACTGCATCCGAGCCATAGGTTGCCGAAGCGCCATCGGCGAGCACATCAACGCGATCCACCGCCAATTGTGGAATGATCGAAGGGTCATAGAAGCTGGTGCCGTGGCCTTGGGCCGGGTAACGCATGCCGTCGATCATGAGCAGCGTGCGCGGCGCATTTGAGTTGAGGCCGTGAATATCCACTCCGGTGCCGCGCGAGATCGCGCCGCCGGCATTGGTAATGGCGGTGGATGCAGCCACCACAACCGATGGCACATTGCGCAAAAGTTCCGAAACGGTCAGGGCTCCGGTCTTGCGGAAGTCTTCCGTGCCGACACTCGTGACGGGAACGCCGACCGCGGGGGCGCCGCGAATAAGCGAGCCGGTAACAAGAACTTCTTCTTCTGCTACAGGTGCGGCCGGTTGAGCGTGCGCCACCGCCGCCGCCAGGGCCGAAAATGCGATGCCCGAAAGAAGTCTGCTGCGCGTATGTCGGCGATTGTTTGACATAGTCCCACCCCAAATGTGACGCGACTGAAAATCAGATGTGTCGTTAAATGCGATCTGTGTCCCCCGTAAGCCTAGTGCGCGGCGTGTGCCTCCGCTTCGATCGGCGCCATCACCTTCTCGATCCAATCGAGGATGACTTTGGCTACCTCGTCGCTATTTTTCTCGAACATCATCATGTGTCCATTGCCTTGAATGCCGAGATCTTCCAGCTTTATGTGTTCCACCTTCACGCCGGCCTGTTCGAGATATTGAACATTGCAGTGGTTGTAGCCGGTGTAGAACGAAGCTGGCGTGCGCAGGATCATGATCGGCCGGTCGCCCAGCGCCGTAAGCTTTCGCGCCGGCTCCTTCTGCCGCCAGCAGCGCGCGTAGTCGTGCGCCTGTTCTTTTTCTTCCTGCACAAATTGTAGCGGCGAGTCGTCAGTGACGGCCGGAAGATAATTGAGCGGCACGTCGCCGAGGCCGTATTTCTTTTCGCGCGGTATGTCGCGATAGAAATCCTGCGCGTTATGTTTCCCCGCTTCGTCCCAGCCCACGCCAAAACGCTGCTCGCTGCTGCGCACGACAATCTGATGCACCGGTGGGCCAGAAGGCTCTGCTGCCGCAATGGCTTTCACCAGATCTGGACGGGCTTGCGCTAAAGGCCACGCCAACGCGCCCGATTGCGAATGCACCAGCAAGATCACCGGTCCGATCTTGTCCAAAAGCTTTGCGAGCGCCGCTACATTGTTTGTCGACTCCGGAACGCGCAGCCCCATCGCCGGCGCATTCGAGGCCCAATATTGATCGAATGTCGGATCGCCAGGTTCGCCGGTGCCCGGCCATTGCGTGTGATTCGCGGCTTGCGGCCAGGCTTTGTATTTTTCCTGCGAGGTGAATTTTTCCAGAACATAGACAAGCGATTGCGCATCCGCCTCGCCATACACTTCTTCCGTATACGGAGAGCGCCCACGTCCCACCTGATCGACAATGTAAACCGCATAGCCGCGGCGCAGGAAATATTGCTCCCAGCCTTCGCGATCATCAGCGGTCGAGCGCCAGCCAGCGCCGGTCTGCCCGCCGCCATGCACCATGAGAATTGGGTAGGGGTGCGTTTGCTGCGCCGGAATCTGATACTCGACATACATCTGCCAGACGATGTGCTGCTCAGGATGCTCCTTGTCGTAGGAGCCGCCGACATAAAAATTGCCTTCGGTCTTGAGTTTGATCGGCGTCTTGTTTGGATCGGGCATGAAGCGCGCCGTCTGGCCCGCTTCCAACGGCGTCACCGTTTTCGCCATCCAATCGACAATGACTTGCGCAATCGCGTCGCTGTTCTTCTCCAGCATCATCATGTGGCCGTTGCCCTTGATTCCGACATCCGCCAGCTTGATGAAATCGACTTTCACGCCCGCCTGTTCCAGATATTGCACGTTGCAATGATTATAGCCGGCGTAGAACGACGCTCCGCCTTGCAGCACCAGGATGGGTCTGCCGCCGACATCGACAAGCGGGCGCGCCGGTTCTTTCTGCTTCCAGCAACGCGAAAGATCGCGCGCTTGCGGCGCATCTTCCTGCACGAATTCCAGCGGGGAGGCATCGGTAACTTCCGGCATGTATTTCAGCGGGATATTGGTTAGCCCCCATTTTTTCACTGCGGGATTGTCGCGATACCAATCGTCTTCGGTCTGCTTGATGGTTTTTTCCCACGGCTGGTCAAAGCGCTGTGCGCTTTTGACCACGATATCGTGGACAGGTGGGCCGTTCGGTTCTGCGGCGACGATAGCCTTGACCAGATCTGGCCGCGCTTGCGCCAGCGGCCATGCATAACTGCCCGATTGCGAATGAACTAAAACAATCGAAGGTCCAACCTTGTCCAGAAGCGCCGTCAGTGCATCAATATTCATCTGCGTCTGCAGAATACGGTTTTCCATGCCCGGCACGTCGCCCGCCCAATATTGATCCAGCGCCGGATCGCCCGACTCCCCTGTGCCGGGGAATTGCGTGTGCAGCGCCGCTTGCGGCCAAATCTTCTGCTTCTCCTGCGTCGTAAATTTCTGCAGCACATATTCGAGCGATTGCGAACTGCGCGCGCCGTAAACTTCGGGAACGAAAGGCGAGCGTCCGCGTGCGACTTGATCGACGATGTAGACCGCATAGCCGCGCCGCACGAAATATTGCGCCCAGCCTTCGCGCCCATCGGGCGTCGCCAACCAAGTGGCGCCATGCACGCCGCCGCCATGGATCATGACAATCGGGAAGGGATGTTTCAGATCCTGAGGAATGCGGTATTCGACATAGGCTTGGCCGACGAATGGCTTGTTCGGTTTGTCGTTGGCATAGTGACCGCCGGCGTAGAAATAGCCTTGCTTGGCAAGTGTCAGCGGTGGCGGAGCCGCATCTTCGGTCACTGCGACGGGTGCTTCGCCGTCCGAGGACTTGTTCAAGAGTGAGAAGGCGACTGTGCCAAGCGCGACGACGCCGATGCAAACTACGGCAAGCTTGCTCCAACCTTGCATGTCATATCCCCCGCGACTCTGCTGTGGCCAATCCTAGCCACATCACAGGCGCAAATTGTCCCGAACACGCGACAGATTAAAGCGTGTTCCGATTCCCTGTCAGTGTCCAAAACAGGTTTGCGCAATGGGCTTATCTTCCGGTGGGAACGCGGCACTGACCTGACCGGGCTTTTTTGGACCAAGGGTTTTGATAGAAACCGTCTTGGAAAGGAGCCTGGTCATGCCGAAGAAGAGGTTCAGCGCGGAGCAGATTGTGACGTTGCTTCGCCAGATCGAAGTCGCGATGGGTCAGGGCAAATCGACC
>CANIHD010000023.1 GCA_947467345.1 Alphaproteobacteria bacterium
GGCGACAACATCACGATCGAAGTCGAACTGATCGTTCCGATCGCGATGGAAGAAAAACTGCGCTTCGCCATCCGCGAAGGCGGCCGTACCGTCGGTGCAGGCGTCGTCGCGAAAATCGTGAAATAGATTTGAAATCGTGCGCCCAGCCTTGCCGGTAACGGTAGGCTGGGTGTGCAAATAGGAGTGTAGCTCAGTTGGTAGAGCATCGGTCTCCAAAACCGAGGGCCGTGGGTTCGAGTCCCTCCACTCCTGCCACATCCAGTTGAGCGCAGCGCAAATTATATATGGCGGACAACACAACCAAAGACGTGACGGCGGCGCCGGTAAAGCGCGTCACACTCCTGCAATTTTATCAGGAGGTGCGTCGCGAAACGTCGAAGGTCACTTGGCCGACCTGGAAGGAAACATGGCTGACCACTGTGATGGTGTTCATCATGGTCGCTCTGATCATGGTGTTTTTTCTTGCGGTCGACACGACATTGAGTTTCGGCGTTCGCCTGCTTTTGGGGCTGGGCTGAGCGTATGATGAGGAAAGCGCAATGAGCGCGCATTGGTATATCGTTCAGACCTACTCGAACTTCGAGAAGAAGGCCGCCGAGGAGATCAAGCGTCAGGCGCAGATCCAAGGCATTGGCGATCTGATCGAAGACGTGATGGTGCCGACCGAGGAAGTCGTGGAAGTGCGCCGCGGACATAAGGTCAACGCGGAACGCAAATTCCTTCCCGGCTATATTCTCGTGCGCGCCGATCTGACCAATGAAGCCTATCATCTGATCAAGAATGTGCCGAAGGTCACCGGCTTTCTTGGTCAGAACAACAAGCCGATGCCGCTGCGCCAGGGTGAGGTCGATCGTATCCTCAATCAGGTTCAGGAAGGTGCCGAGCGTCCGAAGCCCTCGATCATATTCGAGATCGGGGAGCAGGTGCGCGTGGCCGATGGTCCGTTCACCTCGTTCAACGGTGTTGTCGAGGAAGTCGATGAAGACCGTTCGCGTTTGAAAGTGGCCGTGTCCATCTTCGGCCGCGCGACGCCGGTGGAGCTGGAGTTTACGCAGGTCGAAAAAGTTTAGTTTCGTTTTGGTTTTTTAAGCGGGAGGCCGTCGCCCGGCCATTTGAACCGCGCAACAGGAGAAGAGAATGGCGAAGAAGATTGTTGGTTACATCAAACTGCAGGTGCCCGCGGGCGCGGCGAATCCCTCGCCGCCTATCGGCCCTGCACTGGGCCAGCGCGGCCTGAACATCATGGAGTTCTGCAAATCGTTCAACGCGAAGACGCAGGACCAGGAAAAAGGAATGCCGATCCCGGTGAGCATCACCGTGTTCTCGGACAAATCCTTCACCTTCGAAATGAAGACGCCGCCGGCGTCGTATTTTCTGAAGAAGGCCGCAAAATTGGACGGTGGCTCCAAAGCCCCCGGACGCGATTTTAAAGGCTCGGTCTCGATGGCCGATGTCCGCAAGATTGCCGAGGCCAAAATGAAGGATCTGAACGCAAACGACATCGACGCAGCGGCCAAAATGATTGTCGGCTCGGCCCGCTCGATGGGTATCGAGATTAAGGGGTAGGCCATGAAAATCGGAAAACGCACAGTCAAAGCCCGCGAAGGCGTCGACCCGGAAAAGCAATATCCGCTGGATGAAGCGGTGAAGATGGTCAAGACGCGCGCCACCGCGAAGTTCGACGAGACCATTGAAGTCGCCATGAATCTCGGCGTCGATCCGCGCCACGCCGACCAGATGGTCCGTGGCGTTGTCGCGCTGCCCAACGGCACCGGACGCACGTCGATCGTGGCCGTGTTCGCCAAAGGCGCCAAGGCGGAAGAAGCCAAGAAGGCGGGCGCCGATATCGTCGGCGCTGAAGATCTGGCCGAGATCGTGGGCAAGGGCGAAATCAATTTCGACCGCTGCATTGCGACTCCGGACATGATGGGCCTCGTCGGCCGCCTCGGTAAGGTGCTCGGCCCGCGCGGCCTGATGCCGAACCCGAAAGTCGGCACCGTGACCATGGATGTGACCCAGGCCGTTCGCGATGCGAAGGGTGGGGCGGTGGAATTCCGCGTCGAGAAAGCCGGTATCGTTCACGCCGGCGTCGGCAAGGCCAGCTTCGAAGAGAAGGCGATCGCGGACAATATTCGCGCGCTGATCGACAGCGTGGCGAAAGCCCGTCCGGCCGGTGCAAAAGGCACCTATCTGAAGCGGATTTCGGTGAGCTCGACCATGGGACCCGGTGTGAAGATCACGCTCGCGTCCGTCGGTCAGGGCGAAGCGCAATAGTTTTGTTACCTCATCGCGGCGGTTAGCCCCACGCGATGAGCACTGCTTCCGGCGCGCGTTTCGCCGGAATACCTGTCCGAGACCGCGGGCGTCTCCATCTGGAGACTTAATCCACCAGCCGGCGATAGACGGGGCGATAACCGAATTTTCACGGGCCTAGGTCCGCGAGCATTCGGATTTGAACCCTGGGGCAGGAGATCGTCCGTATCCGGAAGGATATGGGGGTCGAACCACAGGGGGCTGCGAAGAAACGTGCTTCGTGGCCATAGAGAAGGAGTGGGTATGGACAGAGTCCAAAAAGCCGAATCCGTGAAGGAGTTGAACAGCCTTTTTGCGGATGCCGGTGCTGTCGTCGTCGCCCACTATAGCGGCATGACGGTTGCCCAAATGGGCGAACTTCGCTCGCGCCTCAGCGCGGCCGGAGCTTCGTTCAAGGTGGCGAAAAACCGTCTAGCCAAGCGTGCGCTCGAAGGAACGCCCGCGGAAGGCATCAGCGACCTTTTCAACGGACCAACGGGAATTGCCTATTCAAAGGACCCCGTTGCCGCGCCGAAGGTCATCGTTGCCTACGCCAAGGAAAACGACAAGCTCGTGATCCTCGGTGGAGCCGCGGTGGGCGCGGTGCTCGATCTCAAGGGTGTCAAAACCCTGGCCGAGTTGCCGTCGCTTGATCAACTCCGGGGCAAGATTGTCGGCCTTCTGCAGGCGCCTGCGACGAAAATCGCGGGCATCCTCCAGGCGCCGGCCGGTCAATTGGCCCGGGTCGTTTCTGCGTACGCAAACAAGGCGGCGTGAAGCACTGGAATTCTCAATGTCAAATCCGATATAGAGGAACTAAGAAATGGCAAATCTCCAACAATTGGTTGATGATCTTTCGAAGCTGACCGTCCTTGAGGCGGCCGAGCTTTCCAAGCTGCTTGAAGAAAAATGGGGCGTTTCCGCCGCGGCTCCGGTCGCAGCGGCAGCAGCTCCGGCGGGCGCCGCGCCGGCGGCGGCTGTCGAGAAGACCGAGTTCACGGTCGTTCTCGCGGCAGCTGGCGACAAGAAGATCAACGTCATCAAAGAAGTCCGGGCGATCACCGGCCTTGGTCTGAAGGAAGCGAAAGACCTCGTTGAGGCCGCTCCGAAGGAAGTAAAGGTCGACGTCTCCAAGGACGAAGCCGAGAAGATCAAGAAACAGCTCGAAGAAGCAGGCGCTAAGGTCGAGCTGAAATAAGGAGGCGTGAGCAGCTGACGAAGCTGACGCGCATCGTTCACCGATACCCCTCTCTCCGGCGGATTGCTTCTGCCGGGGAGTGGGTTTTTTCGCATCATATGCACTGCTACTGCTAGGCAAGGAATCGTCGATGTCTCTTTCGTTCACCGGCAAGAAACGCGTCCGCAAGCTCTTTGGCCACATGGTTGAAGTGGCGCAGATGCCGAACCTCATTGAGGTTCAGAAGACATCCTATGACCAGTTCTTGCAGGTTGAGAAACCGGCGGAGGGGCGTTTGGACCAAGGCCTGCAAACGGTCTTTCAGTCCGTGTTTCCGATCAGCGATTTTTCCGAGAGCTCGACCTTGGAATATGTCGATTATCATTTTGAAGAACCGAAATACGACGTCGAAGAGTGCCAACAGCGCTCCATGACCTATGCGGCGCCCTTGAAGGTGACGCTGCGTCTGATCGTGTTTGATGTCGATCAAGAAACCGGCGCGAAGTCAGTCAAGGATATCAAGGAACAAGACGTCTATATGGGCGACGTTCCTTTGATGACGAATAACGGCACCTTCGTCGTGAACGGCACCGAGCGCGTGATCGTTTCGCAGATGCATCGTTCGCCGGGCGTGTTTTTCGATCACGACAAGGGCAAGACGCATTCGTCGGGCAAGCTGTTGTTTGCCGCCCGCGTAATTCCCTATCGCGGTTCGTGGCTCGATCTTGAATTCGACGCGAAGGACATCGTGCATGTCCGTATCGACCGTCGCCGCAAATTGCCGGCGACGACGCTGCTTTACGCGCTCGGCCTCGATCAGGAAGGCATCCTGGATTATTTCTACTCCAAGGTCCCGTTCCGCTCGAGCAAAGACGGTTCGTGGTCGACTCCGGTGGAGCCGATCTGGATGCGCAATGCCAAGCCGGTCGGCGACTGGACGAATCCCAAGACAGGCGAAGTGCTGACCGAACCCGGCCAGAAGATCACCGTGCGCGCGCTGCGCAAATGGCAGGAAGAAGGCATCAAGAGCATTTCCGTCTCCGATGATGATTTGATCGGCCGCTATTCCGCGCTCGATATGGTCAATGTCGAAACCGGCGAAATCTTCGTGGAAGCAGGCGACGAGTTGAACGCCGCCAACATCACGACGCTGCGCGAAAACGGTTTCCAGGAAATCGTCACCATCAACGTCGATCACATTAATATCGGCGCCTATGTCCGCAACACCATGGCGGTGGACAAGAACCATTCGCGCGAACAGGCGCTGGTCGACATCTATCGCGTGATGCGTCCTGGCGAACCGCCGACGGCGGAAACGGCCGAAACTCTGTTCTCGCAATTGTTCTTCGACTCCGAGCGCTACGATCTTTCGAGCGTTGGCCGCGTGAAGATGAACATGCGCCTGAGCCTCGATGTGCCGGACACCACGCGCACGCTGCGCAAAGACGACATCCTCGCCATCCTTAAGGCGCTCGCGGATCTGCGCGACGGCCGCGGCGAAATCGACGATATCGACAATCTTGGCAATCGCCGCGTGCGTTCGGTCGGCGAGCTGATGGAAAATCAGTTCCGCATCGGCCTTCTGCGTATGGAACGGGCGATCAAGGAGCGCATGTCCAGCGTCGATATCGACACTGTCATGCCGCACGACCTTATCAATGCGAAACCTGTGGCCGCCGCGGTGCGCGAATTCTTCGGCTCGTCGCAGCTGTCGCAGTTCATGGACCAAACCAACCCGCTTTCGGAAGTCACGCATAAGCGCCGCCTCTCAGCCCTTGGACCTGGCGGTTTGACTCGCGAACGCGCCGGCTTCGAAGTGCGCGACGTGCATCCGACGCATTATGGACGTATCTGCCCGATTGAAACGCCGGAAGGCCCGAATATCGGTCTGATCAACTCGCTCGCGACCTACGCGCGCGTGAATAAATACGGCTTCATCGAAAGCCCGTATCGGAAAGTGAACGACAAGCGTGTCACCGACGAGGTCATCTATCTCTCGGCAATGGAAGAGGCCAAATACACCATTGCCCAGGCCAATGCCGGCATGGATAGCCGCAACCGCATCACCGACGAGCTGGTGTCGTGCCGCAAAGGCGGCAACTTCATCATGACGACACCGGAGATGGTCGATTTCATTGACGTGTCGCCGAAGCAGCTTGTGTCGGTCGCCGCGTCGCTGATCCCGTTCCTTGAGAACGACGACGCCAACCGCGCGCTCATGGGTTCCAACATGCAACGCCAGGCCGTTCCGCTGCTAACGGCGGAAGCGCCTTTGGTCGGCACCGGCATGGAAGAAGTTGTGGCGCATGACTCGGGCGCTGCCATCGCGGCACGCCGCGCCGGCATCGTCGATCAGGTCGATGCGACGCGTATCGTCATTCGTGCGACCGAAGAAACCGATGCCACACGTCCCGGCGTCGATATTTATCGCCTGTCGAAATTCCAACGCTCGAACCAGAACACCTGCATCAATCAGCGTCCGCTAGTTAAAGTGGGCGATCAGGTGAAGAAGGGCGACATCGTTGCCGACGGTCCGTCGACGCAGTTCGGCGAACTGGCTCTCGGCAAGAACGTGCTAGTCGCGTTCATGCCGTGGAACGGTTACAATTTCGAAGACTCCATCCTCATCTCCGAGCGCATCGTGCGCGACGACGTCTTCACCTCGATCCATATCGAGGAATTCGAGACGATGGCGCGTGACACCAAGCTCGGGCCTGAGGAAATAACGCGCGACATTCCCAATGTCGGTGAAGAGGCTCTCAAGAACCTCGACGAAGCCGGCATCGTTTATATCGGCGCTGAAGTGAACGCCGGCGATATTCTGGTGGGCAAGGTGACGCCGAAGGGCGAAACGCCAATGACTCCAGAAGAGAAATTGCTGCGCGCCATCTTCGGCGAAAAGGCGGCCGACGTTCGCGATACCTCGCTTCGCGTGCCGCCGGGCGTCACCGGAACGATCGTGGAAGTGCGGGTGTTCAACCGTCACGGCATCGACAAAGACCAGCGCGCGCTGGCGATTGAACGCGCCGAAGAAGAACGCCTAGCCAAGGACCGCGACGACGAACTCGCGATTCTGGAGCGCAATATTTTCGCGCGCCTCAGCGAACTTCTGCTCGGCAAGGCAGCGGCATCTGGTCCGAAGGGATTGGCGCCCGACACCAAGATCGCGCAGACCACGCTGGATGGGCTTGCCCGTCATTTGTGGTGGCAGATCGGCCTGCGCAATGAAAAGGCGCAAGGCGAAGTTGAGTCTCTGAAGAAGCAATACGACGAATCCAAAAACCGTTTGGATAAGCGTTTTGCCGACAAGGTCGACAAATTGCGCCGCGGCGACGAACTTGCGCCGGGCGTGATGAAAATGGTCAAAGTGTTCGTCGCGGTGAAGCGCAAGCTGCAGCCGGGCGACAAGATGGCCGGCCGTCACGGCAATAAGGGCGTTATCTCGAAAATCGTGCCGATGGAAGACATGCCGTATCTGGAAGACGGCACCAATGTCGACATCGTGCTCAATCCGTTGGGCGTGCCTTCGCGCATGAATGTCGGGCAGATTCTGGAAACCCATTTGGGCTGGGCTTCGGCCGGCCTCGGGCGCCAGATCGGCGACATGTTGGACAAGGTACATCGCGACGGCAAAGTCGAACCGCTGCGCAAGATGTTGAAAACCGTCTATGCGGGCGACGACCGTTTGTCCGAGCTCGACGAGCCGGGTCTGCTTGAGATGGCGCATAATCTGCGGCCGGGCGTTCCGATGGCGACACCCGTGTTCGACGGCGCCAAGGAAAAGGACATTGTCGATATGCTGCGTCAGGCCGGTCTCAGCGAGTCCGGGCAGGTGATCCTGCATGACGGGCGTACCGGCGAGGCGTTCAAACGTCCCGTTACCGTCGGCTACATCTACATGCTGAAGCTGCACCATTTGGTGGACGACAAGATCCACGCGCGTTCCATCGGTCCGTACAGTCTCGTCACCCAGCAACCTTTGGGCGGCAAGGCGCAGTTCGGCGGACAGCGCTTCGGCGAAATGGAAGTGTGGGCCCTCGAAGCCTATGGCTCCGCCTACACGCTGCAGGAAATTCTCACCGTTAAATCGGACGACGTGGCCGGCCGTACCAAGGTCTACGAGTCCATCGTGCGCGGCGAAGACAATTTCGAGGCCGGTATTCCGGAATCGTTCAACGTGTTGGTCAAGGAAATGCGTTCTCTCGGCCTAAACGTGGAGCTGCTGAATCAGTAGGACCAAATAGAAGTCATGCTTTCTCTCCTCGACAAGCAGGGGGCCAAGGCAAATGGAACTTAGGAGTTTGCTCTCACTCTAAAATCCCGAGCTTGTCGCAGGGTTGAAGAGTGAGAGCGCACCAGACCAAAGAGGCACCTGATGAACCAGGAAATGATCAACGTCTTCCAGCCCGGGAAGGAAATCCCGACTTTTGACCGGATTCGCATTTCGCTTGCGAGCCCGGATCAAATCCTGCGCTGGTCGCATGGCGAGATCAAAAAGCCGGAAACCATCAATTATCGTACTTTCAAGCCGGAGCGCGACGGTCTGTTCTGCGCCCGCATCTTCGGGCCGGTGAAGGATTACGAATGCTTGTGCGGCAAGTACAAGCGCATGAAATACAAAGGCATCGTGTGCGAAAAATGCGGTGTCGAAGTCACGGTGCAGAAAGTGCGCCGCGACCGCATGGGCCATATCGAACTGGCGTCGCCCGTCGCGCATATCTGGTTCTTGAAGTCGTTGCCGTCGCGCATCGGTTTGATGCTGGACATGACGCTGAAGGATCTTGAGCGCGTCCTCTATTTCGAAAGTTACGTCGTACTCGAGCCCGGCCTGACCCCGCTGAAGGAGCGTCAGCTCCTCTCGGAAGAGGAATATTTCAAGGCGCAGGACGAATATGGCGAGGACAGCTTCACCGCTATGATCGGCGCCGAAGCTATTCGTCATCTTCTGGAACAGATCGATCTCGAGAAGCTCAAGTCCGATTTGCGCGGCGAGATCGCCGTGGCGCAAGGCACCGAAAAGCCGAAGAAGCTGGTCAAGCGCTTGAAGGTCGTCGAAGCCTTCCTCGAATCCGGCAATCGCCCGGAGTGGATGGTGCTGACGGTCGTTCCGGTTATCCCGCCGGAATTGCGCCCGCTTGTCCCGCTGGACGGCGGCCGCTTCGCGACCTCCGATTTGAACGATCTCTATCGCCGCGTCATCAACCGCAACAATCGGTTGAAGCGCCTGATGGAGCTGAAGGCGCCGGATATCATCGTGCGCAACGAAAAGCGCATGTTGCAGGAAGCTGTGGACGCGCTGTTCGACAACGGCCGCCGCGGCCGCGTCATCACCGGTGCCAATAAGCGCCCGTTGAAGTCGCTCGCCGACATGCTGAAAGGCAAGCAAGGCCGCTTCCGTCAAAACTTGCTCGGCAAGCGCGTCGACTATTCCGGCCGCTCGGTCATCGTGGTCGGTCCGGAACTCAAGCTGCATCAATGCGGCCTGCCGAAGAAGATGGCACTAGAGCTCTTCAAGCCGTTCATTTACGCGCGGCTGGAGGCGAAAGGTTTTTCCGCCACCGTCAAACAGTCCAAGAAGCTGGTTGAGAAAGAAAAGCCGGAAGTTTGGGACATCCTCGAAGAGGTGATCCGCGAACACCCGGTGCTGCTCAACCGCGCGCCGACGCTTCACCGTCTCGGCATTCAGGCATTCGAGCCGGTGCTGATCGAAGGCAAGGCGATCCAGCTTCATCCGCTGGTTTGTACCGCGTTCAACGCCGACTTCGACGGCGACCAGATGGCGGTGCACGTTCCTCTGTCGCTCGAAGCGCAGTTGGAAGCGCGCGTGCTGATGATGTCGACCAACAACATTCTCAGCCCCGCGAACGGCAAGCCGATCATCGTGCCGACGCAGGACATCGTGCTCGGCATTTATTATCTGTCGCTTGACCGCGACAACGAGCCCGGCGCCGGCATGGTGTTCAACGACATGGGCGAAATCGAGCACGCGCTGTATGCGGGTGCGGTGACGCTGCATTCGAAGATTCAGTCGCGCTACAAGACCGTCGATGCCGAAGGCAAGCCGATCACCGTTCGCCTGAAATCGACACCGGGCCGCATGATGATCGCCGATCTTCTGCCGCGCAGTCCATTGATCCCGTACGAACTGATCAACAAGCCGCTGCGTAAGCAGGATATCAGTCACATCATCGACGAGGTCTATCGTCATTGCGGGCAGAAAGAGACCGTTCTCTTCTGCGATGCGTTGATGGCGCTGGGCTTCCGCGAAGCTTGCAAGGCGGGCATTTCCTTCGGCAAGGACGACATGGTCGTGCCGAAAGCGAAGACTCGCCTGATCGACGCCGCGCGCCATCAGGTTCGCGAACTCGAGCAGCAATATCTCGAAGGTCTGACCACCGACCGCGAAAAGTACAACCAGGTCATCGACGTCTGGAACAAGACGACCGACCAGGTTGCGGCGGAAATGATGAGAGAGATTTCCGAACCGAAGATCGATCCGATCAGCGGCCGTCAGCAGGAAATCAATTCCGTGCACATGATGGCGCATTCCGGCGCGCGTGGTTCGCAGCAACAGATGAAGCAGCTCGCGGGCATGCGCGGCCTTATGGCCAAGCCGTCGGGCGAAATCATCGAAACGCCGATCCTTTCCAACTTCAAGGAAGGGCTCACCGTTCTCGAGTACTTCAACTCTACGCACGGCGCGCGCAAAGGTCTGGCCGACACGGCGTTGAAAACCGCGAACTCCGGTTATCTGACGCGGCGCCTTGTTGACGTGGCGAACGATTGCATCATCACCGCGGAAGATTGCGGCACCAAGCGCGGCATCACCGTGGAGGCCGTTATCGATGGCGGCCAGGTGGTTTCGCCGCTTTCCGAGCGCGTTCTGGGTCGGACCGCGGCGGAAGACGTCAAGCATCCAGAAACCAACGACGTGCTGGTGAAGCGCGGACGCGAAATCACCGAGGACGCGGCGGAGAGATTGGAAACCGCGCACGTTCAGAAGGTGCGTATCCGTTCGGTTCTGTGCTGCGAATTGGGCGATGGCGTCTGCGGCAAGTGCTACGGACGCGATCTCGCGCGCGGTACGGTTGTGAATATCGGCGAAGCGGTGGGCGTCATTGCGGCGCAATCCATCGGCGAGCCGGGCACACAGCTGACCATGCGTACCTTCCACATCGGCGGCGCGGCTCAGGTGGCGGCGCAATCCAAGATCGAAGCCAGCCATGACGGCAAGGTGAAGATCATCAACCGCAACGTGGTGCGTAACAGCCAAGGCCAGCTCGTGGCCATGGGTCGCAACATGCAGGTAGCGATTGTCGATCCGAAGGGTCAGGAACGCGCGGTGCACCGCATTACCTACGGTGCGCGTCTGATGGTGGACGAAACTCAGATGGTCAAACGCGGCGAGCGTATCGCCGAGTGGAACCCGAACTCGCTTCCGATTTTGACCGAGGTCGAAGGCAATGTCCGTTATGACGACATTGTCGAAGGCATCAGCTTGAAGGAAGTCGCGGACGAAACCACGGGCGTGAGCCAGAAAGTGATTATCGACTGGCGTTCGGGCTCGAAGACGGCCGATTTGCGCCCGTCCATTACCATCGTCGACAAGAAGGGCAAGCCGGTTATGCTACCGACTGGCGAAGCCCGTTACGCACTTTCGGTCGATGCCATTCTTTCGGTGGAAGACGGCGCCGAGGTTAAAGGCGGCGACGTGCTTGCACGTATCCCGACGGAAGGCGCCAAGACACGCGACATCACCGGCGGTCTGCCGCGCGTCGCGGAATTGTTCGAAGCGCGCAAGCCGAAGGATGCGGCGGTTCTGGCGGAATGCGATGGCTACATCGAGTTCGGCAAGGACTACAAAAACAAGCGCCGCGTGATCTTGAAGCCGAAAAGCGACAAAGACGAGCCGATCGAATATCTGCTGCCGAAGGCTAAGCACGTCTCGGTGCGCGAAGGCGATTATGTGGAAAAGGGCGACTTCATCATCGAAGGTCATCCCAGCCCGCATGACATCTTGCGCATCAAGGGTGTCGAGGAATTGGCGGCCTACCTGATCAACGAAATTCAGGAAGTCTATCGTCTGCAAGGCGTGAAGATTAACGACAAGCATATCGAAGTGATCGTTCGTCAAATGCTGCAGAAGATCGAAATCGAAGACGGCGGCGAAACCACGCTGCTGGTCGGCGAACAGGTCGATATTCTGGAGCTCGAAGAGGCCAACAAGAAGGCGATCGATGCGGGCGGTAAGCCGGCATCGGGACGTCCGATCCTCCTCGGCATCACCAAGGCATCGCTGCAGACGCGTTCGGTGTTTTCGGCGGCGTCGTTCCAGGAAACCACGCGCGTCCTCACCGACGCGGCCGTCAACGGCAAGGTGGATACGCTGGAAGGGCTCAAGGAGAACGTCATTGTCGGCCGGTTGATTCCGGCGGGCACGGGCGGCGCCATTGCGCGCATCCGCCGTATTGCGGCGGAACGCGACAAGGCGATCCAACAGGAACGTGCCGATGCGGCCGTGGAAGTTCCTGCTCTGGAAGCGCCTGCGCTCGAAGCTCCTGCCAGCAGCGCTGCAGAATAAGGCTTCGTCGTTTTGAAATGAAAAGGCCGCGCGGGAAACCACGCGGCCTTTTTCTTTTGTCTGGTGAGCTCGAAAATCCCTCTCCCCTTGCGGGAGAGTGTGCCGAGGAGCAGGAGCTCCGAGGCGGGTGAGGGGCCTCTTTCGTCTCAGCCGTAAGGGAAAACCCTCACCCTGCTAGCTCCCTGCGGTCGCTAGCTTCCCTCTCCCACAAGGGGAGAGGGAAAAAGGACGCGAGCTCTTCTCCGCAGGGAAAAGGGAATGCGTGCCGATTATAGCGGACGAATTTTGACGTCGCGGAATTTCACGAGGCCGCCGCCATATTGCAGCGTAAACGGCCCGCGCGCGTGTTTCATATCCTGCACATTGACCGTTTGTTCGCCGTTCAACGTCACGGTCAATTGCGCCCCGCGCGCTGTGATCTCCAGTACATTCCAGCGATTGCCCGCTTGCGGCGGCGGCTGTTTGACGGGCGCCACATTGACGATCGCGCCGGTGGCGAATTCCTGCCCCGGGCGCTTGTCGTAGATATTGACCTCATAGCAGCTGTCGGCGCCGGGCATCGCACCATTGGCGCAGCGGATGAAGATGCCGCTATTGGCTTCGGGATCGACCCAGATCTCGGCGCGAATTTGAAAGTTGCCGTAGGACTCTTTGGAGACGAGGTGACCGCCGCCGGCATTGGCCTGCAGCGCGCCATCAGTAAGCGTCCAGTTGGCATCGCCCACGCGATTCCAATTGTCGAGATTAGACAGGTTTAGAAGCGTGACCCAGCCGGTATTGTCTTGCGCCTGCGCCACCTCAACTGGAGACAATGCGGCAGCTCCGAGAAACAATGCTGCGGCGAGATATGTTTTCTTTTTCATAGCGATCCTCCCACTGATCTGATTGAGAGACTGCCACGCCAATGCGCCTTCGCCAACCGGCCTCACGCATGCATGGACGCTCTATTCCGCAACCTCGGCAAGCTGGGCGGCGCTACGCTGGCGATGCCACAGAGCGGCGTAGTTTCCAGCCTGAGCGAGGAGCTTCTCGTGAGTGCCGCGCTCGACCACGCGCCCTTCCGAAAGAACCAGAATTTCGTCCGCATCAATGATCGTCGACAGACGGTGCGCAATGACCAAGGTGGAGCGGTTGGCGGACACGGCGCGCAAATTTTTTTGGATTTCGTGCTCGGTGCGGCTGTCGAGCGAACTCGTGGCTTCGTCAAAAATCAGAAGCTCGGGGTTCTTCAGAACCACGCGGGCAATGGCGACGCGCTGCTTCTCGCCGCCTGAGAGTTTCAAGCCACGTTCGCCGACGCGTGTTTCATAACCGTCTGGAAGCCGAGCGATAAAGTCGGACAATTCGGCGTGATCGGCAGCTTGTGCAATCGCGTCCTGCGAGGCGTCAGTGCGGCCATAACCGATATTATAGGCGATGGTGTCGTTGAACAGCACCGCGTCTTGCGGCACCACGCCAATGGCTTGGCGAAGGCTGTCCTGCGTCACATCGCGAATGTCATGACCGTCGATCGAAATGCTGCCTTCTTGCGGATCGTAGAAACGAAAGAGAAGGCGCGCGATCGTGCTCTTGCCGCCGCCGGTCGCGCCGACAATGGCGACGCGGTGACCGGCTGGAATTTCGAAACTGACGTCACGCAGGATCGGACGCCGTCCGTCATAGGAAAAGCTGACATTGTCGAACACGACATGGCCGCCGCCGGCGGGCAGGGCGGGTGCATCGGCGCGGTCTTCGACATCGGCCCTTTCTTCAAGCAACCGATACATCTGTTCGATGTCGGTCATGGACTGGCGCAAATTGCGGTAGATCCAGCCGAACATGTTTAGCGGCGCATACAGCTGTAAGAGATAGGCGTTTATCATCACGAAGGCGCCAATGGTCATGTTTCCGGCCGCGACGCCGTAAGCCGCCATCAGCATCACCGCGACAATCCCGCCGGATAGAATGAGCGACTGCCCCATATTGGCGAGGCTCAGCGAACGCTGACTGTCTATAGCTGCCTCGACGTAGTCGCTCTTCGCCTCATCGAAGCGCGCAAGCTCATGCGCTTCGTTGTTGAAATATTTCACCGTCTCGTAATTCAGCAGACTGTCGATCGCGCGCGCATTCGCTTCGCGGTCCTGCACATTCATTTCGCGCCGGAACTTCATGCGCCAGCGCGTGGAGAACGCCGTGTAGAAGCCGTAGAACAGGATGACGAACAACATCACTGCAGCGTAGCTGAGATCGAAATAGTGCCAGAGCACGCCCGCTACGAGCAAAAGCTCCAACACGGTCGGCGCGATGTGGAACAGGAGAAAGCTGACCAGGAATTCGATGCCTTCGGTGCCGCGCTCGATGGCGCGGGAGAGGCCGCCCGTCTGCCGGTCAAGGTGGAACCGCAAAGACAGCGCGTGAAGGTGCTTCAGCACGCCCAGGGAGATCAGCCTGAGTGCCCGCTCGTTAACCTTGGCGAAGACCCAGTCCCGGATTTCGCCGGCTGCCTGGGCCCCTGTGCGGGCCACGCCATAGCCGATCACCAAAGCCACTGGGATCGCAACTGCCGCCCCCGGGCCGGTGCCGAGCGCGTCAATCACCCATTTATAGAAGATGGGAACCGCGACATTGGCCACTTTGGCGATGAGGATGAGGCCAAGCGCAAACAAGACCCGAACTTTAAGGGCGCGCTCGCCCTCCGGCCACAGCAGCGGCAGCACCCGGCGCATGATCTGCACCTGGTCGCGAAAGGTCAGGCCGGGATCCGGCTTTTCGCGGCCGGCGCTGCTCAGCGCCCAAAGACTTCTCACAAGGACTACCTTCCAGAATTCATTTCTCAGGTCGTATGCTTAGCGACGGGCCGCAAGGGGCTGTGTCATTTATGGCTTGAGCCATTCATGCGTGAAAAGCCCGCTCAACGAAACGCGGAAACGATTCGAAAGTACGGCCCCAATCGGCAGGGGGGACGTCTTTTTTTCCCCCAATAGGTGGTTTCGAGATAAGAAGAGTCCGATTAGGACGCTTCATTGCCGCCAAAGGCGGGAAAGTCCTTAAAATACCCGGTGTTCTGGCCTTGACGCGGTGCGACACCCCCCGATATACACGCCACCTCTGCGACAGGCCGTCGGCTCCGCCCGAAACGCTGTCTGAAGCAAGTAGTAACGAACGGGTCATGCGCGACCCAGGCACCTAAGGTGCCCGGGTCCTCCGCGTTGTCGGGTCGCCTCGAAAGAGGTCGGCCCATTTGAATTTGTTTGAACCGCACGGTTAGCACCGCGTGGACAACTGGGAAGAAGAGACGGTATGCCAACGGTCAATCAGCTGATCCGCAAACCCCGGACGTCGAAATCGACACGCAATAAGGTGCCGGCTCTCAAGAGCTGCCCCCAGAAGCGCGGCGTTTGCACACGCGTCTATACGACGACGCCGAAGAAGCCGAACTCGGCGCTTCGCAAAGTTGCCAAAGTGCGCCTCACCAACGGCTACGAAGTGGTGAGCTACATTCCGGGCGAAGGCCACAATCTGCAGGAGCACTCAGTCGTGCTCATCCGCGGCGGCCGCGTGAAGGACCTTCCCGGCGTTCGCTATCACATCCTGCGCGGCGTGCTCGACACGCAAGGCGTGAAGGACCGCAAGAAGCGCCGTTCGTTGTACGGAGCAAAACGGCCGAAGTGATTTTCGCCTAACGCGCGAAATTCTTCCCGGCCAAGCGAAGCGACGGCCGGGGTATAGAGACGAAAAAGGAACTACCCCATGTCCCGCCGCCATCGTGCAGACAAACGTGAGATCATCCCGGACGCCAAATATGGCGACGTGATCCTTACCAAGTTCATGAACAGCCTCATGTATGAGGGGAAGAAGTCGGTCGCCGAAAACATTCTCTACGGCGCGTTCGACACCATTCAGGGCAAGACCAAGCAGGACCCGCTGAACGTGTTTCACGAAGCGCTCCGCAATGTCAGCCCGGCGCTGGAAGTCCGGTCGCGCCGCGTCGGCGGTGCCACCTATCAGGTGCCTGTCGAAGTTCGCACCGACCGCAGCCGCGCTTTGGCGATCCGCTGGATCATCATTGCGGCGCGCAAGCGCAACGAGCCGACCATGACGGCGCGCCTTTCCGGCGAGCTGATGGACGCCGCCTCCAACCGGGGCACGGCCGTGAAGAAGCGCGAAGACACGCACAAGATGGCCGAGGCCAACCGCGCGTTCTCGCATTATCGCTGGTGATTTGAGTACCTAAGGAAGTCCGTTATGTCCCGCCAAACGCCCATCGAACGTTACCGCAATATCGGCATTGCCGCGCATATCGATGCCGGCAAGACGACGACGACCGAGCGGATTCTTTATTACACGGGCCGCTCGCATAAGATCGGCGAAGTGCATGATGGCGCCGCCACCATGGATTTCATGGAGCAAGAGCAAGAGCGCGGCATCACGATTACATCGGCCGCGACGACCTGCTTCTGGAACGATCATCGCATCAACATCATCGACACGCCGGGCCACGTCGACTTCACCATCGAAGTTGAGCGTTCGATGCGCGTGCTCGACGGCGCCATCGCCGTGTTCGACGGCGTGGCGGGCGTTGAGCCGCAATCGGAAACCGTTTGGCGTCAGGCCGACAAATACAATGTTCCGCGCATTTGCTTCGTCAACAAGATGGACCGCATCGGCGCGAATTTCGATCGTTGCGTCGCGATGATGATCGATCGACTGGGTACCCGTCCGATGGTGCTCAGCCTGCCGATCGGTCTCGAAGCCGATTTCAAGGGGGTCATCGACCTGGTCGAAATGAAGGCTCTTGTTTGGAAAGAGGAAAATCTCGGCGCTCAGTTTGAAGTCGTCGAAATTCCGGAAGAATACAAAGCGAAGTCCGAAGAGAAGCATAAAGAGCTCGTGGAGATGGCCGTCGAGGAAGACGAAGCCCTTCTCGAGGCCTATCTCGAAGGCACGGAGCCGACTCCCGACCAGCTGCGAAAATGTATCCGCAAGGGTGCGATCTCCTTTCATTTCGTGCCGGTGCTGTGCGGTTCTGCATTCAAGAACAAGGGCGTGCAGCCTTTGCTTGACGCGGTCGTGGCCTATTTGCCGTCTCCGCTAGACATTCCCCCGGTTGAAGGCATTCATCCGCACACCAAGGCCGTACTCGTGCGCAACCAGGACGACAATGCGCCGTTCGCCGGTCTTGCGTTCAAGATCATGGATGACCCGTTCGTCGGCTCGATCACGTTCGTGCGGATTTATTCCGGCACCGTGATGGCGGGCACTCAGGTGCTGAATTCGGTGAAGGATCAGAAAGAGCGCGTCGGACGCATGCTTCTGATGCACGCCAATTCACGCGAAGACATCAAAGAAGCGCATACCGGCGACATCGTCGCCTTCGCCAGCCTTAAGAACTCGACCACTGGCGAAACGCTGTGTGATCCCAACGAGCCGATCATTCTGGAGCGTATGGAATTTCCGGATCCCGTTATCGAAGTTGCCATCGAGCCGAAATCGAAGGCCGACCAAGAAAAGATGGGCGTCGCGCTGCATCGTCTGGCGCAGGAAGATCCGTCCTTCCGCGTTTCTACTGATCAGGAATCGGGTCAGACCATCCTGAAGGGCATGGGCGAACTTCATCTCGAAATTAAGGTCGACATTCTTCGTCGCACTCACAAGGTCGAAGCCACAGTTGGCGCGCCGCAGGTGGCGTATCGCGAGACATTGTCGAAGGCGATTACGATTGACTACACGCATAAGAAGCAGACGGGCGGCGCCGGTCAGTTCGCGCGCACGAAGATTATGTTTGAGCCGCTACCGCCGGGTTCCGGCTTCGAATTCGAAAACGATGTTGTCGGCGGCTCAGTCCCGAAGGAATTCATTCCGTCGGTTGAAAAGGGCATCCGGTCGCAAAAGGAAAGCGGGCTCATGGCCGGCTTTCCGGTGATCGACTTCAAGGCTAGCCTCGTCGACGGCGCTTACCACGAAGTTGACTCCAACGCGCTCACCTTCGAAATCGCGGCGCGCGCGGCGTTCCGCGAGCTCGCGACCAAGGGTGTCGTGAAGCTGCTCGAGCCGATCATGAAAGTCGAAGTCGTGACGCCGGAAGATTATTTCGGCGGCGTCATCGGCGACTTGAACTCGCGCCGTGGCCAGGTTCAGGGCACCGACTCGCGCGGCAACGCGCAGGTCATCACCGCGATGGTGCCGCTCGCCAATATGTTTGGTTATGTGAATACGCTGCGTTCAATGAGTCAGGGACGCGCGCAATACTCAATGCAATTCGATCATTACGAGCAGGTTCCGCAAGCGATCGCGGACGAAGTCAAAGCCAAATACGCCTAATCGGTAGAATACGGAGAGATTGTCATGGGCAAAGCGAAGTTTGAGCGGAACAAGCCGCACTGCAACATTGGAACGATTGGGCATGTCGACCACGGCAAGACGTCGTTGACGGCAGCGATCACGAAAGTCTTGGCTGAGACGGGTAAGGCTCACTACACGGCCTATGACCAGATCGATAAGGCGCCGGAAGAGAAGGCGCGCGGGATCACGATCTCGACGGCACACGTCGAGTACGAGACCGACAAGCGCCATTACGCGCATGTGGATTGCCCGGGCCATGCCGACTACGTGAAGAACATGATCACGGGCGCGGCGCAGATGGACGGCGGCATTCTCGTCGTGTCGGCTGCTGACGGTCCGATGCCGCAAACACGCGAACACATCCTTCTGGCCCGCCAGGTCGGCGTGCCGGCGCTGGTCGTGTTCATGAACAAGGTCGACATGGTCGACGATCCGGAACTTCTGGATCTGGTTGAACTCGAAGTGCGCGAGCTTTTGTCGTCGTACCAGTTCCCGGGGGACACGATCCCGATCATTCGCGGGTCTGCTCTGTGCGCGCTGGAAGACAAGAACCCGGCGATCGGTCATGACGCGATCCTGGAGCTGATGAAGGCGGTTGATGCCTCCATTCCGCAGCCGGACCGTCCGAAGGACAAGCCGTTCCTGATGCCGATCGAAGACGTGTTCTCGATCTCGGGCCGCGGCACGGTCGTCACGGGCCGTATCGAACGCGGCATCGTGAAGGTCGGCGAAGAAATCGAGATCGTCGGCGTTCGTCCGACGGTGAAGTCGACGGTTACCGGCGTCGAGATGTTCCGTAAGCTCTTGGACCAGGGCGAGGCCGGCGACAACGTTGGTTGCCTGCTCCGTGGTGTTGAACGTGAAGGCGTCGAGCGCGGTCAGGTTCTGGCCAAGCCGGGTTCGATCACGCCGCACACGACGTTCATGGCGGAAGCGTACATCCTGACGAAGGAAGAGGGTGGCCGTCACACGCCGTTCTTCGCGAATTACCGTCCGCAGTTCTACTTCCGTACGACGGACGTGACGGGCATCGTGAAGCTCCCCGAGGGCACCGAGATGGTGATGCCGGGCGACAACATCACGATCGAAGTCGAACTGATCGTTCCGATCGCGATGGAAGAAAAACTGCGCTTCGCCATCCGCGAAGGCGGCCGTACCGTCGGTGCAGGCGTCGTCGCGAAAATCGTGAAATAAGAAGGCTGGCGAGAGCCGTTAGGAGAACAATCATGAAGAGCCAAAATATCCGCATACGGCTCAAAGCCTTCGACCACCGTATTCTCGACAACTCCACCAAGGAGATCGTGAGCACGGCGAAGCGCACGGGCGCGCAGGTGCGTGGTCCCATCCCGCTGCCGACGCGTATCGAACGCTTCACCGTCAACCGTTCGCCGCATGTCGATAAGAAAAGCCGTGAACAATTCGAGATCCGGACCCACAAACGGCTGCTCGACATCATCGACCCAACACCGCAAACCGTGGACGCGCTGATGAAGCTCGACCTGGCCGCCGGCGTTGACGTCGAGATCAAGCTTTAAGGAACCAGCGCAATGCGCACCGGAGTCATCACCCAAAAGGTCGGCATGTCCCGCCTCTTCCTAGAGGACGGAAAGCATGTGCCCGTGACGGTGCTAAAGCTCGACACCTGCCAGGTCGTCGCTTTACGCACCAAGGACAAAGACGGCTACACCGCCGTTCAGCTCGGATCGGGATTCGCCAAGCCGAAGAACACGCCGAAGGCCGAACGTGGTCATTTCGCCAAGGCCGAAGTCGAGCCGAAGCGTAAAGTGGCCGAGTTCCGCGTCGACGACGGCAATCTGCTGGCGGTCGGCGACGAAATCCTCGCGTCCCATTTTGTCCCCGGGCAGAAGGTCGACGTGACCGGCATCACGATCGGTCGTGGTTTCACCGGCGCCATGAAGCGTTGGAATTTCCGCGGACTTGAAGCCTCTCACGGCGTGTCGATCTCTCACCGCTCGCTGGGCGGCACGGGCGGCCGTCAGGATCCGGGCAAGACCTTCAAGAACAAGAAGATGCACGGCCATTACGGCGACGAGCGCGTCACCACGCAAAATGTGGAAGTCGCGAAAGTCGATGTCGAGCGCGGCCTCATCATGGTGCGCGGTGCGGTTCCGGGTTCCAAAGGCGGTTGGGTGATGATCCGCGATGCGGTGAAGCGTCCGCACAAGGATCTGCCGATGCCCGGCTCCGTGAAGCCTGCCAATAAGAAGGCAAGCGCACCGGCTGAAGCTGAAGCGCCGCAAGGCGGAGAGGGCTGATATGAAAACGAAGGTCCTCACACTGGACTCCAAGGATGCCGGCGAGATCGAGCTGTCGGATGCGATTTTTGGCCTGGAGCCGCGCATCGATTTGATCCAGCGCATCATCGTGTGGCAGCTCGCCAAAAGGCGCGCTGGCACGCACAAGACCAAGACGCGCGGCGAAGTGAACCGCACGACGAAGAAGGTCTACAAGCAAAAGGGCACGGGTTCGGCCCGTCATGGCGCGCGTTCGGCTCCGACATTCGTCGGCGGCGGCAAGGCCATGGCACCGGTTCTGCGCAGCCATGAATTCGACATGCCCAAGAAAGTGCGTGCGCTCGGTTTGCGTCACGCCCTCTCGTCCAAGGCTAAGGACTCCAAGCTCATCATTCTCGATGAAGCGACGATGTCCGAGACCAAGACCAAGGCTTTGGCTTTGCGTTTGGGCAAGCTCAGCATGGGCAGTGCGCTGATCGTCGACGGTATGTTCGACGACAAGTTCACGCTCTCCGCGCGCAACATTGCGAATGTCGCTTTGCTGCCGGCTACCGCGCTGAACGTCTACGATATCCTTCGTCGCGACACGCTGGTTCTGACCCGCGCGGCGGTGCAGGCGATTGAAGCGAGGTTCGCATGAAGACGCTGTACGACGTCATCCTCTCGCCGGTGATCACGGAGAAGGCGACGCGCCTTTCCGAGACCAACCAGGTGGTGTTCCGCGTTCCGCTTGCGGCGACGAAACCCGAGATCAAGAAGGCTGTCGAAGCCTTGTTCAAGGTCAAGGTGAAAGCCGTCAACACGATCCGGACCAAAGGCAAGACGAAGGCCTTTAAAGGCCGGGTTTACAAAAGAAGCGACGTCAAGAAGGCCGTGGTGACCCTGGTCGAGGGCCACCAAATCGACGTCACGACAGGGCTGTAGGAGCGGCGCATGGCACTCAAAAAATATAAACCGACCTCGCCCGGTCAGCGCCAATTGGTGTTGGTGGACCGTTCGGGTTTGCACAAAGGCGAACCGGTCAAAACATTGACCGAAGGTCAGAAGCAATGGGCCGGCCGTAACAATCTTGGTCGCATCACGGTGCGCTACCAGGGCGGCGGGCACAAACACAGCTATCGCATCGTCGATTTCAAGCGCACCAAGCACGACATGCCGGCTGTTGTTGAGCGTTTGGAATATGATCCCAACCGCACGGCGTTCATCGCGCTGATCAAATACAAGGACGGCGAGCTCGCCTACATCCTGGCGCCGCAGCGTCTTGCGGTTGGCGACAGCGTCGTCTCGGGCGACCGCGTTGACGTGAAACCGGGCAATGCGATGCCGCTCGGCGCCGTGCCGGTCGGAACGATCGTGCACAACATCGAAATGAAGCCGGGCAAAGGCGGGCAGATCGCACGTTCGGCTGGCGCCTATGCGCAATATCTCGGCCGCGACGCGGGCTACGCCCTGATGCGGTTGAATTCGGGCGAAGTGCGCCGCGTGCGTCTCGATTGCAAAGCGACTGTTGGCGCGGTTTCAAACCCCGACCACATGAACGAAGTGCTCGGCAAGGCCGGACGCAATGTTTGGCGCGGCAAGCGCCCGCATGTTCGCGGTACCGCAATGAACCCGGTCGACCATCCGCACGGCGGTGGCGAAGGCCGCACCAAGGGTGGCCGTCATCCGGTTACGCCGTGGGGCAAGCCGACCAAGGGCGCTAAGACGCGTAAGAACAAGACCACCACCAAGTACATTCTGCGTTCGCGTCACGCGAAGAAAACGCAAGGGTAGGACAGATGACACGCTCCGTATGGAAAGGCCCGTTTGTCGACGGTTCGATTCTGAAGAAGGCCGAATCTGCGCGCACCAGTGGGCGCAAGGACGTGATCAAGACCTGGTCACGCCGTTCGACCATCCTGCCGCAATTCGTCGGTCTCGTTTTCGGCGTCTACAACGGCCAGAAGCATATTCCGGTACAGGTGACCGAAGACATGATCGGTCACAAACTCGGCGAGTTCTCGCCGACCAGAACCTTCCACGGTCATACCGGCGACCGTAAAGCCAAGAGGACGACCTAAGATGGGCAAGCCAGCACGTCCGCGCGCCCTCGGCGACAATCAGGCCCGTGCGGTGGGCCGTAACATCCGCGTTTCACCGCGGAAGTTGAATCTCGTTGCGCAGTCGATCCGTGGCCGCAAAGCGGAAGCCGCGCTCGCAGCATTGACATTCTCGCCCAAGCGCATTGCGCAGGACGTGAAGAAAATCCTGCAATCGGCTATCGCCAATGCAGAAAACAATCACGACCTCGACGTCGATGATCTGGTGGTCACGGAAGCTTCGGTTGGCCGCAACCTAACCATGAAGCGCTTTCACGCCAGAGCACGTGGCCGCGGCGCGCAAATCGAAAAGCCGTTCGCGCAGCTCACCATCGTGGTCGAGGAAAAAGCCGAAGAGAAGACGCCCAAGGCGAAAACCAAGGCGCATAGATCCCCCAGCGCACTTGCGGCGGCGGGCAACAAAAGCAAGGCCGGCTCTAAGTCCGGCAAGAGTAAGGAGACGGCCTGATGGGCCAGAAGGCAAATCCGATCGGGCTTCGGCTTGGGATCAACCGTACTTGGGATTCGCGTTGGTACGCGAACAAGAAGGAGTACGGAAAGCTCCTGCAGGAAGACATCAAGATCCGCCGTTATTTGATGGATAAGTTGAAGCAGGCTGGCGTGTCGCGCATCTTCATCGAGCGGCCGCACAAGAAATGCCGCATCACGATCCATTCGGCGCGTCCCGGTGTCGTCATCGGCAAAAAGGGCGCCGATATCGAGAAGCTGAAATCCGACCTCAACCAGTACACGGACAGCGAAATCCATTTGAACATCGTCGAGATCCGTAAGCCGGAAATCGACGCGAAGCTGGTCGCCGACAACATCGCGCAGCAGCTCGAGCGCCGCGTGGCTTTCCGCCGCGCCATGAAGCGCGCCGTGCAATCTGCGATGCGTCTTGGCGCTAAGGGGATTCGGATCAACTGCACCGGCCGTCTCGGCGGCGCCGAAATCGCCCGCGTGGAATGGTATCGCGAAGGCCGCGTGCCTTTGCACACCTTGCGCGCCGACATCGATTACGGCGTGTCGACCGCGATGACCACGTACGGCACGTGCGGCGTGAAAGTCTGGATCTTCAAGGGCGAAATCATGGAGCACGATCCCATGGCCCAAGACAAACGCCTGACCGAGGCCGCCGAACAAGCGAGCCGCGGCGGTACCCAACGTCCGCAGTCCGCGGCTTAGTACGAGCGCACCATCATGCTTCAACCTTCACGAACGAAGTTTCGCAAACAGCACAAGGGCCGCATCCACGGCGCCGCGAAAGGCGGGTTCACGCTCGCTTTCGGCCAATACGGTCTGAAGGCGGTGGAGCCCGAGCGCATCACGGCACGTCAGATTGAAGCGGCTCGCCGCGCGATGACGCGCCACATGAAGCGCGCCGGCCGCGTCTGGATTCGCGTATTCCCGGATGTACCGGTGTCGAAGAAGCCGGCCGAAGTCCGCATGGGTTCCGGCAAAGGCGCGCCTGAGTTTTGGGTCTGCAAAATCAAGCCGGGTCGCATTTTGTTTGAAGTGGACGGCGTGGACCTGGCAACTGCCCAGGAAGCCATGCGTCTGGCCGCCGGTAAGCTTCCGATCGCGACACGTTTCGTCGCGCGGTTGACGGCGTAGGAGGGGCGAATGGCCAAAGTCGAAAATTATCGCGGCAAGACCCCGGACGAGCTGGGCGACGAGCTGATCAAGCTGAAGAAGGAGCAGTTCAATCTGCGCTTCCAGCGGGCCAGCGGACAATTGGAGAAAACCAATCGCGTGCGCGCCGTGCGCCGTGACATTGCCCGCGTCCGGACTGTTCTCGGTCAAAAGGCGCGTGGCGAAACCATTGCTCCGGCCAAGGAAAAGCCTGTGAAGGCTAAGGTTGCACCCAAAGCGAAGTCGCCGGCCAAGCGCCGCGCCGCGAAAGCGAAATAGGAGAGAACATGCCTAAGCGCGTGCTGCAGGGTGTGGTTGTGAGCGACAAGAACGCCAAGACCGTCGTGGTCGAGGTGGAGCGTCGCTTCATCCATCCGGTGATGGGCAAAACCGTCCGCCGGTCCAAGAAATATCACGCGCATGATGAAGCGAAGACCTTCAAGGTCGGCGACATCGTGCGCATTCGCGAATGCAAGCCGATCTCCAAGCTTAAGCGCTGGGAAGTGGTTGACCGCGACAGCGAAGGGGCAGCCAAACTATGATCCAGATGCAAACTGAGCTGGAGGTCGCCGACAATTCCGGCGCTCGCCGCGTTATGTGCATCAAGGTGCTCGGTGGATCCAAGCGCCGCTATGCCGATGTCGGCGACACCATTGTCGTGTCGGTGAAGGAAGCCATTCCGCGTGGCCGCGTGAAGAAGGGCGAAGTGTTGAAGGCCGTGGTCGTGCGTACCGCCAAAGGCGTTCGCCGCTCCGACGGTTCGCTCATCCGCTTCGACACCAACGCTGCCGTTCTGGTGAACAACCAGAACGAGCCGATCGGCACGCGTATCTTTGGACCGGTGACTCGCGAACTCAGAGCGAAGAACCACATGAAGATCATTTCGCTCGCGCCGGAGGTGCTTTGATATGGCCGCGAAAATTCGCAAAGGCGATCGCGTCATTATTTTGAGCGGCCGCGACAAGGGCAAGAAGGGCGAAGTGCTCCGCGTCTATCCGACGGAAGAGCGCGCGCTTGTGTCCGGCATCAACATCGTGAAGCGCCATCAGCGCCAGACCACGACGCAGCAGGCCGGCATTATTTCCAAGGAAGCGCCCATCCATCTTTCAAAGCTGGCCCATGTCGATCCCACGTCCGGCGGTCCGACCCGCGTCGGGTTCAAGGTCCAGGAAGACGGAACGCGGGTTCGCGTAAGCAAGAAGTCAGGAGAGGTCATCGCCAATGGCTGAGGCCGTGAGCAAAGAGAAGAAGGCGAAGGCAAAAGGCGGCGAGTCCGCCAAAGCCGATAAAGCCGATGCCGGCAAGCCGGAAAGCAAGAAGGCTGGCTCCAAGCGTGGACAGGTCGAGATCAAGGTCGGCGAAACCGCCACCGATCCGAACTACACGCCGCGTCTTAAGCAGCGTTATCTGGAAGTCGTGCGTCCGGCCCTAATGAAGCAGTTCGGCTACACGAGCCCGCTGCAGGCGCCGCGCCTTGAGAAGATCGTGCTGAATATCGGTGCCGGCGAAGCCGCTTCCGATGCGAAGAAGATCCAATCGGCCGCTGCCGATCTGACGGCGATTGCCGGACAGAAGGCGGTTATCACGCGCGCGAAGAAAGCCATCGCGGTGTTCAAGCTGCGTACCGGCATTCCGATCGGCACCAAGGTCACGCTACGTAAAGACCGGATGTACGAATTCCTTGACCGGTTGGTCACCACGGCGCTGCCGCGCGTACGAGATTTCCGCGGCGTGTCGCCGAAGAGTTTCGATGGTCGCGGCAATTACGCGATGGGTTTGAAGGAACACATCGTGTTCGTCGAAATCGACTACGACCGTACTGAAAACGTCTGGGGCATGGACATTGTGTTCCAGACCACGGCGAAGACCGATGAGGAAGCTAAGGCGCTGCTCGCCGGTTTCCAAATGCCGTTCACGAATTGACGCTGAGGAGCCAAGAAGCATGGCCAAGCTGAGTTCCATCAATAGAAACAAGAAGCGCGTGAAGATGGTCGCGCAGTTCGCAGCCAAGCGCCAAGCGCTGAAGGCGAAGGCCGACGATATGTCGGTCGCGCCGGAAGATCGTTTTGCCGCGCGCGTGAAGCTCGCGAAGCTGCCGCGCAATTCGTCGCCGAGCCGCATTCACAACCGTTGTGAAATGACCGGCCGCCCGAAGGGCTACTATCGCAAAGTGAAGCTGTCGCGCATCACGCTGCGCGAACTTGCTAATTTCGGCCAGATCCCCGGCATGACCAAGGCGAGCTGGTAAGAGGAGTTTCGAACAACCATGGCGATCAACGATCCTGTTGGCGATCTTCTCACCCGCATCCGCAACGGCCAGTTGCGCGGGTTGGCAAAGATCACAACGCCGGCCTCGAAATTGCGGGCTCGGCTTTTGGAAGTGCTGAAGAACGAGGGCTTCATCCGCGGCTATGCCGAGGTGGAGTTCAAGGGCGGCGGCAAGGAATTTGAGATTGAATTGAAGTACCACGAGGGCCGTCCGGTTATTCGCGAACTCACGCGCATATCGACGCCGGGCCGTCGGGTCTACAATTCGGTCGATGAGTTGAAGCCCTATCGTGGCGGTCTCGGGGTCTCGATCCTGTCGACGCCGCAAGGGGTGATGTCGGATGCCGACGCGCGCGAAAAGAATGTCGGCGGCGAGGTTCTCTGTAAGGTGTTTTGATGTGTTCGCGGGCAGGGGCGACCCTTTCCGCGAGATGAGATGAAAAGGTGGACACATGTCCCGTATCGGCAAGAAGCCGGTTCCGTTGCCCAAGGGCGTTACTGCCGTGGTCAAGGACGGAACGGTTTCGGTAAAAGGACCGAAAGGCGAGCTGAAGCTTCGCCTGGTCAACGACATCGAGATCGCGGTCGATGGTGAAAACATCACCCTGACGCCGCGCGGCAAAGACGACCGCGCGCGCGCTATGTGGGGCATGCAGCGCACATTGGTCAGCAATCTGGTGACTGGCGTGACGAGTGGCTTCACCCAGAAGCTGGAAATCAACGGCGTCGGTTATCGCGCCGCGGTGCAGGGCAAAAAGCTGCAATTGCAGCTCGGTTTCAGCCATGACGTGAACTATCCGATTCCGGATGGCATCACGATCACCGCGGAAAAGCCCACAGCGCTGACGGTCAGTGGCATGGATCGCCAATTGGTCGGTCAGGTCGCTTCCGAAATCCGGGGCTATCGCCCGCCGGAACCCTATAAGGGTAAGGGCGTGAAATACGCGGGCGAATATATTCGCCGCAAAGAAGGCAAGAAGAAGTAGGGCACGAGCGATGGCAAACCAGAAAAAATTGTTCGACCGGCGTCAGCGCCGCGTGCGCTACCGGATCTCAAAAGTCGCGGGCTCGCGTCCTCGCCTGTCCGTGTTCCGTTCCGGCCGTCATATCTATGCGCAGGTGATCGACGGCGAAAAAACGCTGGCTTTTGCCTCGACCGCGGAAGCGGCGAAGGCCGACGCCAAGGCGAAGACCTGGAACGTGGATGCGGCGATCAGCGTCGGCAAACTCATTGCCGAACGTGCGGTCGAAAAGGGCGTCAAAGAAGTCGTCTTCGATCGTGGCGGCTACATTTATCATGGGCGCGTAAAAGCGCTTGCCGACGCCGCTCGGGCGGGCGGGTTAGAATTTTAAAGGAAAGGGCCTCCAGTGGCACGTGAACCCCGCGAGCGCGAAGAACGCGATAATGAGTTCATTGACAAGCTCGTGCATATCAATCGTGTGGCCAAGGTGGTCAAAGGCGGCCGTCGTTTCGGCTTTGCAGCTCTCGTGGTGGTCGGTGACCAGCGCGGCCGCGTAGGCTTCGGCCATGGCAAGGCTCGCGAAGTTCCGGAAGCCATCCGCAAGGCAACCGAAGCGGCCAAGCGCGCGATGATCCGCGTTCCGTTGAAAGACGGCCGCACGCTGCATCACGAAACGTTTGGTCATCATGGCGCCGGCAAGGTCATCGTTCGGCCGGCCGAGCAGGGCACCGGCATCATTGCCGGCGGTCCGATGCGCGCGGTATTTGAAGCGTTGGGCGTGGGCGACGTCGTGTCGAAAAGCCTCGGCACCTCCAATCCCTACAACATGGTGCGTGCGGCGTTCGACGCGCTGAAGCAGCAGCAGAGCCCGCGCCTCATCGCGCAGCGCCGCGGCAAGAGCGTCGCTGAAATCATTCAGCGCCGCGAACCGCAAGGCAAAGCCGAAGCCGGAGCTGGAGCATAATCATGGCCGAGAAAAAAACGGGCGGCGCCACGAAGGCGGCCGAGAAGAGCACCGACGCGAAGAAGACCGTGACGGTTCGCCAGATCCGCAGCGCGGCGCGCAAACCTGAAATTCAGGCGGCAACGTTGCGCGGCCTTGGTCTTGGGAAAATGCGCCGCGAGCGCACTCTGGAAGATACGCCGGCTGTGCGCGGTATGATCCGTGCGGTAAGCCACCTCGTCGAGGTGGTGGAGAAATAGTTTTTTCCGCCTGTTTTCGCGGGCCGGAATGTCCGGCCGCGGTCGGGTGAAGTGGGACAATCGCCATGAAGCTGAACGAAATTCACAACAATGAAGGCGCGCACCTCAGAAGGACGCGTGTCGGCCGCGGCTCCAGCTCGGGCTTGGGCAAGACCTCGGGCAAGGGCGTGAAGGGTCAGAAGGCGCGCGCGGGCGTGTCGATCCACGGCTTCGAAGGCGGCCAGATGCCGCTGTACATGCGTCTGCCCAAGCGCGGCTTCAAAAACATCTTCGCCAATGACTTCGCGGTGGTGAATCTGAGCCGCATTCAAAAGGCCGTCGATGCCGGCAAGCTCAAAGAAGGCGATACCATCACGGACGCGTCACTGAAGGCAGCTGGCCTGGTGCGCCGTTCGCGCGATGGCGTGCGCGTTCTGGGCGATGGCAAGGTCACGTCGAAATTGGCCTTGGAAGTTGCAGGCGCCAGCGAATCGGCTGTCGAGGCGGTGAAGAAGGCGGGCGGAACGATCACGCTGACCTTCAAGAAGGCGGTTCACATGAACAAGAAGGGCCAGCCGGGCAAGAAGGCTCAGCGTCGTCAGAAATCCGCGGACAAGCGCGCGGCCGCCGCTAGCTGAAGTTCATAAGGGGCGTCTTGCGCCCTGTTGGATCGCGCCCCACATGCGGTAACTGGGCGGGTCCACTTGGGTCTCGTGTCTGGTGTGGTGGGTTTGAAGTTCTTAAAATGAGGCGCCCGGCGCCTGGGACTTCAAATTCCAGAACCACACGAGGATCAATAGTTTGCTAGCGTCGTTTAAGGTCGAAATTCGCGTTGGCGTAGCCTCCAGGCTGTTGCGGATTTCGGGTTCACGGCACTGGGCCAAGACTTGGGACTGAGGAGTGGCATATGGCTTCAGCAGCCGAACAATTAGCCGCGAATTTCAACTTCTCGGCTTTTGGCAAGGCGACCGAGCTTAAGCAGCGCATTCTGTTCACGCTGTGTCTGCTCATCGTCGCCCGCTTGGGCACCTATGTGCCAATGCCCGGAATCGATGCCACCGCGCTTGCGCAGCAGGTTCAGGCGCAGCAGGGCGGCTTGCTTGCCGTATTCAACGTGCTCGCCGGCGGCGCCATCGCGCGCATGGCTATCTTCGCGCTCGGAATCATGCCGTATATCTCGGCGTCGATTATCATCCAGCTGATGACCGCGGTCAGCCCGCAGCTCGAAGCCTTGAAAAAGGAAGGCGAGGCGGGCCGCAAGGTCCTGAATCAATATACGCGCTATGGCACGGTCGCGCTGGCCGCTGTCCAAGCCTATGCCATCGCCATCGGTCTCGAGAACTGGGGCACGGTCGTGGCCGATCCGGGTATCTCGTTTCGCGTGTCCGCCGTTATCACGCTCACCGGCGGCACGGTTCTTCTGATGTGGTTGGGTGAACAGATCACCGCGCGCGGTGTCGGCAACGGCATCTCGCTGATCATCATGATCGGTATCGTGGCCAACTTCCCGGTCGTTCTCATGCAGGCGTTCGAGGCCACGCGCACCGGAGAAATGTCGCCTGTCGCTCTGATATTCTTTGCCTTTCTTGCAGTTGGCCTCGTCCTCGCCATCGTCTTCATGGAGCGCGCGCAGCGGCGGCTTCTCGTTCAGTATCCCAAGCGACAGCAGGGGAACCGCGTCTTTGGCGGCGAGTCTTCGCATCTGCCGCTGAAATTGAACGTCGCTGGTGTCATCCCGCCGATCTTTGCCTCGTCGCTTTTGCTGCTGCCCGCCACGGTCGCCAATTTCAACGCCGCCAGTGTTCCGGATTGGCTGCAAACCATTGTCGTGGCCCTCGGCCATGGGCAGCCGCTCTATATGCTTCTCTATGCCGGCGGCATTATTTTCTTCGCGTTCTTCTACACCGCTATCGTCTTTAACCCGGAAGAGACGGCCGATAATCTTAAGAAATATGGTGGCTTCTTGCCCGGTATTCGTCCCGGCAAAAAGACTGCCGATTATATCGATTACGTCCTCACCCGCATCACGATGGTTGGTTCGATTTATCTGGCCGCGGTCTGTCTTCTGCCGGAATTCCTGGCGGCCTATTACGGCCTCACCACCTTCGTTATGGGCGGCACATCGGTGCTGATCATGGTGTCGGTCACCATGGATACGGTCGCCCAAATTCAAAGCCATTTGATCGCCCAGCAATATGAAGGGCTTATCAAGAAATCGCGCCTGAAGGGCGCGCGGACAAACAGGTAACGGACCAGGCCATGAATCTGATCCTCTTTGGTCCGCCCGGCGCCGGGAAGGGCACCCAGGCCAAGATCCTTCAAGAGGAATGGGGTCTGGTGCAGCTTTCCACGGGCGACATGTTGCGCGCTGCAGTGGCGGCAGGCACGGAGCTCGGTAAACGCTGCAAGGCGATCATGGATCGCGGCGATTACGTTCCGGACGATGTGATCATAGGCATCATCTCCGACCGGCTGGACCATGCCGACAGTGCCCGCGGCGTCGTGTTTGACGGGTTTCCGCGCACCACGGCCCAGGTGACGGCCTTGGACACGATGCTTGCCGAGCGGGGCCAGAAGATCGACGGCGCCATCGAGCTTAAGGTTGACGAGGCGGCTCTGGTCGGCCGGGTGGAACAGCGCAAGCTCGAAACCGGCGGCGCCAGGGGCGACGACACCTCCGAGACGCTGCGCAAGCGGCTCGAGGTCTACCGCACCAATACCGCCCCCTTGCTCGACTTCTACCGGGCCCAAGGAAAGCTGAGCTCGCTTGACGGCATGGCCCCCATTCCGCAGGTCGCCTCCGGCTTGCGGCACGTTCTTGAGGGGCTGCGAGGCCACTGAATCGGGTGTCCAGACCAGGGCGCCGAAAAGCATAGGTTTCATGCGGCGTTGAGCCGTTTTTGAAAGGTTGACTACTGGTGACTCATTTCTATAATCCGCGCCCTCGCGGCGGGATTGTCCGTTTTCGGCGAAACTTTCGTGCGTCCGCGCTGGCGGTCCAACACATTAGGAGTGCAACGTGGCTCGCATAGCCGGCGTAAATATCCCAACGAACAAGCGCGTTGAAATCGCGCTCCGCTATATCCACGGCATTGGTCCGAAGGTCGCAAAGGAAATTTGCGAGAAGGTCGGCATCGCCTCGAATCGGCGCGTGTCTGATCTGACGGAAAACGAAGTCATCCAGATTCGCGAAACGATCGATCGCGATTTGCTGGTTGAAGGCGATCTGCGCCGCGAAGTCGCGATGAATATCAAACGCTTGATGGATCTCGGCTGCTATCGCGGTCTGCGCCATCGTAAAGGCTTGCCGGTTCGCGGCCAGCGCACACACACCAACGCGCGCACCCGCAAGGGCCCTGCACGCGCCATCGCAGGTAAAAAGAAGGTCACGAAATAATGGCGAAGGCCGCTCCGCGCGCACGCAAGAAAGAAAAGAAGAACGTCGCTGTTGGCGTCGCGCATGTGAACGCGACATTCAACAACACGATCGTCACGATCACCGACGGCGCCGGCAATACGGTGTCGTGGTCGTCGGCCGGCTCGCTTGGCTTCAAGGGCTCGCGCAAGTCGACGCCCTATGCCGCGCAGGTCGCAGCCGAAGACGCCGCGAAGAAAGCGGTCGAACACGGCATGCGTACGCTTGAAGTCGAAGTCACGGGTCCGGGCGCCGGACGTGAATCGGCTCTGCGTGCTCTGCAGGCTGTCGGTTTGAATGTCACGACAATCCGCGACGTCACACCTATTCCGCATAACGGATGCCGTGCTCCGAAAAGGCGCCGCGTCTAAGAAGTTCACCCGCGTTACACCACTACCAACCATCGAACGTATAGGGCGGCGCTATTCGCGTTTGTCCGGGAAACGATGAGGGAAAAAGTGTTCCAGAAAAATTGGCAAGAATTAATCAAACCGCAAAAATTGCGCATCGACGTCGGCCACGAGCAGGCGCGCACCGCAACCATCGTCGCTGAACCGCTAGAGCGCGGTTTCGGACTTACACTCGGCAACGCACTTCGCCGCGTCTTGCTGTCGTCGCTGCAAGGCGCCGCCATCACCGCGGTTCAAATCGAAGGCGTGCTCCACGAGTTCTCGTCGATTCCGGGCGTGCGTGAAGACGTCACCGACATCGTGCTCAACGTGAAGCAAATCGCGCTCCGCATGCATGCGGAAGGTCCCAAGCGCCTCACGCTGAAGGCGGACGGTCCGGGCGAAGTCACCGCCGGCCAAATCGCACAGGTTGCGGATATCGACATTCTCAATCCAGGCCTCGTCATCTGCACGCTTGATGACGGCGTGACGCTGCGCATGGAAATGACGGTCGCCAACGGCAAGGGTTATGTCCCGGCCGACCGCAACCGTCCGGAAGATGCGCCGATCGGACTTATCCCGGTCGACTCGCTGTTCAGCCCGGTGAAGAAGGTTTCGTACAAGGTCGAGAACACCCGCGAAGGGCAAATCCTCGACTACGACAAGCTCACCATGCATGTCGAAACCAACGGTGCGGTCACGCCGGAAAACGCGGTGGCTTATGCCGCGCGCATCCTGCAAGACCAGCTTCAGGTCTTCATCAATTTCGAAGAGCCGAAAGAACGCGTCACCGACGAATCGAAGCCGGACCTGGCGTTCAACCCGGTCCTGCTCAAGAAAGTCGACGAGCTCGAGCTGTCCGTGCGTTCGGCCAATTGCTTGAAGAACGACAACATCGTCTATATCGGCGATCTCATTCAGAAGACCGAAGCGGAGATGCTGCGCACGCCGAATTTCGGCCGCAAGTCGCTGAACGAGATCAAGGCCGTGTTGGCCGAAATGGGCCTGCATCTCGGTATGGAAGTGCCGGGCTGGCCGCCGGAAAATATCGAAGAGTTGGTGAAGCGTTACGAGGATCAGTACTGATCCTTCGCCGGCTTACACAATTTGAGAAGTGAGAGATTACCATGCGTCACTTAAGTTCCGGCCGTAGGCTCAATCGCACCAGCGCGCATCGCACCGCGATGTTCGCCAATATGGCGTGCGCGCTGATCAAGCACGAGCAGATCACCACCACGCTGCCGAAAGCGAAAGAGCTGCGTCCCATCGTGGAGAAGCTCGTCACGCGCGCGCGCAACGGCAAAACTAACCTGCACGCCCGCCGCCAGCTCCTGAACGAGATCAAGGATGGCGCCATGGTGAACAAGCTGATCGACGTTCTGGGACCGCGTTATGCCAGCCGTCCGGGTGGTTATTTGCGTGTGCTCAAGGCTGGTAATCGCTTCGGTGACAATGCGCCGGTCGCGGTGATTGAATTCATCGACCGCGATGTCGATGCCAAAGGCAAAGACTCAGGTCCTGTCGACGTTGCGGAAGACAACGAAGAATAGAATTACGACCCAGGAACGAATGAAAAAGGGCGGCCCCCTGTGGCCGCCCTTTTTATTTACGCCGCCCTTTTTATTGGGCCGCGCTTTTTTGTTTCTGCGGCGACGAAAAAACTTCAGCCGATCCCGACAAGGCGCTGCAGCCACGCGGACAATGCGTCGGCGGGGATAAGAACGACCCAGGCGAACAGGTCGAGGTTCATATTCAGCTGATTTCCTATCAGCGGCAGAACCACAAGCGCCAGCATCAGGAATACGAAGCCGAGCGGCTCCAGCGTCAAATGGGCGCGCGCCAGATCAGCGGGAAGTAGTGAAGCTAGCACCTTGCTGCCGTCCAGCGGCGGTATCGGCAGAATATTGAACACCGCGAGAATGAAATTCACGCTGATGGAAGCGAGCAGAATATTCGGGATCAGGTCGGTCGTTACGGCGTTGGTGCTTAAGAGGCCCGCAAGAAGAAACGCCGACACGAAAGCCAGAAGAACATTCATGACCACGCCGGCAATCGCCACCCAGATCATGTGAAAGCGCGGATTGCGCAGCTTGCTTTGATCCACCGGTACCGGCTTGGCGAAGCCGAACATGAAACCCGTGAAATAGAGCAGCAGGCCGGGCAGAATGAGCGTGCCGAAAGGGTCGATATGCTTGATCGGATTTAACGTGACACGTCCCTGGCGCTTGGCAGTGTCGTCGCCGAAGAAATTCGCGACGAACCCGTGGGCGGCTTCGTGAAACGTGATGGCGATCAGGATGGGAATAGCGAGGAGAAGAAGCTGTGCTAGGCCTTCGGTGCTCATGAAGCGGCAGGCCTTTCGCCCGGCGCACAAATCAGCGCACCCGGGCTCATCCGGGGAACTTCCATAGCTGTTCTGTCAGCGATCATCCGTGCCTTCTTGTATAAAGCTTCGTTGAGTATAGCCCGCAATTGGCGGTCATGCGTCCCTGGAAAAATGCCTGCCGGCTTTCTAAATTTTGGGGCGGGCCGGGGGTATCAATTCTGCGAAGCCAAGCGGCCCATAGGAGTCCTGATGCACATGCGAACCTATTTGATGGCCGTGCTCGCGTTCCTTTCAGGCCTCATGCCCGCTATGGCGGCTCAGGAGCGCCAGGTGCCGCAATCGGCGGCGCAGATACAGCTTTCCTTCGCGCCCGTCGTGGCCCGCGTGGCGCCCGCTGTGGTAAACGTCTATGCCAGCCGTGTTGTGCGCCAGGCCTATAATCCTTTCGCCAACGATCCTTTCTTCAATCGGTTCTTCGGCGGACAGGAGCGCGAGCGCGTTCAGCAGTCGCTGGGCTCGGGCGTCATTGTGCGCGGCGAGGGCATCATCATCACCAATAATCATGTGATCCAGGGCGCGCAGGACATCAAGATCGCGCTGTCCGACCGGCGCGAGTTCCAGGCGACGGTGGTGCTCAGCGATACGCGCGCCGATCTCGCGGTTCTTCGCATCGACGCCAAAGGCGAGCGCCTGCCCACTATCGAATTCGGCGATAGCGATCGAATCGAAGTTGGCGATCTGGTGCTCGCCATCGGCGATCCGTTCGGTGTCGGACAGACGGTCACCAGCGGCATTGTCTCGGCATTGTCGCGAACGCAGGTGGGCGCCTCGGACTATCAGTTCTTCATTCAGACAGACGCTGCCATCAACCCCGGCAATTCGGGCGGCGCACTGGTGACGCTGGATGGGCGGCTCGTCGGCATCAACACCTCCATCGCCACGCCGTCCGGCGGCAGCGTGGGCATCGGCTTTGCGGTTCCCGCCAATATGGCGAAACGCGTCGTTGAAGGCGCGCTCGGCGGCGGCATTCGCCGGCCCTGGTTCGGCGCGCAGGCGCAGACCGTGACGGCCGATATTGCGCGCAGCCTGGGCTTTGCCCGCCCTCAAGGCGTGTTGGTGAGCGTCGTCTATCCCGGCAGTCCGGCGGCACAGGCCGGCCTCACGCGCGGTGATGTCATTCTCAGCGTCGATGGCTTCGAAGTGAACGATCCGCAAGGGCTCAATTATCGCATCGGCACGCATCGCGCGGGCGACATGGCGAATTTGCGCTTCAATCGGGGCGGCATGGTTCGTGACGTATCAGCGCGTTTGAACGCGGCGCCAGACACCGGACGTGACGAGAGAGCGCTAACGGGTCGCAATCCGTTCCAAGGCGCGCGCGTCGCGAATATCACGCCGGCCCTGGCTGATGAACGCCAGCTCGATTGGTCGATGAAGGGCGTCATCTTGCTCGATCCCGGCCCGACCGCGCGATTGGGCTTTCGCGAAGGCGACATCGTGCGCGAGGTGAATGGAACCCAGATCGACAGTGTTGCCACGCTGCAGCGCGTTCTGGCGGCCCAGAATTGGAACATCGCTATCCAGCGCGGCAATCAGGTGCTGACGCTGTCGCTGTGACTGTCTAGGCTCATTTCATGAGTGATCTCTTCGGCGCTGCCGGACTTGAAAAGGACGCGCCGCGGCCCTTGGCCGATCGCTTGCGCCCAACCGCGCTCTCCGAAGTGGTTGGCCAGACGCATGTGTTGGGGCCCGAAGCGCCGCTCGGGCGCATGATTGCTGCGGGGCGTCCGTCGTCGATCATTCTTTGGGGACCGCCGGGCACCGGCAAGACAACCATCGCGCGTCTGCTGTCGACGGTTTTCAAACTGCATTTCGAGCAACTCTCGGCGGTGTTTTCGGGCGTCGCCGATTTGAAGAAAACATTCGATGCCGCGCGACAGCGCCGCAAGATGGGGCAGGGCACGCTCCTTTTCATCGACGAGATTCATCGCTTCAACCGTTCGCAGCAGGATAGTTTTCTGCCGGTGCTCGAAGACGGAACGATTGTTCTGGTCGGCGCTACCACCGAAAATCCATCGTTCGAGCTGAACGGCGCTGTGCTGTCGCGAACGCAAGTGCTCGTGCTGCGTCGCCTTGACGACAGCGATTTGGAAACCCTGCTGCAGCGCGCCGAACGTTTTTACAAACGCACGCTGCCGTTGACGGACGATGCCCGCGCATCCTTGCGCGCTATGGCAGACGGCGATGGGCGCTATCTCTTAAATCTCGTTGAAGAGCTCGCGGACATGAAGCCGCCTTCGCCGCTCGATACGGCGGCGTTAGTGACCGCGGTGCAGAAGCGCGCGCCGATTTACGACAAGAGCCGTGAGGAGCATTACAATCTCATCTCGGCTTTGCACAAATCCGTGCGCGGGTCCGATCCCAACGCAGCGCTCTATTGGCTCGCGCGCATGCTGGCGGGCGGCGAAAGCCCACTTTATCTCGCGCGGCGCATCGTGCGCATGGCGGTGGAAGATATTGGGCTTGCCGATCCTGAAGCGCTGCACCAAGCCCTGGCCGCAAAGGACGTGTTCGATTTTCTTGGTAGCCCGGAGGGTGAACTCGCTTTGGCGCAGGCCGTCGTCTATCTCGCAACCGCACCCAAATCGAACGCCGTTTACACCGCGTTTGGCGCCGCGCGCCGTGCTGCCGCGGAGCATGGCTCCTTGACGCCGCCCGCCCATATTTTGAATGCGCCGACCAAGATGATGAAGTCGCTGGGCTACGGCGCCGGCTATGCCTATGACCACGACACTGAAGAAGGTTTTTCGGGCCAGAACTACTTTCCCGATGGCATGGCGCGCGAAGAGTTCTATCATCCGGCCGAACGCGGCTTCGAGCGCGAGATCGTCAAACGCCTGGCCTATTGGGCCAAGAAGCGGGCCGACAAGGCCGAAGAGTGACGGCTCACGCCTGACCCGTGCTAAGAAGAGTTAGAACCTGAGATTTGGGAGCCGATGATGCTGCGTACGACCTCGCTTGTTTCCGTGGCCACAGTCCTTGCCTTCGTCGCCGGTGCCGCGTGGGCGCAGGCCGAGCCGGGCGTGGCTGCGGTTCAGCGGTCCCTCTCTGACGCCATCACGATTCTGCAAGGTGCTGCCCAGGGCGTGACGCCGACAGCGAACGACACAAAGCTGGTCAAGGCTTTGGCCTATCTGCGTTTGGCGCAGGTTGAGCTGACCGATTGGGAGCTGACTAAGGCTCAGCGCCCGGCGAACTAAGCACGGGTAGCTGAAGCGCGGGCTCTTCCGAGTTTTCATCGACAAATGTAGACTTTCCTCAAGGTCCTGAGATGGGCGGTGCTATCCGCAACAATCTCAGGCCAAAGGGGAGGTTTCATGTTCAGAAGAATTGCGGCGCCATTGGCGCTGATTGTGCTGTTCGTCATGCCTGCGTCGGCACAGAACGCGCAGAACGACGCCATGGCGGTCGTTCGCGCCGCTGACGCCGCCATCGGCGCTAGCACCGTCAAATCCATCCGCTATAGCGGTAACGATGGGTACATCACCGCCATCGGCCAAAGCGAGACCTCGAGTGTTCAGCACTCATGGCCGCGCTTCGAGATGAAGAGTTTCTCGCGCACCATCGATTACGACACGATGTCGTCGCGCGAAGAGCAGGTGCGCACCCAAGGCGCCTGGCCGGCCGAGCGCGGCGGCGGGCTTCGCCCCATCGTCGGCGAACGCCGCTCGGTGGCGATGTATCGTGACGGCTTCGCGTGGAACGTGAATGCGGACGGTTCGGTGGCGCCGGCGCCTTTGGACGCCACAGTGCGGATGCTGGAAATTCTGATGACGCCGCATGGCTTCATCCGCGCCGCGTTGAAGGCGAATAATCTGCGTCTTGAGACGGTGAATGACAGCTATCGCAGCATCAAGAAGCTGCGCACGGTCAGCTTCAAATATATGGACAAATATCCGCTTACGGGGTGGATCGACGAAGACAACAACGTCACCAAAGTTCAGACGTGGTTCCCGAGCCCGGTGGTAGGCGACCAGTTCGTCGAAACCCGCTACGGCCAATATAAGACCTTCAACGGTTTCCGCTTCGGTACGGAAGTTCATCAGAGCGTCGGTATTCCGCCCGATCCCAGCTATGATTTCGAAGCGACGACCGTTGAGGTCAATGTCGCCAATGCGGTTGTCGAAATTCCGGCGGCGGTGCGCGCAGCAGGCGATCCGTCGGTTGCCGTCACGACGCGGGCTCTGTCGCCCGGCGTGTGGCTGATTGGCGGTGGCGGTTACAACAGCGTGGTGGTGGAATTCCAGGATTTCGTGTCGGTGGTGGAAGCGCCGTTGAATGAGAAGCGTTCCAATGCGGTGCTGGCTGAAGTGCGGCGCCTGGTTCCCACCAAGCCGGTACGCTACGTGGTGAATACCCACCATCATTACGATCACGCGGGCGGCTTGCGCGGCTTTGCAGCGCAAGACGCGCTGATCGCAACGCATCAATCGAATTACGATTATTACGAAGCCTTGGGTCTTGGGCTGCATACGGCGACGGTCGAGCCCGACACTTTGGCGCGCATCCCGCGTCAGGTGCATTACGTTCGCGTTCAAGAGCGTTGGACGATGACCGACGGCCAGAAGAAAATGGAAATCTATCATGTGCAGGATTTGCAGCATTCGGAAGACATGCTGATCGCCTATCTGCCCGAGGAGAAAATGCTCATCGAAGGCGATTTGTTTGAAGCGCCGCCGGCTGGACAAACACCTGCAGCCTCCGAGCGCAACAAAGTACTGCTCTACAATATCGAGCGGACCAGCATCATGCCGGAGCGCATCGTCTCCATTCACAGCGGCGAAATCCCGATTGCGGATTTCCTCCGCGTGGTCGGACAGCCGCGTCTCGTGCCGAAAGGCGAGGGGCTGGATGCCGCGTTGAACGACGGGCGGCCGTAAGGATAGGCTCCGGCCTTCACGCATGCGAAAGAAAAGCGAGGCGGCATTCCCGCCTCGCTTTTTCGTTTTAGGAATTTCATGACTTCGTTACCGGACGATCTGAAGCGCGCGCTTGACGACGCACTGGAGCAATTTCGCTCCGACGAGATTGCGGCGACGGTTCAGCAATTGATTGCGCAATATCGCGCGCCTGAGGGCGTGCGGTCGTCAGTGCTGCGGTCGGATCGCGATGTCGCGGCCTATGCCGCTTATCGCATGCCGGCAACCTACGCGGCCGTCCGTTCGGCAATGCAGGCATTGGCGCATGCGGCACCCGGCTTTTCGCCTACCAACCAAATCGATCTCGGTGGTGGCACAGGGGCTGCGATATGGGCGGCGGCTGATGTTTGGCCCAGCCTAGCTGCAATCCAGATTGTTGAACGCGAACGCGCGGCCATTGCGCTGGGAAGCCGGCTTACAGCTTCCAGCACATTGGAAATACTTCGCGCCGCGAAATGGAAGCAGAGCGACGTTATGGGTGCTGCCTCAGTTCAGGCCGATCTGGTGACGATGTCCTACATGCTGGGCGAATTACCTGAAGCGGAGCGCGACAAACTTCTGCTGCGCTGGGCCAGGCATGCCGGCGCGCTGCTGGTGATCGAGCCCGGAACGAAAGCGGGTTACGAGTGCATCGTTTCCGCGCGGGATCTTCTGATCGCGAACGGCTTTGCGATTGCCGCGCCGTGCCCGCATCAAGCGGCTTGTCCCATTCCGCGTGCGGAAGATTGGTGCCATTTCGCCGCGCGCGTCAGCCGTTCTTCTCTGCACCGGCGCGCGAAGGGGGCGAGCCTCAGCCATGAGGACGAGAAATTCTCTTATGTGGTGGCGATGCCGCAAGCGGCGCTTCAAACTGCGGGCCGCGTTTTGCGCTATCCGCAAAAGCGCAAAGGCCTGGTTGCCTTGCGCCTCTGCGGCGCGGATGGCGCATTGTCGGATGTCGCCGTCTCGCAGCGCGAGGGCGATCTCTATCGCGCGGCCCGCGACGTGGAATGGGGCGATTCCTGGCCGCCGGCGTAATCTAAGAGCCGTAGCGCAACTTCGCTCTAGCGCGTGCTTTCACGGCTTCGAACTCACGGTCGCGTGGCGCGCGGTTCGTTTCCAGCGAGGCCAACAGCACGCGCGCGGCATTGGCGACGTCGTCTACCGCCGTTTGAAAGGCCGCCTCATTGGCTTGGGAGGGATGGGTGAACCCGCTCAATTTGCGCACGAACTGCAAGGCGGAGGCATGGATTTCGTCCTCGGTGGCCGGCGGCTCGAAATTGAAAAGCGTGCGGATATTCCGGCACATCATGAGGCTCCTAGGGCTGGCTGCCATAAGTCTAATCTTAACGAGAAGTTGGGGCCAGAGCGTGGCGTGGGGCGACGGCCATCGCTATGCTCTCGACCAACAAAAAACTGAATTTGGGGAGGTTCTGATGTTCAAACGGATTGGCGCGCCGCTGGCGCTTCTGGTGTTGTTCGCTGTGCCGGGCGAGGCACAAAATGCCGCGCCGAATGCGCGCGCTGTGTTACAGGCGGCCGACCGCGCCATGGGCGTCACAAACTTACGCTCGGTGCAATATTCCGGCACCGGTTACATCACGCAAACGGGGCAGAGCTACACCTCGGCGCTGGATGACACCTGGCCGCGTTTTGACATTACCTTCACCCGCACCATCAATTACACGACGAATTCATTCCGCGAGGAACAGGTGCGCCGTCAGGGCACATGGCCGGTGCGCGGCGGCGGTCTTCCGATGCGCCCGCTGGTGGGTGAACAGCGCCAGGTGCAATTCGCCAACGGCAATTTTGCCTGGACGGTGAATGCGCAAGGTGCGCCCGCGGCGCAGAACGCGGCGGCGGAAGAACGCCAGATGGAAATCGTCATGACGCCGCATGGCTTCGTGCGCGCGGCATTGGCAGCGCCGGATGCCACCGTGCAGGTGCA
>CANIHD010000024.1 GCA_947467345.1 Alphaproteobacteria bacterium
CAGCCTCGGCTACCGACCACCGGCCCCGGAAACCGCGACGCCGCCATTGCCGCCTTCCGGTTCCGCTACGCTCCACCTCCAGGCAGCAATGGCCAAGGAAGAAGCAATGCACTAACATTCAAACCGGACCACCTAATGGGGGCCGATCACACCGTCCCATCGGACATATAGATGCCGCAGCGCGCCGTACCCACGCGCTTCAAGTCGAAGGCCTTCTCGAAAAAGACGGCCGAGGCTTCCGGATCGGCGACTAGGATCGCGATGTGACGCAGCTTTGCCAAATCCAGACCTTTCGAGGGGCCCTGACCTTTAGCACAAACAGGTGCGGCCGCGCGGCGAGAATCCGGCCTGAAGGGCGGCGAAATCCGTCAAATAGCTGGTGATGAAACGGGGTGCCCTACCCGAGCGCCGCCGTCACGGCACGCCCGGCCATAACGCTGACCAGATGGGCGCGGTATTCCGCCGAGCCATGAATATCGCCGTTCAGCCCGTCCGCCGATTGCTTGGTAGCGCTTGCGGCCTGCGGCGAAAAATTCTTGGCGAGCGCCTGTTCCATCTCGGTCTGGCGAAACACGCACGATCCGGCGCCGGTAACAGCCACACGCACCGCATTGCCGAAATCGGCCACGAACACGCCGACCATGGCGTAGCGCGAGGCCGGATTGGGAAATTTCGCGTAACCGGCGCGGCGCGGAATCGGAAACGCGATGGAGGTCAATATCTCGGCCTCTTCCAGCGCTGTTGAAAACATGCCGGTGAAGAATTCGTCGGCCGCAATCGTGCGGCGCGTCGTCGTGATTGTGGCACCGAGCGCCAAGACAGACGACGGGTAATCAGCGGAAGGGTCATTATTGGCGACCGAGCCGCCCATCGTGCCGCGATTGCGCACCGCCGGATCGCCGATATGGGAGGCGAGAAAGCTCAATGCCGGGATAGCCGCCTTCACCACATCGGAGTCGGCAACGTCGATGTGCCGTGTGCGCGCGCCAACCACCAACGTATCGCCTTCGCGGCGCGTGAACGCCATGCCCGGAATTTTTTCCAGATCGATCACGTCCTGCGGCGCGGCAAGACGTAGCTTCATGGTCGGAATCAGCGTCATGCCGCCCGACAAATATTTCGCGTCGGCGCTGGCCTTGAAGATCTTCTCGGCTTCTTCAAGCGTCGTGGGACGGCTGAAATGGAACGGTACCGGATACATGTCTACCCTTCCGCCGCGGCGCGGATCGCCTTGACGATATTATGATAGCCGGTGCAGCGGCAGAGATTGCCTTCGAGTTCGTGGCGGATCGTGTCCTCGTTCGGGTTCTTGTGCCGCTTCAGCATGGCTGCCGCCGTCATCAACATGCCCGGCGTGCAGAAGCCGCATTGCAAAGCGTGATGTTCTTGGAAGGCAGCCTGCAACGGCCCAAGAGTACCGTCTTTATTGGTCAAGCTTTCCACCGTGGCGACTGTTTCGCCGTTCGCCTGCACCGCAAACATCGTGCACGACTTCACCGCTCGCCCGTTCAGATGGACGACGCAGCAGCCGCATTGGCTGGTGTCGCAGCCAATATGCGTGCCGGTCAGGCCCATCTGGTCGCGCAGGAAATGGGCGAGCAGCATATGCTCCTCAACCTCGGCGGAAACGGCAACGCCATTGAGGGTGAGCGTGATGGCGGTCATGAAACTCTCAAACTGGAGGGGGCCCACGCCCTGTCAACGGGGGCGAACCTAGAGCATGATCTCGCCGGATTGAAGCGTTTCGAAAAAATGCTTTGGTCGCTATGCGCACGGAATTCTTCGCTCTGGTTCAGGCGGCGCGAGGCGGGTAAAAGCCACTGCCCTGCCGGCCTCAGAACCGCTAAGAGCGGGGCCACGGGATACGAAAACGCACTAAATATGTTCGATGAAACGCTGATCAAGAATATCGGTAAGGCAATCCGCCGCAAAGAAGACCCCCGCCTTCTCACGGGCCTCGGGCGCTTCAGCGACGATTTCAAACTGCCCGGTATGACATTCGCCGCCATGGTGCGCTGCCCCTATCCGCACGCGCGCATTCTTAGCGTCGATGGCAGTGCGGCGCTTGAGATGCCCGGCGTGCTTGGCGTTTTCAGCGGCAAGGATTTGGAAGCGGATGGGCTTGTCGCCATTCCGCATAGTCCCGTGCCATCGACCAAGCACGATATAAAAATCACCGCCCCCGGCGGCGGCAAAATCTTTGAAGGGCCGCATATGCTACTGCCCACCGACAAAGCGCGCCATGTCGGCGAAGCCGTCGCCATGGTGGTGGCCGAGACGGCGACCCAGGCATTGGACGCGGCGGAAGCGGTTTTCGTGGACTATGAAGTTCTGCCGCACATCACCGAAACTGACAAAGCCTACGCGCCCGATGCACCTTTGGTGTGGGACGAGGCCCCGAACAACACGCTTGTCGATACGATTTTCGGCGATCCCGCCGGCACCGACGCAGCGTTCGCCAAGGCCGCGCATGTGGTCAAAGCGCGTTTCCATATCGACCGCGTGACGGCGGTGCCGCTCGAGCCGCGTTCGGCGCTCGCAGCGTACGATCCCAACACCAAGCGTTTCATGCTCTACGCCGGCAGCGGCGGCGCCGTGCGCCAAAAAAACGAGCTCACCAAGGTTCTCGGCATCGATCCCAATGACATGCGCGTGGTCTCCATCGATGTCGGCGGCAATTTCGGCGCCCGCAATCGCGTCTATGTCGAATTCGGGTTGATCACATGGGCCGCGCGCAAGTTGGGGCGCCCGGTCAAATACACCGCCACGCGTTCGGAATCGTTTCTCACCGATTACCAGGGCCGAGATCTGGTGACGCGCGTGGAATTGGCCATCGATAAAGACGGGCATTTCCTCGCCATGCGCGCCGACAATATTTCGAATGTCGGCGCCCGCTGCGTATCGCTATCGCCGCTCGGCAAAGGTTCGGCATTGATAACCGGCAGCTATAACATTCCAGTGGCCACGTTGCGTTCGCGCGCGGTGTTCACCAACACGATGTGTACGCAAGCCTATCGGAGCTCGGGACGCCCGGAAGTCACCTACGCCATCGAACGCCTAACCGAATTGGCGGCGCTGCAATGCGGCTTCGATCATTTGGAACTGCGGCGCAAAAATTTGGTTCCGCCTGACGCGATGCCTTACGTGAATGCCGTTGGCACGCGCTACGATAGCGGCACATATCTCACGAACATGAATCGCACACTCGAACTCGCCGACTGGAACGGATTCGAGGAAAGGCGTCAAGAAGCGGCGACACGCGGCGTACTCTTGGGCCGCGGCTTTGCGAACTATGTCGAATCCTCCACGGGCGCGCCGCGCGAGCGCGCCGAGATTCGCGTCAAGCCGGATGGCGGGGTGGATGTCGTTATCGGCACCCAGCCCAGCGGCCAGGGCCATGAAACAAGTTTTGCGCAAGTCGTCGCCGACATGCTGGGTCAGCCGGTCGAGAAAGTGACGATCATTTACGGCGATACCGATGTCGTTTCGGTCGGCGGCGGTTCGCATTCGGGCCGCTCGATGCGCCACGCCGGCACGGTCATGACCATGGCCTCACAGGATATGATCGATTTGGGCCGCGCGCGCGCTGGCGAATTATTTGGCGAGGCGAAAGAGCGCGTCGAATTCAAAGACGGTCGCTTCTTTATTCCCGGCACCAATCACGCCATCGGGCTTATCGAACTTTCCGCCGCCATACCGGGCAAGCCGCTTGAGGTCGGGCGCACCAATGAGATGCACGAACCGGTTTTTCCGAATGGCGCCGCGTCTTGCGAGCTGGAAATCGATCCCGACACCGGCAGCATCAATCTTGTTCGTTACACCACCGTTGACGATGTCGGCCGCTGCATCAATCCGATGATTGTCGATGGACAAACCCATGGCGGCATCGCGCAAGGCGTGGGCCAGGCGATGGGCGAATTATGTGTGGTCGATCCGGAATCGGGCCAGATGTTGACCGGCTCGTTCCAAGATTACTGCATCCCGCGTTCCGACACGCTGCCCAGCTTCACCACCGAGATCGCGGAAGTTCTGTCCCCCACCAACCCGCTCGGCATCAAAGCCGGCGGCGAAGGCGGCACCACACCGGCGCTTGCGGTCATCGTCAACGCCGCCGTGGATGCGCTGAAACCCTACGGCATCACCGATCTTCAGATGCCGCTGACACCGCACGCGATCTGGAAAGCCGTTCAGACAGCAAAAGAAAAAAGGTAAAACCGATGTCGAAAACCGCCGCCTTGCGTGTCATCGCCTTTCCGGGCGCGCCGAATCTTCCCATCTTCGCCGCCAGCGAGCACGGGTTTTTCGAGCAGGCGGGCGTGAGCGTCGATCTCACCGTCACGCCCAATTCCGCTTTCCAATTCGAAAAATTAGCCGCCGGCGAATTCGATATAGCAATGTCCGCTTACGACAACATTGTCGCCTATAGCGAAGGCCAAGGCGCGGTGAAGGTGCGCGACGATTTCGACGTGAAAGTGCTGATGGGCGCGACGCAACTCGAACTCGCTTTCGTCACGGCGCCGGACGTCACCCAATACGAACATCTCAAAGGGCGCACCCTTGCGCTCGACGCCTTGGCAACCGGCTTCGCGTTCGTTCTCTACGACATGCTGAAGTCTGGCGGGCTTGGCCCGGACGATTACAAAATGGTCCCGGTCGGCGCGACGCCGAACCGCTGGCAATCAGTAAAAGAAGGCCAGCACGCCGGCACGCTGACCATCGAACCTTTCACCAGCATCGCGCGCGCCGCCAGCTTCAATGTGCTCGATCTCAGCTCGCGCCTCTACCCGTCTTATCAAGGCGGCGTTGTGGCAGCATCTAACGCATGGGCGCACGCCAACGCAGATGCCGTGAAGGGTTACATTGCGGGCTATCTCGGCGGGCTCGCCTGGACGCTCGATCCGCAAAATCGCGAGGCCGCTTCGGCTCTGCTGCTCGCCAAGATGCCGGAAATTAAACCGGGCGTGGTCGGCGCCGTGATGAATTCATTGCTGTCGCCCAAATCAGGCCTCAGGCCGAAAGCGGCAATCTTGCGCGATGGCATGAAGACGGTGCTTGATTTGCGCTCGCGCTATGGTGCCGCCAAAAAGACGCTGACCGACATCGACAAATATCTGGAGCTGTCGTTCTACAATGTCGTGGCGAAAACCCACGGCTGAACGGGACTACTCTTCCCGCGGTTCGGCTTCCGTCCAGCGTTTAACGGCGCCGGTGTCGATGTCGAAGAGGTCAAGCAACCGGCCCACTGTGTGGTCCACAATATCGTCCAGCGATTTCGGCCGCGTGTAGAAGGCCGGCACGATCGGCGCCACAATCGCGCCCATCTCGGACACTTGCAGCATGGTGCGCAAATGCCCGCTATGCAGCGGCGATTCGCGGAAGCCGAGAACGAGGCGCCGGCGCTCTTTCAGAACCACGTCAGCGGCGCGGCTCATCAGCGTGCCGGTCACGCCGGAGGCGATCTCGCTCATCGTGCGCACAGAGCACGGCAGGATCAGCATGCCCATGGTGCGGAACGAGCCCGACGAGATCGAGGCGCCGATGTCGCCGATCGGGTGTACGACGCTGGCCATTTCCTTCAGCGCCTTCGGCTTTATATCCACCTCATAGCTCATGGTGAGCTCGGCGGATTTGGACAGCACGAGATGGGTCTCGATATCGGTCTGGCGCAGGAACTCCAAAGCCCGGATGCCGTAGATCACGCCCGAGGCACCGCTGATGCCCAGAATGATGCGCCGCTTGCTTTGGTCCTTAGCCATGTCCCTTATTCCCCTCCACGCTCTTGGCCCACACCACTACCGGCCCGCTTCTACAGCATGGCCGGCGTGTTGTCCGCCCACCCCTTAGTCTCCTAAACGGGGCTCGGCATGCTTGCCTGTGGACGGCGATAAAACCCTGGACTTTGCCGGGGAATACCCCCTGCTATAGCGTTGTAGTCCCCCGCCGCCAATTCGCCCCCCCCTACAACCGGAGATTATTATGGCCGACGCCGTCCTGGGTAAAAACGAGGTGGACATAGCGGACGTCGTGGAGGGGCAAGAGCGCGGAATTCTTCCGGTTTCGAACTTCGTCTTCATGACCTTCTTGCTGTGCTGCCTGATCATGCTGGCGGACGGCTTTGACAACCAAGCGTTGAACTGGGTCTCGCGTTCGATCACCGATGAATGGGGCATTGAACGCGCCTTCATCACGCCTGTTCTCAACGTCAGCATTCTCGGCTGGATGACCGGCTCTATCGGCTTCGCCATGATCGCCGACAAATTGGGACGGCGAAATTCGGTCATCGTCGCTGTGCTGCTGTTCGGCCTCTTCACATTGATGCTGCCCTTCGCGCGTAATCTTTGGGAACTGGGCGCGCTGCGCTTTCTCGCCACCATCGGCGTTGGCGGCGCCATGCCGATGGCGATTGCGCTGATCTCCGATTACACCAAGGCCAAGAATCGTGGCCTCGCGATCACCATGCTGTATCTCGGTTACACGGCGGGCTCGTCCATCGGCGGATTTCTCGCGGCCGAAATGATCACCGCTTTAGGATGGCGTTCGGTGTTCTATCTTGGCGGCGGCATCGCGGTGGCCATCGCGTTGGTTCTATATCTCTTCCTTCCGGAGTCCGCGCGCTATCTGCTGGTCTCGGGCGGTTCACGCGAAAAGATTTTGGGCTACGCGAAAAAATTGCGGCCCAGCGCCAATTATTCCGCCGACACGGTTTTCGTCATCAACGAGCAGAAGAAAGTTGCCGCGCGCGTGCCGCTGAAACACTTGTTCAGCGACGGACGCGCCGCGATGACCACGTTCCTGTGGTTCGCGTTTGGCTTCTCTTTCTTCACGCATTTCTTCTTGTCGCAATGGCTGGCCAATCTGCTCACCGACTATGTGGGCACCGCCGATGCGGTGAGAACCCAAAGCCTGTTTCAGCTCGGCGCTGGGTTCGGATTCATCTTCGGCTATCTCATCGACAAGAAGGGGATTCCGGTCATGACCTGGACCAATCTTCTGGCGGTGATTCCGGTGGCGGCTATCGGCTTCATGGTCGATTCCGGAACCACCACGCTGATGGCGCTGTCGCTGATCTCGGGCATTCTGGTGCTGGGCGGCAATATCGGCACCAACGCGATTTCAGGGATGATCTATCCGACCTTCATCCGTTCCACCGCGACGGGCGCGGCTTTCGCGGTGGCGCGCATCGGCGCCATTTTGGGACCGCTGATCGCCGGTTATCTGATCTATATCGAAATGCCCATTCAGTGGATTTTCCTTATGGGCGCCGTTCCGATGATCCCGGCCGGCATTGCCTGCTGGTTGCTCAGCCGCTCCGTGGAACTGCCCAAGGATGGCAAATCGGTCATGGGCCGCGGGCACTAGTAAGGCCCGATCAACATCGCGCGAGGTGAGGCGAAAGACGGGCATCTGCGCGGCTCCTCGCCTCGTGCGCCACAACAACCTCCCGTAGCATCTCCGATCATTAGTGGTCGCATGATCGGAGCAGCGGGACATGGCGCAGGCGAAACGAGTCGATATCGCGGACATTATCGAGAACCAGACCAATTGGTGGTTTTCGACATCGACCGTGGTGCTGTGCTGTCTCGTTCTCTTTGCGGACGGCTTCGACAATCAGGCGATCAACTACACATCGGCGGCAATCATTCGCGATTGGGATGTCGACCGCGTGCTGTTCACGCCCGTGTTCTGGTCGAATGTTCTGGGCTGGATGGTCGGCTCGCTAACCTTCAGCATGATCGCCGACCAGATCGGCCGCCGCAACGCGACGATCTTCGCCACGCTTCTGTTTGGCGGCTTCACATATGCCATCGCCTACGCAACCAATCTTTGGGAATTGTCGATTTTACGTTTCTTCTCCAGCGTGGGTGTCGGCGGTGCCATGCCGATGGCGATCGCGCTGATCTCCGATTACACGCCGGCCAAACGGCGCGGGCTCATGATCACCGTGTTGTTTCTGGGGTATACGGTCGGCTCGTCAGGCGGCGGCTTTCTCGCTGCCGAACTCATTCTCACCAGTGGCTGGGAATCGATCTTTCAGGTCGGTGGTATTGTCGGCCTTGTAGTGGCTTGCATATTGGTTTTCACCCTGCCGGAATCGGTGCGCTATCTCCTGGTGCAAGGCGCGCCGCAGGAAAAGATTCATGCCTATGTGAAACGCATGCAGCCGGGCATCGAGATCGCGCCGGACACCGAATTCTTCATCAAAGAAACCAAGAAGCAGAAGGGCGTTCCGCTCAGCTATCTCTTTCGGGACGGACGCGCCTGGATGACCATCTTTCTCTGGTTCGCGCTCGGCTTTTCCTTCGTCACGCATTTCTTCATCGCGAACTGGCTGCCGATTTTCCTCTCCGACTTTATGCCGCTGGACCAGGTCAACCGGATCAAAGCGATGTTCCAGTTCGGGGCCGCTTTCGGCATCGTGTTCGGCTATCTGATCGACCGCTATGGGGTGCCGGTTGTGACGTGGACCAAGCTCATCGGTGCCATTCCGGTAGCGTTCATGGGTTATTTCATGGTCCAGGATTTAGGCTTCTTGGTCATGATGCTCTCCGCACTCGCGGCCGGCATCTTCGTGCTCGGCGGCACGATCGGCCTGAACGCAATATCGGGCATGATCTATCCGACCTTTATCCGCTCCACCGGCTCGGGCGCGGCCTTCGCGGTTGCGCGCATCGGTGCATTGGCCGGTCCCGGCTTCGGCGGATTGCTGATCTATCTCGAAACGCCAATTGTGTGGGTGTTCGTGCTCGGCGCCATTCCGATGATCTTGTCGGGACTGGCGGCCTATGGCCTCAGCCGTACGGTCGATGTGCTGCATGAACGCAAGCCACCGCACACGGAGCACGAGAGCGAACCAGCGTTAGCGCCGCAACACGCGCCGGCGCGGACGTAGGCGCGTCTACGTTCCGTTGAAGCGCGGGGGACGTTTTTCGCCGAAGGCGAGAATGCCTTCGCGGTAATCGTCGGACATGCGCAGGCGACCGTAATATTGCCCTTCGCGCTCAATGGCGTCGGCAAGCGGCAATTCTTCGCCTTCGTTGATAAGCTGCTTCAGCGTCCGCTGCGCCAGTGGCGAGAAGGCGCGAAGCTCGTCGACCAGCCCATCGGTGGCGGAGCCAAGCAAATCGTCCTTCACGCATTCAGTGGCGATTCCCAGCGCGATCGCCTCGGCGGCCTCGATGCGCTTTGAACGCATGAGAAGATTTTTTGCGCGCGTGATGCCGACCATGCGCTGCAGCCGCGCCGAGCCGCCGGAGCCCGGAATTTGACCGAGTTTCTGCTCGGGCAGGGAATAGACACAGGTCTCAGAAATAAGCCGGAAATCGCAGGCAAGTGAGAGTTCGAAGCCAACGCCGAAGCAATAGCCGCGATTGGCTGCGATGACGGGTTTGGTGCAGCGCGCCGGGGCCGCGATATTCACAGCAAGCTTCAACAGCGTTTCCGGAGTTGCGTCGAGAAAGCCGCGAATATTGCCGCCGCTGGAAAAATGCGTGCCTTCAGACCGCAATACGATCACGCGCACGCTTTTGTCGGCATCGAGTTCTTCGAACACGCGGCGAAGCTGATCGCGTTGTACCAGCGAGATGATGTTCAGTGGCGGACGGTCGAGAATAATATCGCCGCGTTCGCGGGCGGGATCGATGTCGACGCGAAATCCGTCGAGGGCTTCGCCGTTCAATATGTTTGTCACGCCCAGTCCCTTCGTAACGCGGCCTCTCGCAGCGCAGCCGTCAGGCCGGCGTCTTTGTCCGCTGTGTCCATTCGTCGCGAAGCCTGTCGCGCAGCACCTTTCCGCGGTCATTGCGCGGCAGCGTGTTGATCACAAACAGCGCCTTAGGTCTTTTCGCCAAAGGCAATTTGCCTTCGCAGTAAAGGCGAATGGTCTCTTCGATGCCGCTCACGCCCGGTTTCGGCACCAGAAAAGCCACAACCTCTTCGCCGTAGATGGGATCGGGCACGCCCACCGACGCCGCTTCGTCGATATCGGGATGCGCCAGCAGTACGCCGTCGATTTCTACCGGCGCGATGTTCATGCCGCCGCGAATAATCAGATCCTTGGTGCGCCCCGTGACGCGGACGAATCCCTCCTCGTCCATGACCGCGAGATCGCCCGTCTTGTTGCGCTTGCCGCGATAGGGATCGATGGAACCATCGGCGTTGAGATAGCCGAGAGCGGTTTGCGGTCCGCCGATACTGACTTCGCCCTCGACATTCGGCGGACAGAGATTTCCCGCCTCGTCCACAATGGCGAATTCCTGATGTGCGGCAGGCGGGCCGACCGTGCCCATGCGCCGGCGATAATGCCGATTGCCGCAAATCCAGCCGGCTTCCGACATGCCGTAGAGCTGCAGCAAGGTCAGGCCATAGAGGAATTCAAAGCGCTGCCATTGCTCGGGCGAAAGCGGCGCCGTGCTGCAGGTCATCAGGCGAAGGCTTGGAATGTCCTTGGCCGTGTAACCCAGCGGCTTGTTCAGCAGCATGTTCACAACCGTGGGCACGCCGGCGGAAAAGCTAATTTCGTGTTTCTTGATCCATTCGAAGAAACGGCTGTGCGAGAAGCGCTTGGCGATATGCATCGTGAGGCCGGTTTCGAGAAACGGCATCAGACTCAAAACTTGCGCCGAATTCCAACCGAAGGAGCGATATTCCAGCGTGCGATCGTTTTCCGTCAGGCCCAGCATATCGAGGACAGACAGGCCGCTGAGCCAATAGGCGGCGTGATCGTAGACCACGATCTTCGGCTTGTCGGTCGTGCCCGAGGTGCAGAACATGCAGGAAATATCGGACGCTTCGTTGCGCTCCGGTAGGCTGGCCGGATCGGCGCCGCGCTTTAGCGCGGTGAAGAACTGATCGCCGGCATCGGGGTTTTGTTCGTCCATGTCGGGCTCGCCGAAGCGGACGACCGGCGCGGTCGCGCAGACTGTAAGCGCTGCGGCATGGAGATCTTCGTGCACCAAAATAAGTTTGGGCCCGATGATCTCAATCAGCGCCGCAATATGCTCGACATTGAGTTCGATATTGAGCGGGCAGACCACGGCGCCGATGCGCCAGATGCCGAACCACAGCAAAAGCTTATCCAGCACCTCGTCGGACAAAAGCACCACGCGGTCGCCTTTGCCAATCCCACGCCGTTTTAGATCGGCCGCGATATCGCAGACGATTCTATCGAGATCACCGAAAGTGATCGAGGTGCCTTGATCGAGATCGACAATAGCAAGCTTGGCAGGATCGCGCACTGCGTAAGACGCAAGAAGTTCGGCGACCGAGCGAAACGGCAGCGCCAATTCATGCTTGCCAAATACGTCGCTCATCGCGCCAATCTCAATGTCCAGCGATCTCAGTGTCCGGTGCGGGCCAGAATCTCGGTCCAGCCCTTCATCGCGTCCTTCACCGTGCGGATCTGGTCCTTGGTGAAGAAATCTTCCAGCTTCACCCGGTTTACCGGATATTGCGGTCGCATGAAATCCTGCTCGAAGCCGTAAGGCACCGTCGCGTCAATGCCCATGCCGCCTTCATAACGCGTGTTGGTGGCGGTCCATTCTTTATCGCCCGCGGTCATGCGCTCCGCCGGCATGAAGGTTTGTCCGCGCCCGCCCGGCGTTGGATTGAGGATGTCGGTTTTGGGATTCACCCGCGTCGTGATGCACCACATCACCTCATCCATACTGTAAATATTGGTGTCTTCGCTGCAGGCAATCGCCATGCGCATCCCTTGCGAGGTCGACAGCAAAGCCGCCATGAAATTGCGCTGCCAGCCTTCTTCCAGACGGTTGCGCTTCTTCACCTGAATAATGACGCCGCCCCAATCCGTCATGCAGTAAGGAATATTCACGTCCTGAATGATGCCGGGCTGCATGCGATTGCAGAGCTCATACATCGCCGCTTCGCGCATCGACGTGTCGATATTGTGCTCGTCCAGCGTGTGCGCGCCGAGGCAATAGATGATCGGCTTGGATTCCGGTTTGCGCATAGTGACGGCGGTCACATGGAACGTGGGCGCCTTATAGGATTTACCCATATAGCCGGCCCATTCGGGATGGAAATGATGCTTGCCCTGGGTCTGGTCGGCTTCGGCTTCCGCGGTTTCGAAACGCGTGTCGCGCGGATCGATATAGCCTTCCAGAACAATTTCGGAATCGGCGATGGCCATGGCATCCACCGTGCGCGCCTTCACCAGCCGCACCGGCGACCCCTGCGCCGCACCGGCAACGCCGATTTCGTCGCAGCCATAGGGAAGGATCACGTAGTCGAACGCAGCGCCCGCCAGCAGCGTGCAAGCGGCCGGAACGCCGAAACACACGGTCAACGGCACGCGCTCGCGCTTGCGATACGCCTCGCTCACGACCTGCCACATATGCGAGCCCGGCGAGATCTGGAACGTGCCGACATTACCCCAGCGGAAATTCATACGGTTGTAACCGACATCGGTACCGTCACCGAATGCGGCGCCCGTGACGCAGCGAATGCCCGACCCGACCGTCAGCTCCTTTTCCAGCTCGGTGTGACGAATGGGAACAAGGTACGGCGCCACGTCTTTCGGATTCTCGATCACCACTTCCTGACACGGCGCTTCCGATTGCTCGATCACCCGCGGCGGCAGCGGACGATTGAGCGCCCTCGCCAGCTTGATGGTGCGGTCCTTGTCGCTCTCCCAGCCGAACATGCGATTGATCACTTCGATATTGCCGAAGAGATTGGTCACCACGCGGTGGTTTGGCTTGCCTTTGACATGATCGAACAGAACCGGATTGCCGCCATCCATCAGCTTCTGAAGGCCGGTGATCTGAAGATCGGGATCAACCTCTTTCGCAGTCCGGATCAACTCACCTCGGGCCTCCAGCCACGCTAGCGTGCTGCGCAGATCCTTCAGGTGCGTGGTGTCGGGGTGGGATGATGGCGCCATTTCGTTCATGGGTTTTTCCTACATCGGCAAGGGATGTTCGCGATGCGCACTAGGCACGCGCGAGGACGGGCAATGTTTATAGACAATTTCTTTCCCCGGGAAATCGTTTTACGGGAAAATTCCGTATTTTCCTGGCATATGTCGCTTAGACTACGAAGGCGCGGCCGAGTGGAAACCTAGGCCATTGGAGGGGCGGATGCAGACCGGGCATAACGTTTGACCGCTTTCTCTCCTCTCTATCGCTGGAACATTCTGGCCCTTCTCGCGTGTTCTCAGGCCATCGCCTATATCGACCGGGTCAATTTCTCGGTGGTTGGTCCCGATTTGATCCGCAATCACGGCTACACGCCAGCGGCGGTGGGCCTTCTGCTCTCGGTTTTCAACTGGGCGTTCACAGCTTCGCTGCTCCTCGCGGGCCCCATCACCGATTGGGTGCGGCCACGCATCGCCTTTCCCGCCGGTGTCGGCGCCTGGTCGCTGGCGACCGCCATGTGCAGCCTCTCCGTACAATTCACGCCGCTGGCAATCTGTCGCGCCTTTGTCGGTGTCGGCGAAGCCAGCATGATTCCCTCGGGCTCGCGCGTCATCCGCGAAACCTTCGACAAGAAAACGCGCGCCTTTGCCGTGGCGACATTTTTCGCCGGCAACAAAGTGGGCCTCACGCTCGGCATTCCGCTCGCTTCGGTTCTGCTGGTTCATTGGGGCTGGTCGGCGGTGTTTTACCTCACCGGCGCGCTCGGATTTTTATGGATTCTCTGGTGGCTCGCGATCTATCGCGCGCCGGTGGAAACGCCGGAAGCCGCGCCTACCGGCACAGAACAGAAAATCCGTTGGGCCACATTGCTGCAGTACCGCACGACCTGGGGCATCATGTTGGGACAGGCGGGATATCTTTACATCTACTACGTCTTTGCGACGTGGCTGCCTGGCTATCTGGTCCTTCAGCGCAATCTGACGGTGATGCAGACAGGTTTCGTCGGCATGCTGCCGTTCCTGGTCGGCGTTATCTGCGTGATCTTGGGCGGCTGGATCGGCGATCGCATGATCGCTGCCAGTTGGCGCGTCACGGTGGTGCGCAAAAGCCTGGCGGTGGGCGGACTTCTCGGCGCGACGTTCTTTACCATAAGTGGCGCCTACGCCGACGACACGACACTTGCCGTCATCTTGCTGACTTTATCCGTGGCCAGTGTCAGTTTCTCCACCGCCGCCGTGAATTCCATGCCCCTCGACGTGGCACCGCCGCATATCGTTTCGTCGCTGGTGTCGCTGCAGAATTTCGGCGGCAATGTGGGCGGTTCATTCGCACCGGTGGTCACCGGCCTCTTGATCTCGACCTCGGGGGATTTCACCTTGCCCCTCGTCGTTGCCGCCTGTATCGCACTTGTCTTCGGCTGCGGTTCCTTCGGTTTCATTGTTGGGGATCTCGACCACGAATTGCGCGCGCCCAGAGAAGCAACAGCCTAAGAACAGATGCCGAATCGACAACGGAGATTTGAATGAGCATTGAACGCAAGCCGGTCGCTTTCGGCGATTTGCGCGGCTGGATCGACGCCCTAAAGAAGCAGGACGAAATCCGCGAGGTAAATTCCGAAGTCGATTGGAATGTCGAACTCGGTACTGTCATGCGCTTGGCGCAAGGCACCGGCGACGGGCCGGCGCTGCTGTTCAACAACATCAAGGATTACAATGGCGCGAACGCGCGCTGCCGCAAATTGTTCGGCCTTGGGCTTTCCTCCTATCGCCGCCTCAATCTGATGCTGGGTCTTCCGCTCGACACGCATCCGCGCGAGCTGGTGAAGATCGGCCGCAACATCTTGAACGAACGCATTCCGCCGAAAATCGTCGCCACCGGCCCGGTGAAGGAAAACATTCTTAAGGGCGAAGCGGTCGACCTGTACGATTTTCCCTCGCCGCTTTGGAACCGCGTCGATGGCGGGCGCTACATTCTGACCTTCGCCGGTTGCGTGACGCGTGATCCTGAAACGGGCGTTCCCAATGTCGGCATTTATCGCGGCATGGTGGCGGACAAATCCACCATTCCGATGCTGATGTGGCGCGCTCAGCATATCGGCCACCACGCCACGGCCTGGCGCGAATCCGGCAAAAAGGAAATGCCGATCGCTCTGGTGATCGGCTGGGAACCCTCGCTCGGTTTCTGCGCCGGACAGCCCGTTCCCAAAGGCGTCAGCGAATATGATGTGATGGGCGCCATTCGCGGCGCGCCCGTCGAACTCGTCAAATGCGAGACCATTGACGTTTATGTTCCCGCCTCAGCAGAAATCGTGATCGAGGGCATGTTGCAGCTCGATCCCGAAAACTTCGTGATGGAAGGGCCTTTCGCGGAATTCACCGGCTATGTGGCGGGCGACAGATCGCCCAAGCCCGCGGTGCGCGTCACCTGCATCACCCACCGCAACGATCCCATCTTTCGCGGCACCATCGAAGGCTCGTTGCCGGGAAGCTATTCCGAAAACGCGATCTGCAGTTCGATCATGCGCGCGGCAACGGCATGGAACGTTCTGGATCGGGCAGGCGTGCCCGGCATTACCGGCGTGTGGTGCCCGCCTGTGCAGGCCGGCATCAATGCCGTGATCCAAATGAAGCAGAGCTACCGCAACCAGGCCAAGCAGGCTGCCAACGCGCTCTGGGGCAGTTCGGCTGGCCATGTGCGCTACAAACATGTCACCGTAGTCGATGACGATATCGACATTCACGATTACGCTGCGGTGGACTGGGCCATCGCGCACCGCGTGAATGCCGGCGAGAATGACATCATCATCATGCCGTCAACCTTTGGCATGGGGCTGGATCCGTCGACGCGGCGGCGCGACCGCAATGCAGCTCTGTTCGGCACCGGCAAATGGAACCGCGTGCTGATCGATGCCACGATGAATCTCGATTACGACCCTGACCCCGATTTGGACGGCGCCCGCTTCCCACCCACGGTGTGGCCGAACAAAGAGGACGAAGCGCGCGTGCGCGCCCGCTGGGCCGAATTGGGTCTGGATGCCAAAAAGACATAGGCGGACATTGGGAAAGCCTTTTCGCAAATGAGTGCGCCTGCGCCAATTGAGCATGCCGGACTGCGCCCTGCTGGAGAGGGGCCTCATGTCGGGCGGGCGCTTCCGCGCAAAGAGGATGCCGCGCTTCTTTCCGGGCGCGGGCGTTTCGCCGATGATGTAGCGGCGCCGCCCGGCACGCTGGTGGCGCATGTGCTGCGCTCGCCGCACGCCCATGCGATGATCCAACGCATCGATATTAAAGCGGCGCTGGCCCTTCCCGGCGTGCGAGCGGTCATTACCGGCGACGACATACGCAAGCTGTCCGATCCGTTTCTGGTCGCGGTGAAAGAGCCGTTGCCGCAATGGGCGCTGGCGGTAGAGCGCGTGCGCTATGTCGGCGAACCCGTAGCGGTGATCGTGGCGACGAGCCGCTACATCGCCGAAGACGCGTCAGAGCTGGTCGAAATCACTTACGAACCTTTGCCCGCCATCATCGATACACGCGAGGCGATGAAAGAGGGTGCGCCTTTGGTGCATCCCGAGGCGCGTTCAAACGCCGTCGGCAAGCGCAGTTTCCGCTACGGCGATCCGGAAACCGCGTTCGCCGAAGCGGATGCGGTGGTGGAACTAACGGTCGAGTATCCGCGCAATTCCTTCACGCCGATGGAATGTTTCGTCGTCGTCGCGGAATATCGCGCGCACGAACAAAGCTATGACGTGCTCTCGAATTTTCAGGGCCCGTTCAGCGCCCATCCTGTTATGGCGCGTGCGTTGCGCGTGCCCGGCAATCGCCTGCGCTTGCGCACGCCGGCGGATAGCGGCGGCAGTTTCGGAATCAAGCTCTCGGTGTTTCCATACATCGTTTTGATGGGGCTGGCCTCGCGCATTGTCGGCAAGCCTGTGAAATGGGTGGAAGACCGGCTGGAGCATTTGCTCGCCGCGAGTGCTGGGCCCAACCGCGTTACCAACATCGCCGCCGCCGTCAAACGCGACGGGCGCATCACAGCTCTGCGCATGGACCAGATGGAAGATTACGGCGCCTTTTTGCGCGCGCCGATGCCAGGACCGCTTTATCGCATGCACGGCGCCAGCACCGGCGCCTATGACATCAAAAATCTTTCCGTTAGCAACACGATCGTTCTGACCAACAAAGCTCCGGCGGGACTCATTCGCGGCTTCGGCGGGCCGCAGCTTTATTTGGCACTGGAACGCTTGATCCAACGCATCTCGGTCGAGCTTGGCATCGATCATATCGAGATCATCCGCCGCAATCTGATTCCGGGCGGCGTATTCCCTTACAAAGCGGCAGCCGGCGCGCTCTACGATTCCGGCGACTATCCGAAGGCGGTTGAGATAGCCCTTGGCAGCGGACGCTATGACGCGCTGGTGCGCCGCCGCAATGAAGCGCGCGCGTCGGGACGACATTACGGCATAGGCTTTGCCGTCGTTGTCGAACCCGGCATGTCGAATATGGGTTATCTCTCGACATTGCTGCCGCACGCGGTGCGCGAACGCACCGGTCCCAAGAACGGCGCCGTGTCTCTTGCCACCGTCAATGTCGATCCTTTGGGCGCGGTGACGGTGACGGCAGACGCACCCGTGCAAGGGCAGGGTCATGCCACCACTCTGTCGCAGATCGTAGCTGATCAATTGGGCCTCGACCCCGACGACATCACCGTCAATCTGGAAATGGATACGCAGAAAGATGCGTGGTCCATCGCCAGCGGAACCTATTCTTGCCGCTTCTCACCGGGCACAGCAGTGGCCGCGCACATGGCCGCGGAGCGCATTCGCGATAAACTCCTGCGTATCGCCGCCAAGCAGCTGAATGTTTTGCCCGACGATGTCGAGCTGGCCGATGGCAAAGCCCGCAGCCGCAGCAATCCCGACAATGCATTGCCATTCGCGCGCGTCGCCGGCACTGCACATTGGTCGCCCGTGATGCTGCCCGACGGCATGGAGCCGGGTTTGCGCGAAACCGCGACGTGGTGCCCGCCGGAACTGGAACCGCCGTCGCGAGACGACAGGATCAACACCTCGCTGACCTATGGCTTCGTATTCGATATGTGCGGCATCGAGATCGACCCCGTGACGTTTCAGGTACGCGTCGACCGTTATGTTTCGATGCACGATGCCGGGAGCCTGCTCAATCCGTTGCTCGCCGAAGGCCAGATGAAGGGCGCCTTCGTGCAAGGCCTCGCTTCGGCGCTTTACGAGGAATTCATCTATGACGAGCGCGGCAGCTTTCTCACCGGTACGTTCGCAGACTATCTGGTGCCCACCGCGCACGAGGTTCCCGCACTGGAATTGCTGCATATCGAATCGCCCTCGCCGTTCACGCCACTCGGCGCCAAGGGCCTTGCCGAAGGCAATTGCATGAGCGTGCCGGCCTGCATCGCCAACGCCATTGCCGATGCGCTTCGAGTCAAAGAGGTGCCCCTGCCCGCAAGCCCGCGGCGCATCCATGCCATACTTGCCGGACCCGAAGCGAAACCGCCATCAACACACACGCATGCTGTTGCACCTTCGCGCGGCGGACGTGACATCACCGGTCGCGGCAGCTTCGACGTGAAAGCTTCTCCCGCCGATGTCTGGCACTCACTGCTTGATCCTGCAGCGCTTAAAGCCGTCATTCCCGGTTGCCACAGCCTGGAACTGGAAAGCGAAAACGCCTATCGCGCCGATGTATCACTGGGCGTTGGCCCGGTGCGCGGGCGTTTCGTTGCCCATGTGCGGTTGTCGGATCTCGAACTGGAACGCTCAGCGCAGCTTTCGGGCGATCTTGCCGGCGCGTTGGGCGCCGCATCCGGTGGCGGACATGTGCGCCTCTCGCCCATCGCAGGCGGCACGAGGCTCGACTACGATTACACCGTGACGTTGAGCGGCAAGGCTGCTGCGGTGGGCGGGCGGCTGCTCGACAGCGCGGCCGACATCGTCATCCGCAAATTCTTCGAAGGCCTCGCGCGTCATATGGCAACGCCTGATACGAGCGCCGGAGAGAGATTTCTTGCGCGATTTTGGCGTGGACTCGCGAAGCTATTAGGCGGGCGCGCATGAAACCGCGTCCCTTCACCTATGTGCGCCCCCATTCTGTTGCCGAGGCCGTTGCGGCGCTCAGCCGCCATGGCGAGAGCGCACGCATTCTTGCCGGCGGACAATCGCTGGTGGCGATGTTGAATCTGCGCTTGGTCGAGGCTTCGGCCATCATCGACATTTCGCGGCTTACTGAACTTTCGAACATGCGCGTCGTCGGCAATGCTCTGGAAGTGGGCGCGGCGGTCACGCAAAACCGGTTGCTCACTTGGCCAGATTTGGCAAAGCGCCTGCCGCTTCTGGCGGTTGCCCTCCCGAATGTGGGCCATTTCCAAACCCGCAATCGCGGCACGGTGTGCGGCTCCATTGCTCATGCCGATCCGAGCTCCGAAATACCTCTATCGCTTGCCATGCTCGGCGGCGAAGTGGTTTTGGCATCGCCGCGCGGCACCCGCACGCTGAAGGCCCAGGAATTTCAAACCGGCGTTTTGTCCACCTCGCGGGCACCCGACGAAATGATCATCGCCGGGCGGTTTCCATTGGACAAAAGCCGCACCGCTGCCTTTCGCGAAGTGTCACGCCGGCAAGGCGATTTCGCCATTGTCGCCATCGGCGCCTATTTGAAAGATGCGGATACGATATGCCTTGGCATTGGCGGCGCGGCGGATCGCCCCTTCGTCACCGACATTGCGCTGGGCAAACCGGTGACCGATCAAATCGAGGACATTGTGTGGCAGCTTGGCGGCCATGAAGACATTCACGCCACGCCGCATATGCGGCGCGATCTTGTTCGCCGCCTGGCGCCTATCGTGATCGAGGAGGCACGCGCATGAGCGAGATTGAAAAGGGTGCTCGCGTTCCAGTCCAATTGGTTTTGAACGGCACCGCACACACAGGGTTTGCCGAGTCGCGCATGTTGCTTTCAGATTTCTTGCGCGAGGTGCTAGGCGCTACTGATGTTCATGTCGGCTGCGAACACGGCGTGTGCGGCTGCTGCACAGTTCTCATTGATGGCGTGGCCGCGCGCTCGTGCCTGACACTCGCGGTGCAGGCGGAAGCCACCACGATTGAAACGGCCTCGTCGCTGGCAAGTGCGGATGGCGAACTTAACCATCTGCAAGCCGCATTCCGCAAACATCATGCGCTGCAATGCGGTTTCTGCACGCCCGGCATTTTGATGTCGCTGACGGATTTGCTGCGGCGCGAACCGGAACCCACGCGCGAGCGCGTGGTCGATGTCGTCAGCGGGCATCTCTGCCGCTGCACCGGCTATTCTGGGATCATCGACGCGGCCATGGACGCGGTTAACGCCGGATCACCTAAGACATAGGGATAACGCGGTATTTTCACTTAATAGCCTTGTGAAACGGGGCCGATCCCAATAGATGTTTGGGCCCGGTTCGGCAGGGACGAAGACAGGAGAATTGCGATGACGGAAGGCAAATACCGCGAACTTGTGACCGTTCACGGAAAGAACATTGTGCTGCTGCATGACGAGCCGCCGGTGCGCAATGCCGGGGTCAGCGAGATGGCCGAACTCTTCCGCATGATCAATATCTTCGACAAGAAATTCCAGCCCGCCAATTACAACAAGGCCGATGGTTCGCCCTTGCGCATGTTCGATGCGAAATCGGTGAAGGTCGATCTCTCCAAGCGCAGCAAGGAAGACATGGGCTTCTGGCATCGCAATGTCGACGCGCATGAGATCATCATCTGCATCAAAGGCGCGCTGCGGTGGGAAACCGAGATGGGCATCAAGACCATGCACGAAGGCGACATGATGTTCATTCCCAAAGGCATCGCCCACCGCTCGATGCTGTGCGAAGATTCCGCCGAAGAGAACGTGCTTGTCGAATTGAAGATCGTCGACGAAACCACCTATGTTGGCGGCTGACGCAAACATTCCATGGCCGAGCGCGCAGACCTTCTGATCCGAAATATCGACTGGCTCATCACCGTCGATGCGGGTCGGCGCATTTTCCGCGACGGCGCGATCGCCGTTACGGCGGGAAAAATTATAGCCGTCGGGAAGACCACGGACCTCGCCCAGAATTACGAAGCGGACCGGAATATCTCGGGCCGAGAGATGGTGGTGACGCCAGGCTTTATCGACTGCCATCTCCATTCGTCGTTTCATCTCGCGCGCGGCCTGGCCGACGAAGCCAATGCGCAGGTCTTTCTGTTCGACCGCATGTATCCTTATGAGGCGGCGCTCGAAGGCGAGGACGTGCATGTGGCCGCAACGGCCGCGGCGGCGGAACTTTTGCGCCATGGCGTCACCTGTTTCGTGGACCCCGGCAATTATCATCCTGACGCTTCGGTCAAAGGCGCGCTTTCGACCGGCATCCGCATGCTGGTGTCGCGCTCATCGTTTGACCTGACCAAATCCGTGCTCGGCCTTCTGCCAGACAAAATGATCGAGACCACGAAGGTGGCGTTGGAGCGCGCGGAGGCCGTACTACAGACCTACGCGCGAACCGACAATCCGCGCCTCACCGCCACCGCTTCGTTTCGTGGGCTTAACAATGCCTCCGATGAATTGATCCTTGGGCTCAAAGCGCTGGCCGACAAATACGGAACGCTGCTGCAGACCCATGCCTGCTTCAGCTATTCGACGCATGATTCATCGCTGGCGCGCTGCGGCCTGCCCGAAATCGAGCGACTGGAAAGCCTCGGCGTCATCGACGAGCGTATGCTGATCGTGCACTCGGGCTGGCTAGAGCCGCAAGAGGTCGCCATCCTGGCGCGGCGCAAGCCTTCGCTTGTCTGCGCTCCCAGTTCCAGCCTGCATAATGGCTACGGCAATTTCGTCGTCGGCAAATTGCCGGAGCTGATGGCGCTCGGCGTCAATGTCGCGCTCGGTTCCGACCACGCCAGTTCCGGCATCGTGGATATGACGCAGGAAATTCGCGCGGCGTGCTGCGGCTATAAGGAAACCCGGTTCAATCCGCGCGTCATGCCGCCGGAAACAGGCGTTGAAATGGCGACCATCAACGGCGCCAATGCCACGCCCTGGGGCAACCGGATCGGCAGCGTCGAGGTGGGCAAGGAAGCCGATTTCGTGATGTTCGACACCTGTCGCCCGGAATGGCAGCCATTGATCAACCCCGTCTCGAATCTCGTGTACAGCGCCACCGGCGATTCCGTGCGCCATGTCTTTGTCGCCGGTGAACAGGTAGTTCAAGATGGACATCTGACACGCATCGACGAGAACGCGCTCTACCGCGAAATTCACACTGCCGTGGGGCGCTTCTCCAAACGCCTCGACATGGACAAGATCGTACAATTGAAATGGCCGGTCCATTGAGCGCTGCATTGATGAGCACGGCACCGCGCGATCTCTTCGAATTACCAATGGATGACGGCGTGGAGATTCTCATCCGACGCGGCGGCAATCCGAACGGAACGCGTCTCTATTTGAGCAATGGCAATGGCTTCGCCATAGACGGCTATCGCGTTTTCTGGGAACCGCTCCTCGCCGATTTTGATCTCGTGCTGTTCGACATGCGCAATCACGGCCGCAACATACCGACCGGCGCCGACGGGCACACCTATTTGCAAATGGCGCGCGACATAGGTTCCATTTTCCGCAGCGTCAACGACCGCCTGGGCGACAAGAAAAGCGTCGGCGTCTTTCATTCCATGTCGGCACGCGCGGCCATGAAGCATGCCGTGCAAATGGAATGGGTGTGGGACGCGCTGGTTCTGTTCGATCCACCCAATGTTCCTTTAAGCGGCCACAAACATTACGACGCCATGCGTGGCTTTGAATTAAAGCTGGCGGAATGGGCGGTGGGGCGAGCCGACCGCTTCACCTCGCCGGAGGAGCTTCGCGCCTATTGGGCCGGCAATCGCGCGCAACGCAACTGGACGGAACAGGGGCGCACCGACATGGCGAAGGCGGTCTTACGCCCCGATGGTGACGGCTACACGCTTGTTTGCCGGCGCGAGCTTGAGGCCATGATTTACTTAGCGGCCCTCAGCATGGATTTTTGGCCACCGGCCAGCGCCTATGGCGGCCCGGTCAAGCTGATCGGCGCCGACCCGGATGCGCCCGACATGCCGCCCATCGGCGCGGCCAACCGCGCCCTCGTGACGGAAGGCGGCTACGAGTACGAGTCCATCACCGGCACCGGCCATTTGCTGCAAATCGAGCGACCCGAAGAATGCCGCCGGGCCCTGCTTTCATTTCTAAAGAAGCTAGCGCTGGCCTGAAGCGGCCGCGCCCACGATACTGATTGCCTGGAAGGGAGAATTCGCACGTGAATAAGCCAGATTCAGCGCCCGCTCGCTCCTACCCCGATCTGCACGACCATATCCGCGCGCTGGAGGCAGCCGGGCATTTGGTGCGTGTCGACCGCGCGATCAACAAGGACACCGAGATGCACCCGCTGGTGCGCTGGCAGTTCCGCGGTGGGTTCGCTGAAAAGGACCGCAAGGCCTTCCTGTTCACCAATGTGACGGACAGCAAGAACAAGCATTTCGACATTCCGGTGGTGGTCGGCGTTCTGGCGGCCAATCGCGAAATCTATCGCATGGGTTTGGGGTGCGAATTCAACGAGGTTGAAGGGCGCTGGGCACGCGCCATGGCCGGCCCGATTAAACCGCTGATCGTCGAAAACCCGCCCTGCCATGAGATCGTTATTCAAGGTGCCGAATTGAATGAGCCCGGCAAGGGGCTGGACGGCATTCCAGTTCCTATCTCGACACCGGGTTGGGACAACGCGCCTTACACAACGCTGTCGCAATACATCACCAAAGATCCCGATACCGGCGTCCAGAACATGGGCAATTATCGCGGCCAAGTGAAATCGCGAACGCGCCTCGGCATGAATCCATCGCTGGAACTCCGCCCCGGCATTTATACGCATTGGCTGAAATACAAGAAAATGGGCAAGAAAATGCCCGCCGCCGTTGTGCTGGGCGCGCCGCCGGTCATCACCTTTGCCTCAACGCAGAAATTGCCGGAATCGATGGACGAACTCGAAGTCGCTGGCGGTCTCGTCGGCACGCCCATCAATGTGGTGAAGGGCATAACCGTCGATCTGCTGGTGCCGGCGGAAGCCGAGATCGTGATCGAAGGTTATATCGATACTGAATGGTTGGAGCCGGAGGCGCCGTTCGGCGAATCCCACGGCCATGTGAATTTGCAGGAATACAACGCGTTCATGGAAATAACCGCCATCACGCGGCGCAAGAACGCTATTCTCACGTCCATCATTAGCCAGGTAACGCCCAGCGAATCCTCGCTCATCAAGCTCATCTCGCTAGAGCCGATGCTGCTGAACTCGCTGCGCGAGCTCGGGCTGAAATGCGTCAAGCGCGTTTCGTTGCATGAACCGCTGACCAATATCCGCAAAGTCGTAATTCTGCATTTCGAGCGCAACACGCCGCGCGTCGAAGTTTGGCGCGCGATGTACGCGCTTTGCGCGCAGCACCGCGCCATCGGAAAATATGTGATCGCGGTGGACGAGGATATCGACCCGCAAAATATGGATGCGGTGTGGTGGGCGCTTTCCTATCGCTGCAATCCCGCCATCGACATGGAAGTTCTGAAGCATCGCGACCAAGGCCACGGACCGCGCAGCCAGCGTAATGGCGGCGAGGATGCCTCCGTACTGTTCGACGCCACGCTGAAGGAGAATTTCCCGCCCATCTCGCTGCCCAAGCGCGAATTCATGGAGAACGCGCGCAAGATTTGGGAAGAGCTGGGCTTGCCCCCGCTCAAACCGCAATCACCCTGGTTCGGAACCTCGCTCGGCGAATGGGACGAATCCTTCGACGTCATGGCGAAGCGCGCGGTGGAAAGCGATTACTGGGTCACCGGCGACATCATCGCGCAGCAGCGGCGCAACGATCTGCCGATGAACACCGAGGTCCGCACCGTTAAGCCGAAAACCTAAGCAATTCGTCTCGCGGGAGCTGCCGAAAATGAACACTGCAACGGGGTCCTTGCGCACCGGCGCGGATTTTCTGGCCGATCTCGCGCGCAGCAAGCGCGCGGTGTTTGTGGACGGCGAGCGTATTTCCGATGTGAGCACGCATCCCGCTTTTCGAGAAGGCGCGCGCTCGATTGCAAAGCTTATGGACTTCGCGGCGGCACCCGCAAACCGCGAGACAATGACGTTCCCGTCGCCGGACACGGGCAAGCCGATTTGGCGCTGCTATCAGATTCCCAAGACGTACGCCGACCTCAAGGCCAAGCGCATAGCTGCTGAGAAATGGGCGGAGCTGACGTTTGGCTTGATGGGGCGCACGCCCGACCACGTTTCGAATTTCTTTTGCGGCTTTGCGGCGAAGCCGGAAATCTTCGGCGCCGGCGGCGCGCAATTCGCCGAGAATGTCGTCAACTTTTACAAATATGCGCGCGAGAACCATCGCTATATCGCCTACGCCATCGTTCCGCCGCAGATCGACCGTGGCAAGCCCGCCCATAAGCAATCGGACCCGACGCTTTACGCCGGCGTTGTGAAAGAAACTGATTCCGGCATCGTCATTTCCGGCGGGCAGCAATTGGCGAGCGGCGGCGTCTATGCCGATTACGTGCAGGTCAGCTGCATTCATCCGCTGCAACCGGGCGACGAGGCCTATGCATTCTCTGTAGCGATTCCGCTCGACATGCCGGGCGTGAAGCTTTACCCGCGCCGCGCCTATCCGATGATGACCACAGGCCCCGAGGACTATCCGCTCACCAGCCGCTTCGACGAGACCGATGCGTTCGTGGTGTTCGACAATGTGCAGGTGCCGTGGGAACGCGTTTTCGTCTATCGCAACATCGAGATTTGCCGCGACCAATGGTGGAAGACGCCGGCGCATCTCTACGGCAACACGCAAGCGCAGGCGCGCTATGCGGTGAAACTGCGCTTCCTGCTAGGCCTCGCCAAGCGCATGAACGAAACCATCGGCACCGATAGCTCGCAGCCGCATCAGATCGCCATGGGCGAACTCGCCGCCTATGCCTCGATTGTCGAAACCATGCTGCAGGCGCAGGAGACAATGGCGAGTTTTGATGCTGAGGGTGTGCTGTGGCCGTCGAAGACGGCGCTCTATGCCGTCATGGCACTGCAAGGCGAGATTAATCCGCGCATGATCGACATTGTGCGCGATCTCACCGGCTCGGCTATGATCACCCTGCCCTCGTCGGTGAAGGATTTTTCCAATCCGGAAGCAGCCGCGGACATTGCCCGCTATTACCAATCTGCGACGCGGCCCGCGCGCGAACGCATTCAGCTGATGCGTCTTGCCTGGGATTTCATCGGCACCGAATTCGCAAACCGTCACCAGCAATATGAGAAATTCTACGGCGGCGCGTCTTCGGTGGTGAAAGCGAATATGTTCCGGTCCTACGATTTCAAGCGCGCCGGTGCTTTGGTCGACGCCGCGCTGAACCTGCCACCTTTGGCGGAATAATTCCGGGGAACTTCAAGCGCTGGCAGGATTCTCTCTATCGTGCGAAACTGCGCGCTGAGAACGCGATCATATTCGGAGCCTACGATGCGTCGAACCCTGCTCTGCACCTTTGCATTTGCCGTTTTTGCCTTGCCGGCAAACGCTTATACCGACGCGAAATCAGGTTTGGGCATCACGCCACCTACGCCCTTTGTCGTTGGCGTTGCGCAAGCGCCACCTGCGGACACTCAAGTCATGTTGGCGATTAAATCATCGACGGGACGCCCGGCCGGCGTCGACGCAACGGGTGCGGTGTGCGTCGCGGTTTACAAACTTCTGCCGCAGAACAATCCGCTGACGCAGGATCAGTTGAACACGACTGTGCAAAATCCGGATTTCATCAATCTGATGAAGGCAAATCTGCAACTGAACTATGATGTCTCGGCGATCAACGTCGTTGAGAATGGTGCGGTCAAAGGCTACGAGGCGATTGCTACGGTTAAGAAGGGGCCGATGGCCGGGATGGTGTCGGGCTATCTGGTGACGTTTGAAACACCAAAGGGGCGGACGGGCCTCTCCTGCCACACGCCGAAGGCGCAGTTCGATGCGGCCCTCCCGCAATTCAAACAAATACGGGAATCGATTCAGCTTCCGAACTGAGGCGCCGCGCTCACTCGCCTTTGGATTTCCCGGCTGAACGCACAGGCGTTTCGGGAATGACGCCGGCTTTGCGCGCCCCATAGGTCTCATTGCCCGTCTTGGCCCATTCGCCGGTGACGGCTTGCTGGGCCCATTTTTCCCAATTCGGAGTCCAATCGCCGAGATCGTAGCCGTGCCACGGCGCTTGCGGCGCCAGCGTCGGCAGACCCAGCTCTTCCCAAATCTTTTTTGCGCCTTCCATATATTCCTTGGCCGGCAGCGCCAGCGGCGTCATCGCGCCCTTCATGGTGGCGTCAATGAGGAGCGCTGAATCTGATGAGCGCGCGCTTTTGGGGCCGTGCCCGCCGGATTTGTAGGGAACCACCAAAACGTCTTCGCCCAGGTTGGCGCGGTAAGCGAGCGACCAAAAAATCGCGTCGGTATTGGTGGGATCGATATCTTCGCTGACGGCGACGACGATCTTGCCGCATTGCGCCTGAAGACTCGAAGCGCCGTGCAGCCCGCGCCACACTTCGCTGCGTGGTGAGCCGCGCTTGAACGTCAAGAAAATCACCGGCCGCACATTGGTCAGCGGCTCATGCATCGAAACACCCTTGATTCCGCACACCTGCAGATGATCGCGCAAATGCGCGAGATAAAGCGGCTCATACGCCACCTTTTTGGTGACCGAAGATTCCGACGGCGTCACCTGGCTTACAATGGACACGAAAACCGGCGAGCGCTTCATGGTGATCGCGGTCACGGTCATGGACATGTTGAAGTCTTCGAGCGCGACATGGCCGTGGCTCTCGCCGAACGGGCCTTCCGGCTCCAGCATGTCGGTGTCGATCAGCCCTTCGATGATGATTTCGGAATCGGCTGGCACGTCGAGATCAACGGTCTTGCAGCGCACCTGGCGAATGGCGACACCCGCCAAAGCTCCCGCCACGCCCATTTCGTCTTGATCGATGGCGAGTTTCTGTGGCCCTGTGAAAAACACCACCGGCGCGCAGCCGATGACGAACGCCACCGGCATTTTCTCGCCGCGTGCTTTATATTTCTGCCAATGCAGATAGCCGCCCGCGCCGCCCAGCCGTGCGGCCATGCGCACGCCGAGGCGATTATTCGCCTTCAGCGCGCCGCGATAGGTGCCCATATTACGGACGCCGGTTTCCGGATCTTTGGTGACGCAGATGGTGGCGGTGAGGTAGGGCGCGGCGTCAAAGCCAGGTGTTGATACCGGCACCGGAAGCGCCGCAAGGCCGCCGCCCGGCTTGGTCAGATCATCGCCGGTGATGACCACTTCCTGGCACGGCGCATTGACAGCGGTGACAGGCGCGATGGGATTTTGAATTGCGTTCAGCCAAGCGGTTCCGATGTCATCCACCGACACGCCCATGCCGCGCGCGTAAATATCAGGCGACGACGCCAGAGCGCCAACGACAACCGGCATGCCGTAACGATGGCCGCTGGAATCCACAACATTGGTGAACACCAGCGCGCGGCGCTTATCTTCCGATAACCCGCCCTGAAACTGCCAGCGCGCTAACGGATGCAGTTCAGTATCTTTATTGATCGGGCGATCGATGCGGACAACCAGTCCGTCACGCTCCAGATTAGCCAAATGCTGCTGGAAATCAGTGGCCGCACGGGCGGTTTGGCCTTTCGCGGCCGCTTGTGACGCGCTCGACATTCGGTCCTCCAATTCAGCGTTCTGAAATTACTTACGCTCGGCAACAATCGGATTCTTGAGCAGGCCAACATTGTCGATTTCAACTTCGACGACATCGCCCACCTTCATCCATAGCGGCGGCTTGCGCACCCAGCCCACGCCGCCCGGCGTGCCGGAGACGATAACATCGCCCGGCGAAAGGGGCGTGAAGGTCGAGATGTAAGAAATCAGCCAGCTCGGCGAATAGATCATCATATCGAGCGTTGCCGATTGAACGATATTGCCGTTGAGGCGGGTTTGAATCTTCTTGCCCGCGAGATCGTCCACTTCATCAGGCGTCACAAAGAACGGACCAAATGCGCCGGTGCCAGGCACATTCTTGCCGGCGGTGAATTGCGACGAATGCCGCTGATAGTCGCGCACCGAGCCGTCATTGTAGCAGGAGTAACCGGCGATATGAGACGCGGCAGAGTCGTTGCTGATGTAACGGCCGCCTTTGCCGACAATCACCGCCAGCTCGCCTTCGAAATCGAGCTGCTCCGAAGCATCCGGCTTCACCATGCCTTCAAGATGCGCGATCTGGCTGTCGTTCCAACGAATGAACGTTGTCGGAAAGGGATGTTTCGCCATTCCGGTTTCATTGAGGTGATCGACGTAATTGAGCCCAATGCAGATGATCTTGTTGGGATTGGAGATCAAAATATCGAAGGTAATTTGATCCAGCGTGAAATCGGCGGTGGCGCCCTTCACGGCGCGCTCGGTTTCGCCGCGGGCGTCAGCCGCAATCCACGATTGCAGGTCGGCGTGCTTCAGACGCTTATTCAGCGTGAACACGCGATTGCCGTCCACCAGCCCGTATTGCGCGGCGCCGCCGGCGCGGAAGGAAAGAAGTTTCATCGTGCTGTGTCTCCGAAAGCCGATCGCGAGCCCTCGATGCGGCATCGGACGGGAATGGGGAATGAGGCAAAAAGCGGGACTTTTGGTATCACGGCCCGTTAAGGGATCAAATAAGAAATTCCCGAAGGTTTACGCTGCGCCGCACGCGTCCTCAGCCCCGCCTTCGCACTGCGAACAAAGACGACCCAAAGAGCTGTCTTTACCTTTATTTGCTTGCAATTTTGGCCGTGCCCAGCGCGGGGAAACGGCCAGGCAGATTGTAAAGGGCGCCGTCTTGCGACATATAGACGGGAGCGAATGAGCGCCTATATAGCGCTTAGAAAACCGCCCCGGTTTCGACCGCAAAACCCGTCGCATCAGCTTCATCGCGACCCGTAGGAGAGACGACCATGAACGCCATCCGGCCCGACCAGATTTGGACCAGCGCACTCAACGATATGGATGTCGTTCAGAGAGGGTTCGACCGCAGCAAGACTGTTCGCTTCTACGACACGACCTTGCGCGACGGCGAGCAATCGACCGGCGTGTGCTTTTCCGCCAATGACAAATTCGAAATCGCCTGCAAATTGTCCGAACTCGGCATCGGCCGTATCGAGTCGGGCTTCCCGCGCGTGTCCGCAGAAGACACGCAGGCCGTGGAGCGCATCCTTAAGGCGAATTTGAAATCGGAAATCTGGGGCTTCGCGCGCGCCGTACAGGGCGATATCGACGCCCATCTGGAACTCGGCACTGAGTACACGCTGATCGAAATCACCACCAGCGACATGAAGATGAAGGCGTTCGGCTTCACCCGCGAGAAGGTGAAGAACAGCGTCGTCAACTCCGTCAAATACGCCAAAGACAAGGGCATCAAGCGCGTCAACTTCTTCGCCGTTGACAGCACGCGCAGCGATCTCGGCTTTTTGCGCGAGATCTACAGCGCTGCAATCGAAGCCGGCGCGGATGAAATCTCCGTCGTCGACACGATCGGCGCTTGCGCGCCGGAGACGGTGGAATGGCTCGTCCGCGAAGTCCGCTCATGGGTGGGTAAGTCGGTGCCGATCCACTGGCATGGCCACAATGATTTCGGCCTTGCGACAGCGGCAGCCATTGCCGCGGTGCGCGGCGGCGCCGATTGGATTCAGGGCACGATCAACGGCATGGGCGAACGCGCCGGCAATGCCGATATTTGCGAAGTCGCACTCGCCTTGCGCTTCCTCTACAACATGCCGGTTGAACTCGACCTCAGCAAAGCGCGCGAAGTTTCCGACATGGTGCAGCGCCACGGCAAATACACGGTCGACAGCTGGAAGCCCGTCGTCGGCAAATACATCTTCACGCGTGAGAGCGGCGGCGTGGCCAGTCAGTTCCACATGCCATCGGCCATCGAGCCCTATTCATCCGACATTCTTGGCGCCGACCGCCATGTCGCGTTGGGCAAGAAGAGCGGCCTCGCGAATATCAAGATTAAGCTGACTGAGCTTGGCATCGACGCACCGGCCGAGAAGCACGCCGGCCTTCTCGAGAAGGTCAAGCACCTCGGGACGGTCGAAAAGCGCCTGGTAACGGATGATGAGTTCCGCGCCATGGTGGCCCAAGCCTAAAATTAAAAGATCCTACGAATTCTGCCGATCGCGCTTTTCGCGCCAGATGCCGAGATGCTCTTGCGCGGCGCGGTCGGAGTAGGAAAAGAGCACAGACTCGGGGCCAGCGAAGTGGCGCACCGGCGCCCAGCTTGGCGCCACGAAAATATCCTTCCGCGCCCACGCGAACTCAAAATCGCCGATCTGCGTTCGCCCCTCGCCTTCGGTGCACACGAAGATAGTCGCGTCGGTTGAGCGATATTCGGCGGTGGCGAAGCCTTTCGGCAACAATTGGATCGCGGCGGAGATCGTCGGCATAGGCGGCCCGCCCGTCTGCGGATTCACATAACGCAGCTTGAAGCCGTGCGTGGGATCGGGCGCATTCTTCGCCATAGCGGCTAGCGCATCGCGTGCGCGGTCATAGCGATAATTCAGCAGCGGCGAATTGGGCGACGTGATTTTATCGCCCTCGGGCAACAACGCGCCGCCATAACGGCTTTCGGAATCATTATCCGCACGCAGCAGCGGAAACTCGGGCTCCGGATAATGCTCCTGGAACGAGGCCTCGAAGAGATTGACCATGTGCATGTCGAGACCGTCGAGCCAGATGACGGAATCCTCGCCGACATTGCCGTGGTCGTGCCATGTCCAGCTCGGCGTGGTGACGAAATCGCCGGTGCGCATCATGGTGCGTTCGCCGTCCACCGCCGTGTAGGCGCAGTCGCCTTCCATGATGAAACGCAACGCGCCAGCGACATGGCGGTGCGACGCCGCCTTCTCGCCCGGCATCAGCAATTGCAAACCACCGAACAGCGAATTGGTGATGCGCGATTGCCCGACCAGACCCGGATTCTCGATGATGAGAACGCGCCGTTCCGCTTCATCCGTGGTGAGAAGCGTTCCTGCCTTCAAAAGCGAGGCGCGCAGCGGCGCGTATTTCCAACCGAAGGCTTGCGTCTTGGGGCGGGGCTCGGGCGTCACAAGGCCCTTCAGCCGCTCCCATAAAGGCGCAAGGTTTTGCGTGGCAATCTCGTCGTAGAATGCCTGCCGCGCGGCGGAATTGCCGTCATTGCTCTTGGTCGGGGTAAGCATGCCACCTCGCGCGCGGAATTATCGGACCGGAGAGTTGATCATCAAAGAAAGCTCGTCAACCGCGGGGCCAGATAGGCCAGCGGCGCACGGGACTATCTCCTGGACGATCCCCTGGACATCGTAGTCTGCCATCCAACGTACATTGGCAGATTGGCGGCACGTCTTCCCCCCTGCACTGGCCGGAAAAATTAGCAGCAGCGAAATCGCCTAAGCGCGTATGCGTGATCGCAAAAGCCACTCCCGCTGCGACAGCAATTCCGATCATCACAAGCTCTGCGCGTGAGACCGGAGGGAGCATTTTTCATGACCCACGAAAGCGCGACAGTAAAAGGTCTATCTGATTATGTCATGGCCCGCAAAAGCGGGCTATCCAGGTGGGACACCACCGACATCGGGGACGGCGCCACGATATTAAAAAAACCGGCACAGCGCTTCATCGACACCCAACCCTTCATCATCTGGATGGCCCGCTTTTGCGGGCCATGACAACTGATGACATCTTGCCGTGTGAAACGACGTGCGCGGACGCGGCTTCACCTTGGTAAGTCGCTCGAACCCATCAGAAATTCATCCACGGCGCGGGCGGCTTGGCGGCCCTCGCGAATGGCCCACACGACCAGCGACTGGCCGCGACGCATGTCACCGCAGGCGAAAACCTTATCGATGCTGGTGCGGTAATCATTGGTGTTTGCCTTGACGTTGCCGCGCGGATCCAGCGCGACACCCGCTTGTTCGAGCATGCCTTGGCGGCGCGGTCCGAGAAAGCCCATTGCTAGGAGCACAAGATCGGCTTTCAGTTTGAACTCGGAGCCTTCGACTTCTTTCAGCACCATGCGGCCCGCGGCATCTTTCTGCCATTCGACGCGCACGCATTCGAGCGCTTCGATGGCGCCGCGCGAACCGGACGCCCGCTTGGTGAGCACCGACCAATCGCGTTCGCAGCCTTCTTCTTGCGACGACGAGGTGCGCATTTTCAACGGCCAATCCGGCCAGGTCAGAGCCTTGTTTTCCTTCTCAGGCGGACGCGACAGAATTTCGAGCTGCGTGACGGAGGCGGCGCCCTGACGGTTGGAGGTGCCGATACAGTCGGACCCCGTATCGCCGCCACCAATGACGACGACATGCTTGCCTTCGGCGGTGATTGTGCCCATCGGCGCGGCGCGGCCTTCGACATCGCCGGCGACGCGCTTGTTCTGCTGCGTCAAGAAATCCATGGCGTAGTGAATGCCGGTGAGCGAACGCCCGGGCACTTCCAGATCGCGCGGGTTTTCCGCGCCGCCCGACATGACGACGGCATCGAACTCATGGAGGAGCGCTTGCACGGTAACGGTGACGCCGACCTCGACTTTGGTTTTGAACTCGACGCCTTCGGCTTCCATCTGGCGCACACGACGGTCGATGCGGTGCTTTTCCATTTTGAAATCGGGAATGCCATAGCGCAGCAAGCCGCCGATGCGGTCCGCCTTCTCGAACAACGTGACCTTGTGGCCGGCGCGAGCCAATTGCTGCGCCGCCGCCATGCCCGCCGGGCCGGAGCCCACCACCGCAACGCGCTTCTTGGTGAGGCGCGCCGGAATTTGCGGAACGATCCAGCCTTCTTCCCAGCCGCGATCGGCGATTTGTGATTCGATGGTTTTGATGGTGACCGGATTGTCGTCGATGTTCAGCGTGCAGGACGCCTCGCACGGCGCCGGGCAAATGCGTCCCGTAAATTCCGGAAAATTATTGGTGGAGTGCAGCACGTCGAGCGCGTTCTTCCACTGATCGCGATAAACCAGAGTGTTCCATTCCGGAATGATATTGTTGACCGGACAGCCCTGATGGCAGAACGGAATGCCGCAATCCATGCAGCGCGCGGCTTGCTCGCTCACCTGCGGCGCCGGCATCGGCGTGACGAATTCATGCCAATGCTTCAGCCGCGACGGGGCCTTTTCATAGCCGCGATCGACACGCTCGATTTCCAGAAAGCCGGTGACCTTACCCATTGTGGCGATTGTCTTTCACTATTCCGCCGCGGCGATTTTGGCCGCGTCGTGCTCGGCCGCCATATCGCGCAGCGCGCGGGCATAATCCTTCGGCATGATTTTGACGAAGCGCGTGACCGCCTCATCCCAATTCTCAAGAAGCTCGCGCGCGCGCTTGCTGCCGGTGTGAAGCTGGTGGCGCTCGATGAGAATGCGCAAACGTTCGGCGTCGAAGCGCAGCATATCTCCCATCCCGGAATCGGCGGACGACAGCGAACGCTGGCGCGGACGACCCTCGTCGCTCGGTGACGAGGAAGCCGGCTCCACCTTCGACAATTGGCACATGGCCTGGTTGCAGAAGGCGCCAAAGGCGGCATCCGGATCGTAAACATAGGCAACGCCGCCCGACATGCCGGCGGCGAAATTGCGCCCCGTCTTGCCGAGAACAACAACCACGCCGCCGGTCATATATTCGCAGCCGTGATCGCCAGTGCCTTCGACAACAGCGACCGCGCCGGAATTGCGCACCGCGAAGCGTTCGCCCGCAACGCCTTCGAAATAGGCTTCGCCCGCGACAGCGCCGTATAGAACCGTGTTGCCGACGATGATGTTTTCGCCGGGATCGCGCTTCGAACGCGTGGGCTGACGCACAACAACACGCCCGCCCGAAAGCCCTTTGCCGACATAGTCATTGGCATCGCCGGTCAAGTCCAAGGAAATGCCGCGCGACAGAAACGCGCCGAAGCTCTGCCCTGCCGTGCCCTGGAGGCGTACCGAAATCGTGTCTTCCGGCAGGCCGATATGGCCGTATTTGCGCGCGACTTCGCCGGACAGCATAGCGCCGACCGTGCGATGCACATTGCGGATCGTCGTTTCGATGCGCACCGGCTCGCTGCGTTCGAGCGCGGGGCCAGCGGCGTCGATGAGCATATGATCCAGTGCTTTTTCGAGGCCGTGGTTTTGCTTCTCGGTATTGTAAATCGCGACGCCTTCGCGCGCTTCGACCTTGTGGAGAATCTTGGACAGATCCACGCCCTTGGCCTTCCAGTGCTGAAGTGCCTGGCGCATGTCCAGCCGATCGACGCGGCCGATCATTTCATTGAGCGTGCGGAAGCCGAGCTTCGCCATGATCTCGCGCAATTCTTCCGCGACGAAGAAGAAATAATTGATCACGTTTTCAGGCGTGCCGGTGAAGCGCGCACGCAGCACGGGGTCTTGCGTCGCCACGCCCACCGGACAGGTGTTGAGATGGCATTTGCGCATCATGATGCAACCGACCGCGATCAGCGGTGCGGTGGCAAAGCCGAATTCATCGGCGCCGAGCAGCGCGCCGATGGCGACGTCGCGGCCCGTGCGCAAGCCACCGTCGACCTGCACAGCAATGCGCCCGCGCAGACCATTGAGAACCAAAGTCTGCTGCGTTTCCGCGAGACCGATTTCCCACGGCGAGCCGGCATGGGTGAGCGAAGTCAACGGCGACGCGCCCGTGCCGCCTTCATAACCCGAGATCGTCACATGGTCAGCACGCGCTTTGGCAACGCCGGCCGCAACCGTGCCGACGCCAACTTCTGACACCAGCTTCACGCTGATACGCGCTCTTGAATTCGCGTTCTTCAGATCGTGAATAAGCTGCGCCAGATCTTCGATGGAATAGATGTCGTGATGCGGCGGCGGCGAAATCAATCCGACGCCCGGCGTGGAGTGACGCACCTTCGCGATGTTTTTGTCGACCTTGTCGCCGGGCAGCTGACCGCCTTCGCCCGGCTTCGCGCCTTGCGCCATCTTGATCTGGATGTCGTCGGCATTGACGAGATACTCGGCCGTCACGCCAAAACGCCCCGAAGCCACCTGCTTGATGGCCGAGCGCATGGAATCGCCATTCGGCATCGGCGTGAAACGATCGGTCTCTTCGCCGCCCTCGCCGGTGTTGGAACGCGCGCCGATGCGGTTCATCGCAATCGCCAGCGTGGTGTGGGCCTCGCGGCTTATCGAGCCGAAGCTCATCGCGCCGGTTGCGAAGCGTTTAACCAAGTCTACTGCCGGCTCGACTTCATCAAGCGGGATCGCCTTGTCGGCGAATTTGAACTGCATCAAGCCGCGAATGGTGAGGAGACGTTCGCTTTGCTCGTTGATGGACGCGGCGAAACCTTTGTATTCCTCCGGCAGATTGCCGCGCACGGCGTGCTGCAATTTGCCGACCGATTCCGGCGTCCAGGCATGTTCTTCGCCGCGCAGGCGGAACGCATAGTCGCCGCCGACATCCAGCATGTTGTGATAGAGCGGCGAGTCGCCGAACGCGTCGCGATGACGGCGCACGGATTCTTCGGCGATTTCACGAATGCCGGCGCCTTCGATGACCGTGGCGGTGCCGGTGAAATATTTCTCGACAAAAGCGGTGCTGAGCCCGACCGCGTCGAAGATCTGCGCGCCGCAATAGGATTGATAGGTGGAGATGCCCATTTTGGACATCACCTTCAAAACACCTTTGCCGACAGCCTTGATGAAGTTCTTGCGCACGTCATAGGCGCTGATCGGCAATTTATATTGCGTGCGCAGCTGCTCCAGCGTTTCGAACGCGAGATACGGATTGATGGCTTCGGCGCCATAGCCAGCCAGCACGCAGAAATGATGCACTTCCCGGGCTTCGCCGGTTTCGACCACAAGCCCCGTCTGCATCCGTAAACCCTGACGGATCAAATGGTGATGCAGCGCGGCGGTCGCGAGCAGCGCCGGAATCGGAATGCGATCCGCGGAAGCCGCGCGGTCCGAAATGATGAGAATGTTGTTGTCCGCGAGCACCGCGTCGGTAGCTTCGCGGCAGATGCGCTCCACCGCGCGTTCGAGTCCTTCGGCGCCCTCGGAGGCCGGCCACGTCGCGTCAATGGTCGCAGTGCGGAACGCGCCGTCGAGCAATTCCGAAATGGAACGGATCTTGGCGAGATCGGCGTCGGTCAACACCGGCTGCGAAACTTCGAGCCTTTTATGCGAGCCGGCGTGATGGCCAAGCAAATTCGGGCGTGGGCCTATCATCGACACCAGCGACATCACCAATTCTTCGCGGATCGGATCGATCGGCGGGTTGGTGACCTGCGCGAAGTTCTGCTTGAAATAATTGTAGAGCAGCTTCGGCTTCTGCGAGAGCACCGCGAGCGGCGTGTCGGTGCCCATGGAACCGATGGGATCGTCGCCGTTCTTCGCCATCGGCTCGAGGAAATATTGCAAATCTTCCTGGGTGTAGCCGAACGCTTGCTGCCGATCGAGAAGGCCGGTTTCGACATTGCCCTTTTCGGCACCGTGCGTTTGCTCGGGAAGTTCCGACAATTCGCTGAGCTTGAATTGCGTTTCCTTCAGCCATTCCTCGTAAGGCTCGGCTTCGGCCAACATGCTCTTGATTTCGTCGTCTTCGACGATGCGGCCCTGCTCCAGATCGATGAGCAGCATTTTGCCTGGCTGCAGACGCCATTTGCGCACGATGTGTTCGTCCTTCACCGGCAGCACGCCGGATTCGGAAGCGAGGATGACGTGGTCGTCGTCGGTGACGATGAAGCGCGCCGGGCGCAAACCGTTGCGGTCCAACGTGGCGCCGATCTGGCGGCCGTCGGTAAACGCAATCGCGGCCGGGCCGTCCCACGGCTCCATCAGCGCAGCGTGATATTCGTAGAAAGCCTTGCGCTTGGAATCCATCAGCGGATTTCCGGCCCAGGCTTCCGGAATAAGCATCATCATGGCGTGCGCCAGCGGATAGCCGCCGGCGACCAGAAATTCGAGCGCATTGTCGAGACACGCCGTGTCCGACTGGCCATGCGGAATCAGCGGCCACATCTTGTCGAGGTCGGGCCCCAGGAGCTCCGATTCCATGGTTCGGCGGCGCGCATACATCCAATTGACGTTGCCGCGCACGGTGTTGATCTCGCCGTTATGGGCGATATAGCGATAGGGATGCGCCAGCTTCCACGACGGGAACGTGTTGGTGGAAAAGCGCTGATGCACCAAAGCCAGCGCCGATTGCGTCAGCTGGTCGGTCAGGTCGGAATAGAACCCTTCCAGCTGCGTCGCCAGCACCATGCCTTTGTAGACAAGGGTGCGGGTGGAGAAAGACGGCATATAAAACGACGTCAGCTCCGGCGCGCGGTGCTTCTTCGCAAGATCAGCCAGCGGGTTCTGAGTCTGCTTGCGGATGGCGAGGAGCTTGCGCTCGAACGCATCCTGGTCCTTCGCCTTAGGGCCACGGCCCACAATGCATTGGCGCATAACCGGCATTTCAGCGAGCACGCGCTTGCCCAGGCCGGCCGGATTGGTCGGCACGTCGCGCCAGCCCAACAGGACCTGGCCTTCCACCTTAATGAAGTGCTCAAGCTGCTTGATGGCGAGGCCAAGAGCCTTCGGCTCGCGCGGCAAGAAGCACATTGCCACCGCGTAATCGCCCGGCTGCGGCAAGTTCACGCTCTTTTCGGCCGCCCAGGCGCGGAACAGCGCATCCGGGATCTGGATCAGGATGCCGGCGCCATCGCCCACCAGCGGGTCAGCGCCCACGGCGCCCCGGTGATCGAGGTTGAGCAAAATCTGAAGTCCGTCGCGGACAAGCTTGTTCGATTTCCGCCCTTTAATGTTGGCGACAAAGCCGACTCCACACGCGTCGTGCTCATTGCGCGGGTCATAGAGACCCTGTTTCGGCGGATAACCCATGCCAAAAGCCTTAAATTTCGCCTGTCCAGCTGCCCACCCGAACGGCGCCTTGCCTGCCTGGCTCCCTGGGAGCCCAGCCGACAGGTCTCTAACCGGCACCGTCGCAGCCTGCCCGGATTATCCGAGCGTAACCCAGCGTTTGCAACGGACTTTTGACGACGTCAACTGCGCCTTAATGCAGCGCATCAATGGGACGCTCCCGCGAGCGATTGTTTCGCGGTAGTCGGATCGCGCGCGAGTTCCATCGCAACGGTACGCATTCGGACAGTGACAAGCGTAGTTAATGCAGCAGGATCAATGCTTAACGCACAAACTTTCTTTAAAGCGATATTGAAGCATGGCGCCGACGCGCGAATATTGCGCCGGGTTTAACCGAATTGAGGAGGGGGCTTTCACATGGCGCTCAGCAAACTTGCACTCGTCACCGCAGCGACAACTTTCGCGGCCTATGCCGGAGCAGCCAGAGCTGGCTCGGTTTGTTTGAACAGTTTTCCCATTTCGATAAGTGGAGCCCCTGCCCAGTTTATGCCGCCACGGGAAGAGGCAGCTTGTTGAAGTAGGCCTGATCCGGCGTCTGCCGGTCAAGGCTGGAATGTCTTCTTCTGCG
>CANIHD010000025.1 GCA_947467345.1 Alphaproteobacteria bacterium
AGGAGCGACAAAGGAATTTCATGCTGCGGCAGGCCGATCTGGGCCAGCGCGCTGGCGAAGCCGAGCCCGTGCAGCAGACCGAATGCGAAGGCAAGTCCCGCCGGCCGCAATCCATCAGCTCGCCTTGGGTCATCGGTCGCGCGCACCAGTTCCACAGCGAGCAGCAGAATCGAAAGCGCGATCAACGCCTCCATCAGCGGCGGCGGGACATGGATCACTCCCAGCGCCGCGAGCGAGAGAGTGATGCTGTGCGCCAGGGTGAACGCGGTCGCCGTCAGGAGCAGGCGGTAAAGCCGTTTCACGAACAACACCAACGCCAACACGAACAGCAGATGATCGTATCCCAGCAGGATGTGTTCAAACCCAAGCGCTATATAGGTGCCAAGCACGTCCAGCGGTCCGCTTGCCGACGGCACCAGGAAGACCGGATCGGCGGGACGAACGAGCTTTGTCGCGACCTCTCCAGAGGCGAACTGCAGGCGCACCAAGCCATCGACCATGGTGCGCGACAGACCCTCGAAGACAATCGCGGTACCCACTAGGCCCTTGGCGCAGCGCAGGGTGATCCGGCTGACGGATGCCCTGCCGCTTACCCGCGCGCCGCCTGTACTGGCGGTGCAATTCGGCGAAAACCGCAGCGTGACCGGCAGTGCGATCCCGTTGGTGACCGGAACCTTCCAGGTCACGTCGTAGTGGCTCGAACCGGTTTCCTTTATGTCCACGAAAACCGGTCGGATTTCGTGCGCGACCGCGCGACCGCCACCTAGAATTGCCAGGCACAGGATCGCGCCCAAAAGGCCGGAAAGCCGGATCACTTTTCGCCCGCCAAGGCGCGCAGCGCGCGCTCGTCGATTGTGACACGATAGCGTTCATGCAGGGCGCGATCCCCGCGCAAACGCGCCTGCTCGGTGGACCATTTGCCCCAATCGGTCTCCACGCTGCTCCTGGCTTCGGAAAAATTCAATCGCCGTCCTGGTGTCCGCGCGCCGACCAATACCGCATGAAAACCATACCCAGACTCCACCGGCCCCTGCCATGTACCAAGGGGTAGCCTGCTCAGCGCTTTGGTGAAGAAGTCCCCGAAGTCGCGCCTGACGTCAGCCGGCGGCGCCTTGTCGTAGCATCGTGGGTAAGGCAGCTGATCAGAGCCTTTGAAAACGGAGCCTGGGTTCCTGAGGGCTGACGGCGACAGGGCTGCGACCGCACCCCCCGCCCGCTCCAGTCCCCCGCGGCCGGCGCCGAAATAGACTTGGCAGAAGCTCGTCAGGGCTGGTGCCATATACCGCTGGCGTTCACGATCGAAATAGGTACGCAGATGACCCTCGGTCGGAGCCCCCTCAAGCGCCTCCGCGCCAAGCATGAAGTCATATTTTTGTGCCAGCCGCCGCCGCACAATGGTGTCGTCGCGGTCAAGTCCGAGCGCGAGCCCTTCGCGATAGCGCATTTCCTCGTCGACATAAGCCTTCACCGCCGCCCGCATCTCGGCGGCGCCCGGCGGGCGGCCAAATTGGCCCTGCCAGGTATCGTGCAGCCAGCGGAGTTCGGTTGTGCCCACATGAATCTCCATAGGCGCTGTCACTTCGGGGCCGCTGGATAATCTGTAAATGCCGAAGATCAGCGCTCCGATGAGCACGAACTGCACCAGCGGCTGCCCCAGCAATTTTCCCCAGTCTTTGCGATTCAACGTCCCCTCCTGACGACTTGGGCGTTCCGACGGCCCCGACGTCAATTCTGATTGTTGAAATGGTTTCCAGCGTTGCTGGAGCGCCAAATGGTGTTACGCGCGGCAGTTCAACGTGTTGACTGCATGGAAGTCGATATGAGAAAGCTCTACAGCCAAGCTATTGCGGCCGCTGAAAACACGCAAGCTTTACAAGCTGCTTACACGAACGCCCAATGTCCGCTTTTGGCGCAAAGCGGATATTAGGGTGACCGGTGACGAATGACCGCTTTGGAGAAAAGCAGACATTGGGCCGCCTAGAGCTGAATGACCGCTCCTGACCCAAAGCGGACATTAAGGTTGGAGTTTCGGCATCGAACCAGGATGTGAACCTCATCAAAGCTATCGTGCGTGCGAACAGGTGGTTTGCGATGCTGAGAGATCGAGAGGTAAAATCCATCTCTGATCTTGCAAAGAAGGAACGCGTCTCCAGAACTTACTTAAGCCGATTGGTGCCGCTAGCGTTGTTGGCACCAGATATCACCGAGACCATCCTCGAGGGACGTCAGCCCGTTGATCTATCAACGGAGCGGCTGTTCTCACTGATGCCCCTGCCACTCAGCTGGGTTGAGCAGAGATCCGTGTTGGGATTTTCGGCGCGTTAACCCATTACGTTCAGATCTGGCCGTGAGCGCACCAAAGTGATCGTTCACTTGAGCTAAATTCGACCACTTTCGATCATGATTTTCCGATCGCGCGATCTGACTCTGCCACTGGAAAAAGTGCCTCCGGAGAAAAACCGGGGTGCTCGCCCCAAAGTGGTCTCTCGTTGGCCAAAACAGTGGCGCAGAACGCCTTTGTCCGCAGACAAGGGTTTGAAACTACGAGGCTATTTTGGAGATCTGGAGAATGCCACTTGGAGAGCAAACTGGGTGGCTGGGGAACTAGGATTCGAACCTAGACTGGCGGAGTCAGAATCCGCAGTCCTACCATTAGACGATTCCCCAATCGCCGCCTGAAAAGGCGGCAAGGACGGGTGATTACCGCCTCCTCGCCTCGCGGACAAGGGCGGGGCGGAAATCGCGTCCCCAGGGCCCCCGCGAACCCTCGCTTTTCATTTTTTGCCGCGGGCTTTCCGCTCCGTTCGCCTCTGTTTTCGCTCGCTGCTTCCGCCTAGCATCACGCCTTCAAAAGGTGCCCGCACGGGCGCCGAGTTCGATGCCCCGCACGCGAAAGGAAGCTCCCATGCCGCAGCCCATTCCCTATCTCGCTTTCGACGGCAATTGCGCCGAGGCCATGCGTTTTTACGAAGGCGTTTTTGGCGGCACGATCGAGATCATGATGAGCGGGGCGGATTCGCCCATGGCGGCGCAAATGCCCAAGGAATTCGCCCATCGCATTTTGCACGCGCGGCTCGCCTTTCCCGATGGCGGCGTGTTGTTCGCCGGGGACGGCCCTGCGGGATACCCCTATGACGGCGTGAAGGGCGTCAGCCTGGCGCTGAACTACCCCACCGTGGCGGAAGCAGAAAAGGTTTTTTGCCGCTCTGTCCGAAGGCGGGACGGTGGCCATGGCCATGACGGCGGCGTTCTGGGCCAAGATCTTCGGCATGGTGGTCGACAAATACGGCGTCGCCTGGATCGTGAACGGCGAGCCACTGCAGATCGGTTGAATTCGGCGCGCCACCGCCACCTCGCGTTAACCCCTTCCGCTTGCACCGGGCCGCCGCCCGCGCGAAACTGTGCCTAGCACCCGGGCACAAGCCGACTAGGCCGCGATTAGGCGGCCAAAGGATGAAAGAGGGGCGCGAATTGACGACCGCGGCGGAAGCCGGCAGGAAACGCCTTCCCTATCGCCGCCGCCGGCGTGTGGGTCCGCGAGTCGATGCGAGCGGCCCTGTGCTGGCCGCCATCGATGTCGGCACCAATGCCTGCCGTCTCTTGATCGCTGTGCCGCCGAACGGAGTTGGCGGTGGTCTGCCGCGCGTGATCGATTCCTACACCGCCAGCGTACGCCTAGGCGAAGGGCTGGAAACCACCGGCGCTCTTACGGAAGCCGCGATCGACCGCGTGGTGGCAGCGCTTATCATTTGCGCCGAGCGGCTGAAGCGGCGCGGCGCCACCCATGTCAGCGCCATCGCCACCGAGGCGTGCCGGCGCGCCAGCAACACACAAGTGCTGCTCGACCGCGCGCTGAACGAAGCGGGCATTCGGCTCGTCGTGGTGTCGCCGGAAGAAGAGGCGCGTCTCGCTGCCGAAGGCGCTATGCCGCTTTTGGGCGACGGCTTTGACGGCGCGCTTATTTTCGACATTGGCGGCGGTTCGACCGAAATGATTTTGGTGCGCGCCGCGAAGGACGCAGCACCCGAAATCCTCGCCTGGGCCTCGGCGCCAGTGGGCGTTGTGGCGTTGGCCGAACGCCATGGCCACAGCAATCTCTCGGCCTCAACCTACGGGGCGATGCGCGAATCATTGCGCGAATCTTTCGCCGCGCTTACCCGCCAATTGACACCGGCGGATTTCAACCCGGAGCGTTATCATCTCCTCGGCACATCGGGCACACTGACCACGCTTGCGGGCGTGAAGCTCGGACTGACGCGTTACAATCGCAGTCGCATCGATGGGCTCTGGCTGGAACGTAAAGACGTGCTGGAGATTCTCGAAACCATCAGCGCGCGCGATTTCGCCGGCCGCGCCGACATTCCCTGCATCGGCGCCGACCGCGCCGATCTCATTCTGCCGGGCTGCGCCATTCTCTCGACCATCATGGACAATTGGCGGTTCGAGCATTTACGCGTTGCCGATCGCGGCCTGCGTGAAGGTCTGTTGATCGGCCTGATGCGCGAAGCAAAAACCATTCCGCAACGCAAGCCGGGGCGGCATCGGCGCCGGGGCCGCGCGAAATCATCCGCACACGGAACATAAGATGACGACCAAGAAGCCGACCAAGGGATCTTCTGGCCGTGGCGCTTTGCGCGTGCGCGTGAAGACAGCGAAAGGGCGCACGGTGTCTTCGGCGCGTTGGCTCGACCGCCAGTTGAACGATCCTTATGTCGCCGAAGCGAAGGCCAAAGGCTTTCGCAGCCGCGCCGCTTTTAAGCTGATCGAGCTGGACGACAAATTCCATTTTCTCGCGCAGGCTGCGCGGATTCTCGATCTCGGCGCCGCGCCCGGCGGCTGGTCGCAAGTCGCTGCCAAGCGCGCCGGCGCCAAGGCGCATATTGTCGGTGCCGATATTCTGGATATCGATCCCTTGCCGGGTGTGACTCTGCTGAAGCTGGACGTTCAGGACGCTGACGCGCTGGACCGTTTGCGCGAGGCCTTAGGCGGCTCAGCCGATGTTGTGCTGTCCGATATGGCGGCGGCCACCACCGGGCATCGCGCCACCGATCACATTCGTACCATCGCGCTGGTGGAACTTGCGTTGGATACCGCGGAAGAGATGTTGCGGGCGGGCGGAACGTTTGTCGGCAAAGTGTTTCAAGGCGGCGCCACGCCCGAACTTTTAGCGAAGCTTAAATCCTCGTTCGCTGAGGTGCGGCATGTAAAACCCCCGGCAAGCCGCAGCCAATCGGTTGAACTTTATTTCGTCGCTAAAGGGTTTCGCGGGCGAAAATAATTTAAGCCGCGCGCGTCGCCGCCGGCACCAATCCACCTTGCGTTTCAATGAAGCTCGCGACCGTGGCGAGGCCGTCTTTCGTCTTTAGATTGGTGAAGACATAGGGGTGGCTGCCGCGCATGCGTTTGGTGTCAGATTCCATCACGGCCAGAGAAGCGCCGACCATGGGCGCCAAATCCGTCTTGTTGATGATCAGAAGATCGGAGCGCGTGATGCCGGGGCCGCCTTTGCTCGGAATTTTCTCGCCGCCAATGGCCTGCTTTTACTCCGCCACACTGGCCTGCTTTTACTCCGCCGTTGACAGTGCGGTGCGCGGAATATGCGATTAGTTCGAGGACGCGGCGCGTTCGACCAGCAAAGTCGTAACCGGCGTGCCGTCATTGGCCTTGTCATCAGAGAGGGCGACGGTGAACCCCTCCGAATTCCAGGCCAAGCGTCGTCCGCCGTCGGAATTCTTCGTCTCCCCCGCGAATGCCAAGCCGTCCGCTTTCATCCACTCGGTGGTCCAATTCGCCATGGTCGCGAAGTCGAGCTTGTAGATCCCGAAAGCGCAGCCAAGCGGCCCAATCATCACTTGCGGATTTTTCTCGGTGAAATAGTCCGAACCGTTGGTAGAGCGGGCGGACAAATTATATCCGCGGTTTTCGAGCTCAAGACGCACGTCGTTGGAATAGCCGTCCGTTCCGTAAGCGAAGCAGATGGCCTCAAACTCGCGAAAGACGTCGGCGATATTGCCTTGGGCTGTGGCGGGGGAGGCCGCCGAAAGCGTGACGACGATACAGGCGGTAAGAATCCGTCCAAGCACTTGCAGGTTTCCTGTTCAGGGAGATTTGAGGTTAGCACGCGGGCCCGCCGGCGCCGAGAGTTTTTGCCCAAAACCCCTGTCCGGCCATAGCTATAACGCGGTGGTGCTCGGGAACCCTTGCGTGTCGGGTGGCCGAGTGATACCCCCACCGCCCTGACAAGGGTGACCATTTGCCCATTCGCGAGGCTTTGACGTTCGACGACGTATTGCTGGTTCCGGCTGCCTCCTCTGTGCTGCCCGGACAGGTCGATACGCGGACGCGCCTGACCCGAACCATTGAACTCGGCATCCCCCTGATTTCCGCCGCCATGGACACGGTGACCGAGTCAGGCCTCGCTATTGCCATGGCGCAAGCCGGCGGCATCGGCGTCATTCACCGGAACCTGTCGCTTGAAGATCAAGCCGAGCATGTGCGCCGGGTGAAGAAATTCGAAAGCGGCATGGTGGTGAACCCGGTCACGATCGGACCGCGTGCTACATTGGCCGACGCGTTGTCGCTGATGGAGCGCCACCACATCTCCGGTATTCCGGTGGTGGAAGGCAATGGCAAGGGTCCGGGCAAGTTGGTGGGCATTCTCACCAACCGCGACGTGCGCTTCGCGCGCGATCCGCGCCAGACGATTTCCGAGCTGATGACAAAGGACAATCTGGTCACCGTGCGCGAAGGCGTGCCCATCGAGGAAGCCAAAGGCCTTCTCCATCGCCATCGCATCGAAAAGCTTCTGGTGGTTGATGGCGAGTATCGCTGCGTCGGCCTGATCACCGTGAAGGACATCGAGAAGGCGCAGAAATTTCCCAATGCTTGCAAGGACGAGCGCGGCAGACTTCGCGTAGCAGCGGCCACTAATGTCGGCGATGCGGGCGTGGCGCGCGCGCTGGCGCTGGTCGATGCGGAAGCCGACGTTATTGTGGTCGACACGGCGCATGGGCACTCCAAAGGAGTGCTCGACACGGTCGCGTCGATCAAGCGCCAATCGAATTATACCCAAGTGATTGCCGGCAACATCGCCACAGCCGACGGCGCGAAGGCGCTGATCGATGCCGGCGCCGATGCCATCAAGGTCGGCATCGGTCCCGGTTCAATCTGCACCACGCGAATCGTTGCCGGCGTGGGCGTGCCCCAGCTCACCGCGATTATGGACGCGGCGGCGGCAGCGCATGCACGCGGCATTCCGGTGATCGGTGACGGCGGCATCAAGTTTTCGGGCGATCTGGCCAAAGCCATCGCGGCGGGTGCCGATGTCTGCATGGTGGGAAGTCTGCTCGCAGGCACCGATGAGAGCCCGGGCGAGGTGTTCCTCTATCAGGGCCGTTCCTACAAAGGCTATCGCGGCATGGGTTCGCTGGGCGCCATGGCACGCGGCTCGGCCGACCGCTATTTCCAGCAGGATGTGAAAGATTCGCTGAAGTTGGTGCCGGAAGGCGTTGAAGGGCAGGTGCCGTATAAGGGCCCGGCTGGTTCGGTGGTGCACCAGATCATCGGCGGCTTGCGCGCCGCCATGGGCTACACCGGTTGCGCGACCATCGCCGATTTTCACGCCCGCGCAGAGTTCGTCCGCATCACCAATGCCGGCATGGCCGAAAGCCATATTCACGGCGTGATGGTGACGCGCGAAAGCCCGAACTATCCTGGCGGGCAGTAACACCGCCTCTCTTCCACCCCAGGTGAAAATTTTGCGCACGCAGGTCGGCATTGTCGGTGCGGGGCCTGCGGGGCTTTTGCTGTCGCAATTGCTGCGCCTTGCGGGCATCGACAGCATGGTTCTGGAGCGGCGCAGCCGCGACTATGTCGAACACCGTATTCGCGCTGGCGTGCTGGAAGACGGCACCGTCAAAACGCTGGAACGCGCCGGCGTTGCCGCGCGCCTTCACCGTGAAGCTCTACGCCATGACGGGTTTACGCTTGCGATGGATGATGGAGAATTTCGCGTTGACCTCGCGGCGCTGACGGAGCGCAGCATCTATGTCTATGGCCAGACCGAACTGACCCGCGATCTGATTGATGCGCATGAAGCGGCCGGGCTATTGCCGCTGTTCGAAGTTGAGGATGTGCAATTGCACGATGTTGCGGGCACGCGGCCGAGCATCAGCTTCCGCCAGAACGGAACCGAGCAGCGCTTGATTTGCGATTTCATCGCCGGGTGCGACGGGTTCCACGGCGTGTCCCGCACGGCGATTCCAGAGCATGTGATGAAGGTGGACGAAAAATCTCTGCCGTTCGAATGGCTGGGCATGCTGGCCGACGTGCCGCCTTGTCATCACGAGTTGATCTACGCCAATCACCAGCGCGGATTCGTGCTGGCGTCGATGCGCTCGGCGACGCGCAGCCGCTATTATATTCAGGTGGCGGCCGACGAAGATGTGGCGGATTGGTCCGATGCGCGTTTCTGGGATGAGGTGGCAACGCGTTTGGGGCCTAACGTAGCGCCTTATGTTGTGCGCGGGCCGGCATTGGAGAAGAGCATCGCACCTTTGCGCAGCTTCGTCGCCGAGCCCATGCAATATGGGCGTTTGTTTCTGGCCGGCGATGCAGCCCATATCGTTCCGCCCACCGGCGCCAAGGGATTGAATCTGGCCGCTCATGATGCGCTGCTGCTCGCGGACGCATTGATCGAACGCTATCGGGATCAGTCCGATGCCGCACTGGAGTCGTATTCTGCGCGTGCGCTAACTAGGGTGCGCAACGCAGAGAATTTTTCGTGGTGGTTCACGCGAGCAATGCATCGCCTGGACGACGAACCGCACTCGCGTGAACGGCAGCGGGCGGAACTCGCCCATCTTCGCAATTCGCACGAGGCACAATTGGCTTTGGCGGAAAACTATCTCGGCCTAACAAAGGAACATCCCGTTTGACACCCGCCGCGCGGCTACAGGCCGCCATGGATATTTTGCAAGGGCTGGAAGGCTCGAACGAAGCCGCCGATCGCTTCGTCCGGCACTGGTTTTCGGGGCGCCGTTATGCCGGTGCTAAAGACCGCGCTTCCGTGGCCGATCGTGTGCACGACGTGCTGCGCCATCGTGCCTCTTATGCGTGGCGCATGCAGAGCCACACACCGCGCGCATTGGTGATCGCCAGTCTCGCCAGCGAGGGCGTTCCGATGGAAGAAGCGGCCGCGTTGTTCGGCAGCAGCGCCTATGCGCCGCCGGAATTGTCGGTGGCGGAACGCGCGCAATATGTGGCGCCGCCGCGCGAGCCGATGCCCGCCTGGGTTGAAGGCGATTACCCGGAATGGCTCGAGCCGGAGTTGGCGCGCCGATTTGGCGATGCACTTGGCGACGAGATGAAGGCGATGCTGGCGCGCGCTGCCGTGGATCTGCGCACCAACACTTTGCGCGCGAACCGCGACGATATGGTGACGGGCTTGGGCGGGCTAGGCCTTGCCGCCGTACCGACGCCGTTTTCACCGCACGGCATTCGCATTCCGGCGGGACCCGGTCTCGGCGCATTACAAAATTCGCCGTTCTTCCAAGCCGGCGCGGTGGAGATTCAGGACGAGGCGTCACAGATCGCGGCGCTTCTCTGTGCGGCGCGGTCCGACATGCGCGTGCTCGATCTCGCGGCGGGTGCAGGCGGCAAATCGCTGGCGCTGGCGGCAGAGATGAAGAATGCCGGCCAGATTGTTGCCGCCGACCGTGATGAAAAACGCCTCGCGGAAATACTTCCGCGTGCGCGCCGCGCTGGCGCCACCAACATCACGAGTTTCATTTCCACTGAGGGCCGTCAGCCCGAAGGCGCATTCGATGTCGTGCTGGTGGATGCGCCGTGCAGTGGTTCGGGAACGTGGCGTCGCAATCCCGGTCTCAAATGGCAGCTCAAACCGGACCGCTTGGATGTGCTGACCGCATTGCAAGATGAATTGCTGGAAACAGGCGCGGCGCGTGTTCGCGAAGGCGGGCGTTTGATTTACGCAACATGCTCACTACTGCCGCGCGAAAACGAAGACAGGGTGGAGGCTTTCCTCATGCGCCATGCGGAGTTTTCAGCCGTTCCGGCGTGCGATGTGTGGCGCGAGACGATGGGAGAAAATCCTGTTCCGCCCGGCATGGATAATCTTTTTCGCGCCAGTCCCCTGACCACCGGAACCGACGGCTTCTTCGCCGCAATCTTCACGCGAAGCGGCTAAGCGGCGGCGCGCATTTGCGGCGTGGTCTTGTGAACGCGCCCGCGCAGCAAATCCTGTAGCGGTTTTTCGAAGTGGCGATAGGACAATGCGGCGAGGCCATTTAACCCGAAAAAAAACGCGAGCATCACCCAGCCGGAATTGAAGACGGCGCTGGAGAAGCCGTAGCGCACGGCGAGAAGCGCCAGCGCCAATTGCAGCGGGAAATGCAGCATATAAACCGCGTAGCTGATGTCGCCCAAAAACGAGAAGCGTTTGTAGGATGCGCCCAGCACCTTCTCATGCAGCGCCAGCGCCATGAGTGTGAGGGGGCATACGATGAGAAGAAACGCGAGCAGCAAAATGTCGGTGGCGAATTTCCGCGCCAACGGATCGTTGAAGCTCGCCGCGAACGCATAGAGCTCTGCGTCGAAGGGGCCGACATAGGTTTCGATGGCAACCAGAACCCAAGCCAATATAGCGGCAGCACAAAGGAGCCGCGCGTTTTTCGGTGCGTCCGCGCGTTTGGCGATTGCCTTGGTGGCGCGAAACGCGACGCCGCCCATGAAAAATCCGATCAGCCCGCTGGCAACCGGATTGTTGAAATTGAAGATCGTCACGCCGAGGGCAATGACAAACATCAAGTGCCAGAGACGGTTGAGGCCAACCCGCATGAACCCGAAGAAGATCGCATAAAGCAGGACCTCCACCGAGATCGACCACGCCGGCCCGTTGAAGCTGAGCCCGCCGGTCAGAGGTGTCCATTGCTGCACCAGAAATAGATTCAGGAGAAAATGCAGCCCGTCATTTTCCTGATAGACGAATTGCCGCTCGGTCAAATTCCAGAATGCGAGCTGCATCAGGGTGACGGCAACGAGCACGACGAAATGGAGCGGGAAGAGGCGCGAGAAACGCAATTTGGCGAATTTTCTGGCGCTCATGCGGTTTTGCGCGATGGCGTCGCTATAGAGCCAGAAAAAGACGAAACCGGAGAGGGCGAAGAACAAATCGACCGCGACGAGGCCTTGAGTATAGAGCGGTTTCAGAACCGCGAAGAAGGGCTGAGCTTGCGGATGCCAAGCATGCGGCCACAGCCCGTCGAGCGCGTAGAAATGTTGCCAGTGCCAGACCACCACCGCGAGGGCGGCGAGGCCGCGCAGCGCGTCCAAGGCATAGAGCCGCTTTGCGCCGGCCAGTCCTTCGCCAGGGCGCTTTATGGGCACGATTTTGCCGTCGCTCAGTCCACGCGTCATTCACATTGCCACCGGCCGTTACGCCCCAAGAGACGCCCTTTCGGGTTTCAAAATCGTATCCGGCGCGGGAGGAAGCGCCTGAATTTCCCGACAGAATGAATTCAGGTTCCCGAACGGCGGAACCGGCGCTTCCCTCCAGCCTCATCGTGTTCTAGTTTCCGCCTATGCGAAAAAGCCTTGCCGTCATGATTTTCGGCCTTGCTGCCGCCGCTGGCGCGCAAGCGGAGGCGGCCTTTGCCGCTGCGGCTCCGGCAGCCGCCCCTTTGACCTCGGAGCGTCTCCTGACGGACGCGACAAAAGCCGCGGAACGCGGCGACGATGTGGCGGCTTTGCAGCTCTTCCAGGCCGCCATCGTGCATGGCGCCGCCACAGCGGAACCCTATCTTGGGATTGCCAAGTTCCATGCCGAGAACAACGAACCGGGCCTCGCCGAACGCTATTACGGCACCGTGCTGGAACTCGATCCTGCGAACCCTGCGGCGTTGAACGGCCTGGGGCTCCTCGAACTTGCCAAGGGCAACCGTGCGGCGGCTGAGGCGCGCTACGCCTTGCTCGTGCGCGCCTGCGGGCAGACGTGCCCGGAAGCCGTGCAACTCAACCAGGCCCTGAATTCTGGGCCGGCTTTGAACAACGGGACGCCGAATTAGGACTTATATGGCGCCCATTCTGGTTATCGATTTCGGCTCTCAAGTTACGCAGCTCATTGTCCGTCGCGTGCGCGAATGCGGCGTCTATTGCGAGATCGTGCCCTTCCACGCTGCTGAAGCGGCGTTGGCCAAGGGCAAGCCCAGCGCCATCATTCTGTCTGGCGGTCCCGCCAGCGTGACGGGCGAAAATCCGCCGCTGCCGCCCAAGAGCATTTTTGAGCTCGGCATTCCCATTCTCGGCATCTGCTACGGTCAGCAATCGATGGTGCAGGTGCTGGGCGGCAGAGTGGAGTCGCACAACAAGCGCGAGTTCGGCCGCGCCGAAGTGGAAATCTCCGGACAGAGCCCGCTCTTTGAAGGCGTGTGGCCGCTCGGCACGCGCGATGTCGTGTGGATGAGCCATGGCGACCGCGTCACGCAGCTGCCGCCCGGTTTCAAAGTTGTCGCCCATAGCGAGAACGCGCCCTTCGCGGTGATCGCCGACGAGACGCGCCATTTCTACGGCCTGATGTTTCATCCCGAAGTGGTGCACACGCCGCGCGGGGCCGCGCTTCTGCGAAACTTCGCGCTGGGCATCGCCGGCATTCCCGCCGATTGGAATATGAAGGCGTTCCGCGCCGAGGCGATCAAACGCATTCGCGCGCAAGTGGGGAAGGGGCGCGTGATCTGCGGCCTTTCCGGCGGTGTCGATTCCTCGGTGGCTGCGGTTCTCATTCACGAAGCCATCGGCGATCAGCTCACCTGTATTTTCGTCGACACCGGCTTGATGCGCGCCGGCGAATCCGAAGAGGTCGTTTCGCTCTTCCGCGGCCATTACAATATTCCGCTGGTGCATGCCGAAGCGGCGGACCTTTTTTTGGGTCGGTTAGAGGGCGTCAGCGACCCCGAGAAAAAGCGCAAGATCATCGGCGCCACCTTCATCGACGTGTTCGACGGCGAGGCGAAGAAAATCGGCGGCGCCGATTTCCTGGCGCAAGGCACACTGTATCCTGACGTGATCGAAAGCGTGTCCGCTATCGGCGGGCCCTCGGTCACCATTAAATCCCATCACAATGTCGGCGGCCTGCCCGAACGCATGCATATGAAGCTGGTCGAGCCGTTGCGCGAACTCTACAAGGACGAGGTGCGCGCGCTGGGACGCGAGCTTGGCCTGCCGCCGGCCTTTGTCGGCCGTCATCCGTTTCCGGGGCCGGGCCTTGCCATTCGTATTCCAGGCGACATCACGCGTGAGAAACTCGAAATCCTGCGCAAAGCCGACACCGTCTATCTCGATGAAATCCGCAAAGCCGGACTCTATGACGAGATCTGGCAGGCCTTCGCTGTGTTGTTGCCGGTGCGCACCGTGGGCGTGATGGGCGACGACCGCACCTATGAATTCGTCTGTGGCCTCCGCGCTGTGACATCGACCGACGGCATGACGGCGGATTCCTATCCCTTCGAGCACGCATTCCTCGCGCGTGTCGCCACGCGCATCGTCAACGAGGTAAAGGGCGTCAACCGCGTCGTCTACGACGTGACGTCAAAACCACCAGGGACGATCGAGTGGGAGTAGTAAGCTTCTAAGAATTAGGTCGGCGGCTTGTAATGTTCAAGCACGTCGCTCACACGCTGAAGAAGAGGTTCGAAACCGTCCCACTTCAGTTTCGGAGCATTGGCGCGCACCACCTTCTCAGCAAAGACGTGCTTGCCATATTCGGTCCCTGGATTTGCGGCACCAAGATTTAGCTTTTTGCCGCCCAGTTCTTTCCGAAGAAGAGCAGGTTCAAACATATCCTCGATGCACGTCTTTTTCTTTTTTCCGACGTGGGGTGTCTTCACGAGGTAGAGGTTGTGCGTCAAATGATAGAACTCTTGTTTTCCGGCTCTTCGCGTTTTTTAGTGGGCGATTTTTGCGGGATTTTACAACGCGGACAAGCCTGAGGTGAGGATTTTGAGTTTGAGGTATTCCTCGTCGCGCAGGCCATAGGCGCGGCGTTGGAGGACGCGGATTTTGTTATTGAAGCCTTCGA